>CANRTU010000045.1 GCA_947642745.1 uncultured Eubacterium sp.
AAGAATAAGCCTGTAAGCTGTTTTTCTTGCTTACAAACTTATTATACGAGGAGCAAAAAGTATGAAAAAATTTCACGGAGTACTGACAGCCGCACTGAGTGGAGTACTCATGGCAGCTCTGGCAGGCTGTGGCGGAGGAAGTTCTGGTCAGAAGATTGTCCGTATCGGACATAATCAGGCTACGGATCATCCGACGCATATCGCATTGCTGGAATTTGAGGAATATGTGGAAAGTAAGCTGGGCAGTAAATATAATGTGGAAGTGTTTCCCAGCGAGCTGCTTGGATCACAGACTGATATGGTTCAGCTGACCCAGACCGGCGCCATTGATTTTTGTGTGGCCAGCAATTCAATTCTGGAAACTTTTTCAGACAATTACACCTTGTTTAATATGCCGTATCTGTTTGCGTCCAGTGAGGCATACCACGCATCCATGGATGATCCGCAAATAACCGGACCGATTTTTGAATCCACGAAAAAGGCCGGATTTCAGGCGGTCACCTGGATCGACGCAGGAACGAGAAACTTTTATACAGTAAACACCCCTATCGAATCCCCGTCGGATTTAAAAGGGCTGAAAATCCGTGTACAGCAGTCGCCTACGAACGTGGAAATGATGCGTCTGCTGGGAGGATCAGCAACTCCGATGGGATTCGGGGAAGTGTATACCTCCTTACAGTCCAAAATTATTGATGGCGCTGAAAATAACGAAATGGCGCTGACATCCAATGGACACGGAGATGTGTGTAAATACTATTCCTATGACATGCACCAGATGATACCGGATATCCTGATCGGCAACAGTGCGTTTCTGTATGACCTTCCGGAAGAAGACCGTCAGGTTTTTGAAGAAGGATTTGCCATTGTCAATGAAGTAGAGCGGGAAGAGTGGACAAAGGCAGTGGAAGCGGCAAAGGAAAGAGCGGAAAATGAGCAGGGTGTGACGTTTATGTATCCTGATACGGCACCGTTCCAGGAAATCTGTCTTCCAATGCATGAATCCATTCTGGAACAGTATCCGGATTTAAGACAGTTTTATGACGCTATCCAGGAATATAATAAGACATATTCCGGGGGATCATCGGAAGGAGGTTCTGATACATGAAACAGCTTCGTACGATACTGACAGCTTTGTTAAATATACTTGCGGGGGGAAGTTTTCTTGTGATGGTTGCTCTGACCTGCTGGCAGGTATTTACAAGATATGTCCTGGGTAATCCGTCTTCCTGGTCGGAAGAACTGGTATCCTATATGTTTGCCTGGATGAGTCTGCTTGGAGCTTCTATTGTAACATCTGAACGGGGACATATGAATATTCCGATTCTGGTGGAGCGCACTGGTCCGGGAGCACAGAAATTTCTGCTCTGTCTGGGTGAAGTAACGGCATTTTTGTTTTCCGCAATCATTCTGGCTTACGGAGGTATCCGGATTGCAAATCTGGCCATGGGACAGATGACTTCTTCCCTGGGCGTTCCGATTGGCATTTTCTATATTGTACTTCCACTGTGCGGTATTTTAAACATGATTTATACGTCACTGAACATCGTGGATATTCTGAAAGAAAAGGAGGGTGCGGCATAAATGGCTATACAATCGTTATTTATTATTTTAATCGTGCTGATCATACTGCTGGCTCTCGGGGTTCCGATCGCATATGCGATTGGTATTTCGTCCCTGGTAACGATCCTGGGAACGGTTTCCCTGGACGTAGCGGTGGTAACAGCGGCACAGAGAACTTTTGTGGGAATGAGCAAATTCAGTCTCACCGCAATTCCGTTTTTCATACTGGCAGGTAACCTGATGAACCAGGGCGGTATCGCAAAACGACTGGTGGATTTTGTTATGGCGATTCTTGGTAAATTCCCGGGGGCGCTTTTAGTTACAAATGCCGGCGCAAACGCACTGTTCGGGGCAATTTCCGGTTCTGCTTCCGCAGCGGCCGCCGCAGTAGGCAGCATGGTAAAAGAAGGGGAAGAAAGACAGGGATACGATCCGGCGCTATGTGCGGCTACAAATGGAGCTTCGGCACCAAGCGGACTGTTAATTCCACCGTCCAATGCCCTGATTACTTACTCGCTGGCATCCGGCGGTACATCGGTGGCAGCCCTGTTTCTGGGCGGTTATATTCCTGGTATTCTGTGGGCAGTCTGCTGTATGGCAGTTGGTATTATCATTGCCCTGCGTAAAGGATATACAGGCAATACAGAAAAATTCGACTGGAAGAACCTGGGAATCTGCACCCTTCGGGCAATTCCGGCACTTTCTCTTATCGTCGTAGTTATTGGTGGTATTGTAGGCGGTATATTTACCGCTACAGAAGGTTCTGCAATTGCGGTTGTATACGCACTGATTCTGGGCATCTGTTACCGGAATATTACACTGAAATCTTTCTGGGATATTGTAGTAGATAGTGCGAAGATGAGCGGTATGGTTGTATTTTTAATTGGCGTATCCAATATTTTAGGATGGATTATGGCATTTACCCAGATTCCACAGGCAGTTTCCGCCGCATTGCTGGGGCTGACAGATAATAAAATTGTGATTCTGCTGATTATGAACGTTATCCTGCTGGTGGCAGGTACGTTTATGGACGTAACGCCGGCGATTCTTATTTTTACACCGCTGTTTCTGCCGATTGTAAAAAGCTTTGGCATGAATCCGATTCACTTCGGTCTGGTACTGGTATATAACCTCTGTATCGGAAATATCACGCCGCCGGTGGGCAATACGCTGTTTGTGTCGATCAAAGTAGGGGGGACCTCACTGGCAAAGACGCTGCCATATATGATCTGGTATTATATCGCTATTCTGGCAGGACTTCTGCTGGTTACGTATGTACCTTTTGTCAGTATGGGTCTGCCGACCATGGCCGGTCTGGTCTGATCTGATATCTCAAAAAAATTCTGCCCCATACCGTTTCCTCTTAAGTATGGGGCAGATATCATAATACTTTAAGTCTGTGTCACGCTTTTCGCATAATCATAAAAACAATTCTGAAACAAATATCTGTTATAATCAGATTACATTCCATCCAGATAATCTGTGCACCCAACGTTATGCAAATTCATTCTGAATGGCTGTTGAAACCGCTTCCAGTGCGTCCTGTTCGTCCGGACCATCAGCCATCAGATCTATGGAAGCCCCGTTTGGATGACCAAGCCGCATTAGGGAGAGGGAATCTTTTGTATCAGCCACAGATGTACCGAGCACGATCATGGTAACACTGGCAAAGGGTTTTGATGCCGCCGCAATCCGTGCCGCCGGACGGGCATGAAAAAAATCATCTGCTTTAAGCGCTATTGTTTTTGTAATCATAAGCATTCCCTCCGGCTGTTTTTACTAAAACAGTGTAACAACCTGTTCGTAAGCAACGGCTGCCTGATCCAGAACATTCTGGTCTGTAATTCCTGATATTTCAGCAAAAGCGGCTGCCACACCTTTTGCGGCAATTTTTTCCTGAAGCTGTACACTCTGTTCATCTTCCGGATTGTTGTAACGTAATGCGGCGCCAATGCCCAAGAATAATTTATCTACCGGCAGTCCGTAGGAGAGGGCAGTGGTCAGCGGACTTACAAGACGGTCGTCCGCAGACAGTTTTCTAAGCGGTTCACGTCCTACACGGGTTACATCGTCCTGCAGATACGGATTCTTAAACCTGTTAATAATCTTATCAATATATTTGTAATGAGCGTCTTTATCAAAATTAAACTTTTTGATCAGGCCGTCGCCAGACTGGGTCATGGCAGCTTTCACCAGTTCAAAAATCTTTGGATTGGAAATGGCTTCGTCAATTGTTTTACATCCTGCCAGAATACCAGTATAAGCAGTGATGCAGTGCCCGGTGTTTAATGTAAATAACTTACGCTGAATATAAGCCATCAGATTGTCAGCCAGATTCATGCCGGCGATTTCCGGAATATCTCCCTTTAAAGCAGCTTTTTCCACGTTCCATTCACAGTATTTTTCCACAACCACATCCACCGGATTTTCACTGCGCACCGGAGGCACAATACGGTCTACGGAGCAGTCCGCAAAGCCCACATAAGTCTCACAATAAACTTTTTCCTCTTCTGAAAGCTCTTTGTATACATGTTCCTTTAACTGGGATGTGGCACGAATAGCATTTTCGCAGGCGATAATATTTAACGGCGTCTGATTATTGGCTGCGCACCGTTTCCGGATACCCTGCGCAATGGTCGGGGCTATAAAACCAAGCACCCGGAGTCCCACAGCTGTAGTAAGGATATCAGCCTCAGCGATTTTGTCCACGATTTCTTCGCCATTGGACATGATTCCGGTTATATTTGTAATTGGCACATCTTCAACTTCCGTATCCATAACATGTACAGTATAACCTTTGTCAGCTGCCAGACGGTTGATAATTACCTCGCTTACGTCCGCAAAAACAACATGATAACCTGCCTGGGAGAGCAGCATGCCGATAAATCCACGACCAATATTGCCAGCGCCAAATTGAATTGCTGTTTTCATAGTAACGCACCTCTTTCTTTCATAATTATATGTATTTTTTGTTTTTTTATGATGTTACTGAATTTCACAGAACCCGCACCTGCCGCCTCTTTGTTCTGTTGTGGGCGGGCAGGGGAGTACTGGTTTGTTTTTGTGCATTCCTGCCGGTATTGTTCTGGGAACTGAATCACACAGTTATTAAGAGAGCTGTTTTAAAATCCAGTCCGCATCACTGGTAGTTTTCATTTTTTCCAGAATTTCCTCATCTTCCAGGGCTTCACAGATTTTAGCCAGCAGATCCAGGTGCTCATCCCCGATACCTGCGATACCGAATACCAGATTAGCCTTTTCATCTCCGAACGGTACACCTTCCGGATACTGGAAGCAGACGATACCTGTCTTCTTTACGGTTCCTTTTGCCTGGGTAGTGCCGTGTGGAATGGCAATGCCCATACCCATATAAGTAGTAACCAGTTTTTCACGTTCCTGCATGGCGTCTACATAAGCAGGTCCTACGTAACCCAGCTCACACATCAGTTCGCCGGCAGCCTGAATGGCTTCTTCTTTTGTGACTGGTTTCTGGTTTAACCTGATACCTTCACGGATTAATACTTTGTTTGCCGGTTTTTTTGTCTCTTGCGCCGGAGCAGGAGATTGTGGTGCGGCAGCTTTGACCTCTGTTGTGGTCAGCTGCGCATAGAGTGCGTCCAGCGCCGGGTCAGCCAGGAAGTTGCCGATAGTAACCATCTGCGCACCTGGTGCGGATTTCATGGCACGTTCTACGAGTGTTGCCTGTACGACAGCGATATCGCAGTCTGCCGGAATATTATCCACGGAAGTGTTTATAACAGTAAGATCCGGACGTGCTCCTTTCACACGGTTACGGAACTTGGTGGCGCCCATGGCGGAAGATCCCATACCTGCGTCGCAGGCAAATACAACTTTCTTTACTTCGCTGGCAGCTTTTTTCACGCCGGAAGTAATTGCGGCAGTGGCAACACCTTTGGATTCCGCTTTCATGGAAGCCATTTTGCCCTGGGCGTCTTCCAGACTCTTTGCGCCGGACATTTTTATAATCGGACTGGCAATGACGAAGGAAACGCCAGTGGCAATAATAACGCCAAGCATGGTAAACAGCATCTGTGAACGTGGACTCATGGCCATAAACGCGATAATGGAACCAGGAGAAGGTGCGCCTACCAGACCACAGCCTGTAATAATGTAAAACAGGATGGCACAGATATTACCTGCGATCGGAGCCACAATTACCATCGGGTTCATCAGTATGTACGGGAAGTAAATCTCATGAATACCGCCTAAGAAATGAATAATAATAGCGCCGGGAGCAGAATCTTTTGTCATTTTATCTTTGGAGAATATCATGTATGCCAGCAGGACGCCAAGGCCGGGACCCGGGTTTGGCTCCAGCATGTACATGATGGACTTTCCGGCTTCTGCCGCCTGGGTAATTCCGATTGGAGTAAATACACCCTGGTTGATGGCGTTGTTCAAAAACAGTACTTTTGCCGGTTCGATAAAAATGGCAGCCAGAGGAAGAAGGCTCATATTTACCAGAGCTTCCACACCTGCGCTTAAAACCGCAAGGATTGCGCTCATAACCGGTCCTATGACATAATATCCAAGGATCGCCATCAGCATACCGAAAATACCAACTGAGAAGTTGTTGATCAGCATTTCAAAGCCGGCAGGCATATGACCGTCCATGGCTTCGTCAAATTTTTTGATTACAAAACCAGCCAGCGGGCCGATAGCCATGGCACCCATAAGCATCGGCGTATCAGGCGCACCTACAATACATCCCATAATGGCAATGGCGCCCATAACACGCCCACGGTCGCCGCCCACCATTTTGCCGCCCTGTGAGGCGATCAGAATTGGAAGCAGGTAAGTAAGAATTGGCGACTGAATGGATGCCAGCTGTGCGTTTGGCAGCCATCCGGCTTCAATAAAGAGTGCGGTAATAAATCCCCATGCGATGAATGAGCCGATATTCGGCATGACCATTCCGGAGAGAAATTTACCAAATTTCTGTGCTGCAGCTTTCATAACGTTTCTTCTCCTTTTCTATTTAATAATTTGTTCTGGAAAAAGCGTACCAGTGCTTTTTCCATCAGCCTGCGGCTTTCGTCACGATCCCCCCGTAACAGAGCCGCCAGAAAATCCGGCTGTTCCGCTAACAGAACACTGATACGGCTGATGACTTCAATGCATTCGTTCCATTCTGACTGCGGCGCCAGCAACAGTATGGCGCCCCGGACAGTTCCGTTTTCTGTGGCAAAAGTTTCTTTTAACAGCAGAAATCCGAACCGGCAGTGGCGTACCGCTTTTGTGCGGCAGTGGAGCAGGTAGATCCCCAGTTCTGGTATAAAGGTATTTTGCACCTCTTCCCGGCGTGCAAGATCCTGACCGGTAATCTGGCGCTCCAGAATTGTTTCCGCAAAGATTCCGGCAGCCAGCCCCAGCAGATTTTCCGGTCCCTGTATGGCGGGTATTTCCTGTATCCGGAAATGTTCCAGCAGCTGGGAGATTTCTTCCCCTGTGCGTGTAAACGAACGGATATCCTCCCAGGTCATCTCATTACTGGTATCCGGCAGGAGCGGCTTTGTCAGTGATTTTTTTGCCCTGTCCGCTCCTATGGATTCAACGGCATTTGTAATAACAAGCATATCCTGCGCCTGCGGAATCGGACTGACACAGATAGAAGGAAAATCAAGGTCCAGAGGAACCGTGGAAATAATCAGGTCGATACCGTTTTCCCGCAGCTTTTCCGGGTCCAGATGAAAAGCGGACATAATCTGGCGGATTTCCACATTGTGCAAAGAACGCATCAGGTTTGCCGCCAGCATTCTGGAAGCTCCCATTCCACTGGGACAGACTACCGCCACCGCCACCTGTTTCTGCTCTGCACGCAGTGTTTCAGCGGCAGCAGCAAAATGCATTGTAACGAAAGTGATTTCCGAAGCGGAAATATTTTCAATAAACAGACGTTCCCGCAGCAGGCTGCAGGCGTGTTCCACTGCCTGATAAATGGCAGGGTATTTCTGGCGGATCGTGTCCCCCTGTGAATTTTCCAGATGTATATTCATGGAAAGGCGGCTGATCATGGAATCCATATGACTGGTCAGTTCCTCAATCATCTGGGTACAGGTGTGAAAGGAAAGCCCGAGCTGCTGTTCCACACTTTCTACAATCGCAAGGACAATCTGCCTGGTATTAATAGTCTGAAGCTGGCTGCGTGGGCGGCCTGACCGGGGCCAGATCCTGGCGCTGGATAAATGCATCGTTATAAAACCAGTTTCTTCCGCAGGGATTTCGAGCTGAAATTTACTGCTGATTTTACCAGCGATCTGACTGGCAACCGCAAATTCCGGCAGCTTCGCCAGTGACTGTAACTCCAGAGGGTCCATCTCGATTTTTTCCCCGCAGCGCAGCCTGCGGATGGCCAGCGAAAGATGAACAATCAGCGCCATGTAACCGCTGTCGGTATAGCGGATATCCAGTTTCTTTTCAGTTTCAGAAAGAATCTGTTCCACAAAAGTAATAACCTGTGGCTCAATAAACTGATACAGACGGTTTTTTAACAGCTTTGATCCGGCTGTTTCCTCCTGCGGCTGATACGATGGAGCGCCGGCGTCATCCGACCTGCGCAGCAGCTTTAAAATCTCACCGTCACCCATAAACTCCAGCGCTGCGCCCGCAATCGCCTGGCGATAAGCGGTTTCGCTGCCCTTTAGAAAGATTCCGGCGCCGGGACGGCGGGAAATCTGTATTTTGTAGGCGTCAAGCCATCCGGCCAGTGCGTCCAGGTCTCTTGCCAGGGTGCCTTCCGAAATCTGGAACCGGGATAAAAATACATAAGATTTTACCGGTTCCCGCAGAAAAAGCAGTTCTCCGAGAATCTGGCGCCGGCGTTCCTTCTGGCTGTAAGACGAATCAGACTGCTGTGTTTTCATCAGATCGTTTAACAGCTGGATTGTGGCGGCGTCTTCTTCAATGGCAAGACCTACGCCGGGCTTGCGGGTAAAGGTGAAGTCATTTTCATCCATCCATGCCTCAATGGCAGGCAGTTCCCTGAGAACCGTACGGGATGAAACGCCCAGCTTTTCGGATACCGCCCCGATGGTGACAGGATTTCCCGCCATGGCAGTCAGTATTCTGACGATTGCCTGCTGTCTTGATGTCATATGTTTTGAGGGCATTTGTGATTCCCCTTTCCTGTTGAAATCATGTTAACAATATGTGCATGAAATTGCAATTGAATCTTATAATGGTTTTGTCGGTAATATTTAGTGACATTGTGATAAAATGGTTCTGGCACGGATGTGAACTGCACTTAAAATTTGTCGTAGTTATAAAAAACATCATGAATTTCTTGCATGTAAGTGCGAAAAGGGGTATACTACTCATTAGTATTAACAGGCAATGGAAATAAATGGCTGGCCACAGCTATCTGAGTTTCATTGCCAGACCACATCAGGAGGTGTTGTAATGATAGAAGCAACCAGTTGTGGTGGTGTGGTAATATTCCGTGGTAAAATTCTGTTACTCTACAAAAATTATAAAAATAAGTATGAGGGATGGGTTCTTCCAAAGGGTACTGTTGAAGAAGGAGAAGATTATAAAGAGACAGCAGCCAGGGAAGTTTTGGAAGAAAGCGGCGTTAATGCAGCGATTATCAAATATGTTGGCACAAGCCAATATTCATTTAATGTACCGGAGGATACAGTGGAGAAGGAAGTCCACTGGTATCTGATGATGGCGGACAGTTATTACAGTAAACCACAATGGGAAGAGTATTTTGCTGACTCCGGTTATTACAAATTTCATGAAGCGTACCATCTGTTAAAATTTTCGAATGAAAAACAGATACTGGAACAGGCTTATAATGAATATCTGAGTCTGAAAAAATGTAATCTCTGGGGAAGCAAAAAGTATTTCTGAGGCATTTTGGCGGAACGGTTTTCCAAAAAAACGCAGGCACACGGTAAATTCTCACAGAATCTGCCGGCACACAAAAGGACTGTTGGAACAGCGTTGATAACAGTCCTTTCTTCAGATACCACAAACCCATAAAAATGAAATTCTGTTAATGATTACCGGATGCCGTAAGGAGCTTGCATGATTTGGTATGAAAATTTGTATATTGGGGAAAGTATCCCTAAGAAAGATGCAAAGATCAGACGTCTGAAAAGGAAGATTGAGCACAGGGCAGGTCTTCCTGATATATATATCATTATTCTGTGCAGATACGGAAGCGGTCTGCTGGAAATCATACCAGCCAGGGAATTGCCGCAAAAGCATTATCCCGTGCACAGGATGTATGTGGTAGGCCTGGCCAGGGGATATAAAGAATCATTAAGGACTGCTGCGGATATCGTGACAGATGTATACCGGCAGACCGGCGGTTTTGAAATCCGTGGCTTTGTATTAAAACAGAAACAAAAGGCAGGTGACAGGATATGATAAAATCAGCCGGCCTGTTTTTGCTTCTGCTGCTGAAAATAGCCGGATGGATAGCGCTGATTCTGTTTTTACTGCTTCTGGCTATCATACTGCTCGTATTACTGGTACCAGTGCGTTATCATGTATCCGCACAGAATACGGATGAAGCCGGCATAACAGAACATCCGGTAATCCGCAATCCGGTAAAAACACCTGATATGCGGCTTACCTTTACCTGGCTTATGCATATATTTCATGTTTCATTTCTATATGATCATGAGAAATTCCGGTATCAGATACGGCTTGGAGGCATTGACCCGCAAAAGCTTTCAGCCTGTTTCAGACAACGGAAGAAAAGCCGCAGCCACCCGCACGGAAAAAAGAAAGAGGCAACGGAAAAAAGAAACGGACCAGGGCAGGACGAAGCAGGGACAGCAGCAAATAACGCCAAAGCGCAGCATACTACAGACTCCTGTCAGACAGATTCCGGACAGCGGCAGACAAAAACAGACCAGGAGCCGGTTGCTGAAAGTGACAGACCAGATGAATTAAACGAAATGGCCGGAATCCCCCGGCAGCTGAAAACTTTCACAAAAGATGTTCCGGCAAAAAAGACGGGAAATGACAGAACACAGGTTTCTTCCGGGCAAAAAACGAAGCCTCCGGCAAATAAGCGCAAAAAGAATTCCGCTTCCGAAAAAGAAATTTTAAAGAAAGAGAGTTCAAAAAAAGAAACTTTAAAAAAAGAAACTTTAAAAGAACGCAGAAAAAAAACTACCGCATCCGGGGGAAAAAAATCCGCCGGTAAATCCAGCAAAGGTTCCGGACTCAGCCGGCTTCATAAAGAATTTACCGATGAGACAAACCGGAGTGCGGCGCTTCATCTATGGAAAGAAATCTGTTACCTGTTCACTCATTACAGGCCACAGAAATTACAGGCGGATCTTTCGTTTTCCCTGGCGGACCCTTCTCTTACCGGAAGAGTGCTGGGCGCACTGAGTCTGTTGCCGGTGATATACCGGTACCCATGCAGGATTGTGCCGGATTTTGAATCGGAATCTGTATATTTCACTGGTTCTTTAATGATGAAAGGTAAAATTTCAGTGACGGTCTTTCTGATCAGCTGTCTGCGGATGCTGCGTGACAAAAACGCCATGGGGTGTATGCGCCGGCTTATGGGCAGGAGCGGATAATCTGTACAGAATCTGCGGATAACAGATAAACCATGACCGGTTATTGATATTGAATCATATGTTACAGATCGTTTCAGATCAATTTTATGGATCATTTACTGTATAGAAAAAAATAGTGACAGAAATCATAGAAAACAGGAGGAAAACAGCATATGTCAGACAATAGTTTCAGTTCTACCGTAGCATCATTATTTAAAGGCATGGACAGCTTTATTACCACAAAAACTGTGGTGGGGGAAGCCGTGCATATCGGGGATACGATTATCCTGCCGCTGGTGGACGTGTCTTTTGGCGTAGCCGCCGGAGCGTTTACCGGAGAAAAGAAAAATAACGGCGGCGGCGGTATGGGAGGCAAAATTACGCCAAGCGCCGTGCTGGTTATTCAGAATGGAACAACAAAACTCGTAAATGTGAAAAACCAGGATGGAATCACAAAGATTCTGGATATGATACCGGACTTTGTAAACAAATTTACATCTAAGGACAAAAAAACAGCGGTGGACGCACAGGCGCAGAAAATGGCTGCCGAAGAACTGGAAAACCAGCTGGAACAGTCCCTGGGAGAATAAAACGGTATTTAAACACCGTGCAGACACACAATTTGTTCCGGAACTGGTAATTTTATGAAAAACCCAGCCGCCTGCTGCATATAATGTAGCAGGCGGCCGGGTTTTGTGCCGCGGATTACAGACAGAATCGAAGTGAAGTATGAGAAGGATATGTGGATTTGCGATGTTCTGGATAGCGGTAGGAATGCTGATTATGCTGTTTATTCCGGAACTATGGATTGCGCTGATGGTCATAGGTTTTTTAATGATCTGCGGATATAATATGTTTTGCAGGTAAATCCGGCGCTGAAGCATCCGGTTTTGCCGGATACTCCGCCTGCGGGCAATAAAAAGCTGCCTGCCAGAACGCTTTGTACGGTCCGGACAGACAGCTTTTTACTGTCATTACATGTTTTCTGTGTTTTTACCGTTATCCCGGCAACGGATATTCCCACTATGCCCGTTCTACTTTACCTGATCTGAGGCAGGCAGTACAGACATACTGTTTTTTTCTTGCACCGTTTACGATACATCTTACTGATTTAAGATTAGGTTTAAATTTCCTGTTAGTCCTTCTATGTGAATGGCTCACATTATTTCCAAAAACAGTGGTTTTTCCACAGACTGCACACTTAGCCATTTCAGCACCTCCTTGTACAAAATTAAGTCCTACATACATATCAGACTCACGACATGGTTATTCTATCAAAAGCAAAACCTAAATGCAAGAATATTTTTCATTTTTTTTCAGAAATCGTAAAAAGATGTTTTCTTTTTTGTAAAAAATGGTTATAATATCTTTTAACCACTGGCAGATATGATTGGAGGTACGCTATGAAAGGACAGTTTGAGAATGAGTATGGCCGGGTTGTCATTGCCAATGATGTCATTGCGACTTATGCCGGCTCCGTGGCAGTGGAATGCTTTGGGATTGTAGGCATGGCTGCGGTTAATATGAAAGACGGTATTGTAAAATTATTAAAAAAAGATTACCTTACCCATGGTATTAATGTGTCTGTTGATGAAAAAAATGAGATTACGATTAACTTTCATGTCATTATTTCATATGGCGTAAGTATTAATACGGTAACAGGCAATCTGATTGATACGGTAAAATACCGGGTAGAAGAATTCACAGGGATGCGAATTAAAAAGATCAACATTTTTGTTGAAGGCGTCCGGGTGATTGATTAAGGAGGACGTGGAATTGGAAATCAATACGATAGATGCTGTGGTTCTGGCAAAAATGTTTTTAAACGGCGCAAAAAATCTGGAGTCAAAAAAAGAGTGGATTAATGAACTGAACGTATTTCCGGTACCGGACGGGGATACCGGCACCAATATGTCCATGACGATCATGTCTGCGGCGAAAGAAGTCAGCGCACTGGAAAAACCGGACATGTCCTCAGTGGCAAAGGCAATCGCATCTGGTTCCCTGCGTGGAGCAAGGGGAAATTCCGGTGTTATTTTATCCCAGCTTTTCCGTGGGTTCACAAAAGTGATCAGTAAGGAAAAAGAAATTACTGTTCCGATACTGGCGGCTGCCATCCAGAAAGGCGTAGAGACCGCTTACAAAGCTGTTATGAAACCAAAGGAAGGTACCATTCTCACCGTGGCAAGAGGCGGTGCGGACAAGGCTGCCGAGCTGGCGGAAGAGACGGACGACCTGGTTTATTTTATTGACGAGGTCATAAAAGAGGCGCAGCTTGTGCTGCAAAAGACCCCGGATATGCTGCCGGTATTAAAACAGGCTGGCGTTGTGGATTCCGGCGGACAGGGACTGGTGGTTATCTTACAGGGGGCCTGTGACGCACTGTCAGGCAGGGAAATCGACTATACCATCGAAGCGGAAGCCTCAGCGACAGTTACAAAAATTTCAAAAGAAACCGAAGCGGAAATCAGATTTGGTTATTGTACGGAATATATCGTTGTACTTAATCATCCATTTTCAGACGACGCTGAGCAAAAATACAAATCTTTTCTGGAATCCATTGGTGACTCTATCGTAGTGGTGGCGGACGACGAAATCGTAAAGACCCATGTACATACCAATGATCCTGGACTTGCCCTTCAGGAAGCGTTGAAACATGGTTCTTTAAGTAAAATTAAAGTAGACAATATGCGGGAAGAACATCAGGAACGTCTGATTAAAGACGCTCAGAAACTGGCGCAGAAACAGGCTGCGGAGCGTATGGACAAAAACCCGGATACACAAAACGTGACCGTGGAAGAACCCCGCAGGGAAACCGGATTTATAGCGGTCTGCGCAGGAGAAGGCTTAAGCGGAATCTTCAAAGGACTGGGCGTGGACGTGGTAATAGAAGGCGGACAGACAATGAATCCGAGTACGGAAGATATTTTAAACGCCATTGAAACGATTCCGGCGGACCATATCTTTGTACTGCCAAATAATAAAAATATTATTCTGGCGGCAAACCAGGCTGCGTCACTTACAAAAGACAGACAGGTGCACGTAATCCCGGCAAAGACAGTTCCCCAGGGGATCGCCGCACTGATCAGCTATATACCGGAACAGTCTGCCAGTGAAAACGAACAGCGCATGACTGAAGAAACCGGAAATATTCAAACCGGACAGGTCACCTATGCGGTCCGTGATACGGTGATCGACGATAAGGACATCCGCCAGGGCGATTATATGGGAATCGGTGACCAGTCCATTCTGGCAGTGGGCCGTGATCTGGAAGAGGTGACCCTTAATATGACAGACTGTATGATCGGTGAGGATACCGCTCTTGTAAGCATTTATTATGGGGAAAATGTGGATGAGGATACCGCGGCCGGACTGGCGGATAAGATTTCCGCAAAATATGACAGTCTGGAAGTGGAAGTCCAGTATGGCGGACAGCCGGTTTACTATTATATGATATCTGCAGAGTAAAACAGAAAAGGAGACGTCCATGGATATCACAACGCCTGTCCGCAGCATCAAAGGCGTCGGCCCCAAAACAGAACAGTTATTTCAGAAAACCGGGATATACACAGCCGGCGATCTGCTGCTTCGCTTTCCACGGGAATATGCCAGATTTCCGGAACCAGTATCCGTGTGTGAAGCGAAGGAGGGTATGAAATGCGCAGTCACGCTGCTGGTCAATGGTCCGGTGACGATAAAACGTACCAGGACCATGCAGGTGGCTGTATACCAGACACTTTGTCAGGATGTGCGGATGGAATTTGTCTGGTACCGTATGCCATATGTACGCAGTACACTTGTTTCCGGAAAGACCTTTATCCTGTATGGAACCATACAGCGAAAAAACTACATGCTGACCATGGAGCAGCCCGCCATCTATACGCCGGCGCAGTATGATGCCCTGTCTGGTTCCCTGCAGCCGGTATACGCCCTTACCGCAGGTCTTACCAACAATCTGTACAAAAAAACACTGCGGCAGGTCATGGCGGAGGACATACCATTAACAGAATACCTGCCGGAAGCGGTCCGAAAGAAGTATGACTTCCGGGATTATGGAAAAGCTGTAGCCACAATGCATTTTCCGGCGGATATGGATGCGCTGGCAAATGCCCGCCGCCGGCTTGTATTCGACGAATTTTTCCTGTTTGTGCTGTCCATGCGGCTGCGAAAGGAGCAGGGGCAGAACATCGAAAACCAGTTTCCGCTGAAAACAGAACATCTGCTGGCCCCGCTGTATGAAAAGCTGCCCTATGGGCTGACGAAAGCCCAGCGGAGGGTCATGGACGAAATACAGTCGGATTTGTGCGGTACATATATTATGCAGCGTCTGATTCAGGGAGACGTAGGGTCCGGCAAGACGATCCTGGCTTTTTTTGCCATGTATCTCATGTCCGCAAACGGATACCAGTCAGCTATTATGGCACCTACAGAAGTGCTTGCCAGACAGCATTACGAGACATTTACCGGGTATTGTGAGCTGTTCGGGCTTGATATCCATGTGCTTCTTTTAACCGGTTCCATGACGGCGAAACAGAAACGGCGGGTGTATGACCGGATGCAGCTGTACGCAAATGCGATGATTATCGGCACACATGCGCTGATACAGGAACGGGCCATGTATGACAACCTTGCCCTGGTAGTGACGGATGAACAGCACCGTTTCGGCGTCCGCCAGCGGGAAACGTTTTTTAAAAAAGGCAACAGTCCCCATATCCTGGTCATGAGCGCAACGCCCATTCCAAGGACGCTGGCTATTATCCTGTACGGGGATCTGGACATATCCGTCATAGACGAAGTGCCCGCCAGACGGCTGCCGGTCAGAAACTGTGTGACGGGTACCGGTTACCGTTCGAAAGCCTATGATTTTATCCGGAAGGAAGTGGAAGCAGGTCATCAGGCATACGTCATCTGTCCGCTGGTAGAAGCCAGTGAACAGATGGAAGGGGAAAACGTAATGGATTACAGCGAAAAGCTGAAACAGGCCCTTCCGGATTATATAAAGGTGGGCATTCTCCACGGAAAAATGAAACCTGAGCTGAAAAATGACATCATGGAAGCCTTTGCGGCAAACCAGATCCAGGTGCTGGTATCCACCACGGTTGTGGAAATAGGCGTAAATGTGCCTAATGCCACGGTTATGATGATCGAAGACGCCCAGCGCTTCGGTCTTGCCCAGCTTCATCAGCTGCGGGGACGTGTAGGCCGTGGGGAAGCCGCTTCCTACTGTATTATGATGGATACTTCCAGTACAAACGGAGAGAATCCAAGGCTTGCGATTCTGAATAAAAGCAACGACGGCTTTCAGATAGCCAGTGAAGATCTGAAACTGCGGGGCCCCGGGGATTTCTTTGGCATCCGTCAGAGCGGCGATATGCTGTTTTATCTGGCGGACATCTATCAGGACGCCTCCGTACTGCGCCAGGCCTCAGAAGAAGCCGCAAAGATCCTCTCTGAGGACCGGGAACTGGCGGATCCGGAACACCAGGGACTGCGCCGCAGACTGGCACAGTATAAAAATGACCAGCCGGAGCTTTTCAATATCTGACCGGATTTGTGTATGACACATAAGAAAGCATTTAAAGAACAGCAAAAGCTGATAACGGAAAAAGCTGATACAGGGATACTACCCGGTACCAGCTTTTTCTGTTTCAGTTTTTATTGTATGACAGAATCCGGTATCATAATGCCTATGATTCGCCTCCTGCCATCTGTTTTTCCTGGGCTTCAATCATTTTTTTCACCATATAACCACCCACGGAACCATTCTGACGGGAAGTCAGATCACCGTTGTAGCCGTGCTTTAACGGTACACCCAGTTCGTCTGCGACCTCATATTTGAAACGGTCCAATGCTCCCTTTGCTTCTGGTACTGCGCTCTGATTAGAATGATTACTCATAATAATTGCCTCCTTTTATCCTAAGTGTCTGTAAACTGTTTTGTAAACTGTGATGTTTACATAGTCTATTATGTCCGGTTTTTCCGGTGTTAAACTGGCAGATTGTGGTAAATACGTGGCGGACAACAGACGGCGGAAAAAACGTTTCCGGTTCACAGCCGTGTGATATTTACCGGATCAGAAAATATAATTATTTTCAACAGGTTTTTTCTGTGCTATAATAAATCATTCATTTCAGGCAATGATTTAATGACAGTCTGAATTTATTGCTTCTGAAAATATTGTTTCTGAAAATCCTAACGAATCAGGGAGGTTTTTAAACATGGCTTTTGATGGAATCGTCATTGCTAATTTAGTATCTGAATTAAACCAGTCCGTGCTGCCGGCACGTATATCAAAAATTGCACAGCCGGAGAAGGATGCGCTGCTTCTTACCTTAAAAGGGCAGACGGGCCAGAAACGGCTGTTTTTATCGGCAAGCGCTTCCCTGCCGTTAAT
This sequence comes from uncultured Eubacterium sp., assembly GCA_947642745.1. Taxonomy (GTDB): domain Bacteria; phylum Bacillota; class Clostridia; order Lachnospirales; family Lachnospiraceae; genus Eubacterium_J. Next base: position 17,501 of record CANRTU010000045.1, read on the forward strand.
TTACCTGACAGATACGAACAGGCCGGGTCCCATGACTGCGCCTAATTTCTGCATGCTGCTGCGCAAACATATCGCCAATGGACGTATTGTAAAAATATGGCAGCCACAGATGGAACGGATCATTCATTTTGAAATCGAACATCTGGACGAACTGGGAGACATGCGCCATAAAACGCTTACCATCGAGATCATGGGCAAGCACAGCAATATTATTTTTATGGACGAAAACCAGAAAATCATAGACAGTATCAAACACGTATCCGCCCAGGTCAGTTCCGTGCGGGAAGTGCTGCCGGGCAGAACGTACTTTATCCCCACCCAGGAAAAACAGAATCCCCTTACGGCCACGGAAGAGCAGTTTCTCTCACTGGTATGTAAAAAACCGGTGGAGACGGCAAAAGCCATCTATATGACCTATACAGGCATCAGCCCGTGTGTGGCGGACGAAGTGTGCCACCGTGCCGGCATCGACGGCGGCGCTGCGGTGGCCAGTTTAAACGACGGGGAAAAACTGCATTTATGCAACAATTTTCTCTGGCTGATGGACGATATCAAAGAAGAGCGGTTTGTACCGAATATCGTTTCTGACCATAAAAAACCAGTGGAATTTTCCGCCATCCGTTTAACCAGTTTCCAGGATCTGGAATGTGAGGAATTTCCATCCATATCTGTTGTGCTGGAACGTTACTTTGCCCAGCGTGATATGTATACCCGTATCCGCCAGAAATCCGTAGATCTGCGCAGGATTGTGACCACTGCGCTGGAACGGGATCATAAGAAATACCAGCTCCAGTTAAAGCAGCTTAAGGACACGGAGAAGCGGGATAAGTACAAAGTCCGGGGTGAACTGATTAACGCTTACGGCTACGGGCTGGCCGAAGGGGCCAAAGAACTGGAAGCACACAATTATTATACGGATGAAATGGTGAAAATTCCGCTGGACCCACAGCTGACGCCATTGGAAAACGCCAAAAAATATTTTGAAAAATATAATAAACTCAAGCGGACGTACGAAGCGCTCTCCGGGTTAATCCAGGAAACAAAAGCGGAAATCGAACATCTGGACTCCATTGCCACCTCCCTGGATATTGCCTTAACAGAAGACGATCTGGTACAGATCAAGGAAGAGCTGACAGAATACGGTTTTATCCGCCGCAAAGGGCATGAGAAAAAGCAGAAAATCAAAAGCCGTCCGTTTCATTACCGTTCTTCCGACGGATTTGATATTTATATAGGAAAAAATAATTACCAGAATGAAGAACTGACCTTTAAGGTTGCAAACGGCGGAGACTGGTGGTTCCACGCTAAAAAAATACCCGGTTCCCATGTTATTGTGAAAACAAACGGAGAGGAACTGCCGGACCGGACATTTGAAGAAGCCGCCATGCTGGCAGGATATTATTCCAAAGGGCGGGATGCCAGAAAACTGGAAATAGATTATCTGCAGCGCAAAAATGTGAAAAAACCAAATGGTTCCGCTCCGGGATTTGTGGTATATTATACCAATTATTCCATGACGATAGAGCCGCAGCCTGCTGGCACGGAAATTACCGGGGATTAAAGCGGACCATGCCGGATCACCCAAATCCGGTATGCAAAGCGTAACCATTATTTTCATTTTTTCCAAGAAAAAAATTGACTATTTCAGGTCAAATGTCTATAATAAGCTTATCTATGCATAAACCAGTAGACCAGAAAATCCGCTGGGGCGGAATACAAAAAGCTGGCTGGAGGAACTTATTATTATGATAAAAAGCATGACAGGATTCGGCAGATATGAAGCTGTCAGGGATAAACTGAAAATCACGGTTGAGATAAAAGCTGTCAATCATAGATATCTGGATATCAACATCAAATTACCAAAAAAACTCAGCAATTTTGAAATTATTATCCGCTCACAATTAAAAGAATACATCCAGCGGGGTAAGGTGGATGTGTATGTGTCCTGCGAGGATTCTGCCCAGAGGAACAGCGCCCTGCAGTATCATGAAGAGATGGCGGGAGAATATTTAAACTATCTGAATACAATGGCAGAGACATTTCATCTGGAAAATGATATCCGTGTCAGTACCCTGGCCCGTTTTCCGGAAGTATTTACAATGGAAGAACAAAACGCCAGCGAAACAGAACTGGAAACCATTCTGGAAGAAGCAGTCAAAGGCGCGGCTGGGAATTTTGTGGATTCCAGGATAAAAGAAGGCGCCAATCTGGAAGCAGATCTGATGGGCAAACTGGATGAAATGCTCACGCACGTGGCTTTTATTGAAGCACATGCGCCCCAGATTATCGCAGAATACCGCAGAAAGCTGGAAGGAAAGGTAAAAGAACTGCTGGAAGATAAGCAGATTGATGAAAGCCGGATTGCGGCGGAAGTGACCATCTACGCAGACAAGATCTGCGTGGACGAAGAAACCGTGCGGCTGCGCAGCCATATCGGCGCTGTAAAAAACGAGCTGCTTTCCGGCGGAAGCGTAGGCAGAAAACTGGATTTCATCGCTCAGGAAATGAACCGGGAAGCCAATACGATTCTGTCCAAGGCAAATGATCTTGCCGTGTCCGGTACAGGAATAGAACTAAAAACGCTGATCGAAAAAGTCCGGGAACAGATTCAGAATATTGAATAAGGTGAAGATGTGTCGAAATTAATGAATATCGGGTTTGGCAACGTGGTCAATACAGATAAAATTCTGTGTATCATAACACCGGACTCTGCCCCTTCCAAACGGCAGATCCAGCGGGCAAAAGAGGAAAACCGTTTAATAGACGCCACGCAGGGGCGCAGAACCAGAAGCGTGATTTTTACCACCGGCCAGATGGTAATTATTTCTGCCCTGCAGCCTGATACACTGGCTGGGCGTTTCGGCTGCAAAGAACAGCCGGACTGTTAAAAAGACAGGGATAATGGTATGATTAAGTTTTTATTATAATTGAGATTATAATTCTGATTCTATTATTATAATAAAGAAGAAACTAAAACAGGCTATTTTCGAAAGGAGATTCCATGATACATCCATCATACGTAGAATTAATGCAGGTAGTAAACAACGAAACCGAGATTGGGGAAGAACCCGTCGTAAACAGCCGTTATTCCATTGTAATCGCCACCGCAAAGCGGGCAAGGCAGATCATTGGCGGGGATGAGGCAATGGTTCCAAAAGCCGCCGGTAAAAAGCCACTGTCTGTGGCCGTACAGGAGCTGTATGAAGGAAAAGTAAAAATTGTCGGGGACAGCGGCGCTGTATCTGAAGAAGCGGAGGAAGAAGATCCGGACATCTTTTAGTATACGGAAAACGGAGAAGTGGGAATGAAAATATTTTTTGTATCACTGGGGTGTGACAAAAATCTGGCAGATTCCGAGTGTATGCTGGGGATGCTGACAGAAGGCGGTTTTTCCATTACAGATGACGAGACTGCCGCTGATATTATAATTATCAATACCTGCTGCTTTATAGGCGACGCAAAAGAAGAAAGCATCAATACCATTCTGGAAATGGCGGAATATAAAAAAGCGGGGACCTGTCTGGTCCTGCTGGTAACCGGCTGTCTGGCACAGCGTTACAAACAGGAAATCCGTCAGGAAATTCCGGAAGTGGACGCCATTCTGGGCACAAATACCCAGGATGATATCCTGCACGCACTGACAGAGGCGCTGGCAGGACACCCATATGAAAACTTTCAGTGTATAGATAACCTGCCGGTATTATCTGCAAAACGTAGCGTGACTACTGGCGGGCATTTTGCCTATTTAAAAATTGCGGAAGGCTGTAACAAGCGTTGTACGTACTGTATTATACCATCGGTGCGTGGCCGGTACCGCAGCATACCTCTGGAGCAGCTTCTGGCGCAGGCGGCAGGCCTTGCAAAGGATGGTGTAAAGGAGCTGATTCTGGTGGCCCAGGAAACGACCCTGTATGGCCTGGACCTTTATGGGGAAAAATCTCTGTACCGGCTGCTGGACGCTTTAAACGGAATCGACGGCATTACCTGGATACGGCTTTTGTATTGTTATCCGGAGGAAATCGACGACCAGCTCATTGCGGCAATCAGACGCAACCATAAAGTATGCCATTATCTGGATATGCCTATACAGCATGCCAGTAATGAACTACTGCGCCGTATGGGACGCCGTACCACAAAAGAAGACATTCAAAGCATCGTAGAAAAGCTGCGGCGGGAAATTCCTGATATCTGCCTGCGGACAACCGTAATCTGTGGATTTCCGGGAGAAACAGATTCGCAGCATGAAGAGCTGCTGGATTTTATAGAAGAAATGAAGTTTGACCGGCTTGGAGCGTTTACCTATTCGCAGGAAGAAGGCACGCCTGCGGCGGAATATGACGGACAGGTGGAAGAAGAAGTAAAACTGGACCGTAAAGATGAAGTCATGGAACTGGTGCAGGACATTATTTTCGAAAAAACACAGCATATGGAAGGGCGCACGATGCAGGCTTTCGTGGAAGGAAAACTGCCGGAAGAAAATGTCTTTGTGGCAAGAACATATATGGATGCGCCGGATATAGACGGATATGTATTTGTCAGTACGGATACAGAGCTTCTTACCGGCGATTTTGTACATGTAAAGATTACCGGCGCTGTGGATTATGATCTGACCGCAGACGTAGTATGACATGCAGTTATCATATGCCGGATGTCTGACGGGATAGAAATTCTGGTCAGAAATAATAAGGGGGTATATTTTATGAATTTACCGAACAAACTGACAATGCTCCGTGTAATTTTGATTCCTTTTTTTGTCTTTTTCTTACTGACGCCGGATTTTCCTGATTATGGAAAATATATTGCCACTGTTATTTTTATTGTGGCCAGCCTCACAGACCTGCTGGATGGAAAAATTGCACGCAGATATAATATGGTAACCAATTTTGGAAAATTTATGGATCCGCTGGCGGACAAACTGTTAGTCTGTTCTGCGTTAATCTGTCTGATCGAAGTGCGGGATCTGGCGGCATGGATTGTGATCCTGATTATCGCCAGGGAGTTTATTATCAGCGGATTCCGTCTGGTTGCCGCGGAGCAGAATATTGTCATAGCGGCCAGTTACTGGGGAAAGTTTAAGACTACGTTTCAGATGCTGATGATTATTGTACTGATTCTGGATTTTGACCATCCGGCGTCTGAGATGGCGGGACAGCTGCTGACATGGATCGCACTGGCGCTGACAGTTATTTCACTGGCGGATTATCTTATGAAAAATAAAAACGTGATGAAAGAACAGCGATAATCATCAGATATCTGCATATCTGGAAAGGAAGGAACCATGGGATCTTTTGATGAAATGAATCGTACTGACGAAAAGGAACTGTCCGGGGAGGAACGTGTGGCTGCGCTTCTTCTGGCACGGGGATTTACCGTGACCACTACCGAATCGTGTACCGGCGGACTGCTGGCGGGCAGGCTTGTAAATGTGCCGGGAATATCAGAAGTATTTAAAGAAGGTTATATTACCTATTCAAATGAGGCAAAGGAAAAACTGCTGCACGTATCCCATGAAACACTCCACATCCATGGAGCAGTCAGTGAACAGACTGCCCTGGAAATGGCGCAGGGCGCCGCAAAAGCGGCAGGATGCGAAGCGGCTCTTGCCACCACCGGTATCGCCGGTCCCCTGGGCGGCACCCCGGACAAGCCGGTAGGACTTGTTTATATTGGATGCTTCGTAAACGGAATAACAGTCGTTGAAGAGCACCGGTTTTCCGGGGAACGGGCGCAGATACGGGCTATGGCCGTGGAAGCCGCCCTGTCATTACTGGAACGGGTTTTAACGGGCGTGTCGTAACAGAATCTCACAGGCGCCGTATCCGCAAAGAGCCTGTACAGATAGGAGAAAACGATATGAGAATCATTGCCGGAACGGCACGCAGACTGCCGTTAAAAACACTGGAAGGAAAAGATATCCGGCCCACCACGGACCGGATCAAAGAAACATTGTTTAACATCATACAGCCCGGTATGCGGGACTGTTATTTCCTGGATCTGTTCGCTGGTACCGGTCAGATCGGACTGGAGGCTGTCAGCCGTGGCGCCGCCTGTGCGGTATTTGTGGACAACAGCCGGAAAGCCTGCGGCTGTATCGAAGACAATATACAGTTTACCCGTTTCCAGGAAGAAACAAAAGTACTTACCATGGAAGCTCTCCCAGCACTCCGCTTTCTGGAAGGAAAATACAGTTTTGATTATATTTTTATGGACCCTCCTTACGGCAGTAACAGGGAACAGGATGTACTGGCATATCTGGCGGACTCCGCCCTGACCGGAGAGGAAGGTACGGTCATTGTGGAAGCGGCGGTGGGTACAGATTTTACCTACGCAGAGGAGTATGGATTTACCATTACGAGGGAAAAAAGATACAAAACGAATAAACATGTATTTTTACAGTTAAGAGGTTTCAAATGAGAAGAGCAATCTATCCGGGCAGTTTTGATCCGGTGACAAACGGACATTTTGACATGATCGAACGTTCTGCGAAACTTGTGGATGAGTTAATCATTGGCGTTTTGAATAATAGTTCAAAAAATTCATTGTTTTCTGTGGGTGAACGTGTTAGTATGTTAGAAGAACTGACGTGCCATCTTCCCAATGTAACTGTGGACTCTTTTGACGGACTTTTAGTGGATTTCGCAAAGCGGATAGACGCCACTATTATTATCCGGGGCCTGCGTGCGGTAACTGACTTTGAGTATGAGCTGCAGATTGCCCAGACGAACCACGAGGTATACCCGGATATTGAGACGGTGTTTCTGACCACCCGTCTGGAATATGCGTATATCAGTTCTACCATCGTAAAGGAATTTGCGTCATACGGCGGAGATATCTCCCATTTTGTCCCACAACAGTTTATGGGGCATATCTATGCGAAGTATGGTTATTAAATAGATGAATTTAAGGAGTGTTATCCATGAGCAGTAATATTGATCAGATCATAGAGGAAATAGAAGATTACATTGAAAGCTGTAAGTTCCAGCCTCTTTCAAGTACGAAAATCGTTGTAAATAAAGATGAGATCCAGGAACTGATTCAGGATTTACGGCAGAGAACACCGGAAGAAGTCAAGCGGTATCAGAAAATTATCAGCAATAAAGAGGCGATTCTGGCAGATGCCCAGGCAAAAGCAGATGCTATTATCTCACAGGCGAAGATCAAAAAAGATGAGCTGCTCAGGGAACACCAGATTATGCAGCAGGCATATGAACAGGCAAACCAGGTGGTGACCATTGCCCAGAACCAGGCACAGGAGATTATGGACCAGGCCACCAATGACGCAAACCAGATTCGTATGAACGCAATTTCTTATACAGACCAGATGCTGAGTGCGATGGAAGATTTACTGACCCAGTCGCAAAGCATTTTTAAGACCAATTTTGCCCAGCTGAGCGTATCCATGCAGCAGGTGCTGGAAGTCATTACCGCAAACCGTGCGGAGCTGCGTTCTTCCGATGAAGGAGAGGCTCCGCCGGAACAGGATAATGGAGAAATGCCGGCGGACGGCCAGGCACAAACGCAGGAGGGGCCGCCACAACAGTAAATTCCCGGACGCAGTTATAAATTGTTTCCCCATACTGTGAAGCGTGGCATGCCACGTTTCACCAGATATGTCTGTCAGCGATCCGTTCCGGAGTAAAGATATCAGAAATACCACTGACAGACTGCCCATGCCAGCAGGCCGCTGATACACGCCTGGCAAATGCGGAACAGCAGGTAAAACCGCATGGAGATACCTGTATTTTTTGTCATGGAAGCAGTCTGGGCAAACCCGCTGATTCCCCCGAATGCTGTAAATCCCATGATCAGCGGATATTTCAAAGACATGGGAGCGGAACTTTGCGCAATTACATGAATGCCGTTGGTGATTTCCGTAAGTCCGGTCAGACACATCAGCAGTAGTTCATTCCCGTCTGCGATGCGCATACAGATCTGTGTCAGCAGGGAAAAGAGCATAATATAACCACCCAGCTTTAATAGTGTTTCAAACCCGTTCATAATCGAGGCATCAATCATCTGAAAATTCAGTCCGGATATTGATGTTCTTTTTTTTGGCTGGCCTGCGGTTTTCTGCGTCCGGAGTAAAAACATGCCGGATAAAAAAGGCGGCAGATATAAAACCGCATATGTAATCCATGTCTTATCATATATCCCCAGGGAAGATATAAGCAGATAGGCGCTGATAAATACAGGACTGATATTATTGCACATGGCGCACAGGATACTGGCTTCTGCCAGCGTGAGTTTTCCTTCCCGCAGCAGGTCCGCCGTCGTCTTACTGCCAATGGGAAAACCGAACAGAAAGCCTGCCGCCACCGGATAGGCCGCCTGGGAATGATGGAAAAACATCCGGTCCAGCGCCGGTTTCAGCGTACGGACAATATCATCCAGATAGCCGGACTGGATCAGCAGACTGGAAAAAATCGTAAAGGGCAGCAGGGCCGGCAGTATATTTTCATACCACAAAATCAGTCCCCCGGCAGCAGCTCTTACGCAGTCTGCGGGATAAATTAATATGAATAGGATGAACAGCAGAATAATAAATATAGATAAGCTTTTTTTCATGACAGCACGTTTTTTTATTAGTATACGCATGTACGGGAGGAATCATGAATCAAAAACGTATCTTTTGGCTTATTCTGCTTTTTTTCATCGCCAGTGTGGATGTATGTATGATCCATGGCCTGGAAGAAAACCACTGTCTGCTCCCCGGGCAGGAGCGGGCGGTTATGCGGGACGCATCAGAAGCGCTGGAAATATTGCGTGTCTTTGAACTGCCTGATACAGACAGTCTGGAATTTTCTGTCCCGGAGATTGGAGACGGCGGTAAACAGGAGACAGCGCTGTTAAAAGATATTATGGCAGCGCTCTTCCAGCCGGAGGCAGGCAAAAAAGAGCGCCGGACCTGGAACAGACGGGAGCGGCAGGCGGCGCCGGATACTTATCAGACATGTCTTGAAACTGTCCGCAGACTGTTATCCGATGTACGCTATTTTCCGGTACCGGAAGCCACAGACGATGAACAGGCCGGTGTAACTTATGAAAACAGCTGGCAGTATGAACGCACATACGGCGGAAACCGGGGCCACGAAGGATGCGACCTGATGGCAGACGTCCAGAAACGGGGGTATTATCCGGTGCTTTCTGTCAGCGACGGGGTGGTGGAAAAAACCGGCTGGCTGCCCAAAGGCGGGTACCGGATCGGAATCCGCAGTCCTTCCGGCGTCTATTATTATTATGCGCATCTGGCAGAATATGAGGAAGGAATCAGCCAGGGGAAAGAAGTGGCCGCCGGTGAACTGATCGGATATATGGGAGATACCGGTTATAGTGAAGTAGAAGGTACCACCGGAAATTTTCCGGTGCATCTGCATTTTGGAATGTACCTGGACAATGAAGAAGGGGAAGAGGTCAGCTACAATCCGTATTTTCTGCTGCGGCTGCTGGAAGAGCACAGACTGTCCTGCGATTTTCAGCAGTAGCTGTCCCATCTGCCAGCCATTTGGTAATCAGGGGTACATCCAGTGCGTGAATACAGATAGTCCGATTCTGAAAACATACAGGAGGAAGTTATTATGTCAGGATTTTTACCAGTCAGCAGAGAGGATATGCGCCGGCAGAAAACCGGACAGCTGGATTTTGTATATATCACCGGTGACGCTTATGTGGATCATCCTTCCTTCGGTCATGCGGTGATCAGCCGGGTACTGCAGTCGCACGGTTATCAGGTGGGCATTATCGCACAGCCGGACTGGAAGGACCCGGAAAGCATTGCGGCACTTGGCACACCAAAACTTGGCTTTCTTGTCACAGCCGGAAATATGGATTCCATGGTAAACCACTATACGGTTTCCAAAAAGCGCCGCCAGACCGACGCCTATACGCCGGGAGGTGTGACCGGCCGGCGTCCGGATTATGCCACGATCGTATACTGCCGCCTGATCCGTCGCATGTATCCGGATATTCCTGTTATCATTGGCGGAATTGAAGCGTCCCTGCGGCGTATGGGCCATTACGATTACTGGTCTGATAAAGTAAAACCATCCATCCTGCTGGATGCCGGCGCAGATTTAATCAGCTACGGCATGGGGGAGCGCAGCATTGTGGAAATCGCTTCCGCCCTGGCCAGTGGAATTGCCGTATCAGATCTTACCTATATCCGTGGCACCGTGTTCAAAACAAACGACCGGGAAATGGCCTCCTATTCCTGGGACGGGGAACATCCGGCCATAGAACTGCCTGCCTTTTCGCAGATCCGCAAAGATAAAAGGGCTTACGCCGCCAGCTTTTACACGCAATACTGCAATACGGACCCTTTTTTTGGAAAACGGCTCTATGAAACTTACCGGCAGGATGACGGCGGTGAAATATATGTGGTGCAGAATCCCGCACCGCTGCCGTTAAGCCGGGACGAAATGGACGAAATCTACGCCCTGCCTTATATGCGTGCCTTTCACCCGTCTTATGAAGCTGCTGGCGGCGTTCCGGCAATTACAGAAGTAAAATTCAGTATCGTAAGCAACCGGGGCTGTTTTGGCGGCTGCAATTTCTGCGCACTGACATTCCATCAGGGGCGGATCATCCAGACCAGAAGCCATGAATCCATTCTGACGGAAGCAAAGCTGCTGATCCGGGACCCGGACTTTAAAGGTTATATCCACGACGTGGGAGGCCCTACGGCCAATTTCCGTCATCCTGCCTGTGAAAAACAGCTGCGGGAAGGCGCCTGTACCGGCAGACAGTGTCTCTCACCGGTTCCATGCAGACATCTTAACGTTTCCCATCAGGATTACCTGGAACTTCTGCAAAAGCTGCGCAGCCTGGAAGGCGTGAAAAAGGTCTTTATCCGTTCCGGTATCCGTTACGACTATCTGATGTACGATAAAGACCGGCAGTTTTTGCGGGAGCTGTGCGAACATCATGTAAGCGGACAGCTGAAAGTGGCGCCGGAACACATTTCAGATCAGGTACTGGAAAAGATGGGCAAGCCGTCAGCGGACATTTACTATAAATTTGTACAGGCTTATGGACAGATGAACCAGAAGCTGGGCAAGAATCAGTACCTGGTGCCTTATCTGATGTCTTCCCATCCAGGCTCTGCTTTAAATGACGCCATAAAGCTGGCTTTATTTTTAAAAGATACCGGCTCTGCGCCAAAACAGGTGCAGGACTTTTATCCAACCCCTTCCACCATATCCACCTGCATGTATTATACGGGGCTTGACCCAAAGACCATGCAGCCGGTTTATGTGGCGGACAACCCTCATGAAAAAGCCATGCAGCGGGCGCTGATCCAGTACCGCAATCCAAAAAACCACGGACTGGTAAAAGAGGCTCTGATAAAAGCGGGACGGGAAGACCTGTACGGCTTTCAGAAGCACTGTCTGATCCGTCCGCAATCCGCTTCCTTCCGTCCGGTAAAAGAAGAGAAACCGGTGAAACAAAAGAAAAAGAAAAAAACAATCCGTAATGTGCATAAAAAAAAGCGGGGATGAATTTTTGTACCATACATCTGCCGGATGTATATTTCCCGCCATCCGCACTCCCCGCTTTGCGGAAAATTTATCCAGGATTTTGGATAAATTCTCCATATCATGTCTTTTAAGGTACATCTCACGGAAAGCATTTTCAGACACGCTCTGGCGGAAACAGCCGGCAGAGTATGATAAAGAGGATGATATATGAAAGAATTCCAGATTGATACGAACGAAGCCGGGCAGCGGCTGGATAAATATCTGCATAAACTGCTTCCGCAGGCCGGAAACAGTTTCCTGTATAAAATGCTGCGTAAAAAAAATATTGTGCTAAACCATAAAAAAGCCGCCGGAAATGAACGGATTGCCGGCGGGGACCTGGTGACGCTGTTTCTCTCAGACGAAACATTTGAAAAATTCAGTTCCGGAGAACCGGTAATCACAACAGGGGCGGGCAGTCTGGACATTCTGTATGAAGACAGACATATCCTGGCCATTCACAAACCGGCCGGCATGCTTTCCCAGAAAGCGGCGGCGTCAGATATTTCCGCCAATGAATTAATAATCAGATATTTACTGGATTCCGGACAGATCACGAAACAGCAGCTGCGTACGTTCCGCCCGTCCATCTGCAACCGCCTGGACCGGAATACGTCCGGGATACTGATTGCCGGAAAGACACTGGAAGGACTGCAGACCATGGCGGCGCAGCTAAAAGACCATTCCCTGCAAAAATATTACTGCTGCATCGTACAGGGAAACCTGACGCAGCCAGGAGAGTTAAAGGGATGGCACAGGAAAGATCCGCAGAAAAATAAAGTCCATATTTTTTCCAAACGTCAGCCGGACTGCCAGTATATTGAAACCAGATACCGGCCGCTGGAGCAGTACGATGGATATACCTTTCTGGAAGTCCGGTTAATGACCGGGCGATCCCACCAGATCCGTGCCCATCTCTCCTGTGCGGGACATGGAATCGCAGGGGATCCAAAGTACGGGGATGCGTCCGTATGCCAGCTGTTTTTAACACATGCCTCCGTAAACCGCCAGCTGCTGCATGCCCACCGGATAATACTTAAAGACGGCAGGGAAATCGTAGCCCCGCTGCCGGCGGACTTTCTGCGGGCACAGCAGTTTCTGAAAGGATAATGCGCCATGCCTACCTGGAATTCCAGGGGCCTTCGTGGCTCCACACTGGAAGAATACATCAATCTCACCAATGAAAAATATCTGGCCGGCGGTCTGGCGCTGATCCAGAAAATCCCAACGCCGGTTACCCCGGTGCGGATCGACCCTGATACCCGCCAGATAACCCTGGCCTATTTCGGAGAAAAAAGCACCGTGGATTATATCGGCGCCATACAGGGGATTCCGGTCTGTTTCGACGCCAAAGAATGCCATGCCGACACCTTTCCACTACAGAATATCCATGAACATCAGGTTACCTTCATGCGGCGCTTTGAACAGCAGAAAGGCATTGCGTTTTTCCTGCTGTTTTATGCGCAGCGTGATACTTTTTATTATCTGCGTTTTGGCAAACTGCTCCAGTTCTGGGAGCGTATGCGCTCTGGCGGCAGAAAAAGCTTCCGCTTTGACGAACTGGAAGCGGATTTCTTTTTTACTTCCGGCAGTGGCGTGCCGGTGCCCTATCTGGACGCCATACAGAAGGATTTACTGCTAAGAGATTGACAAAGATACCAGAATCACCTATAATGAATAACGTTTAGCCAGAGCAGGTCTGACAGATTTATTCACGGCGGGATAACACTTACGGAAAGCCGTTTTCAGACATGCTCTGGGAAGATACCGTTCCAGCGCTTTAGTAAGTCAGAGCGCCGTCCGCAAATCTGTGCCGGACCGGGAACTTTTATCATAAGGAGCAGCATACATGAATCAGTTACTACATACGCCGGAAGGCATGCGGGATATATACAATGGAGAATGTGAACGGAAACTGTATCTGGAAGACAAACTCCAGGCTATTTTAAAATCATACGGATGCCGTCCGGTGCAGACACCGTCCATTGAATTTTTTGATATTTTTGGAAAAGAAGTGGGCACCACAAAGTCAAAGGATCTGTATAAATTTTTTGACCGGGAAGGCAACACGCTGGTACTGCGTCCGGACATTACGCCCTCCATTGCCCGTGCGGCCGCCAAATATTTTATGGAAGAAACGCTGCCGATCCGGTTATGTTACAAGGGCAATACGTTTATTAATACCGGAAGCCTGAAAGGACTTCTCCGGGAGTGCACCCAGTCCGGAGCGGAGATTCTGGGCGTGGATACGATGGACGCAGATGCGGAAATTTTATCCATGATTGTAGAAAGCCTCCTGGCTGCCGGTTTAAAAGAGTTCCAGATCAGCGTGGGACACGTGGACATTTTGCAGGGTATGATGGAAGCCGCCGGACTGGATGAAGAGGAAGAAGATACCCTGCGTGACCTGATTGTAAACAACAACTTTTTCGGGGTAGAAGAGTTTATGGATGCCAGACATCCGGACCCGGATTTAAAGAAACTGTTTTCCATGCTGGGACGTATTTACCAGTCTGCGGAAGAGTTTCACGACGTTCTCAAAGCCGCCGTAAAATATCCGAAAGTATACGCCGCCCTGGAGCATCTGGAACAGCTCTGGTCACTGCTGCTGTTATACGGCGTAGAAAAATACGTAAGCTTTGAACTGGGGGTTATCAGCGGCTATAAATATTATTCCGGCATTATTTTTCAGGGTTATACATTTGGAAGCGGAGAGCCGGTTGTCAAAGGCGGCCGTTACGACAGGCTGTTAAAGCACTTTGGAAAAAAGACCCCGGCCATTGGGTTTGTCATTGTTACAGACCAGCTGATGGCGGCATTATCCAGACAGAAAATAGAAATTCATACCGAACACAATACCAGACTGGTCGTCTACGACGAAGCCCGCAGGGAAGACGCAATTATTTACGCCAGAAAAGAACGAGGCGCCGGATGCAGCGTCAGCCTGCTGCGCAAACGGGCGGATCAGACGGAGGCCGATTATGAAGCGTACGCCAGAAGAAACCAGATATCAAGGGTAGTGTTCATGGATGGAGAAGAACATCCGGATTTTTAACTGTAATATAATTAAATATAAATATAATAAATAAGCATGTACATGACCGGTTATTAATATACTGACCGTGATTATGAATCGTGATTAATGGAGAACAGACTGGTGGAAAAGACAAGATATCTGACATTTGCCCTGGGAAAAGGCAGACTGGCAAAGAAGACACTGGAACTATTTGAACGGATCGGAATTACCTGCGAAGAAATGAAAGACAAGGATACGAGAAAGCTGATATTCGTAAATGAAGACCAGCGTTTCCGGTTCTTTTTGTCCAAAGGCCCGGACGTGCCCGCTTATGTGGAATACGGCGCCGCTGATATCGGCATCGTGGGAGAAGATACGATTCTTGAAGAAAACCGCAAAATTCATGAGGTGCTGGATCTTGGATTTGGCAGATGCCGGATGTGCGTCTGTGGTCCGAAAGATGCCGCAAAACTGCTTCAGCATCATGAGCTGATTCGTGTAGCCTCTAAATATCCCCATATTGCCAAAGATTATTTCTACAATAAAAAGCATCAGACAGTGGAAATTATCAAATTAAACGGTTCCATAGAGCTGGCGCCGATTGTAGGCCTTTCAGAAGTGATTGTGGATATCGTGGAAACCGGTTCCACCCTGCGGGAAAACGGCCTGGAAGTACTGGAAGAAATCTGTCCGTTATCCGCCAGAATGGTTGTCAATCCGGTCAGTATGAAAATGGAACACAGCCGTATCACGAAACTGATTACGGATTTAAAAAAAGAACTGGTACTTCAGGGAGTATAAACAATGAAAATTATTAAACTGACAAAAGAATCCATCCAGGATCTGCTGGAACATTTATTAAAAAGAAGCCCGGATCACTATGGAGAATACGAAGGGCGTGTCAATGAAATTGTGGAACAGGTGCGTAAGCGGGGCGACGAAGCGCTTTTTGAATATACAAAACAGTTTGACGGCGCGGACATCGACGCAGAAACGATCCGTGTAACAGAAGCGGAAATTAAAGAAGCCTACCGGCAGACAGATCCGTCCCTGCTGGAAGTCATCCGCAAATCCCTGGCAAATATCCGCAGCTTTCATGAAAAACAGCGCCAGAATTCCTGGTTTGACGCTGGGAAAAAGGGCATTATCCTGGGCCAGCGTGTGACACCGTTACAGACAGTGGGCGTATACGTACCGGGAGGCAGAGCCGCTTATCCTTCTTCCGTACTGATGAACGTAATGCCGGCAAAGGTGGCTGGCGTGGAGCGTATCGTAATGGTGACGCCTCCGGCAAAAGACGGCAGCGTAAACCCGTCCACACTGGTGGCCGCAAAGGAAGCGGGCACAGATGTGATCTACAAAGCCGGCGGAGCGCAGGCAATAGCCGCCCTGGCCTTTGGCACACAAAGCATTCCAAAAGCGGACAAGATCACCGGGCCCGGGAATATTTATGTAGCGCTGGCAAAACGTGCGGTATTCGGCTATGCCAGCATTGATTCCATCGCCGGACCAAGCGAAATCCTGGTGCTGGCGGATGAGACGGCAAATCCTTCCTATGTGGCCGCCGATCTGTTATCCCAGGCGGAGCACGACGAAATGGCTTCCGCCATTTTAATTACAACTTCCGCCAGACTGGCAGAACAGGTGTCCGAAGAAGCGGAACGTTTTACCGCATCGCTTTCCAGGGAAGCCATTATCCGCCAGTCACTGGATCATTATGGCTATATCCTGGTAGCGGATAACATGGAGGATGCCGTGGCGGCGGCCAATGAAATCGCTTCCGAGCATCTGGAAATCATGACCGCAGACCCGTTTGAAACGATGACGCATATCCGTAACGCCGGAGCGGTTTTCCTTGGCCCGTACAGCTGCGAGCCGCTGGGAGATTATTTTGCGGGTCCGAACCACGTACTGCCTACCAATGGCACAGCCCGCTTTTTCTCGCCATTAAGTGTGGATGATTTTGTGAAAAAGACAAGCATCGTCTCCTATTCCAGGGAAGCGCTGCAGCCGGTCTGGCAGGATATTGTACAGTTTGCGGAAAATGAACAGCTGACGGCGCACGCAAACTCCATCCGGGTCCGTTTTAAGGATGGCGTCTGAGTGCCAGGCGCACAACAGAAAGGTGAAATAACAGAAAGGTGAAATCATATGGAACAGAAAATATTAGCGGCGACGCTCTATTTAAAAAACGGTGTGCCGGTGAAAGGTTCCGATGACCTGACACCTG
The DNA here is from genome assembly GCA_947642745.1 of uncultured Eubacterium sp. Taxonomy (GTDB): domain Bacteria; phylum Bacillota; class Clostridia; order Lachnospirales; family Lachnospiraceae; genus Eubacterium_J. Next base: position 34,260 of record CANRTU010000045.1, read on the forward strand.
CAGGGGATCTGAACTTCCTGGCAAAATCCTACAACGACGGCGGCATTGACAAGATTTTTGTATTTGACCTGTCCAGCGCCGACGAAGAACACGAGAAAAATTTACATACAATTAAAACGCTTAACCGCATGATTGATATCCCTACCTGCGGCGGCGGTAATGTCAGGCGGCTGGAAGACATTAAAAAACTCTTATACGCCGGATGCAAGCAGGTCATTGTGAATGCGTCCAGACCTTATTGTTTCGAACTGGCGGATGAAGGCAGTTCCCGTTTTGGCAATGAAAAAATACTGGTATCGGTAAAAAATGTGGATTTTATTTTCAAACACAAAGAAGTGATTAAAGAAAAGATCCATGAACTGCTCGTGATGGACGCGGCGCTGCTGGATTCCATTGATAATCTTACGGATACCCAGTATGTGGCGCTGTGTGAAGAAAACAACCAGGACTGTATGCTTGGTATTTTAAACCGGGAAAATTCCAGGGGAATATACGGCAGTTTCCTCAATGACATAGATACAAATGTGATGGAATTAAAATCCTCCCTTTCATCCAGGGGCATTAAAATGGATAATTTTGAACCTGCCCTGAAATGGAGCGATTTCCGGCTGAACTCTGACGGCATGATTCCTGTGATTACCCAGGATTACCGCACGGCGGAAGTACTGATGCTGGCCTATATGAACGAAGAGGCCTTTCACAAAACGATTAAAACCGGAAAAATGACCTACTACAGCAGAAGCCGGAGCAAGCTGTGGATCAAAGGCAGCGTCTCCGGCCATATCCAGTATGTAAAATCCCTGACCGCAGACTGCGACAAGGATACGATTCTGGCAAAAGTATCCCAGGTAGGAAATGCCTGCCATACCGGAAGCTACAGCTGCTTTTTTAACGAAATCGTCCATAAGGAATATACGGAGAAAAATCCGTTAAAAGTGTTCGAACATGAATACGACGTGATTGCAGACCGTAAGGCAAACCCGAAAGAAGGCTCCTATACCAATTATCTGTTTGACAAAGGGCTGGATAAGATTTTAAAGAAAATCGGGGAAGAAGCCACGGAAATCGTCATCGCCGCCAAAAATCCTGATCCGGAAGAAATCAAGTACGAAGCGGCGGATTTTCTGTACCATCTGATGGTACTGATGGCGGAAAAAGGACTGACCTGGGAAGATATCACCCAGGAAATATCCCACCGCTGAGTCCGGACAGATCAGTATACCGTTTAAACACAGAATGGCATATCATGGCTCATAGAACGGAACCTGTCTGCATAAAATATAGCAAGTCTGAAAATATAAGGAGCCTGTCCCATGAGCGGAAATGACTATGCACAGGCAAGAAAACAGTATGTGGAAGAAGCAAGGCGCTCCTTTGGACATATGGGGGAGGACGATTACGAGACAGAAGAATTATCCGGCGGCACATCTTTTCTTAAAGTAAGGCTGCTGATTTCGGTCTGTATTTTCGCCGCCTTTGTGTTATGCGACCGGACGGGCAGCCGGTTTTACCAGTATACTACCAAAGAAGTGATATCCATGCTGCGGGAAGAGCGGTTTCAGTCGCAGCTGGACAGTATCCGGGAAACCTGGACAGAGATAACCAGAAACCAGTAAAAAGGAGCGAAGTACATATGCCAGAAAGCATTTTTCAAACACGCTCTGGCGAAACAGATGGTCTGACCGTCTGTTTCGCTGTTTTTCTGGTAAGCGATACAAAACACACCGTAATGAAAAGAAGTGCATGTTGTGATATACTCTATCAAAACATACACTTCTTATTTATTCTATGTTCCCTGAGTCGGCAGCTTTCTGGCAATGTTTCAGACCAGGGAAGATATGCTTCCAGTAATTCAGGATGGTTTCGGTGATCGAGATCCGGCAGACTTTCTAATAAATAACATAGATAGCCAAATACATCCAGATGATTCAGTTTCGCTGTTTCTACCAATGTATATACGATGCCGCTGGCTCTTGCCCCTGCCGGTG
>CANRTU010000046.1 GCA_947642745.1 uncultured Eubacterium sp.
TTTTCACGAAAATCTTTTTCATTTTCCTCTTGACATATTACCAAATTGCTTTTTCAAGTACTATTTAGTATTATTCAACAATGATACAAAATGGTCATATTTTGTCGGACTTTACAGCCACTTCATAATTGTATTGTAACATAAAAAATGCTAAAATTTATAACTGAATAAAAATGTAAAGGGGTCCGCTTATGAATACACTGGAATATCATCGCATATTACATGAAATCAAAAATACAATTACTCTCATAAACAGTTCCATGCAATTACTGGATGGTAACTGTCCTGTGTTAAAATCTGAATACTATTGGAACAATTTAAAACATGAGATTACTTATCTTAAAAATATGGTGCTGGAAATATCAAAAGCCGGAAATCTGAATCAGCTTCAGAAAGAACCACTACATATCAGCTCCATGATTGAGGAAATCTGCCACAGTATGAAAGATACTTATCCGGATCTGGAATGCAGAATACAGTATGAGAATAATCTTCCTTCTGTTTCCGCGGATCCTATTAAACTCCGCCAGGCAATTTTAAACCTGCTTAAAAATTCTGCCGAAGCACAAAATGGCGCCGGATACATAATCATTAATATAATTTCAATAAATACTGCTGTACAGACTTCGATTTCTGATTCTGGAGGTGGCATCCCTGTAGATTTTGAAGATAAGATCTTTGATCTGTTTACTACTACAAAAAATCAGGGTACCGGACTTGGACTTTCTATCGCAAAACAAATATTTGAATGCCATGGTGGCACACTGAGTCTGAACAATTATCCGGGCAGGGGCTGTACTTTTACTTTCTCTCTGCCTGTAAGCGGGAAATAAACATTACTTCTTGCAGACTCTTCAACCTTCCATACTGTGCAGACAGACAGTTTACACAGTATGGTTCTTTTATTTCTGATGAAAATTAAACACATCGTCCAGCATCCGGAGTGTTTTGAAATTTCCCTTTGCTGTAAGCTCTCCGGTCATAAACGCCCTTTGAAACGTCATCTTACCTGAAATGATGCGTTCCAGTACTTCCACAGTCATTTTCGCATACACATCAATATTGTCCTGTTTCCCATAGCTGCATCTAAGCTCTTCCTGTTCTACATCTATTGTTAAAGGTTTTTTCTTTCCATCAATAATAAACAAATATCTGGCCCTGAAATCCTGCTGTGGTGCGAAATGAGATTCAAAATCGGAAATATACGCTGTTGCATCGTCTTCTTCCTCGGTTTTATCCAGTAAACCTTTAAATTTATTTGCCAGTTCTTCAATATCTTCTTTCTGCTTTTTCACATAAGTATCATCAGATACATATTTGGAAAGCTGTTCGCTTTCTTGTGGCGTAAGCCCAAGATCCTGTGTACGCAGCACCGTTTTTGTCACTGCCTGGTTACTGGTTGGAAGGCTTTTTACTTTTTGGGAAATAGTACGATACAGATTTTCAGCTTTTTTTTCTATAATCAGCGAATAATCCTGGTTCATTTCAAAAGTAAGCAGATCCGCCACATATCCGCATAACCCCCCACAGGGCAGACCTCCCAGTATTTCCCATGCGTTTGCCAGTGTAATCTCTCCTTCCCGTTCACCATATGTGGTAGACATAACAACCGGCTGCATATACGTCTGGCTGATTTTTTCTTTATCCCCATACATCCAGCATGCGTCCAGAAATTGCTGCATATATCCGCCGATTCCAAGCCATTCCACTGTAGTCGCAAGGATAATGCCGTCTGCGTCTTTGATTGTCTGCGGAAGCGTCACAATACTGTTTTTCTGTTCATAGATATTATATCGTTCTACCGTTACCCGTAGTTCTTCCAGTACTTCCTGCATTTTATTAATGACATACAGAGTCGGGTCATCCAGAACGCCCCTGCCCCCATAATAGATATTTACTTTCATATGTTACCTCTCATTTGTATACTTAGCGTCTGATCTGCTGTATACCAGTATATAAACTTTTTCATATAATTTCAAGTCTCCTGAGGTTTACTATATAAAAGTATACTCAGGATAAATCCTCCGGCAGCTCCGCCAATATGTGCCCAGTTATCAATCCCTGTGGATGTGAATCCATTATACAGGCAAAGCGCTATCATAATTAGCAATCCTTTCGTTGTAAGTTCCCCGATTCTGCCCCTGTTGCGTACCGCAACCCACACCAGAGCGCCTGTCATTCCAAATATTGCTCCGGATGCGCCTGCGCAGACTGCGTAATCATCTGTTGCCACCATAATATACAATGATAACAGACTGCCTGCTACCCCGGACACAAGATAAATAATCAGATACTTCAAATGGCCTGTGGCCTGTTCCAGCCTGTATCCGGCCGCAGCCAGCAGAATCATATTATTTGCCAGATGCTGCGGACCAAAATGCAAAAACATGGCTGTTATCAGACGATACCATTCATGACTTTCCAGAACAAGATCCGGATATAGTCCCCCGTAACTGATGATATAAGCTCCATCCAGTGTATCACCGGATAATTCCATGATACACCAGACTAACACGTTCACGACTACCAGTATGATATTTACAATTGGACGCTTGGTACCATTCTCATTATATAAAAGATGACTCCGCCTTCTTTGCTCCAATACTTTTTATCCTTTCATCCCAATTGACAAAAACATACCATGGACGTGAACCGCTGTCAATAAAAACTATAATTTTCTCCTGCGAGACTTATGATATCGCCTTTTTGCAACATATACTTTTCCCTGTATTTTAACAGTTCCCCATTAATCTGTGTTCCATTTGTAGAATTCATATCTTCCAAAAAAGTACCCTGAGCATTAATTTCAACTCTGGCATGTACCCTGCTGATCATTGGAAAAGGTATACAGACATCGCATTCCTCATGATTGCTGCCAAGAATCATCTGTCCGGCCACGCAGCAAAAATCCCTGGAACGGTCCATGCCCTGATATATAAACTGATTCCTGATACCTTCTGTTTCTTCTATCATACAGACTGTAGGATGAATCACAGGCATCTCACCGGTCTCTTCTTCAAATACTGGTTCCTCCTGCGTATTACAATAAGCGCCTGTATATAATTTTTTTCTCAGCAGATTCTTTAATTTTTCTCCTGCCTGTTTTTTGGCGGTTTCTTTTTGTTTTAGCTTTGATGCATCTCCTTTCCTGCTATCTGTCGGACAAATGTCTGATTCCGTTAACTGTTCCTGTTTTTTTCCTTTCTTTTTTTGCTTTCTGGAAATAGTTTCCTGCTCCTGTTTTGCTATCTTTTGTTCTGTCACATGTTCCTTTTGTCCAGAAAATATTTTTGCAGATGTATCAGAAATATTCCTGCCAGACATAGTATCAAAGTTACACGCAGATGATCCTGCCGGTGTCTTGTGCATCTCTTTAGATACCTGTCTTTGTGTCCCGTCTGACAACATTACTTGTGACGAACTTCTGATATAACTCTGTGCCGTCCCTGCTGGTAATGTTTCTGCAGATTTACTGGTCTGATCTGCGAAAGAATGACTGACTGATAGTTCTTCATCTGGCCCCGCTGATCTTTCAGAACTTATTTTTTCAGTTGTTATCACGTTTATATTAAATTTTCGTTCCATGGACAGATCTGGTCCGGTCTCCACTACTCCTGCCCTGAAACCTTCCAGTACAGTATGAAGTGCCGTGTTTTCCTCAGAAACACGCTGATACACACAATAGGCAAGACGCACTGCCTGTTCGTTTTTATGATCCAGACGCTGCAGCAGATATTCCATTAATTCCCGAAACTGCTGGCAGATATCCTTCTGAAATCCTGGCAGATAACAATAACAGGCATTTTCTGACTCACATTCCAGAAATATCATTTCCGGAATAAGCAAAATATCATTTTCTGCAAACATATAATTATGTGCCTGTTTACATGCCTGATCAAAAGAGTTGAGAACGTTAACAAGTAAACGGTCATCCAGCGTCCTGTATTCCAGCAATTGTTCCAGTGATCTTTTACCAGTAATATTATATTCAAACTGTTTTTTTTCATTTCTTTCCTGCATCTTTATGTTTAAAAAATATGGTATTTTATGATACCGGAACATTTCTATACCATCCAGTTCTGGCTGATTTTCTTTTTCAGCCGTCAGAATCAGGTTGCTGCTATTCATACCACGACTATATTCTGCCCTTGGCGCCATAATAAATTCCCCTCCTGCCCACTCCGTTGTTACAATATTTTACAATAAAATTCATGATTCAGAATCAATTACAACATTGCATGTATTTTGTATTTATGATTACTGATATCATTTTTCTTTTAGATTTTGCTGTATAAAGGTCATTTTTCTTACAATATCCACCTGGTCCAGTTTTGTTAATTCTTCTTCTATTTCTACTGCTGCTTTTGCTTCCTGAAACATTCCGTAACCTGTATCAATCACTCCGGCTATAGTAAATAAAATCAAAGGTACAATAACCGCTGCTTCTACTGTGAATGATGCTTTTATCCGGATAATATTATCAAGTGTTTTCTTACTGTCTGTATTGTTTTTTCTAATTATAGAGTGATTAATCTTATAACCCAAATATTCACTTCCTTTTGCTACTTTTTACTATTTATATCTAACAATCTGTTTTTATTATTTATTCTGAAATAAAAAGACGGTCTGAATAGAATGCCAGTGTAAATGGTTCATACAAAGCATAAATCTGATACGGCCGGTGATCATGCAATAAACAGGCTGAAAATATAGGATACCAGTATAAATGGCGCAAAAGGAATTTCATATGTCCTGCTTTTCTTTTTAATAACATATAAAAATAATGCATAGCCCGCTGAAATAAATGTAGCAAATATAAAAATTCTGATTACTTCTTCCGCACCCAGAAAAATACCTGTTGTCATTAACAACATGCTGTCTCCTGTTCCAATGCTTCCCCCGGACAAACATGATAAAACCAGTACAGCGGCCCCCGGACAGAGACCTGCAAAAAAATACAAAGCAGGATGTTTCCATATAAAAATCTGGCATATAATTCCTTCTGTGGCAAAGCATAGAAACCAGCAGATGTAAATTCTTTTCGTTTTTATATCTTCCCAGCTGCAGATTCCAAGCATGACCAGTACTGATATCTGTTTAATTATCATTTTTTAACTCCCGCATTTTTTACACATCCTTTTTTCTGTCGCTTTAGACCTGCGTATCATATAAATACTTCTTTTTAGTCCGCTGCATGTAAGACTTGCATGGTAACGATCTCCGTAATCCGTTATATAGACCATACCCTGATTTGATACAGAACTGCCGCACTTTTCACATGTATGATACTTTCCTCCGCTTTTGTTCCGGTAATCACTAATCCGACTGTAAGGCGTGCCCTGAATGGACAGATCCAGATGTGTACAGGTCCTGACTGCATGGTATACTGTTCCATATTCTGTATAATACAGCCAGTTGTCATTCTGCTCTGTATCCTGTCCAGGCTGATAACCAGTCCATTTTCTGCATTTTTCCTGTTGTACAATCTGATACTTTATATTTCCAAACAGACTGACTGGAAGTTTCATTACATAAACAGCCTTTAGCTCTATATAATTCCCTGAACAGTCTGACTGGGCAAAACTGATTCCTGACACCCCTCCTCTGATAAACTTTGTGGGGCAGTTCTGCTTTTTCAATTCCTGCTGGAAATAAAACTTTGCTTTTAGTAAATTTACATATGTACCACCCTTTTTCTGCGTCTCAGTCTGCTCTGCTTCCTGCTTTTTTTCAGTAACATGATCTTCTGTACAGCATTCTGCGGCCGCTCTCCTGCCTGCGTACTGCAGAGACTGGGCCACACCGGCCTGTACCTGCATAATTCTGAAAAAATAGAGAATAAACACCATAAAACATACATAAAAGGGTAATACAGCTGCTGCTTCTACTGTTAATGACGCTTTCTGGCAGATGTACCGGGATATCCCCCGGTTTCCAGATAGGAAGTATTGTCTGAAACAGACAACTGTCTGCCTGATAGAGAGAGAGATTTGTTTTAGAAATTTGATCTGGTTATACTTGTGAAATGAAAAACCGGAGGACATCCCGATACACCTGCCTTTCCATAATAAAATATTTTATGCTGTCTTTATAAAGCGCTTATCCGTCATCCTTCTGTTTCAGATAATGAAAACTATGTAATTGTTTATAAACATATCCTTTTTGAGACAGCCTGGTAATTGTTACAAAATTTAAAAACATCTGTCTGGCATGATAGGAAGTATCTGTTTCGATTGCGGTCATCATACAGTCCACCCTGATTTTCTCATAGCCTTTATAGAGCCGTAAATTTTTTTCCAGCAGATTGGAGAACCGGATTCCGATGGTCTCTATACTTTCTATCATTAAAAATGCCTGTATATAATCCTGATATGTGATTCCGCTGTTTACTTCCCTGGCTTTTACAGAACTGCGAAACAGCACAGAAGCTGTTTCCGCCAGACTTACATTCCAGTAGTCTGATGTTTTTAACAGAGCTATTTTTCCACCAGAGAATAATGTTCTAAGTTCCACAATACTTTCCGCATATGCCCAGGATGCAAGGATTCCCATTTGTACTGCCTTCGCAGCTGCCGGTATTCCGGCAAACAAAGTAACTGTTGTAGCCATTGTCAGGGCTTCCTCCCGCCTGACACTATCCGATAACAGGTATGCGAAATTAATACCTTCTCTTATCAGCAACAGGCGGCGGGCCATTTTTTTTAAATTTTCCTCATCCGAATATTTTCCAAACAGAATATATTCCTGTTCATAAGCCAAAACATGGGGCATGCCTGTTTTCTTCCGGTAACTGGATGTATACTTGTTAAGATACTGTGTAATCAGTATTTTATCCAGTGCTCCGTGATTACCGCTATTTTCATAATTACCAGAATTTAATGTCCGCTGCTCTGCACTATCTGCTTCCGCCATCTGTCTGACTGATATTTTATCGCCATCAGATAAAATCTGGGATAATAAAGGAGAACTTCTGGCTTTTTGCACATCTTCCATAGGATGATCCACTGGTTCAGCGCTGTTTGTACCAGGTATCCCTGTTCTTCCAGTATCTGTCTGTTCTATATTGCCCTGATCAGCATTCATCCTTACTGTAAGCTGTCTGACTGTGCGTATATCCTGATCCGGACTATTACCAGATACAGACTGCTGCTTTATATTCTGATCAGACTGCCGGAGTGTTTCCTCTTTTGCCTGTTCCAGTGTATCCAGCGCCCCATCCAGATAATCATCCGGCTTTTCACTGTTATGTTCTAATTCCTGAATTCCGGTTATTTTTTTATATGTCTGCTGTAATAAATCAGCAGCCAGTTCTGTTTTCATCACCTGTGCCATTTGTCCCAGCAGAGGATAACCATGATAATCAGTAGCCAGTTCGTAACGAACAACGCTGCTGTCAGTAACATTCATCTGTAAAAAATTGCTATATGTACCAAATCCAGACACTGTGGGATTTAGATTTTCCTGTCCCAGTTCCTGCATACGGGCATTTATCTTTGACAACATTAAATCTCCTGTACCGTAACTGCTATCCATCATAAACAAATGATAATTTTCATAAGCAGGCACGTTATATTCTGCAAACATGGATTCTGTTACGCTCTGGCTATTAATAATAGAAATCATTCCAAGTATCATATATCTGGAACCTTCCAGCAGTGTAAACAGTAGTGATGCGGCTACCATCAGCATCAGACTCATAAATACAGTAATACTTCCCCTGATCCTGTGTTTTTTATAATCGCTTTCAGTCCCCTGCCACATCAGATGCGCCCTGTGTAATTGTCTCAAAAATGGTTTCTACCAGTGAACGTAAACTATCTTTAAATATCAGAACCAGCCCGATTAATACAACCAGTATCAAAATAAGCTCCACAACACCGATACCATCTTCTTCTTCCCAAAAACTTCTTATACAGTTCATCATATTAGATCCTTTCCGGCCGGCAGTGTATGCTCATAACCTGTTCTGCCAGCCTTAGTAAAATTTTGTGTTCTGACAGATGATGCTTTTCGTATCTGCCAGACAGATATGATTGTTCAAATACCTGATATTTTTGATTTTTGTTACAATGTATAGCTGAAAATACTTTTCGTAAACCGGAACTATTCAATTCTTAACAAAACGCCCGGAACATTTCGTATATCTCACATCTGAAATGTTAAAAATGCTGGTACAAGAATAATAATCATAACAATACATAACATCAGTACCATTGGCACCAGAATTTTTGTTCCTGCCTCCTCTCCTGCTTTTTTTGCCTGGTTTTTGCGAAGCGCAAAGGCTTCGGCTACTTCTTTCTCAAGCGTTTTGGTCAGCCCGTCAGAACCTTTTCTCAGATTCTGGATAATGAGCATAGTCAGTTTCCGGTACTGGGGTGTTCCACAACGTTCTCCAAAACGTTCATATACTTTTAATTCCCCGACGCCATCCTGCATCTCACGATATGACAGCAGCATCTGTTCATAAACTTCCAGTTTTTGCGTCTGGTGTCTCTCCAACTGCCTCTGATAGTTCAGAACAATTCTTTCCCAGGCCCCGCTTAATGTCATTCCTGCGCCAAGTAACAGGGATACTTTACTTACCATATCAGGATATTGTCTTAACAGCTGGTCTCTGCGGTTTTGCTGCTGTTTCTGCTCCCTCAGTCCCTGCTGGACGTATACTACCGCCGCTGCTGCCAGGCCAGTCAGCAGTATAATATGATATGTATTTTCTGCTTTCTGTGACCACCTGAGTATCGCACCATTCATTTTCATTGGCAGCTTTAGATATTCTTTATTTTTACTCTGTTCCTGCTCCTTCTCAAAATACTTTTCCAGATCAGCCAGTAATTGTTCTGTATTCGTTAATTTTTTTGGATATACCTGACATCCAAAAGAATGGATCTGCGCTTTATCGTAGTAAGTCATGGTAAGTGTCACCATAACCATGGCTCCAGTGGCATCCAGCCCTTCCGTATTCAGATTTCCCTCCCTGTCAATAATTCCTTCAGGTTCAAACTGCCAGTCTGTGTGGATTTGTCCGTTATACAGTTTTTTGGGAAGTAAAACACTGTTCTCAATACAGTCAGCAGATACATTATCCGCCAGAAACATACTCTGTGCCTCATCTGCCGCTTCTATAAATATTTGTTTTAGTTCCCTGTCTTTGAACCGCTGTTCCTCCACTTCCAGTGTATAATCATAATCGTTGAGCATTCCATCCGCATCCAGCTGCAGCTGCTGTGTATCCGGCCCTTCTCCTGCTTTATTTCTGATCAGTCTGCCATCCTCCGTCAGTTTCTGCCCCGCACTGTCTGAAAGGCAGATAAGAAATCCGAAAAGTCCGGCAAGCGCCAGTATTTTCATGGCATCCTGTTTATTTTTTTCCTGATTCCTGATTTTTAAGAAAAGCCAGGCCAGTAAACTTCCTGCCATAAATACCAGACATATTATTTTTCCTGTCATACGATCCTCCTGTCCCGTTATCCCTGCGGTATTCCATTCTGTGTCTGTGACAGATAACATACTGATAATTTATACCCGGATCTGCGTAATTTTTTCTGAAAGCAGGTAAGCAGCCAGATACAATGCAAGACAGACTGTCATGACAAGAATTCCAAAAACATTATGATACATTCCGTCCAGATATCCTCCAAATGATACATCCACATACAGAAGGATAAACAGTGGCATCAGATTCATAATTTTCTGCTCCATTTTCTTACCTGAAATTTCTGTCCGGATAGCATTCATCAGTTCATTTTTTTCTGATATTCTTGTAGTCGTCAGACGGATAATCTGAATAAAATCCCCACCGCTTCGTTTCGCAAAGACAAACACTTCACAGAAGCTGCGCACATCTTCCAGACCGCTTCTGTTCGCAAAATCATACAAAAGTTGTTCCAATGGCACATTCAATGAAAGACAACTCTTTATATAACGCAGTTCCTCAGTCATCAGTGCGTGTTCTCCATACTGTATGCGGATTTCCGCATATGCTTCACGAAATGCGTTTTCGATTGAATAGCCGGCTGTCATGGACGAAGCCACACACTGAATACTGTCTTTAAACTGCATACATAGTATATCCTGACGTGTCTGTATCATCTGTTTTTTTCTGCGTCTGCGATATACCGGATATAAAATCCAGAATAGTGCCATGATCATCCATGAACGGTAAAACAGATAAGCAAATGCTCCACTTAAAAAGACAAATTCAGCCATCATACGTATCCTTTCTTTTCCGCAAAAAATATAATCCCGGTAATCTGTTCTGCATTGTTCCTGTCGTGCATCCTTGTTTTTAAACATTGTCAGTACAAACCCGCTCTTTTGAGTTTTTCTGTATTTTGCAATGTGCCTGTCTTTTCCCATACACCAGTTATCCTTCCCTGCTGATTCTGGCCCTGTTCCAGGTACCGGTAAAGCGGATTCAGCATAATTTCTCCATCCTTTATGCCATCAACCTCATGGATGTATAATACTTTTCTGGAACGGTCCCTTAGTCGTCCCAGATGAATCAGTATATCAATGCCAGACGCAATCTGGCTGCGGATCGCAGCCATCGGAAGATCCATTCCCATGAGCACCATTGTCTCCAGTCGTTTTATCATATCCTGACTGGAATTTGCATGTCCAGTACTAAGACTTCCATCATGCCCGGTATTCATGGCCTGCAGCATGTCCAGTGCTTCCGCTCCCCGGCATTCTCCCACAATAATTCTGTCAGGCCTCATTCTCAGAGAGGTCCGTATCAGATCACGGATCGTAATCTCCCGTACACCTGACATGGTGGCAGTTCTTGTTTCCAGCCGGATCAGGTTTGATACTGACTGTATCTGCAGCTCCGCAGAGTCTTCGATTGTAATCACACGCTCATCTTCCGGTATAAATTCAGACAGGGCATTGAGAAATGTAGTCTTTCCTGCACCGGTCCCACCAGAAACAAACATATTATATCCCGCACGGATCATCCGGCTTAAAAAATCTGACACTTCCTCTGAAACTGCGCCCAGACGGATCAGTTGTTCCATAGTCATGGGATGTTCTGGAAATTTACGTATAGTAATAACAGAACCGTCAATGGCAACCGGCGCCAATACAATATTTACCCTGGAACCATCCATAAGTCTGGTATCCACAATTGGATTCGCCTCATTGACAATTTTATTTCCAGTTGCCACAATCTGCTGGATTACATCTTCCAGTTTTTCCCTGGAATAAAACCGCCTGTCCCACTGACAGATATGTCCCTGTTTTTCATAGAAAATATGATCTTCCCCATTCACCATAATCTCTGTGACAGCCGGATCATCCACCAGTTCCTGCAGCGCATCCAGTTTCCTCAGAGAATGAAAAATCTCTTTCTGAAACTGTTCCCTGCACGCTAATGATAATCCTTCCTTTCTGCTGTAGCTGCCTACTTCGGTGTAAATAAGCCCGGCAAGCTCTTCATCTCCTGTTTCCCTTGTCAGATCCAGCTTTGCCAGAATCTGCTGTCTGAGCCGTTCCATTTCCTGCGTCATCCGCTTACCTTCCCTTCACTCTTCCTGTATCAGTTTATTTCTTCTATTTTCTCCCGGATCAGCATTCTGACCTGCCCGGCAAATTCTCCGCTATGCAGCTGTGTCAGTATATCTGCCCCCTTGCATAAAACACCTCCATTTCCATTTTGCGGACTTACATAACATATTTTCTCCCGGATCCCTTTTGCACTTTCTTTTTCCAGAAAATGCTCAAGTTCTGTTTTTCTGTATTTTCCAAAAGAATTTTCTTTGACGACACAGAATATATGCTGACAATATCTTAAAAGCGATTCCGTCAGCTGACTGAAAGATCCCGCATTCCAGATTACATACTGGTATTCTGACTGCTCTGTCAGTAAAGACAGCAGATTCATCAGATCTTCCTCCCGGATTTCATATAAATCCTTCGGATTCACTGGCGGATGGATATAATCAAAATACTCTGTATGGTGCAGAACGCTTTGCAGATATATCTGAAATTTTTCTTTATTCTGGCGTATACCGTAGATTAAATCACTGATTGTTTCCCCTTCCTGATCTCCCAGAAGAGATACCATCCCGGAATATTCCGACAGATTCAGATATAGCGTTTTTCCTTTCCGGCCCCATAACGACGCACAGGTTACAGAAAAAGGTAACTGGAGCTCATGCCCTCCAGGAGCATATACGGCGTACATCTGTAAATTTTCTGCCAGATACCAGCACGTCAGATTTCTGCCAGATAACCTTCCATATATTCCAAACACCTGACGTAGTATTTCCTCTCCTGACTGGAACCGGAAAACAGAAGGTTTTAAGTCCGTATCCGGTTCTCTTGTATCTGTAAGCAGAATTTTAACCGTATGTTCCAAAGTCTCAGTCTGCGGTATATTATCCCGGCTATACAGCAGTATGTCTGGCTGTACATTTTCCAGAAAATTTTCCAGTCCGTCTGATCCGCTGTGTCTGCATATTTCCACATACTCTGGTCCGTTTTTCTGTATATAATCCGCCAGCCTGTCCATATAAGTCGCTCTACCCGCAACCGCCAGCTTTAATTTTCCCAATTACACACCTCCCAGACAGTAGCCAATTAAAATTGCTATTGAAAAATGAATATAATTTTGCTTTCCATCAGATTTAAAATCATAAGCTGTTATGGATTTAGTATGAAGAGCTGTTCTGACATAGTTAGAAAAATAAATAAGACGGGTATATAGATTCTTATTCCGGAGCAAAGTAAATAGAGAACCTGCCGCTCCTGCCAGAAATGAAATTATAATTACACGAAATAACCTTTTTAATCCTATACAACTGCCAATTACGGAAAACAATTTGATATCGCCTGCGCCAAGCGCATGCATAAGAAACAATAGAAAAAATATAAGAACCGGTACAGAAATCTGTATTAGAAAATAAATACTTCCTCTCCAGCCAGATTCAGCCAGATTGCGTATAAAGCCGGTTAATAACCCGGGAATAATCAGCCGGTTACTGATACGTCCCATACGTACATCCATCCATACTGCCGCTGCTAACAGGCAAAACAGACAGATTTCTACAATACTCCCAATAAAATTCCCCCTTTTTTTTCTGATATTCTGAAATCTGATTTCAGCTGATACTGATTTCCCGGAAATCCTGATGGACATTAGCGCATGTTTGAAAAATGCTTTTTGACAGATGTACTTCACATTATCCGAAATAAAATCTGGGAAAAATTATCTGAGAAATGGCGAGTACAGATTGTGAAATTGTTTTTTCAATCACTCTCTGGTACTGCATTTGCAATTTTATATATTTCCAGTCTCTCTGAAACTGCCATGCTTTCATCCGATTGTTTCTTCTAACGCTTCCAGATGTAATCTGTATGTACGCCTTCTGAAAATTTTTACGGCAACTGTTTTGTCGCTTTCTATTTTACCGGATTGTAAGGGAAATAAAGATTTCTCCGGCAGATTTTACTGCCAGCCATCAGAAATTCCTGAACCAGTCTATCCTCTGACAAATTGTACAATCTAATTGTCTGTCAAAGGATATCCGTGATCGTGATTATCACCTGTTATGTTCAGATATCATTAGTCAGATTTATTTTGTAAACAGAATTATACCCTTTTTTTTCAGATTTGTCTACCCCTGTAAAACGATTTTTTAAATTTTGTTAAAATTTTACAATAAGCTGTAAAATAATATACCATATATAAGCGCAAAGCCGCCTGCACCAAGGCTTCCAATTGTCAAAATATTTAACGGATTTAACCCTGCAGATACCGGAATGCCTTGTTTTTGTAAAAAATCATTTAAAAATATAATGGCTACGCAGCCCACAATCGTCCGCACCAGAACATTTAACAGAATTTCAGCCCTTCTCTTTAGAAGACCGATTAAGAGTACCAGTGCGCAAATACCAGTCATAATCAGAACTACCATCCCATTATCCATACATCCGCTTCTCCTGCAAAGCCTTTATTTATCACAATTTATGCTATATATCCAAAAATATGTTTCAAAATGTTATCCAGCGAAAGAATATTTTTCCAAAACCCGGATTATACTTATATTACCTTTACAAAGCAGCTTCCGTCCGGATTGTGTAAAATCACCGGACTGGACACCGGATCATAAGAAAGGGAGGTATCCTTTTGTTTCAATTTCATAAACAGGCATCAAAACCAGATCCAAATTACTTAAATCTGGTAGATCATCTGGCTAAAACAAAAAGCCAGCTGGAACTTGCCTACCAGAATTTTGAAAATGCTACAGAACCTGAGCTGATTGACTGTTATATTTACGAAGTAAACGCTATACAGATGCGTTACAAATTTTTGCTGGCCCGCCTGAAATCATATGAAATGTCTGATTCATAAAAAGGCTTTCTGGCATTACACCAGAAAGCCTCTTGACGCCGATGATTCAAAATCATAACTTTCATTTAATTTATTTTTACCATAAGTGTAACCTGCATAAACCTGCTGGGCGTTTTGCATCAGAACCGGAGACGTATCCTGGCTGGCCGGTTTTTTAAAAGCCTCATATGTCTGCTCCAGCATTTTCCGGCTCTCCTCCAGAGGCGTCAGGGAACGGCGGATCATGATCTGCGCAAGCTGTCTGCGATGAAAATCATATAATGCATAAAGCTGTGCTGCCAGTTCATATTTAAAGTCCAGCGTCTCCTGAAAACTCTTCAGTACAGCATCTGCATGCCGTACTGCGGTTTTCACTTCCTCTCTGTCATCTTTCTCAAATGCGCTGCATATATCATCAAAATACGCAAACAGAATTTCGAATTTAATCAATACCAGCCCGCTGCGGTTTGCCTGAGAAATACGCAGTGTAAAATCCTGCTTCTGCTCATTCGTCATATTTTACCCTTAGCCCTGTAATAGTGATAATACCTGCTGCGGCAGATCATTCGCCTGCGCCAGTACAGAAATAGACGCCTGTGTCAGCACGTTTGCGTTTGTATAAGTCGTCATTTCCGCTGCCATATCTGTATCTCCAAGACGGGAAATAGCAGTTGTCATGTCCTCGATGGTCGCATCCAGACTGCTCTTAGAAAACTCCAGGCTGTTCTGGTAAGCACCCATTTTGGAGCGGGCCGCTGAAACAATGGACAATGCCACATCTGTCTGGTCGATACCTTTTTCTGAACCACCTTCTACGGTCACATCCAGATCTTTCATGAACATGGTCTTGGTATTTATCTCAGGCACCCGCACATTCAGTTCCTGATCTTCATTAGCTCCTACCTGAAGCCGGAGTGTGCCAATATCCGTAGCTTCAATATCAAACTCAAATGGTTTCTGCTCCGAAGCGTTAATGGCTGCGCTGACTTCAAAGATCATTTCAAATCCGCCCTTGTCAGTAATCGTGACACGGCTCCCATCTGTTTTTACAACAACCTGGTTTGTCAGCTTCTGATCCGATGAATCCACAGTCACCTTCAAATCTTTTCCATATGTGGTTGTCATAATAACCGACGTATCATTTCCATCTTTATCTTTTTGCGGCGCCTGTACCATGCCATCATTTTTATCCAGCTGGTTATTTCCCAGCCCCAGAATCCCTTTCATAATATCGTCAGAACAGGCAATCTCCACCTTTGAATCTGAACCAAATTCTTTGGATACAAATAAAAAAGGAAACTTAGGATCATAGTTTGCGTTATCTTCAATCGAAACTGTCGGATATCCCTGGGAATCCAGCGTATCCTGGTTTACAACCGGCTGCGTCACGGTAGCGCCATTTTGTATAAATACACTTACACCGGCAATCTCTCCTGCCTGTACCAGTGTTTTATATACATCTTCCGGCTGCATTCCTTTTTTTATTTTCGCAAGCACGCCGTTGATTTCCACCCATCCGTCTTTTGGAATCGGATATGCGGAAGTCGTAGAAGTTGTGCCATCCTGATTCGTAATTGTAACCGCCGCTGTAGGAGTCAGACGCTCGCCGCCAGTCATGACCGCATGCATCTGTGGCTGGGTAATGGCCATCTGATAATGCCCGGACTGTACACTGTCTGAAATAATAATATTATCTATCTGATTATACGCACTGACCTCTTTTGTTTCATAAATCGTTCCAGCGGCATTGACTCTCACCAGCGTAGAGGTTGTTACATATGTTCTGCGGTCCAGCGTACCATTTAACAGGGTTTTTCCATTAAATTCCGTATCCTCTGAGATACGGTCAATTTCTTCTTTCAGGGAATCAATTTCCATCTGGATTGCTTTTCTGTCATTGACAGAATTAGTACCATTGGCTGACTGTACGCACAGTTCGCTGATACGCTGGATAATATCCCCGATTTCGCCCATGGCTCCGTCAATGGTCTGTACAATGCTGATACCGTCCGTTGTATTAGATGAAGCCCGGTTCAGCGCATTGATCTGCGCCTGCATCTTATACGAGATAGCAACACCGGAAGGATTATCCTTGGCGCTGTTAAATTTAAATCCGGATGAAAGCCTTTTTACAGATTCCGCCAGGCTGTCTTCGTTACGAAGCAGCTGGTCATTGACGATTACTGCTGATATATTCTGGTTTATTCTCATTCTGTGCACCTCATTCTGTATATTTTTAATATTCTTTCGCAGTATCCTGCTTCCATGCAGCATGCTGCAATGACTGTGCCAGACATAACTTCCCTGTTTTTGTCTCCTATAGCATCTGGTTCATTTTTCCTATGTATCTATTTCGGTCATAACATAAAAATACGTAACCATCATTGCAAATATTTCACAATACTTTCACAGCCACAATGACATAAATTTACGCCGCATCCATCCGGCGAAGAATCTTTATAAATCCTTCCGCCATCCCATAGAGCGTCTTCGTCTGAAGTTCACGTAATTCTTCTGTCTCCGGTTCTTCACTGCTGCCTCTGGACGCAAAATGATTCAGATCCAGCTGGTTACTCGTTACAAAATTCAGATCTGCTTTTCCGTCCGGCTGCAGTGCCTGTGCGATTTCTTCTTTTATGGACTGCAGATAGTCCCTCGTACGCACGGAATCTGTCGCCACATATCCGGAAATACCTTCCTGTTTCGCTTTCAGCTCTGCCGCAATTTTTCCAAAGCGTGCTGTTTCAAGAGTAATATTAATAAGTCCTTTCTGTTCCCTGCCACGCACAATTTTCAACGTCACATTTGTCACTTCCCCATCAACAACTACAGGCATGGAAAAGCACTCTTCCGATGACATTTTTGCACTTACGGAAATCTGGGCATTCATCAGTTTTAATTCCCGGATATCCAGACTGGATACATCCTGTTCCAGAATCATCGTACTCATACATTTTTCCGCACATTCCGCCAATTCCGCCATTGCCTTCGCCAGCTCCCGGGGTTTTTTCACATCGTCACTGAACCGTTCCAGCAATTCTTGTCTGATGGCGTCAAAATCTGTATCCACACTTCCGTCGTCGTTTTCTGTAATAAACTCTTTGTCAGAAATACCAGAATCCGGTCTGCGTCCGTTTCCCATACCAAAAAATCTGCGGTATGCACCATTGCGGTTGTGCATCAGCTCTGAAACCGCCAGTACATTAAGTACCGTTTCAGGCAGACCATACTGCTCCATAACCTGGTACACTTCTTCCGATGTCTGTGCACACTGTGCCAGATCTTCCAGTTTCTGCTGATACCACGCTTCTTCTGCCGCAGTATCTTCCGGCGTCTGCCGCAGCTGCTCCAGAAACTGTTCCGGCGTCATATCTTCCCACTGGCTTTCCCTGGAAGCCATGCGCAAACGTTCCGGTGAAATCTCATCCATCACCTGATTCATACACTGGTTCTGATATCCTGCATCAATCTGATCTATAATAGAATCCTCATATCCACCGCTTTGCAGCTCTCCGAAGGAATTATCCACAGAAATATCCATATTTCCATGTTTTCCTGTGCGGACTGCGGACAAAAGATTACGCATGGTAATCTCCGCTCCCTGATAGGCAAGCGCTCCTACAGCCGCACCATCTGACTGTGCCACCTGGTTCATCAGACGGAAAATGCCTATGTAAGAACTGCGCTCCTCCTGAGTTATGCTATTATTTTGTTCCAGTTTAAATAAATATTCACTGTATTTTTCTTCCGTTGCGCTGATATCAAGCTCTGTTTTAATCTGCTGCGCCTGTCTGTTCAGCGAAACGATATCCATATCCAGCGGATTTACGCCTTTTGCAATCAGTTCCCTGACAACTGCCGGAGTGAGATTCTGAAATGCGGTCTGCACCTGCTGGTCTGCGGCTTTTATATAAGTAATACTTTCCCTGGTAATCGTGATACTGTTGTAGCCCAGGATACGAACTGCCCTCTCATTGGCAGCGCTTGTTTCCATATCCAGACTTTCCAGAATATCGTCCACGTTTCCAAATGCTTTCTGAATAGAATCCCCAAGATCTTTGCGGACCTCTGTCTGCATAGTCTCGTACCGCTCATTTGCCTGTTGGAAATTCTGCTGCATCTGACTGCCTGACTGATGCATTTCTTCCAGCGTGACAGTTTCTATGCTCCAGGTAGCAATGGCATAAGCCGGCATATATTTTAACTGTTCTATTTTTTCTGAAGTTTCTGCGAATACACTGATGCTGGCTTCTGTCGCTTCTACTCCGCCTTCTGTAAGCAGTTCCTGGTAAAACCGGTTTTCCAGCTCTCTCAGCTGACTGATCAGATCCCTGATGGAACCAGTATTTACGGATATACCGTTTTTGAACATATTATAGGCAGCATCCTGGGTCATAATCAGGCGCACCTCTTCCAGCTGTCTGCGTGCCACAATAAACGTCAGCTGCATGGACGAATATCCGCTATTCTGATTTCCGGACATATTCCCTGATCCATTCTGCATCAGTTCATCTGAATCCTGACTGGAAGATATCCCGCTGACCCCGCCTGCGCCCGCACTGCCGTCTGTATTTCCTGATATGCCAGACTGTACCGCATTGTTGTCAGTATCCTCAACGACTCCGCCTGCGGCTGCTTCCTGTACAGCTCCTTCAGCCAGATCAGATACGGTTGCGTTACTTGCAGCTGATACCGGATCTGTGGTATCAGCTGTCGCAGAGCCTGATCCGTCATGACCGGTTCCGCTTAAAGCCATTTCTTCCCCAGTCTGCGGAATCTGATCTGTATCTGCCGTACTTTGTATTAATTGAGAAATTTCTTCTTTTTCCTGCTGGTTTAAAGAACCTGTCTGTTCATGTGCCTGCTCCAGATTCTGAATACTGACTGTCTGCCCCTGACCGACTACATACGCAAGATCTTCTTCTGTAGTCTGATTCAGTACATCCATTACATGCTGCGCCTTATCTGCCAGAGAATACCCGTCCGCCAGTACAGCGTCTTCCGGTCTGTTTCCTTCAGAAAGAGCTGTCACGGCCGCATCCAGCACTTCTTCCATTTTCTTTGGAAGTTCCAGCGATCTGAGCTGTTCCAGCTCCTTCAGGTTTTCCGCCGTCATTGGAATCTGATTCTGTATCAGCCATCTGCTGTCAGCCATGGCCTGTTCGTCGGCAGTAAGACCAGCCTGGGTGATAATTCTTAAGATCTGTTCTTCCATCCCGGATACATCCAGTTCACCATCCGGCCGGCCTGCATACATTGCGCTGCCGCTATACTGCGCTTTGTATAAATTTGCGATGGAAGGCTCCAGACCATTATCCAGCATATATTTCAGGGCTCCGTCATTTAACGGCCGCAGTTCTTCCGCCTGTTGGACTGCTTTTTTTAAGTCATCTGTATTTTCTTCTGTTAATGGTACATCCGCCTGCCTGAATTTAGCTGCCAGCTCTTCCGCCAGAGCCGCACTGCCTGTTATTTCTTCCAGCTGCTGCGTGCTGCATCCATCTGTAAAATAACTGACGTCCGCCCCTGCTTTTGCCAGTTCCATTTTAATCTTATCTGTTACGGTTACAATAGTATCTATCTCTGTCTGATCCAGTGAAAAACCGTCTTCCTCTGCTTTTTTACAATCCGTTGTAGTCGTTGTATGGGAAGCTACAACCATTTTCTCCTTCATCTGTGCGGTATCCATATTATCTGCCTGCTGCATAACCTCCTGGGTGGTACCGCTTTTTTTCTCCTGTCCCGGCTTCTGGTATATGACTTCTGATACCTGTTCACCCTTTGACAGTCTTTCTGTCTGCTGTATCCTGGTATCTGTTCCGGTAGATACAGCGCCATAACTGATTTCTTCATGCTGGCCATTTCCCAGAATACCATCCAGCAGATTTGCTCCGTCTATCTTCATTCTGTACATCCTGCCTTTCGTTTCAATCCCGGATCAGCGATCCGTATTCAGGTAATTGCTGCTTCCCTGCATTCCGTACTCTGTCTGCTTCCCTGCATTCTGTAACTTATGTCGGCTATTCTGGCGGAAAACTTGAGTTTTCACTTTTACCCACTCTTTCTGGGCAGATCCGGTTCCCTCAAAGCCATTTATGAACAAAAATAACCGTATACAAAGCCCTGTACAAGGCTCAGGATACGGTTTTTCCTGCCCAGCTGCATAGAACCGGGACATAAATATAATGTTACAGTAACTTTAAATCATAAATAAAACAGTATTAATTTTCTTTTGTCTGACTCTCCGCTTTCTTCACACTTTTAACTTCTTTCTCATCTTTCGTGGATTTATTTTCCTGCGGTTCTGTTTTATAACTGTATTCAAAAATCGCTGCCCCATATGCCGGTAACGGATATGCAAACGAATATTCCCTGTTGTCACATTCAGCTTTGATTGCTTTATAGCTAACCGGACGTGGGTCTCCACTTCCGCCAAAACGGGCTTCATCGCTGCTTAAAATCAGTTTATAAGTTCCTTTTACTGGTACGCCCACACGGTAGTCTTCCCGTACCATTGGAGTAAAGTTGCAGATAAAGAGCAGATTGCGCTTTCCATTTTTACTTTTCCGGACAAAGCTGAAAATACTGCGGTCCCCGTCATTTGGATTAATCCACTCAAATCCTTCCCAGGAATGATCCAGCTCATACATGGACGGATATTTATTATAAATATGGAGTAATTCTTTAAAATAATCCTGCATCTGTCTGTGGTCGTCTTCTGCCAGTAAGAACCAGTCCAGCTCCCGCTCTTCACTCCATTCTCTCAGTTGTGCGAAATCCTGGCCCATGAACAGCAGTTTCTTTCCCGGATGTCCCATATAAAAAGTATATCCGGTCATAAGATTCCGGAATTTATCTTTTCCGAGTCCCGGCATTTTATTAAGCATGGAACATTTTAAGTGAACCACCTCATCATGGGATAATACAAGAATATATTTCTCCGCATGATTATAGCTCATGGCAAATGTCATCCGGTTATGGCAGCCCTTGCGGAACAGCGGGTCCTGTTTCATGTAATCCAGAAAATCATGCATCCATCCCATGTTCCACTTAAATGTAAAGTTCAGGCCGCCTTCTTCAACTGTATCCGTTACCTTAGGCCATGCTGTGGACTCTTCCGCAATCATGATAGCTCCCGGGTTTCTGCCTGTAATAACTGTATTGATATGCTTAAACATTTCCACAGCTTCCAGGTTTTCATTTCCGCCGTATTTATTTGCTACCCACTGCCCGTCCTGCTTGCCGTAATCCAGGTACAGCATGGATGCCACCGCATCAAAACGCAGACCGTCTATATGATAATGTTCAACCCACATCAGGGCGCTTCCGATCAGGAAATTTTTCACTTCTGACATGCCATAATTAAATATTTTTGTTCCCCAGTCCGGATGTTCTCCCATTTTCGGGTCCGGATATTCATAGAGAGGAGCACCGTCAAAATCAGCCATTCCGTGGGCATCCCGTGGAAAATGCGCTGGTACCCAGTCCAGAATCACGCCTATTTTGTTCCGGTGCAGATAATTTACCAGATATACAAAATCTTCCGGTGTGCCGTATCTGGAAGTCGGCGCATAATAGCCTGTTACCTGATAGCCCCAGGAACCGTCAAAAGGATATTCCAGAATACCCATCAGTTCCACATGGGTATAACCCATTTCTTTAACATACTCGGTCAGAGATTTCGCAACCTCCCGGTATGTATAAAAGCCTTCATCTTCCCTGCCAGGATGACGTTTCCAGGAACCAATATGCACCTCGTAGATTGCCATTGGTTTTTCAAACTGATTGGCTTCAGCCCGTGATTCCATCCATGCCTTATCAGACCATTTGAGATTTGATATATCCGTAACTACAGATGCAGTACCTGGTCTTAATTCTGCGTAATTCGCAAACGGATCAGATTTATACAGATATTTTCCGTCCTTTGTCTCTATCCGGAACTTATAAAAATCCCCGCATTTTACACCAGGTACAAATAATTCATAAATACCCATTTCCAGCGGTACCAGCCGTTTCATTTCATGGCTCGTTTCATTCCAGTCATTAAATGTGCCGATTACCCATACTTTCTCAGCATGTGGCGCCCATACATCAAATACCACGCCTTCTTTTTTACGTACAGTCATTGGATGCGCACCCATTTTTTTATAGATGTCATAATGTGTACTCTGGCCAAATAAATACATATCCAGCTCTGTAATATTTCTCATAAAATAACCCTCCTGTTGCTTATTTAAACTAACATCTTTATTTTGCATACGACTGGTCCTGCCATGCGACTGGTCCTGCCATTCACATTCCTTTTATTCTTCAAAATCCTTCTCCCGTAAAATGACAAGGTTATCATCATTATATCTGGTAGCTGTCAGTATTCCAAATACCTTTTTTAAGGCGCCGCTTTCTGCTCTGTCAATCGCTTCATCCACAATTTCTTTTACTTCTGTCAGCGTTGTGGCACGATCCAGTTTTTGTATATTATTAACACGTTTATATAAAGCAAGAATACCCATTTCATCTATATCATAATCCAGATCATTGGCATATGCTTTGCCAAATAATACCAGATCATCAGTCGTAAATACAGGAATAGAAATCTTTTCTGTAAACCTGGAAGCGAACGTACTGTCTCTTTCCAGCGCTTTCTGTATTCCTTCTTTTGTATCTTCCAGTATGAAAAGCGTACCTGAATGTTCTCTTTCCATATGTAATGACAGTCTGACTGCCGTCTCCCTGGAAATTTTTCCTGCGGATTCTATAATCAGACATCCGCCGCTTATTTTTTCCATCAGAACGTCGATATCTTTCTGGTTTAATGCATTGGCGTCAATCTTCCCTATCTTTCCATTAGGGCGCTGACACTCCTTCTGAAGTACTTTAATAATATCCATGATCAGCACAGTTTTGCCGCTGCCGCTGATTCCTTCAATAATAATATTACCAGAAAGGGCATGTTTATCCCATTTCAGATGTCTGGAAACACCCTGCAACAGATCGTATATCTGTGCTTCCATTCCGGAAATAGGTACAAAATATGAAAAAACTTCCCGCTGCTCCGGTGTCAGCTTTTTTAACAGACTATCATCCAGCTCCGCTGTCTGATTTTCCGGCTGGGCAGCCCCCTGATAAGCCTCTCCCGCCGCTGCCGGCTTCCGTATCTGCGGCTGTGGTATTTCCTGATATAATTCAGTTTCCGGTACCGGCTGGTTTCGAAGCTGTGGCGTATCCTGGTAAAAACCTGCTTCCAGAGCTGCCGCAGCCAGATCCTCTTCAGAAAACTCTTCCGTTTCCTCTGGTAATTCCGCTTTCTGATAATGTTTTAATTCTTCCGTAACAGGTGTGTTGCGGATAAATTCCTGTTCTGGCAGAGGAACTTCCAGAGACTGATCCGTAACTGCTGCCGCAACAGAATTCCTGACAACTGTCTGCGTCTCACCGGTCTGTTTTACTTCTGCCTGTTTCCGCACATATCCAGGATCTGATACTGGTATTTCATCCGGCTGTTCCGCTATGCCCGCAGTACCGTGAAAGTCCCGGACTGGCTGAGCCGCGGGCCGGATAACTTCCTGACCGGAGAATGGCACATTGCCACCCTGAACCGCTCCTGCCGCAGACTGAATATTATCCGGATCAGATAACGTTTCTATTGAAGTCTTTATGGAAGATTCTGCAGAAGACTGTTGAATTGCAGGCTGTTCCATAGAAGGCTGATGTATTGCAGATTGTTGTATTGAGGTCTGTTCCATAGAAGGCTGTTTTACCTTATTTTGCAAATTCGCAGACGGATCGTATTCCCGGCCGGAATATATCTGAGCGCCGGGTGTTTCCGGCTGGTGATATATCTGCCCGGATCCCTGTGGCTGCTGTATATGATTCTGTACAGTTTCCGGCTGGTTATATTGCTGTGATATTATCTGTGGTTCCACAGTCTGTGCGGCTGCCTCTGGTTTTACTCTGGACTGTATCTGTTCCTGTGTTTTAAAATCTGGTTTTGCGGACAGGGAAATCCTTATTTTTTTTGCGTTAATCCTTGTTCCCCGCAAAGTTCCTTTCGAAGGACTGCTTTCTGTCACAGTATTT
Organism: uncultured Eubacterium sp.; assembly: GCA_947642745.1. GTDB lineage: Bacteria > Bacillota > Clostridia > Lachnospirales > Lachnospiraceae > Eubacterium_J. The sequence continues at coordinate 24,410 of CANRTU010000046.1, forward strand.
ACCGCATGCGCCTCATCAGAACTGTTCTGCGTTTTTTGTATTAAAGCATTTTGTATTGAAGCATTTTGTACTGCAGGTTGTTGTACGAAAGACTGTTGTACCAGAGGCTTCTTTACAGCTGCTTCCGCCGCAGTCTCCCCAGTATGCTGCCGGAGCGGTTCCCGTTCTGTCATTGTCCCCGCCAGTACCGCCTGCCGCATTGCGTCCATTTCTGCTTCTGAAAGAGATTTTACTTTTCCAGAATGTACTGGTTCTTTTTCCAGTTTTTGATTTGTATCCTGTCCCGGGTCTGCCTGATTCCCTGCTTTCATGCCGGGATGCTGTCCATGATCTGTTCCGGTCTGAATCCGAGTTTCCTGTGGATGCGGTATATCCGTCCTCTTTCGTGGCATTTCACGTGCAGACTGCTGATCCGTTTCTGTTCCGGTGCGGATTTTTCTCCCAGGCTGCTTACTTATGACTGACTGATCGTTTCCCGGTATGGCGGCGTTTAAAACCGCCTGTTGTAGTGCATCCATTTCTGCTTCTGACCTGGATCTCACTGTTCCTGTATTGGTCCTTTCTGCCCCGGACTGCTGCTTTTGCGTCTGCTGTTGTTTTTGTACCGGCTGCCGGACAGTTTCTGCTGCCGGTGTGGAATTTAAGACCGCCTGATGCAGCGCATCCATTTCTGCCTCTGACCTGGATTTTGCCTGCTGGCGCATTTGCCCGCCGGGCTGGATGCCCTGCCCGGACTGCTGCATGGCGCTTTGTTTCATTCCGGGCTGTTCTGCTGCTTTTGCTGTCTGATGCTGCGGTTTTACAGGCGGTTCTCCCAGAGCCTTTCTCTTTGTTTCAGTCTGTAACTGTTCCACCGCACTGCGCCTGACATCTCTATTTATATTATCTTCTGGCTTTTTCATGGATTTTTGTCCAGTTTCCATATCTGTTTTCCCTTTTGGTTCTTTCATGAATCTCCATTCACTTTCCTTTTCTGTACTGTTTTCCCAGGCTGTCTGATTCTCTGGCTGTTTTTCGGATACATTCTGATATGGGCTGGCATCTGCCACTTTTGCCAGACGTTCCTCCAGTTTTTGAAAATCAAACGCCTCTTCTGCCGCCACCGTGTCTGAAAATACTTTCTCATCCATCAGCATCTCTGGCGGAATGTGCGGCAGCTCTCTGGTGGGGTCAGAAACTTTATGTATCCCCGCTGTCCTCCCAGCCATCAGATAATCAATCTGTTCCTGCAACAGCTGATTCATGCCTGCTACAATTCTGCCTGCTTCATCAATATGTTCCTGCACCCCCGGCGACTGACCCGTCTGTTCCCTTAAAGTCATTCCGGTTATCAGCTGTGGGATCATTTCGTTCAGTCTTTCCACCAGACTCTCTGCCTGGTAAAGCGCTTTTTCCCTGACTGATTCTGATTTCTGTTCTCCGGCTTCATTCAGGACATCCTGCATGGCCTGTTTTGTTTTTTCCCATTCTGCCTGGATTTCTTTGATTGTCAGTTTCTTTTCCGGGACTTCTGGTACTGGCTGACGCTTTTCGTCCGGCTGATACAGCCTTGGATCCTGGAAACTGCCTGATTCTGGATGACCAGTTTTCCCTGACACAGACATACTCTGTTCCGGATGGACCGTATTTTCTGACACAGGCCCGTTACGTTCCTGGCGGGCCGCATTTCCCGGTACAGAAGCATTACGATCCGGACGGATTGTATTTCCTAATACAGGCACACTTTGTTCCGGACGGACCGCTGTCTCCTGTACAGGCCCCCTGTCTGTTTCATCCGGCTCATCGGCAGCATCTTCCGGATATGAAAGATACGGCCCTTCATCTGCCAGCTTCCGGAGCTGTTTCATGGCGTCCGGCGGCTGTTCTTTTTCAGGTGTATTTATAATCTGTTTCATTCCCCTGGCAATCTCATTCTGCAGATTAGCCGTATTATATTTTTCCGGAGACGTTACGACTGAAGGAATCTGTACCGCTTCATTGACAATTTCGCCAGATTCCAGAAAATCCTCAGGCTTTACCTCAATAACGCCTGCCCGCTTCTGTTTAAACAGACGGTACTTTTCTTCCTGTGGTCTGGTCAACGGCTGATAATGCATCTTTAATTCCAGCGCTTTTTCTACATAAATTCCATCGCCAAACCATAATATAAGTTCATCGCAGGCTTCGACACATTTATCCGTCTGTACGTCCCTGTGATACAGATAAGCCAGCTCATAGGCCCATTCTTCCGAATATTCCTGTTCTTTTAATTCTTCCAGAATCCTGATCTGCTCCTGAAACGGGAGTCCCTGGGCAGCTGTCATTTTATATTTTAAAACAAATTTCAGATTATCATGGGGTGCAATATCGACAAATTCATTATAATACTCTTTTGCATCCACAAAATTTTTTGTCTTGATTGCGATTTCCGCCAGACGGTAAATAATATTTCTGCCGATCGGTGATTTATCATATGCCATCAGCAGAATATCTTTGCTGTCCTCATAACGTTCCACCTGCTCGAATACTTCACCGGCCAGCACCAGCGCATTCAGATTACGAACCTTCCGCCAGTTAATGGTTTCCGCGATTTCCGCTGCTGCTTTATAATTACGCGCATTTACCAGCGCCTTCATCTCGTCCACTTTAAGTTTAAATTCGTATTTATCCACGCCACCACCATCTATCTGTTCATGGGTACTTCTTTTTTCCTGCGAAATAATGAATGCTTAAATTATGCCGCATTTCATATTAGTTTACCATACGAAACCGCTTCTGTCAAAAATCTCCCTATATTAATTATGATTTAATAACGCAAATATCTTTTAATTACATACCTGCATCAGTAATTGCCATGATACCATGACACAATCTGGTTCATGGCGTGGCTGCAGACAATAACAGACCTCTGGCCAGGCTGTTATTGTCCGCATTCACCAGATTTCAAATAAATAATTATTTCCCGGTTTTGTTTTTATCAGGCTGTTTTTGCAGTTTCTGATCCTTTTTTACGGTTTCCGGCTGTGTACTTTCCACTCCGGAATCCTCTTTCACCACCTCGTCCGCATATGCTCCATATCTTAACTTATGAATTTTCGACTCCACGCCTGTCGCCTCTATATATAAAACTGTATCTGTAGGCAGCGATTTTTTTCTAAGAAAGAAATGAATCGTTTTCTGAACAATATAATAAATGATCGCAAATACCGGACAACCCAGCAGCATTCCCATTACGCCGCACAGACCGCTTCCCACCAGAATGGCAAACATAACCCAGAAGGAAGACAGACCGGTAGAATCTCCCAATATTTTCGGACCGATAATATTTCCATCTATCTGCTGTAGAATAATTACAAAAATCACAAAGTAAAGCGCATACAGAGGATCCACGAGCAGTATCAGAAATGTACTCGGAATAGCTCCAATAAATGGCCCGAAAAATGGAATTACATTTGTTACTCCTACAATTACACTGACCAGCAGCGTATATGGCATTTTAATAATATACAAAACAATATAACATAAAATACCAATAATCAGGGAATCCAGCAGTTTACCTTTAATAAAACCACCAAAAATCTGATTACTCGTATGAAACAGCTGTATAACCTCGTTTGCGGCACGTGATGGAAGCAGGGCAAAAATAATCTTTTTTGACTGTCCCTCAAAATTTTCTTTTTCACACATCACATAGATGGATACAACCATTCCAATAAGTATATTTTTTAACGCAACAAATACATTGATCACGCCGCTTGTAATAGACGCCACGTAATCCTTTGTCTGTGGGAGCAGGGAATTTCTCAGCCAGTCCTCCAGCCAGTCCGTAATCTCCAGCAGATAAGTCTCCAGCAGAACCTTCACTTCATATTCTCCAATCCTCCAGTCACCCATCTGGGAGACCAGGGTATTAATCTGTCCGGGAAGCGTATCTACAAGATAGGAAATATTACCCATCACCTGCGGCATCACCATTGAAATAAGCATCACAATAACAAGAATAAATGTCAGTACGGCCAGAATACTGGATAAAGTGCGGATCAGCCGTTCCGGCTTCTTTTTCTTTCCACAGACATCCGCCAGTTTTAACAGCCAGCGTTCAATAAACATCATCACAGGATTCATCAGATAGCCAATTGCCAGCCCGAATAAGATAGGCTGTGCCATGCCGACAAAAGCGTTTACTGAATCTTTAATTACCTCAAACCGGAATAAAATAACAACTACCAGTATACAGCAGCAAAAAACAATAAAAAAAATCAGCCCCATTGCCAGATAAGGCCGGATATTCCAGTCTGAATCAGATTTTACTCTTTTCTGCGCCTGCTGTTTTTCTTCTGTTTTTTTTGCACACTCCATATTTATACTCCTTAAAATTATATCTGCTAATCAGCAGAAATTACAGAACCTGTTTCTGTATGTCACTGAAATCAACCACTTTCTGGTTAATTTCCATTGAATTTTAACACACGGACATTTATTTTTCAATAACATAAACAAGACCTGACCTGTTATTTCGTCTTTTCCACTGAAACATGCATGATACATCAGTTTCTTAACCCGCATTTCCGTTTTTTATACATTTTCCCAGACAGAGTCAGCGAAAGCCGCTTTATCCTGCCTCCGGATGCCGGCCTGTATCGCATGACCTTTTGTGCGGATTATAAAGCGTACCCGGAAAGGGCACAATATAACACGCCTCTCCGGGTACATTTAATGAAAAGTATTATTGAAACACGTTGTAAAACATGATCTTACAGGAAGATCTGGTTTTACGCAGTTATCTTTCAGATTCTATTTTCTGTTATAATTAATCAGACAGCCTTTCAGAATAATTTCTCTTTCGTCATCTGTCATCTCACCCAGTGTCATATGAAATTCCTTCAGTGTCTGGTTCTTTATTACATAAACTGAAATATCCGCAGCCTTATCCATCACTGCCCTTCGTATTTCAGGTATAAACAGGTAATCCCCGTTAGCAAATGGCAGTTCGCCTTCCGGAATCAGAAACGGCAGCATTCCCCAGTTGATCAGGTTGGAGCGGTACCGCTTCGTCGCATATTCATGCGCAATATTTGCCCAGCCGCCCAGCACTTTCTGACAGGATGCAGCCTGTTCACGTGCGGAACCATCTCCCGGCTTTACTGCGAAAATCGTGCTTCCAATACCGGTATTTTTCTCATTTGCATCTGGAAACTGTTTTAAAATCACATCTACAACATCTTTTAATTCCGGCAGGGCATCATAAGGCTGTCCGCCCTGTTCCCTTGCGATTTCCGCCTTTTGCACTTCCTTCGCACGGCCTACATATGCCGGATCCTTTCTGGACAGGGTAAATTCTGCTAATCCCAGCGGATTGCTGCGGTAGGACGAAGTCTCTCCGGATGGTATCAGCTCATCCGTAGTTGTTACCGGATCATGAATTTCAGATACTACTTTTAATAGCAGATGATCTGTCAGTGGCGACATTACCGGCCAGTCTTTTATATTTGGACCCATCTTTATTTCTACAGCCGGATCTGCCACGCCATGGCTGTCAAATACCCGGTTATCATAAATCGTCTTATCGAAATAATAAGCCGGATTTGTGAAAGTCACATCCAGATCTGTGGCTGGTGTCAGATAACCCTTACTGGCTGCTGTAGCCGCAATGGAACGGGCATCCATCAGAGCCACTGACGCTATCTGGCCACTCTGCACTTTGGACCCTTCCCTGTTTGGGAAATTACGGGTAGAGTGACGGATGGAAAATCCATTATTTGCAGGCGTATCCCCGGCTCCGAAACACGGGCCACAGAATGCGGTCTTCATAATTCCGCCGCTTGCCATAATCTTTGCGGCAGCTCCATTACGTACCAGTTCCATATATACAGGCATACTTGCCGGATATACACTTAATGTAAATTCGTCCGCTCCTATGCTGGCGCCATCCAGTATATCCGCCGCATCACAAATATTTTCAAAACCGCCGCCCGCACAGCCTGCAATAATTCCCTGATCCACATAGAGCCTGCCGTTTCTTACTTTTTCCCTGAGATTCAGATTCACCGCACCATTAAAGCTTACCTGTGCTTTTTTCTCGCAGTCTTCCAGAATATCCATCAGATTCGCATTCAGCTCTTCAATCGTATAGGCGTTACTCGGATGGAACGGCATAGCGATCATTGGCTTTACAGTACTTAAATCCAGTTCAATCATACCGTCATAATAAGCGACTTTTCCAGGATTTAATTCCGCATACTCTTCCTTTCTGCCATGAATATCATAAAATTCCTTTACCTTATCGTCTGTCTGCCAGATCGAAGACAGACAGGTTGTTTCTGTGGTCATGACATCTATACCAATACGGAAATCAACACTTAAATTCTCCACACCGGGACCTGTGAATTCCATAACTTTATTTTTTACAAAACCATTCGCAAATACTTCTTTAATAATTGCGATAGCCACATCCTGCGGACCTACGCCCATTTGTGGACTTCCAGTGAGATAAACGCCCACTATTTCCGGCATATTAATATCATAAGTCTGGTTCAGCAGCTGCTTGACCAGCTCAGGACCGCCTTCGCCCATAGCCATTGTTCCCAGGGCGCCATACCTGGTATGGGAATCGGAGCCAAGTATCATTTTGCCGCCGCCCGCAAGCATTTCCCTTGCAAACTGGTGAATAACTGCCTGATGAGGAGGCACATAGATTCCGCCGTACCTTTTTGCGCAGGATAATCCAAACATATGATCATCCTCGTTAATCGTTCCGCCCACTGCACAGAGACTGTTATGGCAGTTTGTCAGTACGTAAGGAATTGGAAATTTTTCCAGTCCTGAAGCACGGGCAGTCTGAATGATGCCTACAAACGTAATGTCATGAGACGTCAGTTTGTCGAACTTAATCTGAAGCTGATCCATGTTACCGGATGTATTATGCGCCTTTAATATATGATAGGCAATGGTCTGCGTTTTTGCCTGCTCTCTGGTTACTTCTTCTCCGGTTTTACTTTTTAACACAACTGCTGCTTCCGGAGTATCTTCCACCAGAATGCTTCCATCTACCAGATAAACACCTTTTTCGTGTAACCTCATTATGTGCCTCCTTGTTTCCTATTCTTCTTTTCTAAATTGATGTGTACACTGTATTTCCTGCTGACAGGATCATCTTCTTACATCCCCTGGTCACGCTCTAATAAAATGATTTTTTCTTACCCATGATCTTATCCAGCAGGGAAGTCTTTGCGTGATGTGACTCTTCTGAAGGTTCTTCCGTAAATGATTCATTAAGCCGTTTAAAATATTCCGCATCCAGATTCACCTTAATATTGTCTTCAATCAGCTTCTTTTTCTCCGGTTCCAGTCCATTTCCTGTTCTTTCACCGTCCATTACCTGACCGTCATAATATTTCCCGGATTCATCCGGTATATAACTGTTATCTTCAGTAACATACCCGTCCGGTTCATCCTGGTCAGCAGCCCCTGCTTCCAGACCGCTCTGACCGGAATCCTCTTCCCCTGATTCGTCCACGTCTTCTTCCATCACTTCCTTGCGGATATCTTCTGCCACTTTCTTTAACGTAGACTCGATGACGCCTTCATCTTCCAGCGGTTCCATTTCCTCTTCCACTACGTCCTTGTCATCTTCCAGAGGAATCCCTGCTTTGCGGAAATATGCCTCATTGATTTTAATTTCAGGTTTGATAGCTTTGTGCGTACTGCCGGATCCGAATACTTTCTTTCCTTTCTTTCTGGCACGCTCACGTTCTATTTCCCGGTTACGTTCTTCGATCAGGTTCAGGTATTTTTCTGTATCTGTCAGCAGCTGCAGCTGGCTTTTCAGTTCCATCTGGTTGTCACGGATCATATCCTGCTGTTCCCGCATACTTCTGCCAAAATCCTTATACAGCCTGCAGATTGTTTCATTGGCATTTTCCATAATCCCATGCAGATGATTTAAAGCCTCGTCTGTATACAGAACAGATGCTGCGTAAATATCCTCCGCCTGACGGCTTGCGTCCCAGATAATCTTATCGCCTTCTTTTTTATTTTCACGTAAAGCCCTGTCCCTGCTCTGCTGCGTCAGTTCATATTCATCCATAATCTCATAAACACTGGCATTCAGACGGTCAATCAGATCAAAAACATCTTTTTTGCTGACGATAATCCGGTCTTTATCATACGCCTCGCTTTTTGATATCATGACATGTATATCTCTTAACACATGTTCGAGTCTGTCCTGTGAACTCATTTATAATCCTCTCTGAATTTCTCTTCACCTGTTATTACTCAATATACCTGATAAATCCCTGATCCGTTTCCACAAGTCCCAGAAAAACAGGCTCCTCCCCGGACTCTTCCAGATACTCTGCGGCTTTGTCCGCATTTTCCTCTGAAACTATGAAAAGCATCCCGATACCCATATTAAAAGACTGCCTCATCTGCTGGTTATCTATATTCCCGTCTTTGTGAAGCATCTGATATAATGGCGGGATTGAATCCGGCCTGCGTTTTATGACCGCACCGCAGGTTTCATGCAGTAACAGATGCAATGCCCGGTCAAATCCGCCGTGTGCCACCTGCACACACGATTTTATTTCTATATTTTTTTCCAGCAGATGTTCCACACAGCCACAGTACATCCTTGTAGGACGCAGCAACTCGTCGCCCAGGGTCGCTCCCAGGGTGTCATAAAAAATTTCCATGGTGGATTTTGACAGAAACAACTGTTTTCTGGCTGTTACATATCCGTTATTATGTAATCCATCCGACGCCAGTCCGATAATTACATCCCCGTCTTTAAGCTGGGCGCTTCCTATCCTCTTCTTACAATCCAGAATTCCCACAATAAATCCAGCCAGTTCATACTGGTCAAATGCGTATTTGTCAGGCAGTTCCAGTATTTCACTTCCCGCAAACTGAATACCGGCCTGCTGACAGCCTTCCTCAATACCGTCTTCAATAATTCTGATTTTGTCTGCTTTTGGTCTGACACAGGATATATTTGCATAAAAGAACAGCGGTTCCGCACCCATGGCAGCAATATCATTTACACAGGCTGCGACACAGTCATATCCTATTTTATCCATCTTATCCATTTCCGCCGCAATATACAGCTTTCCACTGACGCCGTTTGTCCTGGATACCAGTGCCGGCTCTGTCATTGTACGAAAACGTTCCAGTAAGATCTCATTCTGTAACTTTTTTAACCCAAATTTTTCCCTCAAAACTCCTGCTCCTATCTATCATAAACCCATTTTGTTACAGTTTTCAGGGATTTTACCGGCTTTATCCATATTCTTCTGTCACTATGAACAATGTTGTACATACCGTACTGAAGGGATCTTTTGCCGCAAAATCCATAAGAACGTGTCATTCTGCCAGAAATAAATGTTATGCTTTCCGGCGTTCTCCTGTATCCTGTTGACAACCGCAGGCAGTTATTTTCCACTATTCACAGCAGCTATTCATTTTATCGTTTTGTCATCATTATAAAAAATATGATCATGATGCTTGTAACAATCCGGTCTGTATTATATCTCAATTAATTCGTACTGGTCGCTGCCAAGCCCGATCTTAACGGCATGAGAAATACATGATTTCCATTCCGTATCCGGATGAGTCATATGAAAATGATCATGTCCTTCTCCATGACTGGCATCTTCTTTAATATGATCACTCAGTATGCTTCCTTCTATTACAGGCATCCGGTTCACTGCATCCGCACACGCTACATCCAGCGCCACCGGATCAAACGAAGCAAACATACCTACGTCCGGAATAATCGGAATGTCATTTTCCGCATGACAGTCACAGTTCGGTGAAACGTCACAAATGAGCGATACATGAAAATGCGGACGATCTTTGCATACCGCAAGGCTGTATTCTGCCATTTTGCAATTCAGTCTCTGGACAGAACTGCCTAATGAAGATACAATCACATCTTTTGGACAGACAGCCAGACATCTGCCGCAGCCCACACATTTCTCATGATCAATCCGGGCTTTGCCGTTTTCAATCACCGGAGCTCCATGGGCACAGATGCGCAGACAACTGCCACAACCGATACATCCATCGGTATTTGCCACCACCGGCTTTCCATCGTTGTGCATCTCCATCTTTCCTGCCCTGGAGCCGCTTCCCATCCCAATATTTTTCAGTGCGCCGCCAAAACCAGCCATTTCATGTCCCTTAAAATGAGTCAGGCTTAAAAATACATCTGCGGACATAATTGCGGACCCGATTTTTGCTTCTTTTACATATTCACCGTTTATTGGAACCAGTGTTTCTTCTGTCCCTTTGAGCCCGTCACCAATCAGTACCTGACAACCTGTGGCATAAGGAGTAAATCCATTCATGTACGCAGTCTCAATATGATCCAGAGCATTTTTCCTGCTTCCTACATACAGCGTATTACAATCCGTCAGAAAAGGTCTTCCCCCGCATTCTTTCACCAGATCCGCCATCACCTTTGCGTAATTTGGTCTCAGAAATGCCAGGTTTCCATATTCTCCGAAATGCAGTTTAATCGCCGCATATTTGTCTTTAAAATCAATATCCCTCATCCCCGCAGTAACCATAAGCCTGCGCAGCTTCTGAAGGAGGTTCTCATTCATACTTGTCTTAAAAGAGGTATAATATACTTTTGATCTCTCCATCGTATCCGCTCCTTTTTCTGTACAGAATATTGCATGGACAATATTCCACTAACTCTTCACTGATAACGCCTTATTCTAACATATTTTTTTTCATTACAAAACCATTTCTGGAAAGAAATATTATAAATCTTTTGTAAATTTACATAATACGACAAATTTCCGTGTGCGTTACATACAGAATAATTATAAAATATACGCTGATTTTAATCCTGAGGACATTTTTCATACATTTTCCTTCGTTCTCTTATCCTGTCTGCTGTATTCCAGAAAATATGTTGCTACAGTAAATATATTGTTATAGTAAATTTTTAATCCTGCAGTGCGTTCTGTAAATATCGCTGTGTATATCGGCTAATAATGATTTTCCCCATATCTCTATCACTGACGCTGTTCCTTATATAGCTGCATCACTTCCCGTTCGGGTCTTCCATATTTTATGGCTGCTTTTCTCACCGCCTCACGTTCTGGCAGTCCTGCTTCATTCAGCGCATCTATTGTTAGCAACATTCCCTGTTGTATTCCCTGCTTCATTCCCTGTTGTATCCCTTGTTCCATTCCGGCTGTCATATATGCTGATCTTAACGCTTCATGTGGTTTTCCCATACGTTCCTTTGCCTCCTTCATTTGACTGTATTCTGTTTCATCAAATATATCCCTCAGTTCTTTATCATCTTCTGCAAACATAGCGTATATCAGCTAATATCTATTTTCCCCATATCCCTATGACTGGCGCTGTTCCTTATATAGCTGCATCACTTCCCGTTCCGGTTTTCCATATTTTATGGCTGCTTTTCTCACCGCCTCACGTTCTGGCAGTCCTGCTTCATTCAGCGCATCTATTGTTAGCAACATTCCCTGTTGTATTCCCTGCTTCATTCCCTGTTGTATTCCCTGCTTCATTCCCTGTTGTATCCCTTGTTCCATTCCG
>CANRTU010000047.1 GCA_947642745.1 uncultured Eubacterium sp.
GGTATTAAGAGATTATCTGCGGTCGGTGTAACATATGTTTGACAAACTTACACAATGTGAAATCCAGAGAATTAAGAGTTACGGTGGCGCCGGTAAAACTTTATCACCCTTATGTTTTAATCCAGTATCTTACCATTATCTGGTTATTCTGACGGTATCAGACAGGACAGAAACCGGTATCCCCATACCTTACTTTCTGCCCTGCTGCTTATTTTTCTTATATATTATATTTTGAAAGGCATTGAGGTTTCCTTTTCAATATATTGATACTACCAGGTTTTCATTCCCTGGAAATAATATAAACGACTCATTTAATATTTTATTTAAACGTTGTTTTATTTACACCCCCTTTCATTACTACATAGAATCTCATGTAAAAAATTTTTCCTTTGGAAATAGTATTAATTATGATATATACTACTCATTTCGCACTTTATCAAAGCGCAGTTCTTTTAACACCCCCTCGTCATACACGTAATCTCTCATATAAGAAGATTCTTCCTGGACACACAATATATCAGAAACCGTTTCCGGAGTGGTTTTTTTACCTTCCAGAAATATCGTAATTCCCCGTCCCTGAATATTTTCCAGTTCAACAAATAATTGTTTTTTATCCATACTTCTTCACCTGTTTTCCGGTAAGTGTCATGTATACAGAGTGTACAATTCTGCGTCTGATATGTGATATGACAGTTTTTGCATAATACCTGTCAGATGATTCCGCGCTGTCTGTGTACTATCCGCAACGGCACTTATACTTACTGCTGCAGTTTCTGAACGTCAGATCAGATGATCGTTTCCCGCACAGCCGGCTGGTTTTGCCGGATGCAGATTTTTGTACTTAGTAATTTGTTTCAGCAGGTTGTTGGATAAAACCAGACATTCCCATTTTTCTGGTTTTGAAGCAGATCTGATCTGAACCGGCGCACTGGCTGTACGCTTCGGGATGTTTTCAGATATGCGGCGGATACCAGACAGTACTGCCTGTTTTTACATGTTTGATTCCTCCGGTATTTCCCCACATACTACCGGAAAAACATCTGACACATAACATGACTGTTGTATCTGTATCCAGTATCCTGTTCATATTCCGGTGTCCTGTCTGACTTTGTTCAGTTCTGTTTTAATCCGGTTACAATTCTATACTTATATTATACATTCATAATAATCATCTCCCCGTCTTGTGCTAAATTATGAAATAAATAGAAATTAAGAGATGCTTTTAATGGATTCTGGTGAATATTCTGATATCTGTCTGAAATACTGTCATAAACAGTGAAACAGTAAAAAGATTCTGGAAGATTATAATTCCAGTTTTTTTGGAAAGTATTCCTACTGCCGGAAATATAAGATGTATGATACAGCAGACTAAAACAATTTTATTTCCACATAATATAGTGCGTCCTGTTTATTATCCTGAAATTCTGTCGGATCATATGCTACAGATTTATGCAGACAAATTTATGCTGTATGAAATTGATATATTATGAATCAGCGGGATACTCTTTGAAAAGCGAATCTGCTTTCTGACTGCGGCTTACTGGTCAGCCGGACGCTGAAAGCTCGTTTCATCCACATCGTAATAGTGGGGATACCGGGATGTTTCAGATTGTTAGAATATTTACTGATGGTTAATGCTTAACTCCTTTCTGTATAAAGTTGTAAGCATCTCTTGAAGAGATAATACCACAGGTATCATACATCTGACAAGTACTTTTTTGAAAATTTATGAAATTTATAAACTTTTTTTGAAATTTATGCTTCTGTGCTTGACTATCCTATACATTTTTTATATACTTTGTTTACTTTAAAATTGACATTTACAATTTGAAAATAATAATATATACTGTTCAGACATTTTTGTAAGGGAGTGATTCAATGAAAATCGAAAAAGTAAGTGATACTCAGATTCGATGCACGTTGACAAAGGAAGATCTTGCCGACCGACATTTGAAGATCAGTGAACTCGCATATGGTACGGAAAATGCCAAAAACCTGTTTCGTGATATGATGCAGCAGGCTTCTTATGAATTTGGTTTTGAAGCGGACGATATTCCTTTGATGATAGAAGCAATTCCCGTATCGAAAGACACAATTATCCTGCTGATCACAAAAGTAGAATATCCTGAGGAGCTGGATACCCGTTTTTCCAAATTTTCTGATACGGATTATGACGACGGTTATTCCGGCTACGGTTCAGAACAGGATGAGCCATATGAGGCCACAAGCGCCAACGACATACTGGACTTATTCCAGAAAATCCAGCAGGAAGCAAAAAATAATCCTGAAAACACAAAGAAGAAAAAAATCAGCCCGGAAGAATTTATTCCCCTCAATCAGGCTGTCAGACGTGAATCCAGGGGATCCCAGTCTGATACGGCGGAGCTTGCCGTAGATCTGACCAAATTATTCATGATTCAGAACCTGGACACTATGTCTAAAATTTCCAGTGTTCTGGACGGTTATTACCACGGGGACAATTCGTTATTCCGGGATACCCAGACTCATTTGTTTTATCTGGTTGTCCACAAAAGTTCCCATACACCTGAAGAATTCAACAAAATATGTAATATCCTTTCTGAATATTCTACACAGCTGAACTTTTCAAAATCTATTGAAGCATATTTTAACGAGCACTTTGACTGCATGATACGCAGCCAGGCATTACAGCAGTTTGCGTCAATCTGACGGTTGACATATACGTAACCGGCAGATAACAGATATTCATATTCAAAACAGAACGGGCTGCCACATTAAGAATCATACGGACAGGGACCTCTCAGACGCCCTGCTGTATTCTCTTAATGTGGCAGCCTTACTGTCTGTATCTGCGGCGCAAATTAAACAACATCCCCAATGCAGTAATTTCCCTGTCTCTCCAGGAGCACATCATAAAAATCAATGCCGCCATCTGATATGGGAACGGGGATGACACCTCTCTCCGCCGTTTACTGTTATCCCGGCTGAAACCATATTTTAGTTATTTGCCAGAAAATCATTGATCTGGTTCACCAGCGCATCCGGCTCAATACCATGTACCATTGCCGCCTCTTCGATTGTCTCCATCTGGGAAGACGGGCATCCCAGGCAATGCATTCCGATATTCAATAAAACCGGAGCAATGTTTTCATTAATCTGGAGTAATTCTCCAATCATTGTACTCTTTGTTACCTGCTGTGCCATATTTTTACTCTCCTTTTCTGCCTGCGCATGAATTCTCTGACAGGATTTTCTTTTTATTAACCATAGCCTGTCCTCTTTTCTTAATTAATATACTATACACTATTTTTAATGTCAAATGCCTTTTCATTGTATTTGTATTTAAATTAATACAGATTTCTTTTATTATACGTTATTTTCCACTTGTATAAATCGAAATTTTGTATTAGAATAATTTAAGCGGACAAGGTTCGTACTAATTATTTTTTAAGGAGGATTAAGATCATGGCTTATCAAATTACTGATTCCTGCGTTAACTGCGGTACATGTGAAGGGGAATGTCCGGTAGGAGCAATCGCTGCTGGCGACGGAAAATACGAAATCAACGCTGATTCCTGTGTAGACTGCGGTACATGTGCAGGCGCATGTCCTACAGGTGCTATCGAGCAGGCTTAATAGCTGACAAATTTAATATTCGAAACGTTAAAACCGCCGGTATACCCGGCGGTTTTCATTGTTTTTATTACAGTCTTCTCCGGTCAGATTGTCAGATCCGGAGCCATCTCGTTTTTGTTTTTCAGCATCTTTCGTTCTTTCCGGCTTAGCCGCTGCTTTTTTATTTTGCGTCTGCCATGTTTTCCCAGATCACGGATTGCCTCATCCAGCCTGCGAAAACGGTCTTCTTCCTGTTCTTCCTGCGTCCGCATCAGATAATTCATTTCTTTAATGACATGTTCCCCGACTGAAACGCCGACTTCCTGCCCCAGCTCCTGATTGTTCTCATGAATCGCTTTACGGACAATTTCTGTCATCATGGACTGAAACTGTTCCATTCTTTTTTCTCTCTGTGCCTCATCATTCAGCTGGTTTGTTTTTTGTGTTACGTGAATGACCTCATTTTTTTCCATTGCTTCTCTTAAAACCTCCTCACCAATTTCCAGGCCATTGACCTTCTCGATTCGTATCGCCGGTTCTGCAGCGCTTTCTTCTTTACGTTCTTTATTATCCTGCAGGATCAGTCTGATCGCCTTTAACTGGTATCCCTGTTCTTTGAGTTCTTTTATCCGTAAAAAATCCTGTATGTTATCCTGCGTATAATAGCGGTGCCCCAATTCATTTCTTGGAATATGTAACCCTAACTCATCTTCCCAGTACCGCAGCACATGTGATTCAACTGCCACAAGACTTGCCGCATCTGAAATCATATAACGTACTTTTTCCACTTAGAAAACCTCCTTTTTCTGGCGCATGGTGGGATTCGGAATTATTGACATGCAAAAACTCCGTGATGCACCACTTATTCTAAAAGTATAACTTACTGTCTGTCCACACACAATTTGATTTCATCGTGTAAAACTGACATAAAAAAACAGATATGCTTCTTTCAGAAAGCATATCTGTAATTATTTTAGCGATTGCCGTAGGAAAATCAACGTTTACGCCCTATCATGCAAATAACTTTTCATACCAGTATCTTGAAAAAGTGCCATTTTCCGGCGGGTTTACAGCATTTATCCGGTTTTCCGGACAGAAAATTAATTCTTCTGGATATTCCCAAATTTCGTATACTGTGGCAGCCAGACCAGATTTACTGTTCCGATAGGACCATTTCTCTGTTTGGCTATAATTATTTCCGCAATATTTTTATTTTCGGTATCTTTGTTGTAGTAATCGTCTCTGTAAATAAACATGACCACATCGGCGTCCTGCTCAATAGCGCCGGATTCACGCAGATCTGAGAGCATCGGACGGTGATCCGGACGCTGTTCCACAGCACGGCTTAGCTGGGACAGGGCGATCACCGGCACATGCAGTTCCCTGGCAAGCGCTTTGAGAGAGCGGGAAATCTCTGATATTTCCTGCTGTCTGGAATCTGATTTGCCAGAACCCGACATCAGCTGCAGATAGTCGATGATAATCAGGTTCAGATCATATTCCAGCTTATATTTTCTGCACTTTGAACGCAGCTCGGAAATGGATATACCCGGAGTATCATCAATGAGCAGCCTGGACTGTCCGATGATACCGGCTCCCTCGATTAATTTCTCCCAGTCTGTATCAGTCAGGCTGCCATTTCGCAGCACCTGGGCGTCCACCCTGGACTCCAGGGAAAACAGACGGTTTACCAGCTGTTCTTTCGACATTTCCAGACTAAATATGGCTGTTGCCAGATTGCTGTGAAATGCCACATACTGGACAATATTAAGGGCAAAAGCCGTTTTACCCATGGACGGACGGGCCGCTATGAGAATCAGGTCAGAAGGCTGCAGGCCGGACATCCGGTAATCCAGGTCAATAAATCCGGTGGCTATTCCGGTTACATTTCCCTGCATTCTGGACGCCTTTTCAATTCTGTCCAGCGCATTGATGACAATCTGTCTGATTGGCACAAAATTACCGCCGGACTGGTGCTGTAGCAGCTGGAAAATATTTTTTTCTGTTTCCGCAAATATCGTTTCCAGATTTTCTTTCCCCGCATAGCACTCATTCTGTATATTTTCTGTTACCCGGATCAGCTGGCGCAGCATGGATTTTTCTTTAACAATGCCAATATAATACTTTGCGTTCGCAGACGTGGGCACTGCTGCCACCAGATCATTAATATATTCCAGACTGCTGATTTCCGGCGGTACATCTTTTTCCCTCAGCTTATCCTGAAGAGTGACAAAATCAATCGGTTTGTCCTGATTCATCAGTTCTACGATAGAATCAAAGATTACCGCATATTGTTTATGATAAAAGTCATCTGCCAGAAGCGATTCTGAAGCAGTAATAATCACTTCATTGTCCATAATCATGGACCCGATGACTGACTGCTCCGCTTCTATACTATTGGGCATAATCCGTTTGATAAGCGTTTCTTCCATAAGTATCAGCCTTCAACCACATGTACTTTTAAAGCAGCTGTCACCTGCGGATGCAGCTTTACAGGTACCTCATAAAATCCCAGGGCTTTCACCGGTTCCGCCAGCTGCATTTTCTTTTTGTCCAGATCCAGTCCCAGCTGTTTTTTAGCCGCTTCGGCAATTTCTTTCGTAGATACCGAACCAAAAGTTCTGCCGCCTTCACCAGTTTTGATCTTTACCTCTACCTGTTTATCTTTTAACTGGTCGCCGAGCAGCCTGGCTGCTTCCAGGTTTTCTTCCGCAACTTTTTGTTCATGCTTTTTCTGCAGTTTCAGATCATTTAACGCCTTGCTGGTAGCTTCTACTCCCAGTTTTTTCTTAATCAGTATGTTACGGGCATAGGAATCACTGACCGTTACGATTTCATCTTTTTTACCTACTGATTTTACATCCGCCAACAATATTACTTTCATTGTTCTATCTCTCCTTTTTCTATCAATTCGTCTATGATTTCCCGTACCCTGTACTTGGCTTCCTCCACGTTACAGTCCGCCAGCTGTGCGCCGGCAATACTGGCATGGCCGCCGCCGCCCAGACGCTCCATAATCTGCTGTACATTAATTTCGTCGATGGAACGGGAACTAATATAAATTTTATTCTGATATTCTGTCAGCACAAAAGAAGCCTTGATACCGGTAATATTCAGTAATTCGTTTGCCGACTGGGCGCTGACTACAGTCGGACTTTCTACTTTTCTGGCCGGACAGACGGAAATGGCAAATGCCCCCCGGTATACTTCCGCATACCGCATTACTTCTGCTCTCGCCTTATAATCCGCCATGTCATTGCGCAGCATTTTCCGCACCCTGATCACTTCAGCGCCACAACGGCGCAGATAAGCCGCAGCTTCAAAGGTACGGACCCCGGTTTTTTGCATAAAGTTATTCGTATCTATTAAAATACCCGCATAGATGGCATCCGCCTCACAGGGAGCCAGCCTGATATTTTCTGTGAAATACTGCAGCACTTCTGCGATCATTTCACAGGTAGAAGATGCGTACGGTTCAATATATGACAGAATCGGATTTTCCACCACCTCGCTGCCGTGTCTGTGGTGATCGAATACAACAATGGATTTTGTCTTTTTCAGTATTTCCGGACAATCTGTGTAGTTTGGACGGTTTGTGTCCACAACCATAACCAGCGTATTGTTATTTGTTTCTTCAATAGCTGTCTCACTGTCAATAAACATGTCCGGTTCATAACCGTTTTCTTCTGTAAAATTATCTTTTAATGGCCGCAGGGATGTGGTGACTTCGTTAATAACGATCTGCACCCGTTTACCAAGCACACGTCCGGCACAGTATACCCCGATGGCTGCCCCGAAGGAATCCACATCAGCGATATGGTGTCCCATGACAATTACGTGTCCCCGGCTCTCAATCATTTCCCGCAGGGCATGGGCTTTTACCCTGGCTTTCACACGTGTATTTTTGTCCACCTGCTTGGAACTTCCGCCAAAATAAGTAACCCGCTCCCCTTCTTTTACTACTACCTGGTCACCGCCACGCCCCAGCGCCAGATCAATTGCCATCCTGGCGTAGTCGTAGCTCTGGTTATACGTATCTCCCTTACTGCCAATACCGATACTTAAAGTCACCGCCATTTCGTTTCCTACTTTCACGGTCTTGACTTCTTCCAGCAGGCTGTATTTGTCTTCCTCCAGCTGTGACAGATATATGTAGCGGAATACTACAAAATATTTATCTTTTTCAATTTTTCTGACAAGACCGTCGATATTAATAAAATATTTATTAATCTTGCGGTCTATGAGCGCTGCCAGCAGGGACCGCTTCACATCCTCGATGCTGTTAAACGCCTCTTCATAATTATCAATATATACCAGGGCCGCCACCAGTTTCTGGTCGTCATTTTCCCGGATATATTTATTGAGCTGGGTTTCGTCATACAGGTAAAGGGCAGTCAGATATTCCTCGCTGCCTTCCATGGATACAAGCGGATTATCTGTGGAAATACCTGAAAACTCAATCCGCCTGAGCAGCGCCCGAAAATCGTATTCTCCCCAGTCCACATGCAGCTGGCAATCATCTTTATTTTTCTGGATGACTTCCCTGGTAATATGGGAAAACAGGGATGTGACTGATCTGTGATACCCTTTGTCCTTACCAGTGATTTCCGTAAATTTATCATTTACCCACAGAATCTTTCCATCATAATCAATAATGGCATAGGCAATATCCAGCTCATTCAGCAGTTTTTTCTGTACGGTGCCATACTGAACCGCAAAATTAATCAGTTCGTTGGCGAATACTGCTTTATTCCTCTGATAACTCATTGTAACGACCAGAAAATAAATCACTGTAAATACGGATACTGCCATGCCTGATTCCCACCGGTATAAATACAACGGTATGTTCATCAATATCAGCAGAATGGTTAGAAACATCGGTGCAAATATAAAATTACGCAGGCGGCCCTTAAATCTGATACTCTTTTTCATTCTCTGCCTCCACGGCCTCTTCCTGCAGATTCTCCTGCAGCATGGCCATATCTATCCACATCATTTTACATGACGTTTGTATTATACCATTAACTGCGATGAAAGAAAAGTATCATCTTGTTTTTGTGGATGACATCCTGCCTGTTTTCCAGAACCAGAACGCCGGAAGGCAGCGCCCCTTACCAGCGCAGGAATTTTACGTCTTTTTTCAGATGCCATGGTACCGGGCTTTAGCAAAATGCGTCTATTTCCCCTGTAGTGCCAGTTCAGTTACCAGATTCATCCCTCCTTCTTCCGGTGAATATGTGAAGGAAACTGTATCTCCGGTCTGACAACGGATAATATCTACCAGCTTATTGTCTGTCACATCCACGTCAAACAATACGTCAGAAGCATCCAGAGCTACATAATAATGGGTATTTCCTTCAATTGTCACAGGCGCCAAGGCAGTTATTTTTCCAGTAATCTGCTCATAAAGTCCATTGTCATCCTGGCTTTCAGATATGCCGTTTTTCACCAGCAGCGCCATATATTCCTTTTCACAGTCTTTGACTGTATCCCCTATGGCTACCCACTGATATTTATGGACATTGACCATGGCATATTTTTTTACCAGCCCGGCGCCGTCTTTTAGCGCCATAAAGTAAGTCGGTTCATCAGAAATATTCAAAAGCAGCGGAAACGTAGCCTTATATCCGAGATTTTGTACCTGTCCTTCTGCTGAAGACATGGCAGAATCCTCGATGGCCCCTTCGATCTTATAATATTTTGTCTCCATGGTACGCTGGTTCATTAATACAAATCCTACGTTGGACTGGTCGCCGCTGACAGAAGTAACGCCGGTATATACCCATACATCGTCGTCCAGCGCAATATAATTATAACCATTGGTAGCCATCAGGCAGTCTTTCTGACCCAGTATACTGTTAAAAAATCCATGCTTGTAAATGCCGTAATAATTATACAGCTCAGTAAGCAGCTCCGCAGAATATACTTTGTCAATCCATGTCGGCACATCTTCCACCGCATATTTGGTACACTCCCCGGTTATGGCGTTGCACAGTACTACACTCCCTACGGTATGTCCGCCGAACAGTCCGATATTAAATTTTCTGACCGGACATACCCAGTACGGCGTTCCCTCATCACTGATTTCAAAAAATATCTGGTCGTCAAAAATATCCATTGGGTAGTGAAATCTGAGATGACGGTAAATATTGTGATTAAATAATTCCGATTTGGAATATTTAATTGTCTCTTTCAGCTTGACACACTCGGTATTCTGCGTGGCCATATCAATCTTTATATAGGCCGGGATACCTGCCTTATGGTTTGTCAGCCACTTAATCGTGCTGGCGTATACAAGCGGCGTAACCCTCACCGGCATATCCTGATAATTAATCTGCGTATAGTCGTCCGCCACTTCGAACTGGGACACCATATCCACCATGCTTCCCATTTTACGGTTTCCAAGCAGTGTGGCGGAATCTTTATCCAGCAGTGGAATCGTATGATAGCTTACCTGCTGGATATCTTCTGTAAAATCACTTTCCACTACATTTAACAGTTTCTGGTATTTCCCGGCATTTACAATCGGTGATGACAGTATATTGCCAGCCACATAGATCAGCAGTACCAGTAAAAATAACGCTATCCCCACTTTAAAAAATCTGATTTCTTTTAACAGCTGGATAGTGGTCTTATTTTGTACTACATTAAGCCTCCCCTGCCGGCGCAGCTGGCCAAATACGCCCGCAAATGTAATAAACAGAATAATAGCCATCAGTGTCGTCCAGAAACCGGATGAATGAATATTGATTGCCGGCAGGGTAATATAATAGTAAAGACCTGTAAATATAACCCCGGCCAGAATTAAAATAAAATACTTTTTACCTTTTTTCATACTGCTTCCTCTTTTCTTTTCTGCTGAAATCCGCCTCTTCCGGCGATTTCGTTCAGAAATCCGGTATTTGCTTTTCTCATATACCTGATTTCTGACCCTGCATCTGGTGTATCTGGTTTAAAAATCCTTTTTCGACCAGCTGATCCAGATCCGGAGACATTTTTTTCAGGTTTTTCGCCGGGATAAACCCACCTGCCATTGCCTGATGACCGCCGCCGCTGCCATATCCTTTCAGTGTTTTCTGGGTCAGCCTGCCAGCGTCAATCTCCCTGCATTCACTTCGGACAGAAAATTTAATGCCATCCATACGTACTGCATATACTACCGATACAGTCACTACATTCAGCGATAATATAAAATCAGAAATAACGGCAATCAGGGCGTCCGGACAGTCAAACGGAATACTGGTAAAACCAACTCCCTCTAAAATATGAATATTATCAATGGCAGCGCCATATGCCTTTAAATCATTCAGTTCCAGCGCATTATTATACATAATACCAATCTTGTCCACATCCGCCTGTTTATATACATAGGCGAACATGTCGATATCCAGATCCGTGACTCCCCGTACAAAATCATTGGTGTCAATTTTAATTCCATATGCCAGCGCCGCCGCCACTGAAGCATCCATCGGGGTGTCTGTCTGATAAAAATATTCTGCGATCAGCGTGGCGCAGGCTCCCACACAGCGTACATCTTTGTACTCATATTCACAGGCATAATACGTAGGATGGTGATCAATACAGGCTACTTCCCGGCCGGTAAAATCCGTAATATTGGCATTATATTTCTGGGAGTCTACAGTTACAATATAGTCCAGCTCCGTCATATCCGGAATCTCTCCCACAGGCAGTCCCTCTATGCCAAATATATCAAACATATTTCTGATATTCGGATTTCCGGCTGGTCCGTCATAGCAGATCTGTGCGTCCACGCCATGCTGTTTTAAAAAATATTGTAATCCGAAAGCGCTTGCGATTGCGTCCGGATCAGGACAGTTGTGTGTCTGAATATAATTTTTATGACCTTTTAATAAATCTACCAGTTCTATCGGATTCATATTTCATTCCTTTTCTTATCACATTCCTTTTCTTATCACATTCTTTTTTCCTACATTTTTCCTGTCAGTCCCGTAATTACAAAGGCCATCACATGAAAATCCATGTGATGGCCTTTGTCTTAAAAAGGATTAATCCTGTACATACGGCATTAATGCTACATGGCGGGCCCTCTTAATTGCTGCTGTAAGAGCTCTCTGATGTTTCGCACAATTTCCTGTAATTCTTCTCGGTAAGATTTTTCCTCTCTCAGAAATATATCTTTTTAATTTATTTACATCTTTGTAATCAATTACGTTATCTTTGCCACAGAATACACAGACTTTTTTTCTTCTGTGCATTGTTCTTCTGCGTGGCCCGTCGCCTCTTTCATTTCTGTTGAAAGCCATGATTATTACCTCCTGCCATTATCCAGCCGTATCAGACTGGCATCTGTTAATTAAATGGTAACTCTTCATCTATTCCATCCGGAATATTCATAAAACCATCACCAGCCGTAGACGGTGATGGCCGGTCTACCGGTATAAATCCACCGCTGTTTGCATTATTTCCTGAGGACGCATTTTTGCTCTCCGCAAACTCCTGGTCTTCGACTACAACATCTGTCGTATATACACGCTGTCCGCTCTGGTTTGTATAACTGCCGGTCTGAATCCTGCCGGTTATGGCGATTTTGATTCCTTTACGCAGATATTTTTCCGCAAATTCCGCAGAACGGCCAAATGCCACACATCCGATAAAATCTGCTGTCTGCTGGTTATCCCCGCCATTATTTCTGTTAAAACGCCTGTCAACTGCTAATGTATATCTGGCAACGGCTGTAGACTGTTCACCCTGGGAATAGCGAATCTCAGGATCTCTCGTCAATCGTCCCATAAGTATTACTTTATTCATACCACGATCTCCTTTATCGACTATGCCTCGTCTTTTCTAACGCATAAGTATCGAAGAACGTTGTCCATAATGCGGACGTGGTTTTCTATTTCAAGCGGTGCAGTAGCTGGTGCTTCAAACTGGATAAAGTAGAAAAATCCATCGTTCATTTTCTGAATTTCGTAAGCCAGTCTCTTCTTGCCCCACTCTTCTACTTCGGAAACAGTACCATTGGCACGGGTAATATACTCTTTTGCCTTTTCAACTACTGCTGCTCTCGCATCATCTTCGATTTTAGCATTCAAAACGAGCGCTAATTCATATTTGTTCATGCGAATTGTACCTCCTTCTGGTCTCTTGGCCTTTCTCTTGCGAAAAAAGCAAGGAATCTGTCATATCACGAGTTATTATGTTATCACAATTAGTCCCCATTTGCAAGTGACTTTGTAATTTTTTTTACATTTTTTTCTACTGATTTTCTTGGAATCATGATCTGATGACCGCATCCTGCGCACTTCAGACGAAAATCCGCACCAGTACGCAGTACTTCCCATTCGAAACTGCCGCAGGGATGTTTTTTCTTTAATTTCAGTATATCACCTGTCTGAATGTCCATATATAGTGTAAAGCCCCTTTCACCAGAATCGTTATGAGATCTGAATCAGATCCAGTACTTCCCCGATACTTCCCTGAATCAGCAGATCCGCACGTTTATCCATCGGCGTGGCTGACCTGTTGATCAGCACCAGTCTGTCTCCCCTGTAATAATCAATTAATCCGGCCGCCGGATATACGGCAAGGGATGTGCCGCCTATAATCAGCACCTGCGCATTGGAAATATACGCAATGGATTTCTGAAGAGTCGTACTGTCCAGCCCCTCTTCATAAAGCACTACGTCTGGTTTGACAGATCCTCCACATTCATCACAATATGGAATGCCTGTATGTTCCACCATGTAATGAATATCAAACTGCTTTGCACATCTCATACAGTAATTACGGTGTACGCTGCCATGCAGTTCCAGCACTTCCCTGCTGCCCGCCATCTGGTGCAGGCCGTCGATATTCTGGGTAATGACCGCTTTGAGCTTTCCTGCCTGTTCCAGCTGTGCCAGCTTTTTATGGGCCGCATTTGGCTTTGCGCTGGTACAAAGCATCTTATCATGATAAAACCGGTAGAATTCTTCCATTTTTGAAAGAAAAAACGAATGGCTGAGTATTGTTTCCGGAGGATAATCATAAGTCTGGTTATACAGTCCGTCCACACTGCGAAAATCAGGAATGCCACTTTCGGTTGACACTCCCGCACCTCCAAAAAATACTATGTTATCTGATTCCGAAATCATGTTCTGCAATTTTCTGATATTTTCTTCCTGCATATGGTATCTCCTTATTTATAAATGTGTGATAATATGTCCAGCCGGACTTATCGGGGATGTTCTGTCCGGCTTATGCCGTCATGTGTGAGCACCTGCTGTTATACTTAATTTTAACGTCCTGTTTTTTCAAACCTGCTTTTTTCATAATAACACAATCCTGATCCTGCGTAAATAAACATTTCAGAGCGTCCGTGCTATCATAATACTGGCTATCATGCCTGCCGTTGTGGCAATCAGCGCCCCCGGAAGTGTCCATCGTGTTTTTTTGATTTTTACGGACATAAAATAAACGGACATTGTATAAAATACAGTTTCTGTTGAACTCATCAGAATCGAAGCCATATACCCGGGAACAGAGTCGGCGCCGCATTTTTTAAAAATATCCAGCGCCAGTCCGGTTGCGGCAGAATTGGAAAACAGGCGGACTACAAATACAGGAATAATTTCCGCCGGAACCAGACTGCCGCCGATGACGTTTCCTATCAGTGAAGAGACCGCCTCCAGAAGTCCTGACGCACGCAGAATACCTACCGCCACCATCAGCCCCACCAGTGTAGGCATGATTTTGATGACAGTACGAAACCCGCTCTCCGCACCATGTACAAACTCTTCATAAATATTCTGCTTCTGTGTCAGTCCTGTCACTGTAATATAAAATATCAGAAGCGGAATGATCGTGTCTGATAAAAATAATAATAAATTCATAATATACGCATTTCTTTTTTCTACTTTTTTACAATACTATGCTTTCTTCTGACGCTTCATTCCGGTCCCTGCTGTTTCGCCCTGTTTTGTTTTCGCTTTTCACGCAGCTCTGCGAAAAACTGTTTCAGCATATCCGAACATTCCTGCTCCAGTACTCCCTTTGTAATCTCTGTCTGATGATTAAACGCTGCCATCTGCAGCAGATTCAGTATGGAACCTGCGCATCCTGCTTTCGGATTCATGGCTCCTATAACCACTTCCCTGATCCTGGCCTGTACAATGGCGCCGGCGCACATCTGGCATGGTTCCAGCGTAATATACATGGTACAGTCTTCCAGCCGCCAGTCGCCTGTTTTTTTTCCCGCTTTTTTAATTGCGGTAAGTTCTGCATGGGCCAGTGTATTTTTATCTGTATTTCTGCGGTTATACCCTCTGGCAATAATTTTATCGTTTTGTACTATAACACAGCCGATCGGTACTTCGTCCAGCTGATAAGCCTTTTTTGCTTCACGCAGGGCAGCTTTCATATATTTTTCCTGAGGACTTAATCTTTTAGCCATTTTTCTCTCCCAAATTTTCACGCACACATCTTGAAGTATTTTTTTTATTATACTATACTAGAGCGTGTTTGAAAAATGCTTTCCGTGATGTACCTAAAGGGTATGATATACTTCACAGTTTGTACCCTGAAGGGCATGATATGGCGGACTTATCCCTAATCCGGCAGGCTATGTTGATTATATTTGGAATAAATTGTCCGTATCATTTTCGTCAGGGTACAAAGCAGGGAGTGCAGATGGCAGGAATGATTTTTCAGACACACTCCAGAACGTGTTTGAAAAATCATTCCTGCGGTCTGTATAAACTATGAAAAAGAAGCGCCCGGAGAGCATATACCCGGTTTTTATGTATATGATAAAAGAATATATGTATAAATAGTCCGTCAATTTTGTTACACTGGAGGCAGATAATTCCATGAAATTTTTTTATGAGACAGAGCGGTTGCTTCTGAAAGTCCTGGATGGAAAATATGCGGGGGATGTATTGAAGTTTTATTTATCAAATTGTGAAATATTTGAGCAGTATGAAGCAGAACGCCCGGAAAATTTTTATTCCAGGGAATACCAGCAGCGAATTTTAAACTATGAATACAGTGCTTTTTTGAGACAGAACGGAGTGCGTTTCTGGATATACGAAAAAACAGACCCTGCCCGGATTATCGGTACGGTCTGTTTTCGTGATATTACACGGACTGTGTATCAGTGCTGTGAAATAGGATACAAGTTTGACAAACATTTCTGGCATCACGGTTATGCCTGTGAAGCAATTCTCAAATGTCTGGAAATTGCTTTTTCTGACCTGCACCTTCACCGGATTACCGCTCATATTATGCCTGAAAATACTGCCTCTATCCGTCTGATCGAACGTACAGGTTTTGACCGGGAAGGGACTGCCAGGGGATATGCCCTGATCCGGGGAACCTGGCAGGATCATCTGGTATACAGTATTGTACAGCCATAGGCTGTCAGATATCCAGTACCCGGTACCAGTAACCCGGCTGTTCTCCACGTTCATTTTTCTGAGCCTGCGCCAGAAAGTCTGGAAATCCAAAAATGGATGCCATGACATGCTCCTGATTCTGATAAATTCCCGGAATGCCAATGATCCAGCTGTGTCCGATTTTTCCAAATATTAAATACCGGTAGTTAAAAAATCCGTGCAGTAAAAAGCTGTTGTTCACCACGCTCCAGTATTTTTCCGGCAACAGACGCACGTCTTTGATTTCTATGCGCACACAGAGCACATGATCATGATCTTCAAACTGGTTTAAAACCGGATAAATCCGCAACATATACCGCCAGGTCTGTTCCCACTGATGAGTCACAGGCTGTGGCTGGATTTCGGCTGTACAGATATTTGAAGTGCGTGACGTCTGTTCCCGGTCATCCTCCATTGTCTGTGTACGCTGATCCTGGCGCATGGTACTCACCGCATCCTGCACATTTTGTACCAGATGATTTTCTGTATACTGTGTATGCTGTCCCTGCCGCATATCCTGCATGGAATTGTGCGGCGTCTGATATCCCGTATGCTGATCCTGACGGACTGCAGCCCCGGTTTCCTGTACCGGATAGTATCCCCCATTCTGTCCCTGCTGCATCGTATTAACCGCATCCTGCACACTCTGTACCGGCATGGCAGCCCTGCTTCTGTTCTGGTTCATACGCTGGTAATCTGAGTAATACTGCCGGTATTGCGCCATATCAGGATGGCTTCTGCCAGAGGAAGCATTCTCTGCCTGCGATCCCTGACCATGCTCTGGCGTCTGTGCCGGCCTGTCGTTTTTTACATGTTCCGTTTCCTGCGGATATGTATCACCGCCGACATTTTGCTGTAAACGGCCTGTATGTTTCTGCCTGTTTCCAGAAACCATGGTATCAGTATTTAAGTGCATACCAGCAGCATTTTCATTATTATTTTCTACAGAAGCATTTTCCACCGGACTGCCATTCTGATTCTTGTCATGACTGTACATACTGCCTGTTTCCGTTGCGTTTTGCCTGTTCATATCAGTTGTACGATTTTGCGCAGGTATACTGCCATGTTCATTCTGCATGTTCCAGTCTCTCTGACGGCTGTTTAAATTAGCTCCATTTTGTAACCTCTGTTGTGCCATCTGGCCGTTTCTGCCCTGATTCATTGTCTGTCTGACAGGCACTCTCTGTTGCATGGCCTGACCGTTCCGGTTATGGTTATTCCCCCTTATATTACCACCATGACGGACATTTGCCACCTGATGAATATTGCCTGT
The DNA here is from genome assembly GCA_947642745.1 of uncultured Eubacterium sp. Taxonomy (GTDB): domain Bacteria; phylum Bacillota; class Clostridia; order Lachnospirales; family Lachnospiraceae; genus Eubacterium_J. Next base: position 17,260 of record CANRTU010000047.1, read on the forward strand.
ATGCTCCCGCATTGAAGCATCACTGCCAGAATCAGTCCCTTTTCCGGTATTTCTTTCTTTTTGCTGGTTACCGGATATATCTGTCTGACTGGTACCTTTCTGCATATTATCCGGATCATTGATAGTATCAGACTGTGTGCCTGCGGATACACCAGACATTGTTTCATTTTTTATGGCTGCGGATGTATGAGTGGATATCTGTGTGTTCTGCATATTTCCGGAATCATCTGTGGTCATTGTGCCATTTTTTTCCGGGCTGACATTTTGATTTCCGTCAGACGCAGAGGCATTTGCGGCTTTACTGTCTTTGTTTTGTACAGCTGATACTGTGCCGGACTCTTCCCGTGATACCGGATCAGAAACTGACTGGCCGTCTGCGGTATAATTTTCTGTCATGCTGCGTCCTGACTTCTGATCCACATTTATCTGCGGACTGTCTGATTCTGTCTGCTCCGGATTCCATATCTCAAACCGCATGGTATCTACCGGCTGTTCATCCCACTGGCTTAGAAAAGTAACCTGTTCATCAATCAGAATAATAATCCCGTTCATCTGCATAATCTGCCAGGATGTCTGTCCAATATTTTCTTCTGGCTGTTCATACCGGAAATCCGCCTGATTATTTCTAAAAACAATATTTCCTATAGAAATTCCCTGTATAATTTCTTTCTTTCTGACAAATAAATAAACCGTACCAGTTTTACCGCCGTATCCGCTTTCCTGCAGATGAATGTCTATACGGTTGCGTCCGGTACGAAGTTCAATTCTGGCAAACCCGGAATTGTGAATTTTCTGATTGTTGTAAATAGAATATAAGTAACTGACAAATCGTTTCATATATTTCAAAGACCCCGATCCTGTTCGTTATTACAATGTATGTGCCACTTTACAAATCATGCATGAAAATATTTTTTACTTTCTGAACTGAATACCAGAGCGTGTCTGAAAATACTCCGGGATAAAATTTCCATATAATTTCTGTATAGTTCTTATTGACTTTTTATATGCATACTCTATAATGATAACAGTAATAATTCTTAATATAATAGGAGATATGCGTATGAAATACAGCAGACAAAGGGAAAGTATCCTTCAATATCTCCGCTCTGCCACATGCCACCCTACAGCGGAAGATATTTATCACCATATCCAGACGGACAATCCAAACATCAGCCTTGGTACCGTTTACCGCAACCTCACCCTCTTATCAGACCTTGGCCAGATTCAGAAAATCTCTACTCTGGACGGGCCGGACCGGTTTGATGGAAATTTTCTTCCCCATTATCATTTTGTATGCAGGGAATGCGGCAAGGTACAGGATCTGGAAATGGACGCACTGGATCATATCAATCTGCTTGCCGCCCATAATTTCGCAGGCACAATCGAAGGTCATGTCACGCATTTTTTTGGAAAATGCCCAGACTGTACAATGAAAGATGTAATAAAATAAAACAGGAATTGTTATTAATTTCTATTGACAGGTTTTCGATAATATGTTATAAATTTATCATCAGATCACAACCAGTATCCAAAGAACAGCTTTTGCTGACAGATATCAGACAGGGCTTTGACAGGAACTGGACAAATATATTATTTAATTAAGAAAAGGAGAATAAAATGGCTAAATTTGTATGTCAGGTATGTGGTTATGTTCATGAAGGAGATTCTGCACCAGATCAGTGTCCGGTATGTAAGGCACCGGCTGAGAAATTCACAAAACAGGAAGGTGAGACAACCTGGGCTGCAGAACACGTAGTAGGTGTAGCAAAGGGCGTTCCGGATGATATCATCGAAGATTTAAGAGCAAACTTCAACGGCGAATGTTCAGAAGTTGGTATGTATCTTGCAATGGCAAGAGTTGCTCACAGAGAAGGATATCCGGAAATCGGCCTTTACTGGGAAAAAGCTGCTTATGAAGAAGCTGAACATGCTGCAAAATTCGCTGAATTACTCGGTGAAGTTGTTACTGACAGCACCAAAAAGAACCTGGAAATGCGTGTAGCAGCTGAAAACGGCGCTACAGAAGGCAAAACAGATCTGGCTAAACGTGCAAAAGCTGCTAACCTTGACGCAATTCATGATACAGTTCATGAAATGGCAAGAGATGAGGCAAGACATGGCAAGGCATTTGCTGGTCTGTTAAAGAGATATTTTGGCTAATATTTATATGGATTTTTAGATGGAGAGAGGATGGACAGGCAGTGTCTGTCCTCTTTTTCGTTGTCCTTTTACATTTAGGATGTTCTTACATCAACTATAAATTGTCCTTTTTAGAAGTTGTCCTTTTTTATAATCCTATTTTACCTCCATAATCCAGTATTTGCAGGCATTTCTTTATTATGAACTAACAACAACTTATCTGGAACTATCCACATTTCTATATCATTTTTCTATATCATAATACAAATATACAAGTTCGTACTGCTGCCTGTCTGCAATAATATACTCATTCTATCAAGATGAGATATCTTAAATTGATATTTGAATATATAAAGAAACAGATGTATAATATTTACAAAAGAAATACAAATAAACAAAATCATTATTGCCTGCATAAATAATCTATAATTCAAATATATTCGTTGGAGGTATATATGAACGATAAAATATATACAACAGAACAGATAAAAAATATTTTAACGCCCATCTTTCAGACCTATCACATACAGCGTGCTGTTTTATTTGGTTCCTATGCAAAGGGTACTCCGCATAGCAGCAGCGATATTGATATACTTGTAGACAGCGGACTGCATGGTCTTGCTTTTTATGGATTATTGGAAGATGTAGCCACATCTTTGAATAAATCCGTTGACTTAATCGACTGTACAGAAATTATTCCAGATTCTGCTATAGACAGCGAAATTAAAAAGAATGGAGTACTTATTTATGGATAAGAAAGATAAGCAGACTTTAAATAAAATATATAACCACGTTGTATCTATTTTATTATATTGTGAAAATTGTTCATCTTTTGCAGACTTTCAAAAAGACAAGATGCGAATAGAAGCCTGTGTATTTAATCTGATGCAGATTGGTGAACTTGCTAAAACTTCTCTAAGCGAAAACGCAAAAAGTAACGTTCCCTCAATACCTTGGAAACAGGTTTATGGTATGAGAAATCGTATTGTGCATGGCTATGAAGGTATTGAAATGAAAATAGTATGGGAAACTATCGAACATGATTTACCTATATTAAAAAAAGAACTGCAAAATATATTATTGAAACAAAAATGATAAATGATGTTCCGTTTGTCGTTTATACAGAGCGTAAACAGAACATACGCCTAATTCCAGCAAGACTTGCCAACAAAACAGAATGGAGTATTTACTATGATACGGACAGTTACTTTAGATAGAAACCAAAAGCCTATACAAGAGCAAATCAGGCAGATTGAAGAAGCTGCAAAGAAAGAGATTGTATATGACGAAGATTCTCCCGAACTTACCCCGGCAATGGAAAAAGCATTCCGGCTGGCAGCAAAAAACCGTAACACATACAGAAAAGCCAATATATCATAAATACTATAATGCGTTATGAATCATAATTTAAAAAGCAGCAGTTTAAAACTAACTGCTGCCTGTTTCGCATCTGATTATAAACTGCTGTAAATCAGGAATATGTTTTTCTTCCGGTTTTTCTCGTCCACTTTTTCTGATCCGGATAAGTAAAAGAGCCCTGGCGGATACTGGTTACCGCTTTACTATCAGCTTTATAAAACGTTTCACTGACAGGCTTGTCATATTTTTTATAAAGTCTGGTATATTGTTTCGTGCTTATTTTTGCCTTCCTGCCATTCACTTTTTTCGTACAGATCACATCCCCTGTAGCGGATGAAGAGTCATATGTCAGTTCCATAATGGTTGTTAATTTATTTTTATTTTTTTGCAGTTTATGAAACTTAACGCCATTCTCAAATGCGCTTCCAGACCACATATCTTTTATAATGCCATTTTTACATAATATGCAGGTGCCTGCACGGTATCCGATGTTAATCATAAGCTGAACGGCTTTTCCTTTATCAAATGTATAGACATCATAGATTGTCCCGCCGCTTAAACCGATAAACAGTTCTGGTATACCGTCGTTATTATAATCCATAATTCTGTATATTGTATGTTGATTCACATCGTACTGACTTGCTATTATAAATTCTGTATTGACCGGACTTTTTTCCCAGTCATAATCAGGATTATTTTTTACTGTTTCAAAGGTGTTTAAATATTCCTGAACGATATCTGCGTACGCCTGCCCGGCCTGTTGATTTATGTCTGCCGCATGAGCATTCCCAGCTGGGATAATACTGAATATAAATACCACAGACAACATGAGCGCTATTAACTTTTTCATCTGATTCTCCTTTAATTGTTTTTGTGATATGAAAAGACATATATATCATGCCCTTCATAATACGTATCATTGTACCAGCAGACACGATCTGTCATCATGTTCTGATCCATAACACTTTATCCGGCTCTGGCTATGATACTGTGTAAAAGCCTGTAAAAAACCTCCCCTTTCATGGTGCATTTCCTTTCTATTTTATGATTTTTTTACTAATGTACTGTATCATTGATACTCAGCCAAACCTCCCTGCTCAGGCTTCCATCGGACTGCGTTGCCTTCACTCAACGATGCCACCGCATCGCCCCGTTCAGGCGCCTTGCCGCTGAAACCCTGTTCAGCGGAGTTTTGACAGATATCAACGATACAATACACTAGTATAGAAAAATTCTACCATATATTCATATGATTCACTATAGTTTCCAGATATTTTTAATAAAAAAGTATCCGGCATAGCCGGATACTCCGCCTGCGGCGGGCTGCCTCTGGCAGCATTTTCTTTTCCGACGCAGTGCGATCCTCCCTGAGGGTTTTACTTTATTGAACTCTCTTTCCTATAAAGTAAAAAAGCATTCCTCCTGCCGGACAAAATCAGAAAAATAAAAATCAGAGTCAGACTGATATGAGCTGATATGAGCATATATGGAAACTGCTGGAAATCCGTAATATAAATCCGGTTTTATTTGATATTATCAGTAAATACATGTATAATAATTCCACAAATACTGCGAAAGCAGATATACAAAAGGAGAACACTGACCATGAAACGAAAAATTATCGCAAGTCTTTTGTCATTATTCCTGCTTGCCGGACTCACTGGCGCAGCTCCCGAAACACCTGAACCAGAACCTGAAGCTCCTGAAATTACGATGATACCTGCTCCCGTCACCAGCAAAGCATCCGCCAGTTCTATCCGCATTGCCTGGACTTCCGCTGAAGACGACGTAGTAAAAACTTATTTTGTCATGAGACGAAAAACTAAAAATAACGAAGGAACAGGCAAATGGAAAACCATTGCGAAAGTAAAATCAGACGGCGTGAAAGACGGCCCGGAAAATTCTTATACAGACCAGTTCGAGTCTTCCCTTCCCGTACAGTACGAATACAAAATCTGTATACTTTCCATGGATAAAACCATGGATACACGGGACGCATCCTGTGAGGAAGAGACAAATGTACATACCGCCCTTGGTACAAACGTTAAGGTCTGTATTGATCCCGGTCATTTCAAAACAGTCAACAATAACTATGATCTCACTGGCGCTGATGGTAAATTCCCGTATTCAGAAGCTAAATTTAACCTGAAAACTGGTAAGGCGCTGCAGACAGAACTGAAGGATTCCTATGGCATTGACAGTTATATGACCAGAACAGCAAAAAAAATTTCCCTTACATATAGTGGCAAAAAATATGTCAATGATCATCTGGATCAGAGTAATATCGCAGTACGTGGTTATATGGCGAAAGCAAATGACTGCGATCTGTTTATCTCCCTTCATACAAATTCCACCAGCCATACCACAAATCCATGGAGCCAGCCAGACTCCATAAACAAAGTGTATGTATTTGTCAATAGTATTGCGCACAACAGTGACAGGGATATGAAAATTGCCAATGCCATCGGCCTTTCCCTTACGGAATACAACCAGGATGCCGGCATACAGACTACCGGATTTACAACACGCACGCTAGGACAGGCTGCCTCTTTTTCCAACCTGAGCAACGATGCTTCCAACGCTAACGGTACAATTGTATTCCGCAAAGGAAGCAGCGGTTCTGACTATTACGGCGTGTTAAGAGGCTGCAGTACAGACGGGGTTCCGGGTATTCTGGTAGAACATGCCTTTCATGCTACAAAAATTATGCGGAAACAGGCAAAAGCTTCCGCAGATCTGTATGAAAACTGGGCGGCCTGCGACGCATATGGAATAGCCTGCGGTTTCGGATTTTCAGATTAATCATTTTGATATTGTCACAGAGTTGCTAAAAACCAGAAGATCTCTTTCCACAGAAAAAACATCAGGCAGCTTCTCATCTGAAGCTGCCTGATGTTTTATATTCCAGTATAAGCCCGGTACGGCGTATAACGGATCATGTACCTCCGGTGTACCTTATTTTAATCGTTATCCTAAGACTTCCACAGCAAATATTATCAGTTTTTTAACTTCTTTACTAACTTTTTATACTGTAGATTGAACTCTTTGTTGAATAACTGATTGTACTGCGCACGAAACTCTTCATTAAATAATTCATCGAATTGTTCTCCCAGCGCCTCTCCAAACTGTTTTTTCAGCTGCTTTTTCAATGTGTCTTTCAGCATTGGCCTCATTTCCATTCTCAGCTGTTTTTTCAGCCTGAGTTTCGCTTTCTGCTTTAATTCTTCTTTCAGCCTCTTTTTCAGCTTGGTTTTTAATACTGGTTTTATCTTCTGTTCAAGTCCGATATTTAACTTCTTTTTTAATTTTGTTTTCTGCTTTTTCAGATTACCGCCGGAGTTATTGGAGGAGTCAGATTTATCATCAACGTTGTCATTATCCGTAATGTCCGTATCTCCCGGCTTATTGGATGAATCTGTATCGCCGGAATTATCCTCAGGGTTATTCGTATTATTATCTGTATCATCCGGGTCTTCTGGTCCGGTGGCAGTGTCAGGACTATCCGGAACGCTCGGGCTGCTTGGGCTGCTCGGAGTGCTTGGGCTGCCTGGTGTTACAGGATTTCCAGGACTTACAGACCCGCCGGAACTGCCTGATCCGCCTGAGCTACCGGAGCTGCCTGATCCGTTGGAACCGCCGGAAGATCCACTACCGGTTGCCGGAATCGTACTGGTCTCACGATAAGAACAGACTGTACAGTCTCTGTGCTTACTTCCGCTCTGGCTGGATGTGGCGCCCGTGTCTACTACCCAGCTGCCAAAACTATGTGTCCCGTAGCTGTCTTTTTCGCTGTTATTAGTTACAGGACATTCTGCAACAGTACATTCATGCCAGTGATTCGTATTGTCATTCTTCCATTCTGACGACCAGCTGTGCGCATGGTCACCGGTAATAAGATCGCCTGGATCATCAGGATCTTTGGCGAATGGGTCTGGGAATGGGACATTAAAGTTTACTGTAACCTTTCCCTGTAAACCGGAATACGTTATGGCACTATTTCCGCCTTTAGAATTCCATGCCACTTCGTCTCCAGCAAAGTTTATCTCTTTTAATGCTGTACACTTACTGAATGGCCCTCCACTATTTGTATCCAGTCCTTTGACTTCTTTTATTCCTGCAGGGATATAAAGTACAGGAAGCATTGAACAATTTGAAAACATACCCGCACTAATACAATCAGCTTTTTCTGGCAGAGTCACATCTGTGAGCCTCCAGCACTGTTTAAATACATCATCCCCTATAGCAACTTCCCCGCTGCCTGGCATAAATCTTACACGGGTCATTTGCTGGCACTGCATAAATGCTCCAGCGCCTACTGAAGTAATTGTAGATGGAAAATCAATATATCGCAATGTATTACAACTTTCAAAAGCCCGCTCTCCAATCGTTTGCACACCTTCGGATACAGTCGCAGAAACCAGATCCTGACAGGCCCGGAATGCATCAGCTCCAATAGTCCTCACACTGCTCGGAATGGTGACAGATAGAATCTTTGATTCTCTAAACGCACTCGGGCCAATTGCTGTCAGGCTGGCAGGAAGATGTACACTGGTTGCTGTGCTCTTATCAAATGCATAATTCCCGATTCCTGTGATACCATTCTCAATCACAATTGTGTTAATCTGGGTACCAGCCGTCTCCCACGATGGACGATTATTATAGTCATAATCACCTATATTACCACTTCCAGAAATAGTAAACGTTCCCATATTTGTCAGCGTCCACGTAAGGTTACTACCCTCTGTCCCGTTCGTTTCTACTGTTTCCGGAACATCTGATGGAGTATAGCCATTCGGATAACGTGTAACGATGAAGTTCGTATTCTTAAGAAAATCGTCTTTACTGATTACCCTGCCCCAGTGAACTGTCTTGTTGTAGTTACCCTCGGCAACTACCAGACCAGCATCTGTTTTCCGCAATACAATGACACTGTGACTATTATTATTTACCCGCAGGATGTCTCCTACATTCACATTTTCATATTTAATTTCACGAATCTCTCTTGCAGGTAAATCACCAAACGCCTCATCGCTTAATATAAACGCAAATGCGGCGCAGCCTACTCCGCTGCTTACATTGCCCAGTATTTTTCCGCCTTTCCATCTATAAGCAGATCCAAGACTACCTTTTGTTCCATATGGTTCGAAGTTGGTCCAGGTCATTCCTTCAGGGTACTTATCTTTTAGTTGATACATTTTACTATATACATCGCTAAAGTCTGATCCTGTTGTTTTATCTGTTGTGCCAGAATTGTCCGGTAACTGGTTTGAACCTGATCCATCTCCGTCAGGTTTGCTGTCCGGAACAACTGGTTCTGTAGTGGTCGGAGCAGTTGGTCCTGAAGCGGGCGGAACAGTTGTGTCTATAGCTGGCGGAGTTTGCGTTTTTGCGGATCCCACAGGCTGAGTATCCGGCCCGGCTTCCACTGCCCCTGATACGTTTACCGCCTGCGTGTCTGGCTGAACAGGCTGGTTGTCTGATACGGTCAGTTCATACTCCTGGCTGTCCGTACGAACCGACGCTGATGCCACTGCCGTTCCCATAGCAGAAGACAACATGGCGAATGTTGTCATAAACGAAATTGCCTTTTTTGTACGTTTCCATTTTTTAGAATACATACCAAATACCTCCTTTAAATTAATCTTACCCCATTATGGATTTTTCCGTGTCATGACATCCCGGGTGTACTGCTGCTTATAAAAAAGGACATAATCCACCCATGATATATCATAACCTATGAATTTTAAACATATTACGCTTATATTACACTATATCACAGATTCCGGAAAAGTCAATCCAGCGTTTTATTCATGAAAATAATTAAAAGTAGTTTCCCGCCGTATGGCATGGGACAGTTAAATTGCGCCGGTATAAGTCCGTGCCAGCCTTCAGCCGGCTGTAAATGCAGAGGTAACGCCCATTTCATACACGTCTGGCTAAAAATTTAATGAATACTGTCATAAGTGTAACAGTGAAACTAATTTCAGAACAACCATTACCAGAGATACCGTATCTTCAGGGCCATCATGCAGTTGTATCAATGTTATGATGAACGGTATGATAAGTTTCTGTCTATATACATAATACGGATTTAACACAATTATGCTATTTTAACTTCATTTCCTATGAATAAGTATCCGGCAGAGCCGGATACTCCGCCTGCGGCGGGCTGCCTCTGGCAGCATTTTCTTCTCCGCCGCAGTGCGATCCTCCCAGAAGGTTTTATCTTATAGAACGCTCTTTCCTATAAGATAAATAAGTATCCGGCAGAGCCGGATACTCCGCCTGCGGCGGGCTGCCTCTGGCAGCATTTTCTTCTCCGCCGCAGTGCGATCCTCCCGGAGGGTTTTATCTTATAGGACGCTCTTTCCTATAAGATAAAGTAAAAAGCAGAGAGCCCCACGTTCTCTGCTTTTATAATTTGTTAGAGTAAATTTTGCTGATTTATTGAATCTCGATTCTGTCAATTTCAAAATCCTCAGTTCCCGTTTCTGAATCCACTGTCAGAGTATTTATGTCTTCTGTCAGTTCCACACGGAATGAAACCGGCTGATAATATTCAGACGGATATACGCTCGCACGGTATTCCTGTCCGTTTATGGTCAGCTCCATGAACGTTACAAACTGATCGTCCAGAAACTGATCTGCTTTTGCGTATACATGCAGATCCACACAGCCCTTTTTAGGGATCTCTATACTTTCTCCCAGCCGGATATGATCCCGGCTGCATATATAACGTGTTTTTTCTCCCGCCGGCGCCTTTAGCAATGTATCCGGCGCTGCCGGTTCCATATCTTTGATCTGTCCCCTGTCATCAAATTCAACATATCCATATCTTACAGAACGGCTCCAGCCTGCTTCCTGCCACCTGGCCGCATGATAGACGATAATTGTGCTGCTCCCATCCGCAGAAACGGTAAAACAGTTATGTCCCGGTCCCGGTACGCCATTTGTCTTTGACATGACAGGAGTGTCCTTTTTCATCCAGGACTCTGGAGATTTAACGTCCGCATCAATGGGAGCAGTCAGTATTCCAAGACAATAATCATCGGTCCAGCTGCCGCTGACAGAATATACCAGATTAATTGTATCTTTACAGATCAGAATTTCCGGTCCCTCATTTACCAGCGGATTGCCAATCATTTCCCAGTCATACTCTGGCTTTGATAATAGAATTTTTTCTTTTTTTATTTCCGTAGGAGATATCATCTCCGCCAGATAGATATCCTGTCTGACATTCACGGAACCTTCCCATCCGGACCAGATAAAATATCTTCCGGACGGTAAATCCAGCACTGTACCGTCAATTGCGAATTTGTCGTCCATACCCTTTACCGGCTGGCACGTCCATTCATCCGCAAATGGATCTTCACTTTTATTAACCAGCGCATACATGACATGAATTTCCATGCCGGGAGTGCGTGCCGCAAAATAGATATACCACGCATCATCCAGCCAGAATATTTCCGGCGCCCAGAGATCCGCCAGTTCCGATGATGGTTCATATAATACTTTACTTTCTCCAGCAGATATTCCTGTCAGACTTTCTGAACGCCATAATGTAATATTGGAACCTGTTGTTTTTGTATAGTAGTACCAGTCTCCATGCCTGATGACATACGGATCGGCACCTTCCTGGTCAATGATTGGTGATATCATGTCTGTTTCTTTCATGTTCTCTTTTTTCGTACATCCGGCTCCTGCCAGTACACTTACTGACAGCAAAATGATGCCGCTGATGATTCTTAATCTTTTGGAAACATTTCGCATGTTCCAATCACTCCTCTATGGAATTTTTTATTAATTGCCCGTATGCTGGCCAGATCACATTTTGGCTTTCTGTCATATGTCAGCAGCCCGTTCATTTCCTGTTCCACATCTGTCAGCTGTGTATAGCAGTATCCACACAATCCTGTTGATGCGAACACCGCATCCATAACCCGTTCATAATCCTCTAAAAATTCCTGTTCATTTTCAACCGCCGTATAACCCCATGCATCTTCACCGGACAATTCGAAACCAATTCCACCGAATTCTGTTAAGATGACAGGCGAATCTTTATGTTCAAACCCTCTGGCATAAATATCCCAGGATGTTGATGGGAAACTGACAAGTCTTTCTATAGAAGAAAGCATTTCCTGATAGTATTCAAATTTCTTAGATTCTTCTTTCTGGCCATGTGCATAATTATGTATTGCACAAATATCAGTTTCTGTCATTTCCCATCCATCATTGGATATGACGAGCCTTGTATTGTCGATGGCATGAAGAAAATGGTACATTGCCTGGGAAAAGTGCTGTTGCACCGGATTCTGATGTATATATGGTATGCCCCAGCTTTCATTCAAAGGTACCCAGGTAATAATACTTGGATGATTATAATCTCTGTCCACAATTTCCGTCCACTCTGTCATGAGGCGTTTCACTGCTTTAGGATCATACATTATCGCAGACGCACACTCTCCCCACACAAGGTATCCAAGCCTGTCCGCCCAGTAGAGAAATATGGGATCTTCTGTTTTCTGATGCTTACGGCATCCATTAAAGCCCATCTCTTTTGCCAGCCCGATGTCACGCCTGAAAGCATCATCGTCAGGTGCGGTCATAAGACTGTCCGGCCAGTATCCCTGATCCAGAACAAGCCGCTGATAATATGGTTTATTATTTAAATATACCCGCCCGTTTTCTGTATGCACTTTCCGGAATCCGAAATAGCTGCTGACATAATCCACAATATTTCCTTCTGCGTCTCTCAGTGTAAATACCACATCAAACAGATTTGGCTTTTCCGGGCTCCACGACCATCCATGGTCATGAAAATTCGTTCTGAAAATATGATTCTGGATAATATCCGCATCCAGATCAATTCTCCCGCCATAACATTTTACAGTTCCTTCACAGACCAGCTTTTCCTTAAAGCTGATGGTATACTGCAGGCAGTCCTCTCCGGTAGTCCCTTCCAGATCACAACAGATATTTTCTTTTCCATCATCAAATAATGACGTAAATTTTATACCGGATATATGTTTTTGATTCACTGTTTCCAGCCATACAGTCTGCCAGATTCCTGTAGTTCCGGTGTACCAGATTCCTCTTGGAGAATCTTCCCAGATCTGTTTCCCTCTTGGAATTAATTCGTCTTCCAGTGGATCACAGACTCTTACCACCAGAATCTGTTCTCCTTCCGTCAGATAATCAGTAATATCAGTGGAAAAAGATGTGTGTCCGCCCTCATGTTCACACACCAGCATTCCGTTCAGAAAAACCATAGCCTGATAATCCACTGCCCCAAAATGCAGGAGTATGCGTTCTTCACGCTTTCTATTGGCCTTAAAATTTCTTTTATACCATACGATTTCATGATTTCCGGTATCACTGATACCGCTCAGCCCGCACTGATATACAAATGGCACCCGGATTTCATGTTCGAAATCCTCTTTTCCCAGATACCATTTTTTTTCTATTCCATTATTATGATCATCAAAACAGAACTGCCATGTCCCGTTTAAATTCTGCCATTGTTCCCGCACCATCTGAGGCCTGGGATAAGCGCATCTCGTATTCAAAGCTTACCTCCAAAACATATATTATTTGATTCCGCTGTTTAAAGACATGGACTGCATAAAATTTTTCTGCGCCACAAGGTATAACAGAAACGTCGGCAACAGCGCCAGGATAGCTCCCGCAGTCCCTATTCCCGGATAAGTCATGTACTGCCCCTGCAGCAGCTGCAAGCCCGGTGTAATCGGCAGTCTGTCTATATCTGTCATTACGATTGACGGCCACAAAAAGTCATTCCAGGAACCTGTAAAACTAAACAACGCAACTACTGTAAGAACCGGACGTGACAGGGGCAGGATAATATGCCAGAAAATCTGAAACCTGTTTGCGCCGTCTACAAGCGCTGATTCGTCCAGTTCTTTTGGAATGCCGTCCATAAACTGTTTGACAAGAAACAGATTATACACGGATGCTGCGCCCGGAACAATAACTGCCAGAAATGTATTCGTCCATCCTAGCGAATCTACAATCTTAAAGTTTGGAATCAGATTGATTACAGACGGCAGCATCATTGTAGATAGCAGTACGGCAAACAACTGATTCCGGAACCTGAATTGTAATCGTGTAAAGCCATATGCCGCAAGTGATACGATTACAAGTACAAGAAGCATATGTCCCACAGCTATAATTAATGAATTAAGAAACCATTTAAAAACGGGTGTTGAATCATTATCTACGATTAATTTCAGATAATTTTCCAGTGTCCATTCTTTTGGGATCAGATGAAATCCGGAGCCCTGAATTTCATATTCTGATTTAAATGAAGTCAGTACTGCCCAAAGAACAGGAAACATCCAGATCATACTGACTGCTGCCAGCATAATAAAACAGAAGATCTTTTTTATACGCTCACTATTTCCCATTTTCTCTCTCCTATGTCTCTGCCTTGCGGTTTATCATAAACTGCATACCTGAAAAAATCATAATAACAAGTCCCAGCAGCACAGCCATTGCTGCCGCCATTCCTGCCGTCGATATACCTGTTCCAAAGGCATTTTTCTGAATATACATCATTAAGACCCTTGTACTGTTATTTGGCCCGCCTTCAGTCAGCATCAGTGCCTGCCCATATACATTGAACTGGGAAATTGTAGTCATAACAGTTGTAAATAAAAGCTGGGATCTTATATTTGGCAGTACAATTTTAAAAAACCTGATGATACTGCCCGCACCGTCAATCTGGGCTGCTTCAATCTGGTCTTTTGGTATTGTATTTAATGCCGCCACATAAATAATCAGGTTACCTCCCGCACACCACCATAATGTAACGCCTACAATTGCGATCCAGGCCCATGGCTGTGTTGCGGTAATCTTGATGTTTAACCCGAACCATTCTTTAAACGGGCCGAAAGATAAGCTGAGCCGGAAGGCCCAGATAATCATTACCGCAGAAATCGCAAACAGGTTTGGCAGATACAGCAATGACTGAAAGAGCTTATGCCCTTTTGTTTTGACAGAAAGCATCAGCGCCAGGGCCAGTGGAATGATAATACAGACCGGCACTGCCATTAATACGAATAACAGAGTGTTTTTCGCACCATTAAAAAACTGCTCATGATAAATAGATTCTGTATCAAAAAGAATCGTTTTAAAATTATTTATACCAACAAACTCAGGTGTATTGTATAAATCCCAGTCTGTAAAAGACACAAATACACCAAATATCGCCGGCGCTAAAACAAACACGATAAATAAAACCATAAATGGACCTATAAATACAACAGACCAGAAGTTCATTTTTCTTTTCATGTTTTTCTCCTTAACGGAAGAACTGTGATCCCGTAACCAGAAGGGCAGTATCACAGTTCCGTAAAATCTGTTTATGTTTCTATTTTTTCATTTTTTCATCTACAATCTTCTGAATCTCGTTAAATGTTTCCCCGCTGTCTGCTACTCCGGTAATCATATCCCATGCTCTTGTATCATACTCGCTGAATACATAAGAAAGACCTTCAGCGGCATTGATATTAATCGCTTCTCTTCCTTCTTCTGTTGTCAGCAGAAAGGACTGTGGCATTGCGAGATATTCTTCGTTCTCCAGCATTGCAAGCGCACTTGGATTTGCCCCTGATTTCACCCATTCCAGCTGATTGCCCTGGAGCCACTCCATAAATGCCACCATACCTTTGAGCTTTTCGTCTGACCGCTCTTCCTTTGTATTCATGATCGCAAACTGGTCTACCCCGCTGCACTGTACAATGTTGTCCAGATCCCACTGTGGTACAAATGTTTCTTTCCATGTAAAGTCTTTAATCCCTTCCATGTTACTGAGCATCCATGTACCCTCTGGCAGGAATATCAGCTTCTGGTTCATGAACATCTTATTCGCATCCTCACCATTTGGCACCATATAACCTGAATCATTTAATTTCTTTAATTCTTCAATAACCGCTGTGGAAACATCATTATTTACAGAAATCTTTCCTTCCGCATCTAACCATTCTCCGCCCATCTGAAGGTAAATGTTACTATAGTTCTGCATACTCCAGGTGTTGGCATAGCTATAGATTCCATCTGCTTTTGCGGCTTCTCCAGCCTTCTCAATTTCTTCGAAAGTAACATATCCGTCATCCATTGCTTCCGGAGCGTATTTTTTCATAAGATCTTCATTATAATACATAACCCAGGAACCCATTGTCGCAGGTACGCCATATTGCACTCCGCCAAGATTGCCTACTTCCCAGGCGCTTTCCACATAATTTTCTTTTTTTACTTCTGTATCCGCAATCATATCATCCCATGAAGCAAGCATTCCCTGACTGTTATAAGTTGGCAGTGATTCCGAAGCCACCAGTGCCAGATCAGGAACTCCTTTTCCATTACGCCCTGCTGTAGACAGCCTGGTATTAAATGTATCAGCCTGCATAGAAACAAATTTTACTTTAAAGTCAGGATTTGTGTCGTTATACGCATTGATCGTTTTCTGGATACGTTCTCCGTCTGGTCCTGTAGCTGATGACCAGAGCAGGATTTCATCATTTTTTGCACCGTCTGAACCTTTACCTCCGGACCCGCATCCCGCAAGTAAAGAAACACTCATTACTGCCGCCAGTAAACATGCCGCTACCTTTTTTAATTTCATACTTTTTCTCCTTTTCGTTTTTACATTCGTTGACTAGTTAGTTTACGTTTTTCAAAAATATCTCTTAAACGTTACCTATGCTGTCCTAAATATACCATTTTGCGCTTATATTGTCAATATTTATTATAACTTTTATATACTTTATATTCAGTTAGTTAACTATATAATTAACTTTTCTTTCTGCTTGACTTATTACAGACTATAAAGTATACTTTTTAGTGAATTACTTATCATAATGCACAAATATTTATATACTTTTTTGTGCATTATGATAGATTCAGCCCAATATCATTAACTTAAGTGTTCTCCGGCACGAATTCAGATATGCAACGCTTTAAACCGGAAGCATAACAGACCAAACGGTAGGAACCCGGCTGACAGAACAATCAGGTATTCAGGGCTTATTGTACTGTTTAGAACTTTAACAGGCAGGTGTATTTATGGAATTATATTTAGATCATACCGGATTACAGACTTATAAAGCGCTCGCTTCAGAAACCAGACTGGAAATTTTAAAATTACTTGCCAATTCACCGGCTACTACAAGTGAACTGGCACAGACGCTTAATTTAAGCAAAGCCATACTTTCCAGACACTTAAAAATATTAGAAGATGCGAAACTGATTCACCTGAGTCATACCTACTCCTCTTCCGACAACCGGAAGAAGGTATATACATTAAAAGTGGACCAGATCCAGATTCATTTTCCAAACCGTATTTATCTGCCTTTTAAAAAGAAAACCAGCGAGATAAGGCTTGGATTCTTTTCTGACTTTTCTGTAAAGCCTACCTGCGGGCTTGCCAGCCCGGATAATGTCATCGGAGATATAGACGATCCACGTTCCTTTGTATCAAATGACAGAATCAGTGCCTCACTATTATGGTTTTCAGAAGGCTACGTGGAATACATCATTCCAAATTTACTGGATGACAACCAGAAACCAGAACTTTTGGAACTTTCTTTAGAAATATCCTCAGAATTTCCTGTTTCCAACAACAACTGGCCAAGTGATATTTCTTTTTTTATCAACGACATTGACGTCGGTACATGGACCTGTCCCGGAAATTACTCTGACGTCCGGGGCAAATATACACCTTCCTGGTGGAGCAGCGATTTCAGCCAGTATGGGTTATTAAAAAATCTGCGTGTCAACCAGTTTGACACTACGATTGACAGTCACAAAATCTCCGATATACGTTTGGAAGACCTCCACCTGACAGACTCGCCATTTATCAAGCTTCGCATTGGCATTCATCCGGATGCCATAAACTCCGGGGGACTTACTATTTTTGGAAGTGATTTTGGAAATCATAATCAGAATATTCTTTTATCTGTTTATTATTCAGAATAGAATATGAAAGATTTATTTTCAGAAGTGTTACCCAAAGGGCACGATGTATTGTATCCTTTGGGTGCGCTTGTTTCAATCATAATCCCGTCAGTAAGAAACTTACTTATTTCCGGAGACGTAATTATATTTATGACATCAACTTTATGTTTACGTGCCATACTAATGACACGAAATTTTTTTGATACCGGAAATTACAATTCAGCTTTTTCTATCCTGCATTGATGTTTCCTGCTTTTCTTCTCATAATTAATTCCAACAAGCAGAATATTTC
>CANRTU010000048.1 GCA_947642745.1 uncultured Eubacterium sp.
TTTTTTTTTGAAATTATTACAAAACAATAATTTTGTATTTATCGTATTGCCAAAAGCATCCCCAACTTAAACCCCCCCCCCCCCCCCGAGATTATTATTTACTGATAACAGGATGGCCCTCCTGTTTCTTTCTTTAAAAAAAAGATATCTATATAAAAGCCGAAAGAACCCGCCCTGCTGTGCTTTCCTGAAAAAATACTGAAACCTGGGCATTTTTTCATTTTTATACCGGATTAAATCCATCTCCAGCCTGTTCATTCTTACTTCTCCTCTCATTATCCTCTCAAAACCACCTTACCGGTTCCAGGTCAATATTCCCGTAAAACTTTAAATATCTTTCCTCCTTCCGTTGGCTCCAGCCAGCCTCTGACAACACTCTTAAAAACCAGCTGTTTCTGCTCTTAATCCGATTTATCAGCTTTTTTATTTATACAACATTCTGTCCGTATTTTATTCCGCTGCCCTGTATTCCGGAAAGAAACCAGCACCTGATAAGTCCCTGCTATGTGACTGCACATTTCTCATTCCACACAGTGTTTCATAGGCATCCCGGTCAAATATCTTTTTTCCTGTACAGAAATCATACTGTCCATGTGGCGCCAGGCAGAGCTTGTACTGGTAAATACCATCATCGGTACCATATCCCCCGCCTAACACAAAGTTTTTCAATCCCTTTTCCTTAGCCCATCTGATAATTTCATATTTGAGGTAGTCGTTTGGCCTTACATCGAAATACTCACTGTCAGTGCCTCCAAGGTACGAATATGCATTCTGGCTTCCGTAAATAACCAGTTCTGTAGAAACGATCTTTCCTTCATATACAGCATGAAAATACATCACATTGTCTTTCATTTGATTGATATCTTCAAAAAACTGTTTACTGAAATAAAACTCACCTTTCGCTTCAGTGCGGTCCATCGTGGAGTAATAAATGCGAAGAAAGTCTTCCATATGTGAATCATCGTTTTCTATGATTATCTCCAGATGACTGCTATTTGCCTTCCTCACATTTTTCCTCACTTTTTGCCTGAAATCCATCCACATTTCGTCAAGCGGCATTTCCAAAGAACGGACAACATTATGTGTTCTCGTTTCCACCTCTCCGTCATAATGCCTGGAATATTCCGTGAAAAGTTCAAATCTTACAAATTCACATACATAGTTATTATCCATACAATACGCTGTATAGGTCTGGTTCAGCTTATCCCAGTCAGATACATTACCCCAAAAGCCTCCATATCCATAAGGAGTTATCAGATCGAAATACTTTCCTTCTTCAACTTTACCGGCCAGTTTATCGTCTTTGCCCACATCCCGGCGTAAGACCACATTAATGGCACGATCATCCTCATCTTCATACAGGAACAGTATCGGAGTCCCGTTTTTTTTGTTTTCTCTCATAAACGCTTTTGAATATCCGGAAAGATAGTAAATTTCATAGTCAGGAAACGAATGTACTACCCTGTCCCACTGTTCAGACTCCTCTAGCGTATATACTGTAAGCGCCATTCCTATCCCTCCATAAAAGTATTTATCGTATCGACGATCCTGCGCATATCTTGTTCATCATATCTCTGATCACAAACAAGACTAAGCCCGTTCTGATATACATACAGTTCTCTCTCATCCAGCTTATGACAATCACTTACCGGCCAGTGAACCGGACAGTATATTTCCCTTTCCATCAGATATCGCCTGAGTTCATCTCTTTTTCCATCAGGTACTATTACCGGCACAAACATCGGGCAGTCTGACGGTTTCATTTCATGAAATACCAGCCACTGTGGAAATGCCTTTCTCAAAATCTCCGCATTTGTACGTCTTTTGTTCTTTATAAAAACAGAATCCAGTTTCTGAGCCAGACGGACATCCCTCTCCGCTGCCGGCACTATACCCACGTCATCCAGCAATGCTTCGGCATCATCAAAAACATTCAGATATTCTTTGTCATGGGTCTTTGGAGCGCTGATATAACTGCTTTTCAGTTCCATTGCTTTCATTCGAAGACCGGTATAGTCATGATCATCGTGATCATCTGCAAGTAATTTCCGGTGATCTCTGTTCCATGCATATCCGCCGGTCCAGATACCGCACCATTTCCGAAGTGAACCGAAATAATAGTCAGCATCGGAATATGTGTTAGAAAAAACAGAGTGTGATACATCCCTGATCACAATGCCTTTATATAATGAAAGATCAGATTTTTCCCCTGTATATCCGAAATAATCCATCACAAACAGCACATCAGATTCCGTGCTGATATCCTGGATCAGACTTTCCAGATAATAAACCGGATAAAATTTAACTTCTAACCCGGCATCCAGAAAAGGCTGGATCATCGTATGGCAGCACCATGACGGCATAGCTACCGTATGAACTTTTGCATGTTCTTTCATATCTTTTATGACAGCTCTAAGCGCTGCCCGTCCGGATAAATACCAGCTTATACTGTTATTGAACAGCCTGTATGCTTTATCAGTGCAGGGTACATCCCAGAACTCACTTCCTATTTCCATATCTTCCTCAATCATCAGCCCAGTCTGTCAGGCAGTTAAAATTGGATACATCAAATGTAGGCATATTTGTATGTGCTTTTATGGCTGCCCGTTCCGCATATGCATTGTCGATAAAAATCGAAGGTTTATCGTTATTCACATACTCATACTTCATCCTGTCCGGCGGCACTTCAATGATTTCTGAGAAAATGTCCTCATTCAGATGAATATTTTTCATCGTTTCATGAATATCGTATGGGTGCTTTGTAAGCAGCACGATTTCTATCCCCTTATTCAGACACTGGTACACGAAACGCATAGCCTCAGTATTGTACTTTTCCCTGTGAAAAACTAACGTATCATCAAAATCGAGATATACCCTTTCATACCTGTAATCAATTTTAAACCTGTCAATATATGTTTTATCTGACTGTATTCTGTACTGATTAGGGGTAATCCCAATCTCCATCCCTGAAAAATCGCATAATGCCAGAAGCGGAAGATTTACATCAAGACTTTTGCTAAGATCAAAAGTCCCTGCAAACCGTGTACAAATCTCCATCAGCTTATATCTGCCGTCTGAACTTTTCTTACACTGGGCAAACCAGTATCCGTGAAACTCTATATGCTCCGACAGTACATGGATCATATGCTTAATTTCCTCTGTAAGTTCCATGGTCTGCGAACGTGCGGATATTCCATTCAGCAGCCTCGTTCTCGTTCTTGGCTGAATAAAACGCACGTTACCGTGCCTGTCTGTAAAGCAGTCTATGGTTATCTCATCACCCGGGAGATATTCACATAACACATAATCAATCCCGCTGGTTTTTAATTTTTCCAGTTCCCGGCCATTACTTATAAGGTGTGCATTTCTTCCCCCCTGACCCATATCATCCTTCGCAAACAGAGGAAATTGCGGAGCATCATATGTATATGTTTCTGGCACAATATCAGTCCCGTCAAGTACTTTGTATGTGAGGGATTTATACCTGCATAATCGTGCTGTTTCCAATGGTGAGCACACAATTATCGCATGAATCTGTTCTTCATGCTCCATTAAGGTCACCGCCGCAGAATCATGCGTAGGAATAATAAACTTAATATTCTGCTCATCCAGTATGTTATTCAGGCGCCTGACAAATAAAGGATCATCCGTATATGGCAGATCGGTAACAGCGTCATTACTTATAAAAGTAGAATGATTATCATAACTGCACCCCATTACCGGATGAAACAGCAGACTGTTCTTCAGGGCAAAATAAACCGCAATCTGGTTATACCCTCCTCCTCCGAATATCATGACATTAGTTCTCATTCTGATCGCCTCGTTCTATATCTAATGGTCTGTATATTACGCCATCTTTCTCTATGAAGCTTCCGGTTTCAATATTTTCACGTTTAAATACCACACCTATGGTCTTCAATACCAGCTTCACATCGTTTATAAACGTAATGCGGGACACATACTCCAGATCCATCTTAAATTTATCTTCCCATGAAACGTAGTTTCTCCCGTTCACCTGTGCCAGACCTGAAAGTCCCGGTCTGACATCGCATCTGTGTCTTTCTTCTTTTGTATAATATGGCATATATCTTACTGGGAGGGCTCTGGGTCCTATAATGCTCATATCTCCCGACATAATGTTAAAGAGCGAAGCCAGCTCATCACAACTCGTACTGCGAATGAATTTTCCGAAACTGGTCAGCCTCTCTTCATCTGGCAGAGGTTTTCCTTCGGCATCTGCCGCATCTGTCATGGTTCGGAATTTTTTTATCCTGAATGCCACGCCGCCAAGTCCGGAACGCTCCTGTGTAAATATCACCGGACTGCCCAGCTTCAGCCTGACCGCAATGGAAACCACCACCAGCACCGGCCAGAAAATAACAAGTGCGAAAAGGGATAGCCCAAAATCCAGCGGGCGCTTAAAATGCTTCTCGTACACGCCATAAGGTTTATGACCTTTCACCCATCCCTTTTTCTTTTCAATTCCACTGACAATAAATCCGGGTACAAGACATATGCCAGCTAATATCAGGAGGTATCTTATGATTTTTCTCATGTTAACCTCACCCTGCTCTTTCTCTATATCTTATGTTTTTTCAAAACAAACATGCATAATTTTGATGTTCAGATCCTGTTCCTCTTTGGCGATGCTTTCCAGAATACAAAAGCCGGTCTGTCATTCCTCCTGCTAAACGGGAGCTTATCCGTACAGAAGCATCCCCACTCATCATGTTCACTCCATAACATTTTTAAAGTCTGCATTTAATACATCATATCTTAAAGCCGGACTTGAAAATAAAAATATCCAGCTCTGACGGATGCTCCGCCTGTAACATGTGCACTGTCAGCCCTTTCCATTCCAGCGCAGCGTGGCCACGTCCGCCAGCCTTTTTACTTTACAGGACCATTTTCCTATAAAGTAAAAAACCGACGTGATACTATCACCCCGGTTTTCTGATGTTTTCATACAGATACATCACTCAACCGTTTTTGTACTCTGTCGCAGCTTCTGCATCAGATCCGGAGTATTTTCTGGCTGGACACCGTGATTGCACCCTATAATGACATGGCCCGCTCATTTCCCGCCAGATTCACCAAAGACTGAAAACTCTTACCATAACTGCCTGAAACATCCGGCAAATAAGACTGCCACCTTGGAGCATAGGTTCATTTCAAAAATTTCTTACTAAAGTTTCCTGGCAAAAAGTTTCTTATACGACACTTTCATGACATATTCTGATACAGCTTTTTATGTCAGATCAATCCTGAAAATTCTATTCATCCACGATAATCCTGATCCAAAGCTTATTTTAAATTCTTAAATTCCAACTAAATAAATCCGTCTGACAGCGATTAAAAGCGGTTTCCAAAGGAGTCGTATGCGGCTGCGGTATTTATGGAATGGATATCCCGGACACGCCCTGGTCAAAACATCTGTGTATCACTTCAATGACCACATCCTGCTGTGCCGGAGTCATTTTATTATCGCTGGGCAGACAAAGCCCCCGCTGAAAAAGATCCATTCCCACATCCATACAAACGCCGGGCCGGTATGCATCCGTCCTTGCCCTGCCGTTGCCCTCCCTGGTTACAAAGGGATTCATCCGGTAAACCGGCTGCATATGCATCGGCTTCCAGAGCGGACGCCCCTCGGCATTAATGCTGTTCATCGCCTCCAGCATTTCCATCGGGCAGCTTTTGCCGCTTTCCTTTATATAAATGCTTTCTGTTTCTCCCATCACCTGCCTGCACATCGCATCCTCGTCAACCAGCAGGCAGCTGAGCCAGAAATTGGGATCTGAATGATCCCCGTCATAAGGATTCATGGATACCGGCAGATCTTTGAGTCCCTCTTTGTACCTTTCATAAACGGCCTTTTTCTGGCTGATATGCTCTTCCAGATACGGGATCTGTCCCCGGACCACGCCTGCGATTACATTACTCATCCGGTAATTATAGCCCAGTTCTTCGTGCTGGTACCAGGACGCCTTTTCACGGCTCTGGGTGGACCATTTCCTGACTTTCTTTGCATCTTCCGGATTATCTGTTAAAAACATTCCTCCGGCGCTGCCGCAGATAATTTTATTTCCATTAAAAGAAATGCAGTTATAATTACCAAAAGTACCTGTCTGTCTTCCATTATAAGAGGCTCCCAGTGACTCAGCGGCATCCTCCACAAGCAGCGCCTGGTGACTGCGGACAATTTCAAGAATTTCATCCATCTTTGCGGGCGTCCCGTAAAGATGCGCCAGTACCACCAGCCTGACCTGCGGATACAGTTCAAAGGCCTTTTCCAGGGCAGCCGGGTCCATATTCCAGGTATCCCGCTCAGTGTCAATAAAAACCGGTATGCCGCCTTCGTATACAACCGGATTTACAGTAGCGTCAAACGTCATGTCCGAACAAAACACCCTGCGACCGTTCAGACTTCCTTTACCAATTTCCGAAGCGCCATAAAGCTTCTCCCCTGCCAGCTTCACTGCCAGGTGCAGCGCAGCTGTACCGGAAGACAGAGCGACCGTATAGCCACAGCCGGTTTTTTGCGCCATAAGCGTTTCTATTTCATTGATGTTTGCCCCCACCGTGGACATCCAGTTTGTTTCAAACGCCTCTGTCATGTATTTCAGCTCTTCCCCATGCATGGTAGGTGAAGACAGCCACAGTCTGGACTCAAACGGTAAGATACCTGCCTGTTCTTTCCTAAACATAATGTAACCCTCATTTCCTCCGGCGTACTGAAACCGGACCCGCAGATCCGTTATGATTCAGTGTCTTTTACGACACATAAAAAGCAAAAAACAGAGCTTCCGGCACGCATTTTCAATGATTCTAATACGTCCTCTTAAGCTTTCTCAAATGTAGCACATCTACCTGTACTTGTCAATGCCAACTTTTTCATGACTATCCATCATTCAGCCTGTATGACGCATCCCGAAGCCGCCGGAAACTTTAAGATAAAATGCAAACATTTTATGACAAATTTTTCACACTTTTGTCACAAAATAGTAATTACCATATACTATAATATACAAAATATGTGCCTGTATGCGTTCCGGATCAGAAAAATCATCCCTGGTCTGTAAAGCCGTACATGGATCGTATTTACTGGCAAATAAAAAATAAGGAAGTGGACACTATGGGACTCTATATAAAAATCATCCAGCAGGCGGTACTGTTTTTTCCGGTTGTAGCGCTGCTGTTTACCCTGCCCTATATGTTTTATAACTATCACAAATACGGCTCCGTCCGCAGTCTGAGGATTCTGATCGTGTACTCTCTGATTCTGTACCTGATCTGTGTGTATTTTCTGGTGATCCTGCCGCTGCCTTCCAGGGAATCTGTGGCAGCCATGACCGGCCCCCGGATGCAGCTGATTCCTTTTGCTTTTGTGGGAGACATTCTGAAAGAATCCTGTTTCGATCCGGAAAAACCTGCCACATACCTGTCCCTGATCAAAAACAGGGCTGTATTCCAGGTACTGTTTAATCTACTGATGACACTGCCCTTTGGAATTTATTTAAGATATTATTTTCGCTTTTCCCTGCAAAAAACAGCGCTGTATGCTTTTCTCCTTTCGCTGTTTCTGGAACTGACACAGCTGTCCGGCCTGTACTTTTATTATCCAGGGAGCTACCGGCTCTTTGACGTGGATGATCTGATGGCGAATACACTGGGCAGCGTCGCCGGATACTTTGTCATCAAACCATTTTTAGGCATTCTGCCCGCACGGTCACAGATTGATGCGGAAAGCCTGCGCAGGGGCCAGGAAATATCAATGACCAGACGGATGTTCTCCCTGGTTACCGACTTGTTCTTCGCCACGATTGTTTCCCTGATACTAAGGACGCTGCTTCCCCTGCCCGGCCGTTCCGCTTTTGATACGCAGATTCTGCTTTTTGCCGCCTATTTTATCATCCTGCCTGTTTTATTAAAGGGCATGACCCCGGGCAAAATGCTGACACGAATCAGGATCGTGTCAGCGGATGGAAGCCGTGCCGGCTGGTATCAGTTTATGATCCGCTATGGCAGTGTGGCAGCCATTTTCTGGCTGTTTCCGATTTTGTGGTGCTTCTGGCTTTTGTATGCGGTTATAATCATGGCAAAGCGACAGCCCCTGTTTTATGAAAAACTGTCACGGACGAAGCTGGTCAGTACGATTCAGGCGGATCAGTTATAACAATAAAATATAAATAAAACTTAAGCATTCATACGCAGGCTGTTTTACAGACAGTCTGCGTATATTACAATCTGACATCCCTGTGCATATGTTTCATAATTCACAATGCCATTTTCTTAAGCGTTCCCCAGCCGGAGTTCAGGTATGCAGTGCTCCTGGTTAACATTTTTTACCAGCACGGATGACCAGCCCGGACACTATTGAAAAGCGCTTTCACCGGCTGGTCAAAAAACATCTTATGACATCCTGCTCCACCACAGCCTGTATATTCCGTTTTCTGACAGAATCCCTGTGCCTGCCCGCCAGCCTGCGGAGAAAGCCATGTCACTTATCTCCCTGTTGATCCAACACAGATTCCCGGACATAAACTGCCTGCTTTGAAATCCTTATCCTGAAGCGTGTCTGAAAAATGCTTTCTGTGAGATATATCCTAAAGGGCATGATATGCTTTACATTTAGTACATAAAGGGCATGATATGGAGATTTCATCCTGAATTTATGAAGTGTACCTAAAAGGCATGTTATAGCAGGCTACACTGACCAGATTCGGGATAAATTCCCTGCAAACCTGTGAGTGCAGGTCATGGGAATGATTTTTCAGACACGCTCTGGTACTCCTATTCATAAATAACAATTTAATAAATAGTATTATATCCTAAAAATATTGTATGCAGTTGCTCTGGTCCATTACTTTCTTTTTATGTAACGTAATATGATTTAATATATATTCTTTTCTGAATGAAAAATTCTGTAATTTGTACCTGTATAACATGATTTTTTATATACGCCTTTAATAATACGTGTATCAACACTCTGCTGGCATTTTGTTGTTTTATATAATATGAATATTTTATATATGTACATCTGTCAAAGCCAACATTGTCCACATGCTTATCAACGCCTGTTTCAAATTTCCTGTTCTGATTAATTTGAAATATAATTTAAATTTATTTTCTTTTTTATAATTTATATTATCAATATATTATTATTATCTTAAATCAAATTCAGAACCATGGTCCGTCAGATCTGATTTTTTTACTGTCTGTCCATCTGTTTTCCTCCCTGTACGATGTGATAAATGATACCCATCTTCATATAAGTAATTTCTACCGTATTCCGAAGCGTGTCTGAAACATGTTTTCTTTGAGCCTGTATCCCGAAAGATATGATAAGCCTAAAGGGTATGACAGACTACAAACTGCATATTATTCCCCTGGTATATCATACCATTCAGTATATATCACGCCCTTTAAGGAACAATCCGCTGCCTCCGTCCCGGGTTTAGGCATCACAGCCCGCCATACCCAAAGCACACGATTATCATGTCCTTTGGAATGCTACTCCTGAATCTGAGATATCTTTTCCATAGTATGCCCTTACCAGGTATGAAGCATTTTCTAAAGGGAATATTTCACTGCGGAATACTCCACAGGATACATATCACGAAAATCATTTTCAGGCACGCTCTGTCAGGACTGATTCCATTTGATCCACAATCAGACTGTTACAAATATAAAATTTTATTTCAAATAAAAATTGACAGCTGTAATTATCATCTTGTATAATATAATTCAATATGATAATTTCATTCAGGTTTTACCAAATAAAACCAAAGCAGAATCAGGAGGATATCAGCGTTATGAAACATAACAGAAAAGAACTATTGATTATATTAACTGTCATTACAGTGACGCTTACCGGATGTAACAGCACTGCCAGACCTGTTTCCGATCAGGAATCCGACAGTTCCACAACTCCGGCGGGAGAGGATCAGAATACCGGCATCGAAGCGTTTTATGTCATCTGGAACGGGAAGATTGAAAAATTTGACCATTCCCATGAAAACATGACCGGTATTCTTGCGGACATTACATCACTTGCCTGGATTGCGCCCCGGGGCGGAGACGGATTTAATTTTACATCCAGTGAAATGAAAGAAACGGACAACCCATACATTCTCGAAAGCAGCCGGGCATTATCCATAAAAGATACGCCCATACAGTCCGGATGCCCGGGCAGCTGGATACGGATTGTCCGTAACGGCACT
Source organism: uncultured Eubacterium sp. (assembly GCA_947642745.1). Taxonomy (GTDB): domain Bacteria; phylum Bacillota; class Clostridia; order Lachnospirales; family Lachnospiraceae; genus Eubacterium_J. The sequence continues at coordinate 10,224 of CANRTU010000048.1, forward strand.
GTCAGAGCGGAGTCCGCAACTGCCATATCCGGCGGAAAAGATATTTTAATTTATACACAGAATAAATCCGCTTTTCTGGCCGTGCAGTCTGAGGATCTGACCCTCTGGACCGTCTGGGAACTGCCACAATATGGTATATGGCTGGACAAAGAAACCGGGATATTTATGCGGATGGCAGCCGGATTGTGATAAGCCTGTCCGGACAGGAATATTTCCTGTTCCTTATTTCCTGTCTGACAAACGATCCCGATTCCTGATTTTATTTTGTGATTTAATTTCATCCAGTTTTACGGCAGGTTTCCGGATGCCGGCTGTAACCGCGTTCCTTAAAACCGGCTTCCATTTATCTGCCCGGGCTCTCTGTAATCATAACTGTTTTCCAGCAGAGTGTAACAATAACCATCCCGGTAGTAAGATTCAATGATCCGCATATCTTCGATCAGCCATCCGTCTCCATGCCAGGAAGCGTCTATGCACTGTTTCCGCTCCGCTTCATCTGTATTCATGATAAAGCGCAGCATGGTCCTGCCATCCTTTTCCAGTATGGTCGCACCACATATCAGGCATTCCCCGTCCCGCCAGCATTCTCTTTCAAAGTGATCCGGCTGTCTGTACGGAATAGCCGGATCAGGAATAAAACGGGACGGGTATTCCTCCAGTCTTCCTTCCGTAAAACGCAGTATCACCACTTCTGCGGGGCCGTCAACACTGACCAGCATAATGTCCGCCGTGCCATCTCCGGACAGATCACCGCACACAAGATGGGACGTATATCTGCCGGGATAATTCCTCACCGCAGCATCCATCCCGTCCGCCCTGGCCACTACCTGTGTAAACGCCGTATCGCCGTTTCTGATATCATACACCCTGACCCTGTCTTCATCCCCGTCTCCATCCAGGTCAGTCCTTACTTCAATCCCATAATCAATTGGAAATATAACTTTTCCGGCTTCTGAAATCCTAACCATTGCCCCGCACAAAACGCATAAACAGACGGCTCCCGCGGTTACGGGCATACTCCTGCTTCCGGCGGAACCATCCAGTATATTCGCAAACCTTATTTTTAACTGCCGTATCCCCGACAGATATCCAGTGGAAAGAGACGGCCCCTGCACCCTGCTTTTTTGTACACACGCAAGGATCACCTCAATGTATTCCTTCCGCTGCTCCATTGTCATTTGCTTTGTGACTTCCCCATCACATGCTATTTCCACATCTGTATCCGCCAGGCTGCGCATCAGCCAGACAGCGGGATTGAACCAGTGCAACGCATGCGCCGCTGTCAGCAGTAATTTAACCCATAGATCTTTTCTGGCGTAATGGACCAGCTCATGTTTAAATATATAATAAAGATCCGCTTCATCCTCTGTTATTTCCGGAATCACCAGACAGGGGTGTAAAATTCCTGTTATAAACGGCGCCTTTCTGCTCTCCGGCCAGATTCTCAGATCCGGAATTCGTTTTAATCCCAGCTCCTGTGCCACCTGCCGCTCCATTTCCAGAAATCTCCCGCCGCCAGAACTGCAATCCTTCGTAATCTTCCTGCGCAGAGCCACATAACAGACTGCCTGACAGATGATAAATACTGCCATACCACCCAGCCATATACAAAACAGCCCCGTTCCCATATCCGTTTTTTTCTGCCCTGCGACTGCCAGATTTTTTGCGTGCTCTCTTGTCCCGTCATCTGTTTTTTTGTTTCCGGACGCCTCCGGGGATGCTGCCTGGAACTCCGGATTTTCCGTATTTTCTCTTTTCCTGTCTGTATGCCCTTCCATCTTTATTTCCATCCGCAACGCCTGCGGGAATGCCGGACTGCTTATCGGAGCCATAAGACGCAGCGACAATAACAGCCAGACTGCTCTCTGGCATCTGCCCCGGTATTTCCCTTTGGAAATAACAGACAGTATCAGCATCATGAGAATCACGACTCCCACAGACAACGATGTTTCCAAAAGTCCCGACAAAAACATATAACCCTCCTGACCTCCTTCAACAGCTCTGATACCAGGATAGTAATGCAGCTGCTTCCTTACATAAAATGCCGCCGCTTCGCCTTACCTGCAAATGCCACTGCTGCTTCTTTACATGGAAATGCCACCGCTGCTTCTTTACATGGAAATGCCACCGCTTCGCTTCACCTGCAAATGCCACTACTGCCTGTTTACATACCAGATACTACGGCGAACCGGACAGGATCATTCAGTGTCGTTCACTTAATCAGTCCGCCGGTAATCCATCTGTACTGACATAAGAAGATGATTCAAAGTAATGAATCACTATCATCCATCTGGAAACTGAACATAATAACACCAGGGTAATTTCCGGTTATCTGCTTACTATTGCTATGCGGCTGCCACCGTCACGACTTTTCAGAAATCCGGCATAAAAATGATCTGTTTATTACTATATAAGGAACTGCCTGATAATAACACAATCCGGACGACAGGAAAAAGATTGCCGGCCGTATACAGCATCCAGCCTGATGCGCACAGCTTTGTACCAGACCCGGATCTGCGGATCATTGCATATAATGATTTTGATGTGAATTTCCAATATCTTTTCTATCTGATCCGGACCAGAACATGATGATTTTCAGATGCAATATTTATCCGCCTCATTATACAATGTGATAATCCGTTTGTCAATCTTCCCTCTTCTTATAATGCTCTGCCCCAGCCCTCTCTGCTTTCCGCTCCATCTGTTCCGCAAAAGTTAAGTCCTCACCAGCTTTACCCTTATCCGCACCACCGACTTTTTCCACCGCTTCTGCTTTCCAAAGGATCCTGGATTTCGCCCTGCTGATCCGGGCGTTTCCCTTCCTGTTTCAAAAAAGAAATGTACTTTTAATTTCCTTTTCATATCTGCTGATATTTTCAGAGAATACTATTTGCAAAATGCGGATACAATTTTTGAATACCCCTGTTTACAATATAATCATTTAACTCCCGGGCATCCCCGATAACAGCATACTGGTCTACGGAACCCGGATTACATTCAGAAACCATTGCGCAGATTTATGACCGGGTGTATAATATTGACACACAAAGCTGATACACGGCAAAGGTGAACGTACAGGTGGAAAGCAGCACGGGATACCAGTGGCAGTCCGCGGATTGACAGGACCTGACCGCTGAAGGGGTATATGAATCCGGAAAGCGTATTTATCCTGAGCAGACTCCCGGCATATACAGGGCATTCCATCCCCACACGCAAAAAAGTTTTCCTGATAATTAGTTCCTGCAGGTATATACAACATGCCCCTTAACGTACAGGCGATCAGTCAGACAGATCATAACACTTCAGGTATCATGGAAAAACGATAGATACGGCAATAAATTACAATAATAATGAATAGAAAATAAGAACCGAAAGGAAAAATCATGTCAAAGTCAGTTATTTATTTTCCAGGCATCGGATACCATTGCGACAAGCCGCTTTTATATTATAGCAAAAGCATTGCGGAAAAATCCGGATATGAGAACTCCGCAAATATAAGCTACACATACAACGCTGGAAACATATGCGGCAATGACCAGAAAATGAGAGCTGCATATGAAGCGCTGTTTATACAGGCTGAAGCTGCTCTTGCAGACATCGTATGGACGGATTATGATGATGTGCTTTTTATTTCCAAAAGTATTGGGACAATCATTGCGGCATCTTATGCAGAAAAGCACGGATTAAAAAATGCAAAACACATCCTTTATACGCCCCTGGCACAGACTTTCTTATCTGCACCGGGCAATGCCATCGCTTTTATAGGAACCGCAGACCCATGGAGCAGCATAGATGAAATCCGGCAGCTTGCAGAAACGAACCATATCCCGCTCTTTGTGTATGAAAACTGCAACCATTCCCTTGAATGCGGCGATACATTGAAAAACATTGCAATATTAAGAGATGTGATGCTAAAGACGCTGGATTTTTGTAACTGTTAAGCGCAATATCCGCTATGCTATATATCACCTCTGTTCGGGACCGTGTTGCCCCTATCTTTCCAATCCGTGCCGGCATGACAGGCTGCCATTTACGGCTGCGCTTACCAGAGCGTGTCTGAAAGAAATGAATGGAAAGAAACGAAAAACAACACGGCCCGCCTGTTCGATGTACTGATCCGGCATACTGACAAAGGACCGTCCAGATTCTGGACAGATGATTATGAGGGCTGTGGAAATCCGCACCGGATCCTTCCATTCTGTATTGAAAAAGGAAGAAATATACCTTCATACTTATCAGGATTCAAAGGAAGCCCGCAGAGCAATCTTTAAATACACAGAAGGCTGGTATAACCGTAAACGGATTCATATCTCTATCGGCTATCTGACGCCGCAGCAAAAGGAGGATGAGGAACTCAAAAAGCAGTGTAATCTTTCAACTTTTTTTGTCCAAAGTATTGACATAGATCCAACCTTTCAGGGGCGGTGCGTGAATGGAAAGAAGTCGAAAGGTTCCAGGCCATCATCGAACTCCACTGTTATCGGTTCATCATAACAATCGGTTACAGTAAAAACGCTTTGTTCCGAATCGTACTGCTCAACGAGGGCGCCGAATGTCCCACCTTCCACATGCCGGGGCAATCCAAATTTTTCCTTATAATAGGACTCCCTGACGCAGCCTTCCTCAATCATGCCGTCGCTGTTACGATAGACGGCAACAGTCCTGACTCCGTCTCCGTAGGTGTTATTGCAGATCAATTCAGGTACATCATCGCCATCCAGATCCCGGCTCCATGCTTCGGGACCGTCATAACCAAACTGCTCCGCAACACATACGTCTTCGCCATCCACCTTAACATAGTAGTGCCATTTGTACTGGTAGTGGGAGATTTCCTCCATCTCAATGCGGCACACACCAAGGCCCAGTACATTGGTCAACGCGGCTCCAGACTGATCCCCGCCGCTTTCATGTTCACCCAGAACCAGGTCAAGGCAGGCATAGATATCTTCCACGTCATCGGAATAAATGGATAGATTGTAGGTTACACCGTTCAAAGTAAATCTGGCCCGATAGGAGAATGATTTGCGATTGCCCCAATCGCTTTTCTTCCGATAAATGTTTACCTCCACATCGCCATACCGGGTCGTGGCGTAAGCTTTTGTGGTGTCTTTTTTGCCCGTCTGACTGTCAAAAATACAATCCATGGTAAAATCCTGACCGTTGTAATCCCCTGTAATCGTCAAGGTGTCCCAGTCAGCAGGGTCAGAAGAATTTCCGCCCTTCGTGTAACTCAAATGGACGCTGGTGGTTCTGACACCGGAGGCTGTCAAACGCTCTGCTAACAGATTGCCGCCGTAAGATATTACCACCTCCTCCAGACTCCCGATCTCCTTTACTTCTACCTGGCTGCCTCCTGCCAAAAAAAAAGCCCCCACTGCCAGGCAGAGGCACGCCGCCATAGCCCCCCGCTTCAACCAGCCGGTTTTTCTTTTGGAAACTTCGCTTTGCTCCAGGATATCGTCATCCAACGCCCCGATGGCATCGTATAAATATTTGCTGTTCACAGGTACCCCTCCTTCATGAGTTCAAGCCGGAGTTTCTTTCGTGTCCGGCTGAGTATAACCATAATGTGGTTTTCCGTCAGGCCATAGCGCTCTGCCACCGCAGCGATCGGTTCCGTAAAGAAATACCGACGCGCAAACACATTTCTTTCCCGCATCGGAAGCGCCCGTACAAACCGGCTGATACATTGTTCAAGTTCTTTTCTTTCATATTCCTCCTCTACATTTCCCCCGCCATCCAGACATTCAGCCAGTTCTTCCAAAACAAGGGTAATCTCACCCCCGCCCCGTTTTTTTGCGTTTTGTGCATGAAAGCGGTTAAAGGAAAGATTGCGGGTGATTTTTGCAAGGAACATCCGGAATGCTCCGGGCCTTTGTGGCGGTATCGCATTCCAGGCATGGAGCCAGGTGTCATTGACGCATTCCTCAGAATCCTCAGTGTTGTGCAGGATATTTTGAACTATTGCGAAGCAGTAAGCGCCATACTTGTTGGCAGTTTTGGATATGGCGTCTGTATTTTTTTGCCAGTACAGTTCTATGATCTGACTATCCTCCAACGTTATGCCTCCTCTCTGTGGTTTGAAGGTTCCTTCACCCTATAAGACAGGAAATAACATAAAACCTTACAAGTTTTTTTAAAAAAGTTTTTGAAGGTTATGTTTTATTGTATCAGCTGCGGTAACAGAGCGCCAAATTGCTTTATGTTTATAAAATATAAAGCCGGGGGTATGGGGAGCGGAATCCCTATCAGGTTTTGTCCGTAAGCAGAAATCCGGGTTAGCGGGTTTCTGTGCCACATGGCGAAGCCTGCCCTGATAATTATTGCGTAAAGAGAGACAGCATTTTACGAAAATTTTCCAGGTTTTTATACAGCCTGCATCTGAATTTGCAGGAATATAATTCTGAACTGGAAATAAAAATTCTGAAACTTTTATAAATTGGTTTATTTTTTGCCTCTCCCACATGCTATAAGCAGAGGGATCTTTTTTCAAACAGGCTGCGGCCGGATAAAATTTGTAATGGAATGTGAATACAAAAAGATACAGCCAGACTGTAAATGCAAAATTTTTTGCAAATATAGGCAGTGTGCGGAAAATGAGCAGAAAAAAATTTTATCTTATCCGCAGACAGTATAAAGAACCCTCAGGGCAAAAGAATTTAATGATAAGGAGTGCAGGCCGGATATTTTGGATTTTTGGATTTTCGTTTTACGGTGATATTTTACATTTAAAAAAAGCTGTTTCTCAAAAAAGGATTTTAATAAATATTAAAAAATCTTCTCCCAGTATGCCGCTTTTGCGGATTGCATCCCTGACAGCGCTTTCAGCAGTCGCAACCGCAACATTCGGAAGTCCTCGTATTATATAGTAGCAGAGTTTATAGTCCCTCTCCAGGGACTGTATATGGTTTAAGAAAGGCTGCAACCACAGTCTCTTTGTATATTTGTTAACCGGTCAGATACCGCATGACAGTTTATTCAGAACGAGGTTACAATCACAAAGAGTACCAGTGGTTCTAAAACAGTATCAGATACATTCTCTGTATCTTAAGCTGGCCTTAAGTCTGGGAATCAAGAGTAAGGATAAATTCTGTTCCGATGTCCGGACTGCTCCTGACGCTGATATTTCCACCATGAAGCACTACAATCTGTTTTACAATAGCAATCCCGATACAGACGTTCCCTGCTGATAACACATCCTATATTTTCTGCCATATAATCCAGAATTTCAAACTCACGGGCAGTCAATTCAATTTTTTTCCCGCCTTTCGTCACCCGGCAGCCTTGCGTATCAATCGTCAAAGCTCCAATTTTTACAGATTCATTTTGTATCGGAGTATTCCTATATTCTGCCCTTCGCAACTGTGCCTTTACCCTGTATGCTACTTCTCTGGGGCTGAAAGGTTTTGTCACATAATCGTCACCGCCAACTGCCAGGCCAGTCAATTTATCCAATTCATCATTTTTTGACGACAGGAACAGAATAGGACAGTGGGAAAACTGTCTGATCTGTTTACATACTTCATACCCATCAATTCCCAGTCTGACGGTATCGCCTGTTCCGTCTGGATTGTGCTTTTCCTTTCCTCTTTTGATTACCTCTCATCAGCCATAACCTGCGTCACACCTGGCGGAGAATTCATCCCAAATTTATGAGGCATAAAATATTGTGAAAATCAGATATATACGTTTACCATTCTGTAGTCCCATAATCAGATTGACATATGTATTATCATTTTGTATAATAATATACAAATACATAACATTCAGGAGGAAAACAATGGCAATCACGAAACTAAAAAAAATATTTTTCTGTATTTTTTTATATGCGGCACTCACAGGCTGTTCCGGGAATGCCCCACGGGAGGCGGCAGATGCCCATCCTGCAGACACCGCAACTATCCCTGTGCAAAAATCATCACATTCAGAAAATAATCCGTACAGCCTTCCGGGGTTGTCCATCGGATGCAGTGAAGCAGATGTGACTGCGCTGTATGGGGAACCGGAAGGAAGATTCTACGAAATCGTCGGAACGTACGGACTGACAGAACAGAGCCTTTATACCCATATGATTTATGATGATAAAATGATTGTAATCAGAGACTTTCCGGGCCGTTCAGAAAATGATGGCGGACAAAACGGAGTCATTGAGATGGAACTGCGAAGTGGTTCCATTGAAACAGACGAAGGTATCCGGATTGGAGATTCCATCCATGCTGTCAGAAAAAAGTATAAACACATACGTGTCTGCGACTATGGAGAACAGGACGGCCTTATTTCCAGCCTTATTTACAACCGGACCAAAAAGAAAGATACTTATAAAACAGGGACTATTCCTACGGATATGGAAGAATTGACAAGGTAGCCTATATTCTTTCCAGGGAAAAATATAACGATCACACGAATATTCCCGCACTTATCTTTTTATTACACAAAGGAAAAGTAACACGTATCATTGTTATGAATACACTCCAGCAATAGCTTTCATAGCATATCAGATGGCTCCGTATCGTCTGGTACGCTTTGTCAAGGGTGTTTAAGAAATTTTCTCGCAGTCATTCAAAATAAGCCGCTTGATTTTGTCGCTCATGGTTTCTTTGCTCGTTTCGCTGAAATGGATTTTGACGCGGTAGGTGGTTTTCCCTATTTTCTTTATCATAACAGGCTGCGGGGCTTCCTTTACGGTCAGAGGGGAAGCGGCTGCGGTGGTGCTGGTCTTGCGGGTTTCATTGTTCATAGGCTCTCCTTTCTGCTCATGGCAAATGCCCCTGTTACGCAATAGGACGCTGTTTTCGGGGGTAAAGGTATAAAGTACCGCATAGGCGGTTTTCTCCCTCTGAAAGCCCTATAAAATGGAAATTACGAAAGACAACCTGCGCTTACGCAGGGAACTGGCTGAAAAGGAGATCCTTTTCTTAAAAAAGCAGCGGCGTTCTTCGCAAAGGAAACCGGTCAGAGGCTTATCGATTGACTGAACAGCATAGCAGAGAATCCGGCGTCCGCTGGATGCCCCGACGGCCCGGCATCTGCCGTGACGGACCGCCGGATCACCAGCGGCCTTGCCATCCGGACTTTGACGAAAGCTCCGGAATCACAACCGCAGATCAGGGAAGAATTGATCCTCCACAGCGACCAGGGTTCCCGGTATACGTCAAAGGCTTTTGTGGAATTTTGTGAATCTGTCCATGTAAGCCAAAGTATGGGCAAAGCAGGATGTCCCTGCGACAACGCCCCTATGGAAAGGTATTTCAACACACTGAAAAACGAATGCGTCAATCTGTACGGGTTCCGGACAGAGGAGGCGCTGTATCAGGCAGTGGAAGATCATCCAATCCAGGCAGTGCTATGCTTTCCCCATTCCGCTCTAAAGAAATGGCTTCATCCTTCAGCACGATAACCCCGGCTGCTTCAAGCCCGGCTTGCAAAGCATCATATTGCGGGCTTGCCGCTTCATGGTTTCCCGTCACATAACAGGCCGGGGCAGTCCTGACGGATTCCTGCGCAAAGCCTGACGCTATCCCTGCATCCGTGTAACTGGCATCTATGAGATCGCCGGTTATCACGATGATATCCGGCCGACTCCCGGATAACAGTTTTAACAGTTCTGCATTGTTTTCTCCAAATTCAGCATTATGCGGGTCTGATACCTGCGCTATCCGAAAGCCGGAAAATGCGGCAGGGATACGGCTGCCTGAGATTGCAACCGCATTCGACATCAATGCCGTATTGCCCCATACCGTCCAAACTGCAAGAATGGCAAACAACATTATGGATAGGATGGTATTTCTTTTTCTTCTGCCTGTTTTCATAAACTGCATCCCCCTTCCATGACTGTGTGTTGGGATAGTTTATCTCCTCTGTCTATATGCTAACTGGAATTTTTGAAGATTCCATGAAGATTTAAATAAAATGGCTTAAAGCCACCCTTTCTTAAAATACATGTCAGTACGGAATTTGTATTGTAACCTTTGCTCCGCCTGTAGCAACGGAATTTTGTAAAATGATTTTCCCATTGTGTTTTTTTGCTATGGATGCTGCCACATACAGGCCGATACCATAATGAGATTTTGAGTTTCGGCTGTCATCACCCATAAAGAATTGTTCTGTAGCGTGTTTTAAAGCTTCATCAGAAAAACCTTTCCCGGTATCCGTAATCAGAAAAGAAAGCTCGTTGTTATCCTCCCATATTTCAAAAGTAACGTTTCCCCCTTGCGGGGTGTGTTCCACTGCGTTTGAAAGCACATTGACGAGCATCCTTATAAGCAGATCGTGGTCTGCGGTAACATATGCGGGATACTGTCCACAATCCCAATGCAGGCTGATACTGTTCACCGCACACAGGCCGTCAATCTGGTTTTTTAGCTCCAGCAGCAAGGATTCCATATCGACCTTTTTCATACAAAGCTGATAGTTGTCCCACGATTTTGTAGCCCCGATCAGGGTCTGCACATAGTCCTGCATCTGCAGGGAGCTGTTCTCAATGTATTCCGCACACTCCCTTTGTTCCGTTGAAAGGGAAGTATCAAAAAGCAGTTCCGTATTGCCACGGATAATAGTAAGCGGTGTTTTCAGATCGTGCGCTAAAGCGGACAGCTGTTCCTGCCGCATTTTGTCGTCATACCACTGTTGTGAAAGAGACTGCCGTAGTGCAAGCCTCATGCGGTCAAGCGCATCCAATGCCCGGTCCACTTCAAACAGCCTGCTTTTTTGAATTTCAAAATCCAAATCCTGCTGCTCAATTTTGTGAACAACAATCAGCAGTTTATCAATCTTTTTTCCAAGATATTTCCCGAAAATAAAAGATATAACAACCAAAGAGAGCAGACTTTCCAACAGGATAGTGATAACCATAAGCAGGTCAGCAGACGGGAAGATGCTTCTCAGTGTCCTGTTTCCAAATTGAGCCGTCATGCGGTATCTCAAAATTAAAACCTCTTCTTCCCGGTCAATGACAGAATAAAGATATGGATTATCACTCGTCCGGCCAATTTCAATACAGGTATTCCAGACGAGGGCACTGTCTGTCTTGTCAATGGAGCCGCCCGCATACTGTCCATCTTTTGTGAATAAGACATACTCGCAGAGATGCGGTATATCAGATTCTTCGATCTGCCTGGTTGATTGTAGATTATCTTTTTCCCTTTCTATTGCGGTACTTATGCTTGTCAGCGGATATATGGCTCCTATATTCACACCAAAAAGGTAAGCCCCCACATTAACAACTATTACAACAAAAACTGCAAGCGCAAGGGATAGCGCATACCGCATGAATACCGAACGTAGTTTTCTTATGCCCATTTATAGCCCACCCCCCATACAGTTTCTATCGGAACTAAACTGTAAGCAGCCAGTTTGCCGCGAATATTTTTAATATGGGTGGAAATAACAGAACTGTCACTTTTTCCATCAAAGCCAAAAACAGCTTCGTAGATTTGTTCTCTCGTAAATGTCTGTCCGTGATGAAGCGCCAGATATTCGCAGATTTCATACTCACTTTTGGTCAATGGAAGTTTCTGCCCCTGTGTCTGCGCTTCTTTGGCATTGATCTGAAACACTATGCCGGAAATAGAAAAGAAGTTTTTCTTTTCCCTTGTATCACGCCGCAAGTGAGCATTTACCCTCGCCCGAAGCCCGGACGTTCCAAACGGCTTTGTAATATAATCATCAGCGCCAAGCCCTAATCCGCGCACAATATCAGCCTCTTGTATCTTGGCCGTCAAAAAAATAATGGGGCAGTCTGCGCATGAACGAATCTGACTGCAAAGCTCAAATCCGTCCAACCCCGGCATCATAATGTCCAGCAAAATCAGATCGTATTTGGAAAAGTTCATATTAATGGCTGTGCGTGCATCCGATATCAGGCTGATAAAATGCCTGTCTTTTTCCAGCACACGGCGGATCAGCTGAAGCATTGCAGGCTCATCGTCTACGACTAAAATATGTCCCATTGTTCCACTCCTTTAAAACATATCATTTTTGTTCTAAACAATGACAGGATAAAATCCTCATTTCAATCAGAAGATGTTCCGCTATATCGTGAAAACCAAAATGCTGCCAAGCCTATTGTACCAAAAGTGACAACGGTACAGAAAATAATCCCTATCCGATTTTCGAATGTCCCCACAGGCTGCAGATGGAACAGATATGCCAAAGCGCTTTCCGCAAACCGCACTCCCAATCCATAAGGAATCATATACCACAATCCCGTACCCAGACCCGTCTGCAGAAGCGCTGACAGCAAACTTCCAACCACACCGATGCTTATACATAAGTTTCTCCCAAAACGGAACGCTAGGATCAGATGCAGTCCGTACAGCATAACATTGCTTCCCCAAAGTACAAGCGAAATTATGACAAAAAAACTTACCGGAAGTTTGATGCCTGTCATATAGGAAAACGGAACCCCAAATAACACAGCGCTGAGCGCAGTGGAAAACAGTCCCGCCAAAAGCAGGATGGCGAGTTTTGAAAAGATAGCTTTATCGCGGCTGGGGAGCGAGAGTATATTTTGGGAATGCCCTGCCTGTAATTCCTGCTCTGCAACAATCTGACAGACAACCGAGATTACAAACGGATATGCAATTGCAATAATCTGCGCAAAAGCTGCCAGCTTATTCAGTTCGCTGCCGGACGACAAATGGGAATAGAGCAGCATAAGAGCTGCCCCAAAAACCGGAAAGAGCAGATGAATCCCCATAAACCATGAATGCCTCAGCTTATAAATGTCACTTTTCAGATACCGGTAATATTCACTCATGTGCCCAGCCTCCCCTCGAGAACAATTTTGAACTGCCCCAAGAAACAGCTAATGCAAACATCAGACTGACAATCACTGCCGGAAGAACATACCCGACGGATAAGAGCGGAGAGCCATCTTCAAGGGGAATCCCATTCACGTGCATTTTGAAGAATGGGCATACAACACGGGCAGGGATCGCATAAGGAACAAATAAGAACCATTCCTTCTCGGCACAGACAGCAGATAAAATCACGTTCGCAGCTAAAGATACAAAAACAACTTTCATATGCCCCATGAAACATGTTAACTGCATAATAACGGGAATCTGCCACAAATAAGTCAGGAAAAGGAGCATACAGCCAATCAGCCCATCCAGAGGAGAAACCGTAACACTTGCCGCCATGCCGGCAACAGTCGTTGCAGTCCACAGGAAAAGGTTCGTCACAAAGAGCAGAATAACCAATGCTGCCGTTTTTCCAAGCCAGATTTTATCGAATCGTATAGGCAGGAAAACGATGTTCTGCATCCCGCCTTTTTTCTCCCGGGCAATTATGCTTGCTGAACATAGTGAAACTACAAGCGGCAGAATCAGGAAATACCACCAGTTATATGTTGAAAGCTGGACATGACTGCCGCTTAACAGATACCCCAGCAACAATGTGACTAACGGAGCCCAAAATATCAGTTTTATAGAAAAAGTATGGCGCATTTTCAATAATTCGGATTGAATGATACCAAGCATAAATCAGCCCTCCCCTCTGGTGCTTCCGACAACTTCCATAAAAATGCGTTCCAAATCCGCATCTTTATGGACTTCACCTTCATAGCCCAGCTTTCCATTTGAGATAATACCGATATGGTCTGCAATCAGCTCAACCTCAGACAAAATATGGCTGGATAATATAGTAGTAATGCCTTTTGCTGAGAAAGAGCGGATCAATTCACGCAGATCCTGAATACCGATAGGGTCTAATCCGTTTGTCGGCTCATCCAAAATTAAAAGTTTAGGATGAGCCAATAATGCAAGTGCTATTCCTAATCTTTGTTTCATGCCTAAAGAAAACTGCCCTGCTTTCTTTTTTCCCGTGTTGGTTAATTGTACCGTGGTAAGGACTTTTGAAATCTGCTCATCTGATAATCCCAGCGCCAGCGAGCGTACTTTCAGATTTTCATATGCTGACAAATTATCATACAGCGGCGGATTTTCAATCAAAGCGCCAATTTCTTTCAAATCATTGCGGCTCCAATCATGTCCGTCAACCTCTATCCTGCCGGACGTTGGCTTAAAGATTCCTGCAATCATTTTCAAAATTGTTGATTTTCCAGCTCCGTTTGGTCCCAACAGACCATAAACCGAATTTCTTTCTATCCTTAGAGATATACGGTTTACCGCAATCTGCCCTTTAAAACTTTTGGTTAGTTCCGTTGTTTTCAAAATGATGTCCATACTCTGTATATCCTTTCTATTTGTTGTTACAGAAAGAATAGCAGATAATTTTGAAGATTTCATAAAGATACGGATAAATTTATTTTTTCCTATCGCCTTTTTTCAGTTATATTATCTATTGCCCATTTATTCCATCTCCCTGAACGTGCCGGCCATTCCACCCACAAGGCTCCACTGGCGCTGCATATAGAATTTCAGATTTTCCGTGCTTTTCCGATATGCCTCACAAGCTAAAATGTGCCATTCTCCATGAATCAGGGCATGGAAAACAGTACAGGCCGGGATCAGGCGATAAGTAGTTCTTTTCAAATTCAGTTGAAAACCATGCTTTTCCAGGTTATAATTGAGAGCAAAATTACAGAAAAGAAAAGTCAGGGGACGAACAGGCGGGAACGCAAAACTACAGAAAAAAGCTCCTTATGGATGAATTGATAAAGGCAGAAGCGCCATGGAACAGGCTGATATGGGCATTACACAGGCAGGCGGCAGATTTATCTGCTAAAAGCGTTTACCAGTACGGCAAAGAAATTCCTGCGCCGCTTATCAGGCGCCGGCTTCATCCTGCCCACAGAAATCTCCCGCCAAAAACATTCTTATGTAAATAACATCTGGTAAAAGAAGATTTTCCCGCAAAGGAACGTCATGCAGTGTTACCAGAAAACAGAAGACCAGCATGGCAGCATCAGTTTTGAAATGTTGAAATACAGACTGCCGTGGTCTGAATGAAACCGGTAAATCAGCTGACTTTGAAAAGATTCAGTACGTCCCGGAAAGTAACAGGAGCGACAGAATGATTGTGAAATATATGGAGAACCAGGATAAAGATTTTGTGATGGACATTGACAGGCATGTAAATGATCATGGATTTTATCAACGTGTTTACACAAAAACAGGTTATATTATGTGGGAAAAAGATCATCCGGCCGGAATCATGCATTATAGTGTTTTGTGGGATCATGTTCCCTTTCTGAACTTTATGTTTGTCGGAAAAGAATACCGGAACCGGGGATTTGCCTCACAGGCACTTGCTTTTTGGGAAAATGATATGAGACAGCAGGGCTATGAGATGACTTTGCTTTCAACACAGGCTGATGAAGAAGCACAGCATTTCTATCGAAAATCAGGATATGTGGATTGCGGCGGACTGATCTTTCATCAAACGCCATTTGACCAGCCCATGGAATTATTTTTCAGGAAAGTTTTATAAAAGGATGATAGATCTGACGCTGTATCAGTTGTAATTTCCGCAAAAGAAAACCGGGGGCATGGTTCCATACGTTCTGATACGGCTGTAAAATATATCGTGGATGTGCAAATGGTTATACGAAAAGAGCAGCCAGAAGATTATGACCTGACTGACTCAGTCGTGAAAAAAGCGTTCATGCAGGCAGAATACTCAGACAAAACGGAGCAGGCTCTGGTAAAAGCTTTGGGAAAAAGCTCTGCCTGTATCCCGGAATTATCCCTGGCAGCAGAAACAGACGGTAAAATCGCAGGATTTATTATGTTTACCAGGGCGTGGATTGGAGATTCAGAAATTCTGGCGCTGGCGCCGCTGGCTGTACTGCCGGAATATCAGCGCCGTGGTATAAGAACTGCTTTGATAAAAGAGAGACACAAAATCGGAAAATGCTCAATTATGAATATCCGGTTGTATTGGGAAGTGAGAGTTTCTATCCAAAGATATCTGCCGGCAGATACCTTTGGAATCACAGCTCCATTCGATGTTCCCCGAAAAAATTATATGGTATGCAAATAAAAGGAAAATGCCGCTGAAATTCATGGAGTCGTTCCATACGCAAAAGAATCTGGCATTAACTGAGGGTAAAAAGGAGGACTTTTATGGCAGTTTATTTTTATGGCTGTATCACACTGGACGGCTACTTAGCCACAAAATCACACAATCTGGACTGGCTTTATGAGACCGGCAGTCCGGAGGAAACCAGTTGCGATGAATTTTACAACCGCATGGATATAACGCTGATGGGCCGCCGGACATTCCTGGAAGTGGAAAAGACCGGCAATCCGCAGACAGTTTATCCCACCACGGAAAACTATGTTTTTACCCACAGAACGCTCTCCTGTCCGGGGTTTACGGCAGTCAGTGAAGATCCGGTGAAATTTGTGGAAAGCCTGGGGCAAAATCGTAACATCTGGGTCGTAGGTGGAAATACCATTCTCGCTCCGCTGCTGGATCAGGATATGGTAGATTACCTGATCGTCCAGGTTGCCCCTGTGCTGCTGGGAGCCGGAATCCCCCTGTTCACCCAGGGAGAGGTTTTGCGCCGTTTCCAGCTGGACGCAGTCAGACAATACGGACAATTCGCGGAACTGGTTTACAGCCGTGGGAACCGTACTGTGTGATTGTGGCCGGCACCGGCGGCCGCATCTTTTGTCTCTAAGCATCTCTTACCAGACCACGCACGCCGGAACAGGTGAAAATTTTCTATTCCCCTTTAGACGGGTAACTTGCGGATCTGCCAGACTGGAAAGATAATTTCTTTCTGTACCCCTTTGCACAGCATCATACCGGCGTTTTTCCAGGTTACCGGAAACAGGCCGGGTATCCGGCTCTGTCGGATCCCCGGCCTGCGGCAGGCTGCCCCTGGCTTCATTTTCTCCTTCACCACATGACAATCCTTCCGGAGGGCTTTTTACTTTACAGGCGCAATCCCGGCAGTGATTCCATTTACTTTTTGCGAAAATCCGCAAACCAGACCTTCTTTCATTGTATATAAAATTACTGTTGTTTTCTAAATGTAACAACAAACGCCCCTTTTACCTGCGTTGCTGTTGCCATATAATCGTATGTTACAAGTTCCCATCCATCAGCAGCCTTTTCATTAATTAACTGGTCTAATTTATCTACGTCGTCCGCATCTGCTTTGTCGGAAAACCATTTTGTGCCTACTGTTAAAATTTCTGTTTTATAAGTGTACATGATTTGTTTCCTCCTGCCATTCATAATAATAATTTCAAAATGCAAATTCCAGCTGCCGTTTTATGATATATCCTCCTGTATCGCCGTAAAGTATTATCCACTTCCATTCCAATATAATTAATTTCTTTATCAATATCAAGTATTTCATAATATAAAAGAAGAAAAAATACCATGCCCATTCAGGAAATTATGATATTCCATTTGCTAACCGGATTATGTGATCCATAGACCACTCTGATAAAGATCCGTAAATATTCAGAAGAACAAACAGTATGACATAAGAAATCAGTGTGGCCGTAGCAATATGCCCCTGCGCTCTTTCATCTTTTCCCTCCTTCGTAAAACAGAAGTATACAAAAAGCCTGATAGCAGGAAACCCACCCCTGCATTTAGTTTCATAAAAATTCTGCTGTCAGATAAAAGATTCAGTCATTCAGATATGCCGGCATTTCGCCATTCTTCCATACATAAATCCAATCCTTATATACGCTGGTCTGTACCGGGTTACCCGGATTTCTTTCATAATATATGCTGATTCTGATTTCTTTCACAAACGCTTTCCTCTGACAGATTTCCACTGAACGTTTTAATCATCATAGGGGAAAGCCGCCTGTATCATGTTATAATTTTAACTGTGCCACTGCTGCTCCATCTTCCCTGCGTTTAAAACTATTAAGACAGATTTTATGTTTATTTAAAGTGTTTACGACTTATACTACCAAAGGCCGAATAAATCATTCCGCAGCCCCAGCCCCGGAGTGTGTTTGAAAAACGCTTTCCGTAAGATATACTCTGGAGGGAATCATATACTTCACAGTTTGCACCCTGAAGGGCATGATATACCCTGAAGGACATGATATGCTTCACTGTTTGCACCCTGAAGGGCATGATATACTCTGAAGGGCATGATGTACCCCAAAGGGCATGATATACCCTGAAGGACATGACCCGGGAGATTTGCACGGATGAAGGGCGCATACCAGGAAGGCACGATGCATCATGCCCTCCCTGGTATAGCGGGCTGTGCTGATTAAATTTGGAATGAATTCTCCGTATCATGCCTTTATGCTACAAAGCGGAGAGTGCATATCGCAGGAATGATTTTTCAGACACGCTCTAAAATGTATTGCAGACCGGACCTGTATATTGTATCATAGAAACAGTATTTCTTTGATTCATAAATTTTTTATAAAAACTGATACAAAGAAAACCAGAAGAAGTTTTATTTGTATGATAATTTTATATATTTATATGCTTCTTTGATGTCGGAAATTGTGATAATATATCATAACTCAGATAAAAATTACGTGAAAGGACAAACATTCATGAAACTGAAAATCGGGCATTTATATCCGGATCTATTAAATTTATATGGCGACCGTGGCAATATCCGCTGTCTGCAGAAACGTCTCCAGTGGAGAGGCATGGAAGCGGAAGTCATCCCGTATCCGGGAGGCAGCAGCATTGATTTCGAAAACCTGGATCTGATTCTGCTGGGCGGCGGATCTGACAGGGAACAGGAGCTGGTCTGCCGGTATCTGACGACGGCAGCGACAGCATTTAAAGACTGGGTAGAAAGCGGCGGCGTACTGCTGGCCGTCTGCGGCGGCTACCAGCTGCTGGGACATTATTACCGGACAGCGGACACTACCATTGAAGGCCCGGGCATTCTGGATATTTATACGGAATGGCAGCCAGAGCGGCTTGTGTCGGATATTATTCTTGAAAGTCCGCTGTTTCACGATCCGGTGGTAGGATTTGAAAACCACGGAGGACGTACTTTCATCGGGGATCATAAGCCCTTTGGCAAAGTTATTTATGGATACGGAAATACCGGGACATCCGGCTATGAAGGGGTTGTGTACAAAAATGTAACCGCCACCTATCTGCACGGACCGCTCCTTCCCAAAAACCCGGAAGTATGCGACAACCTGCTGGAACGTGCGCTCAGACGCAAATACGGCAGCCAGACTACCCTGGAACCTTTAAGCGATAAACTGGAACATGTGGCAAACAATACGATTACAGACCGATATCTAAATAAAAAGAAAAAATCATCCAGAAAATAAATATTCATTTCCACAGAATCATTGAGATTTGAACTGACAGCGCTGCATCTATCGTCACTCTGCAAAGCGGAGGGAGGGACCGGTGCGGTGCCATCTCTGACTGACATCATGCCCGTCTGGTACAACAACGTGGCAGATGGCGATACAGGCAGCGCTGTCAGTCTGAATCCCGGCATGTCAGTAACACCAGAATAACCGGCAATTGCCGTCATCCGCAAAAAGCGGCGGGCAATGCCGGTTATTATCATCTGTACGTATTTCAGGTTTTACCCGCACAGGGGACAGGGACTTTTGTCACGCTTTCCCATAATTGCGGTATCCACTCTCCTGCAGTTTTGCGTCTTTTGCCTGCACCTGTTCTTTCATTTTGCTGGAATAGTCTTTCAGTTTTACCAGCAGCTGTCCGTCAGATACTGCCAGTATCTTCGCCGCCAGAAGTCCCGCATTCAGTCCCCCGTTGATCGCCACGGTAGCTACCGGAATGCCTCCCGGCATCTGTACAATGGAATACAGGGAATCCACACCACCCAGGGACGTGGTATGCATCGGAATGCCAATTACCGGCATCGGAAAAATGGCCGCACACATGCCCGGCAGATGAGCCGCCATGCCTGCCCCTGCGATAATTACTTTAAATCCTTTTTCCTCCGCTGTCTTTGCGTATTCGTAAAATACATCCGGCTCCCTGTGAGCGGAAATAATGGACATCTCATAAGAGATTCCCAGTTCCTCCAGTATATCCGCCGCCTTTGCCATAACCGGCATATCCGAATCTGAACCCATTACAATTCCTACCTGTGCCATTTTTGTTCCTCCTTATTTTCCTTTATCTTCCTGCCAGCAGCCCATTCAGTTTTCCATTCCCAGTGTTTTCGTTATCTTCCTTCCAGCGGCTCATTCAGCTCTCCGGTTCCAGATAACGCAAACTTTCCGTCACGGATTACATCTATCCGGCTCCCGTCCGGTAACCGCTCTGTTTACGCTCCCTTTATCTTCCTTCCAGCGGCTTATTCAGCTCTCCGGTTCCAGGTACTACAAACTTTCCGTCACGGATTACATCTATCCGGCTCCCGTCCGGCAGCAGCGCCGTAATCGCATCCAGCTCGTCATATGGTATTGTAATATCCGTGTGACAGTTAAAGTAAGCTCTGGACGCATCTTCCCTGCGCAGCAGCGACCGCTCATTATCCCTAGGCATGATTTCTTTGCCATCCGGATTATAGACTGCCATATCCTCCGCATGGGAATAGCAGGTATCTCCCACGGCAAAATGCGGGCCGGTCTTTTCCGCAATCAGAATCGGAAGCTTGTCTTCGATATGATAATCCCTGGCCATGCGGTACGCCGTCGTATTAGTGCCAATGGCAAATTCTCCCATAGGCAGCGTTTCATGGTGCATCAGCAGATTTTCCAGAATATAACGTTTATTTTCTGCTTCATCCGCAAAATTGGCGCAGTGATAGTCTGTTATCATTCCATCGGTGAAGGTCAGCTCCAGGTCTTTGTAATCCAGATCCCTCAGATACACCCTGGTCACATGCAGCACACCGCTGGTACCTTTCAGCACAGGAGACGTGAACACTTCCCCCACCGGAATATTTACATCCGCCACACAATTTTCAAACGCTGTCTGCCGGTCCGGATGCTCCAGCGGCCAGATGGAAACGGTCAGATCTGTATGGTTGGCGCCTTTTCCTGTAATATGCACCTGCCGCGCCTGATCCAGCACGTCTATGATCCGCTGCTGCATATTCCGGTAAAGCATGTAATCCAGGGTGTTTAATTTTACTGTTTCCGCAAATATCGCTTTATAATCCGCCCCGATGGCCGGCAGCGGATAGGCGATGATTGTATAACCGCGCTCTTCTCCTTTGATATATTCGTTCGTAATCTGGCTGGCCTGACTGGCATAGCTGATATTCAGACGCTGCTGCTTTTCATCATAACGGGCCGCCTCTTTTTTCCCCACTGGAAGAAACGGCTCTTCGCCAAACACTTCCTGCACTGCCGGGCCGGCGTATACTGCCGCCAGATGCTTATATTTTTCATAGGCGTTTTTTAACACTTCCAGCCTGCGGGTGACAAACGCCTTGTCCAGATAATAAGCGCTGTCGTTGCGGTGGTCAAAATCAAACTGCCGGTTAGGCGATGTGGAATAACATCCCTGGCTCCCTTTGCTCCTGCTGCCCATGGAAGATACCGGATTACGGAATATAACCGTCTGCAGCCCCAGCTTTGCGAAATTTTCCATGGCCCTGCGAACAATCCGCTCAAAACCAGCGGCATAATGAATACTTACGGTTTTCTTTTTTGAAAGATCCTTGCCGGTCACCTCAAAACCGATCCGGTATCCTTCGGTAAACGTATCCGCCATTGCCTGAATCTGTGTTTCCGGCAATCCGGCCAGATATGCGGCGGTCTGTTTCTCGTTATCCGAAATATAGGATCCATACCGGTACAGATAAGAGAGATCGTCCAGACTGGCATTTTTTACGATATTTGTAAAAAAATCCAGCTCCGGGTCAATGCCTTCCCGTACGATCCGCTCCACCAGCACTTCGCTGTAATCATGGAAAAATCCGTAAATGATCCGGCCTGTTTCCCGTCCATCCGTACCCGTCCGGTCACAGTAGCTGGTATAAACTTCCACAAACAGTTCCAGCAGTATCGTCATATCGTAGATCCGGCCTTCGAACGCATAGGCAATCAGCGCCCGGCACTCTGTATAAAGAAAGCAGAGCAGGCCGCCGGCTTCTTCTCCCAGCTTTTGCACCGCATAAGCCGGATTAGCGTAACTATGTCCGTACCGGTCTGGCAGAATATCCTCATACAGCCGCTGGTTTAACGCACCGCATTCCTCCATGGAACGGGGCTGGTCCAGCTTTCCCTCCCGGCACATCCGCAGCACATCCACCGTCAGCAGAAGAAATTCCGCTGTCTTTTGAAAATAATCCCGGTACGGCTCTTCCGTCTCCGGCTGTGCGGCCGCCTGACGAAGCCTGTCTGTTACCAGCGTAAAACGCTCCTCCAGCAGCCCGTTATCCTCACAATAAATATTTGTGTCTTTCATATATGATAAATTTCCTTCCTGTATCATTTTACGTTTCGCCCGGTACAACGGCCCGGTTTATTGACCTTATGCTCTGGTACGGTATCGCACATTGTCCGCAGGCTGGCACGACGGATTCTGAAATAACTCACGATGCCCGCTACTTCGCCGCCAAGGCCTGCTTTTCTTTATACGCCTGTCCGCAGCGGCATATCGTCTGCGGTACCGTCTGACGGATTCCGGAATATCCGGACTGGCTCCAGATGCTTCCCCTGCGGGCCTGTTTTTTATTTCTTTATATTTTAATCCGCAGCGGCATATCGTCTGCGGTACCGCCTCCGGACTCTTCATCCTTGTGCCCGGTTTTCTTTCCTTATACGCCGATCCAGCCCAGCACATAGATTGCGGTCCAGCCTGCCAGCATCAGAACCGACAGGATAGCTCCGGCCACCGGCACTTTTTTAATCACATTTTCCTTGCGTGCCTCACGGACAGAGATCCGCAGGGTCATAAGCGCCGCCAGGACAGCCGCAATTCCGATACAGCCGGTTTTCTCATCCGCATGACCGCCTTTTGAATATGAAAGGGCCACAGCGTAAAAAAACAATACCAGCGGCACAAAAGAAAGCACCAGCGCCGCTGTCCCTGCTCCCGAATGCTTCTTTTCCGTAAATTTATAGTTTTTGCGTCTTTTCCGTCTCATCTGCTCATTCCCCTGTCAGTTCCCTGCCATTTTTCCATTGTATGTTCCACATAATTTTGAAACAGAGCCAGCCGGACATTCCGCCCAGCGTATTTAAAATCATATCGTCCACATCACAGCTGCCTACCCTGGTCACCAGCTGGATCAGTTCCACCAGAAGGCTTACTTCAAAGCTGATCAGCGTTACTTTCCAGAACCCCCGGTTTTTCCGGGACAACAGCGGAAAGAACAGGCCAAAAGGCACAAATGCCAGCACATTGCCTGCCAGATTCAGAAATACCGCATACAATCCCAGCGTCTGGTAATGAATAATAAACCTGCCGATTTCCCGAAAGGGTTTCAGATTATAGTGATAATGCTCTCTGGACAGATTCCGCCCCATACTCTCCGCAAAAAACAAAAAATATACCATTAAAATAATATACAGGCCAAACAACAGCCACGCTGTCAGCCGGTAGCCTTTTTTATGTTTACTATATTCCAATCCGGGACCCTCTGCTTATTTTGCACCATACTGTTCATAGTATGCGTCTATGGACGCTTTTATTGCATCATCAATGATGACTTTTCCTTTGTATGGCTGATTGTACAGACGGGATACTACTTCCTCCATGGTCACAATCGCACCAGCGTCAAATCCATAGGTCTGCCTGATCTCGTCCAGGGCGCTCATTTCCCCTCCCTGTCCCTTTTCCATCCGGTTTAAGGAAACCATAAGTCCCACAACGGTTACCTCTCCCTGTGCCTTCAGTATCGGAAAAGTCTCTTCAATGGACTTGCCGGAAGTGGTGACATCCTCGATCATCACAATCCGGTCCCCGTCTTTGATCCGGCTGCCCAGTAATATGCCTGTATCGCCATGGTCCTTGATCTCTTTTCTGTTGGAACTGTAGCGGACTTCTTTTCCATACAGCCTGGAAAACGCCATGGCTGTGGCGACACTTAACGGAATGCCTTTATACGCCGGTCCGAACAGTACATCAAAATCCTCCCCGAAACGGTGATGGATCGCCTTTGCGTAATATTCCCCCAGCCTTATGAGCTGGCCGCCGGTCACATAACCGCCGGCATTCATGAAAAACGGGGATTTACGGCCGCTTTTTAATACGAATGTGCCGAATTTTAATACGTCGCTGTCTACCATAAATTCTATAAATTCTTTTTTGTAACTTTCCATAGTTTTATATTCTCCTTTACTGTGAAAGCCCCATCACGAAATGGTTTTAACCTTGGATATAAAAAAGAGGCATGCTGTCCGGCTTACGCCGCACTGCTTTTATTTCTGGCGCTGTATAAAAGGCGCTTGCCGGATTATAACTGGACTTTTTATATTTTTCTCCATAATTTATATGATTAGTAAAAATATTCCTGCTAAAGTATATCATCAAATCTTATTTCTTTCAACTCACAAATAAAAAAGTATCCGGCAAAACGTGTAGGATTACAATACATGTGTTACAACTGAATATTTAAAAGACAGAGATACCT
>CANRTU010000049.1 GCA_947642745.1 uncultured Eubacterium sp.
GCGCAGGCTTCAGGTGCCTGTGGTAGCAATACCGTGTGGGTTCAAGTCCCATCTTCTGCATACAACGAATAGCGCAAAGCAGGACAGTTATTGTCTGGCTTTTGCGCTTTTTGGTTTTTTCGTATCGCAGTTATCCATGCGTAATCTCTTATTTGTATGAAATTCTGACGAAGTATCCGTCTGCTGTACCGGAGCGTGTATTAACAATACGGTTCATAAGATATATCCATAGGAGTATGGGATACTTTGCGGTTTGTGGGGAGTACAGACCGTGGAGAGAATATTTCGGATAACTCCGGGCAGAAAGATATTTCTGCCAGTATAAAAATGCGGGAAAAGAATCAGGCATGGAAGGCGGTAAAAACCTTTTTCTTTATAGGAAAGAACATCCTATAAAGAACCCAGGATCACCCTGCGGCGGAGCGGAACATACGGCCGTGGCAGCCCGCCGCAGGCGGAGTATCCGTCAAAGCCGGATACTGTTATATTTATTAGGAAAACATCCTGTAAAGAACTCCTTCCGGGAGGATCGCCCTGCGGCGGAGCGGAACATACGGCCAAAGCTGGCCGGCATGGTCTGATGCCGGCGCCTTCAGGAAATGTTGTGCCTTTTATGGCAGATATCCGGATTTGGGACATCATCTGGTTTCAGGCTGATATTTATCATTATTTAACTAACCAGTTAACTATCATTCCGGGACAGTGGCAGATGCTTCAGATTCTGACCAGAGGCCTGTGATACTTCATCTGCCAGGCCGTCTCCTTTTACGAGTACCGCATAAGCGTCGCTCTGGGCCAGCAGATAATAGTCATTTCCATGAAAATTATTCAGATCCCCGTTGCTGCAGCAGATAAAATAGTCTTCTTCCTTAACGGGCAGATCCTCCAGTGTAATGGAATACACATGGTTGTCTATTAAATTTACCTGCAGTTCGTAGGCGATTCTGAAATTGTCCGTGTCGTCCAGCGTGCAGTATATTTTCCGGTTGCCGGCCACATCCTTCAGCTGGTAATACATACCCAGATTTCCACAGGATACCTTGCCCAGCTGGGAGGTAATGGTTCCGATCCAGGCTGAATACAGTCCGGTGGGAATAAATACTGCGGTGAGTATGAGGCAGGCGGTAACCGCATATCGTTTCCGGTACTGTCTTTTATAAAGTAACAGCATGATAAACAGGATGAAAAACAGGGTGCTTCCAATGAGCGTACACCAGCCCATGGAAAATTCTTCGCTGACCAGGCGGTAAAATCCAATGCCGGCGGCACAAAATGAACGGTAATGCCAGGTATCCGTAATCCGCTGCAGGTTAACGGATAAGATGACGCACATCCCTGCGTACAGAATCACGCAGCCTGCCGTAAGCAGGATCAGCTTCAGGTCCATTTTATGCTGTGCCAGATATAAAAATCCAAGGAGCAGCAGAATGCCGATGATACATTCATCGTAGCGGGTATAAATAAAATAGCTTAAATCCGTATCCGAATCCAGATTCGTAATGGATGCCGGATCAATAAGGCTGATGGCGGAAACTAAAAAAGTAGCGGCGGACGCAGTCATCGTAAACAGATAAAACGTCATATGGGGACCGGCTTTTCTGGTGCGCAGCGCCCGCAGGACGTGGGACGCACAGCAGGAGAGGCCCCAGAACAGCAGGCCGAAAGTGGAAGTCATCAGGCACCACATCTGGCCTCCCAGAGAGCGGATCAGGTTCCACCAGCCATCCGGGGTCAGAAGCGACAGTAAATGTTCCTTCTGGGCGCCCAGGCCGTTTTTGGGTTTCAATCCGAAGCCTTCTATTATGCACAGCCAGGTTTTAATATTGACATTGAGAAACAGGATGACTACCAGCGGAAGCAGCATGGCTGCCAGTATTTTCCAGCTGATGGCGTCTGTCAGCCGCAGGAACAAAACGATCAGGAAATAGGCGGCCACTATGCCGATGGTTCGGTTATGGGTAATATAGCAGCCGGCCACGCACAGACTAAGCAGCGCCCCAAAGTGGGCTGACGGATGCGTTTCGAACCGGGCGTACAGGTACATCAGCAGCCAGACCATCAGATAGAGAAAGGATTCGCTCCATGCAACAGGCCCCTGGGTAATATAGGAAGCATACACGCATACCATAAAAGAAACGGTTAAAAGCAGCCGCCGGTCCGTTTTTGGCGACAGAATCTTTGCGCAGCCCTGGCAGAGGCCAAAGGACAGGACGGCAAAACAGCCGTTTAATACGATGGCGGCTTTATACATAATACGCAGATTGTGGGTCAGCCAGAACAGCGGGGTCAGAGCCAGGCTGTATCCGTATGAGTACCAGTTCATATGGCCCGCAAATACATCCGACCAGTCATGTCCGGAAAATAAAGCGGCGTGGGTCCAGTAGCCGTATTCATCGTTGCGGATGGCCAGGGTGTTGCATTCCCTGATATACCAGATACGGGAAATAAATATTATAATAGAATACATTAAAAATAATAAAACAAAAGAATGTTTTCTGACTGCCTTTATCATCTTTTCTACTCCAGTCTTGTGATTTAAAATACTGCTACATAGATTATACAAAAAAAATAAAAAAAATAAAGGAAATTCAAAAAAAACACAGAATTTTAAAAATAAGGGATTATTGTAATACTATAAACTGTTGTCAGATCATACATGCTTCTGTGTATCAGCGGCGTGTACGTACAAAAGTCAGGAAGGGGTAATGTCATCATGACGATCCGTGAGGAAATGGAGCAGAGAGAGCATCAGCTTCTAAGTCCGTATGCCGCATTCAGCGACCGTTCAGAGGGACGGGACCGGGATGAACCGGCATGTGATATCCGTCCAGTTTACCAGCGGGACCGGGACAGGATCCTGCACAGCAGGGCATTCCGCCGGTTAAAAAACAAGACGCAGGTGTTTCTGACCCCAAAGGGAGACCATTACAGGACCAGGATGAGCCATACGCTGGAGGTATCCCAGAATGCCAGGACAATCGCAAAGGCGCTGCGTCTGAATGAGGATCTGGTGGAAGCGGTAGCCCTGGGGCATGACCTGGGCCATGCGCCATTTGGCCATGTGGGGGAATATATGCTGGGCAGCCTGTGTGAAGGCGGGTTTAAGCACAATGAACAGAGTGTGCGGATTGTGGAAAAGCTGGAAAAGCACGGCAAAGGGCTGAATCTTACAAAGGAAGTGCGGGACGGCATTTTAAACCATCAGATGAGCAGCCGGCCGGCAACGCTGGAAGGCCGTATTGTCCGGCTCTCTGACAAGATTGCCTATATTAACCATGACGTGGATGACGCAATCCGGGCCGGGATTCTCAGCGAAGAGGATATTCCGGCAAAATTCAGGGATGTACTGGGCAATTCTGTACGTATGAGGCTGAATACTTTAATACATAATATTGTTACAAACAGTATTGGTAAAGATGACATCCATATGTCCGGTGAAGTGGAAGAAGCCATGAAGGGATTAAGGCAGTTTATGTTTGAACATCTTTACCACAATCCGGTGGCCAAGGGTGAGGAAAAGAAGGCAAAGGAACTGCTGGAGCGTCTGTTTTATTATTATATGAGACACCAGGAGCAGATGCCGGAACAGTTCACCGGCATGATTGCCGCGGGCGAAAAAAAGGACCGGGTGGTCTGCGATTATATAGCGGGAATGACAGACCAGTATGCAATAGCAAAATTTAATGAATATTTCGTGCCCGCCCCCTGGCAGACGTAGAAAGGGGTTATGCAGATGGCATATTATTCAGATGAATTAATAGAAGAAGTACGTTCCGCCAATGATATTGTGGATGTCATATCCAGATATGTAAGACTGCAGAGAAAAGGCAGTAATCATTTTGGCTTATGTCCGTTTCATAATGAAAAGTCCGGCTCGTTTTCCGTTTCCCAGAGCAAGCAGATGTATTACTGTTTCGGGTGCGGGGCTGGCGGAAATGTGTTTACCTTTCTGATGGAGTATGAGAATTTTACGTTTCATGAAGCCATGGAGTCCCTGGCGCAGCGGGCGGGTATTACCCTGCCCGTTAAGGAACAGACGGCCCGGCAGCGGCAGGAGGCTGATTATCGTTCCAGACTGCTGGAAGTGAACCGGGAGGCGGGTAAATATTATTATATGCTGCTGCGCAATGAGCGGGGGGAGCGGGCGATGCGGTATTTTCTGGAACGGAAGCTAAGCCGTGGGACAATGCAGAAATTTGGCCTGGGATATGCGGATGTATACAGCGATGACCTTTACCGTTACCTGAAAGCAAAAGGATATGAAGACGGCCTTTTAAAGGACGCCGGGCTTGTTTCCATAGATGAAAAGCGGGGCGCCCATGATAAATTCTGGAACCGCGCGATGTTTCCGATTATGAATGTGCATAATAAGATTATCGGATTTGGCGGCCGGGTTATGGGGGAGGGGGAGCCGAAATATTTAAACTCTCCGGAGACGCCAGTGTTTGACAAAAGCAGGAATCTGTACGGACTGAGTCTGGCCAGACAGTCCAGACGGTCCGGGATGCTGCTATGTGAAGGTTATATGGACGTCATTGCCCTCCACCAGGCGGGATATGACAATGCGGTGGCTTCCCTGGGCACATCTTTTACAAGCGGACATGCCAGTCTGCTCAAACGTTATACGAAAGAAGTATATCTGACGTTTGACAGCGACGGGGCGGGCGTTAAGGCGGCGCTGCGGGCGCTTCCGCTATTAAAAGAAGCAGGACTGCGGGCAAAGGTAATTTCCATGAAACCGTATAAAGATCCGGATGAGTTCATCAAAGAGATGGGGGCGGAGGCTTACCAGCAACGGATTGACCAGGCGGAAAACAGCTTTTTGTTTGAAATCCGTATTTTGGAGAATAATTATAACATGGAAGATCCGCAGGAGAAAACTGCCTTTCACCGTGAGATTGCCAGAAAGCTGCTGGAGTTTCCCGAAGAGGTGGAGCGGAATAATTATATCGAAGCGCTGGCCGCCAGGTACCAGACCGGATATGACAATCTGCGCAGACTGGTGGGCTACGTGGCCGGTCAGGCAGACATGGTAAAAAGGCCGGAGCCGTTAAAATCCGGCATTCATAAAAAAGAGCCGCCAAAAGAAGCGGGAATTAAAAAGTCCCAGAAGCTGCTGTTAACCTGGTTGAGTGAAGAACCGGCGCTGTATCCGGTTATCCGGCCGTATATTTCACCAGAGGATTTTACGGATGAGGTGTGCAGGCAGACGGCACAGGCGCTGTTTGCCCAGCTGGAAGAAGGAAAACTGAACCTGGCGCAGATTCCGGATCATTTTGAAAATATGGAAGAACAGCGTAAAATCGCTGCGGCGTTTCATGAGTCGGTGCGGGAAGTCCGCACAAAGGAAGAGCGAGAGCGGGCGCTGAAAGATACGATTATAAAATTAAAAGAAAACCACTTACAGATATTGCGTGAAAATCGTGACCCTGATGGCATGCAGGAACGTTTCCGGCAGATGGTCGAAGAGAAGAAAATGCTTGAGGTATTGCGGAAAAAAAATTTTTTAATACCGGAATAGATGAAGCATATTAAACCAAGAGAGGATGAAATGAATGGCGAATATGGCAGAAAACAGAAGGAAAAACCAAAAAGCGGACAGGTCATCGGAGGCTTGCGGTACAGAACATGCAGTGTTTGACCAGCACAAATTTCTGGAAATTTTAAAGTCCCTGGTGGAACGGGCAAAAAAGAAAAAGAATATGCTGGAATATCAGGAAATCAGCGATGCGTTCGCAAGCATGAATCTGAATGTGGAACAGCTGGACAATGTGCTGGAGTATCTGGAAATCCACAATGTGGACGTGCTGCGCATTTCAGACGGTGACGACGATGATGATATATTACTGGATGACGACGACGATGTAGAAGTAGAAAACATCGACCTGACTGTTCCGGACGGCGTAAGTATCGAAGATCCGGTGCGGATGTACTTAAAAGAAATTGGCAAGGTGCCGCTTCTTAGTGCGGAAGAAGAGATTGACCTGGCCCAGAAAATGGAAAACGGGGTACTGGCCCACGAAAAGATTATGATTTTAAGAGGGCGTAAAGAAAAGACAGACGACCCGGACGAAATCGCAGATTTAAACGCAGAGATCCGCAGGCTGTCACTGGAACAGGACCGGGGAGAAGATGCGAAAAAACGGCTGGCAGAGGCGAACCTGCGTCTGGTCGTAAGTATAGCAAAACGTTATGTGGGCCGGGGGATGCTGTTTCTGGATCTGATCCAGGAGGGAAACCTGGGACTGATTAAGGCAGTGGAAAAGTTTGACTACCGCAAAGGTTATAAGTTCTCTACGTACGCCACCTGGTGGATCAGACAGGCGATTACCAGAGCAATTGCAGATCAGGCCCGCACGATCCGGATTCCGGTGCATATGGTTGAAACCATCAATAAGCTGATCCGTGTATCCAGACAGCTGCTGCAGGAGCTGGGACGGGAGCCGGCGCCGGAGGAAATTGCCGCACAGATGAATATGCCGGTGGAGCGGGTAAGGGAAATATTAAAAATTTCCCAGGAACCGGTATCCCTGGAAACGCCAATAGGCGAGGAAGAAGATTCCCATCTGGGAGATTTTATCCAGGACGACAATGTGCCGGTTCCGGCGGATGCGGCGGCCTTTACTTTATTGAAGGAGCAGCTGGGAGAAGTGCTGGGCACACTGACAGAACGGGAGCAGAAAGTACTGACGCTGCGTTTCGGGCTGGAAGACGGCAGGGCCCGCACACTGGAAGAAGTGGGCAGGGAATTTAACGTTACAAGGGAACGTATCCGCCAGATCGAAGCCAAAGCGCTGCGGAAGCTCCGGCATCCCAGCAGAAGCCGCAAGCTGAAAGACTATCTGGAGTAAACCACGATGCAGAAGTTATCAAAAAGGCTGCAGGCGGTAGCCCGGTTTGTAACCTGCGGCAGTCTGGTGGCGGATATAGGGACGGATCATGGATATCTGCCGGTTTATCTGGTACAGAGCGGCCGCTGTCCCGGGGCGCTGGCCATGGATATCCGGCAGGGGCCGCTGCAGCGTGCCAGGGAGCATATAGCGGCAAACGGGCTGGAAGCGCTGATAAAGACCAGGCTTTCGGACGGACTGGAGCAGCTGGGAGCGGATGAGGCGCAGAGCGTGGTCATTGCCGGAATGGGCGGTCTGACCATAACAGGAATACTGGGTGCGGCGGGAGAGCTGCTTTCCCATATCAGGGAACTGGTGCTGGAACCCCAGTCAGATACAGGGAAAGTGCGTAAATTTTTGCGGCTGCACGGGATGTATACGGACATGGAAGAGCTGGTTCTGGAGGATGGTAAATTTTATCCGGTGCTTCATGTAGTAAAACGTGACTGGCCATCAGCACTCCGGGAGGGGCCGGTCATGGATGTTTTAAGGAAAAAAATGCCGGAACCGGACCGGCTGGAGGAGCTTGTGGACCAGTACGGCCCGTGTCTGATCGGTGAGAGTCATCCGGTACTGGGGCAGCTGCTGGAGCGGGACTGGAACGTAAAACAGGAAATACTGCGCTCACTGGCAGAAAGCGCTTCTGAAAGCAGTGGAAAGCGCAGACAAGAGCTGGAGCGGCAGCTGACGGATATCAGAATCCTGCGGGAAACACTGGAGCGTGTCTGAAAATCAGCGCTGTATTCAGTAAAAACTTTCTGACAGAAACCGTTTCGTGGAAGTGGACGACGATATTACATATTATAAAAATACCGGAGGAGAGAACAGATGAAATGTGCGGAACTGATCCGGATTCTGGAACAGCTGGCCCCGGAGTCCTGTGCCTGTGACTGGGATAATGTGGGGCTGCTTGTGGGAAGACGGGAAAAGGAAATAAAGACGGTGTATATTGCGCTGGACGCCACGGATGAGACGATCCAGGAGGCGGTGGCTGCGGGTGTGGATCTGCTGCTGACCCATCATCCGCTGATTTTTCGTGGTATAAAAAGGGTGACAACGGATGATTTTACCGGACGCAGGATTATTGCGCTGATTCAGTCGGATATTGTATGTTATGCCATGCATACAAATTTTGATATTATGTGCATGGCGGATCTGGCGGCGGAAAAAATGGGCATATCCGGTGCGCTGCCGCTGGAAGTAACCTGTGAGGCGGACGGCATCCCGAAGGGTATCGGGGCTGTTGGAAACCTGACAGAGGAAATAACGCTGGATACATGCTGTGAGCAGGTAAAGAAAGCCTTTGACCTTGAGCATGTCATGGTGTATGGGGATCCCGGACACAGGATAAAACGTGTGGCTGTCTGTCCCGGCGCCGGAAAGAGTGATGTGGAAGAGGCTTTGCGGGCAGGCGCAGACGTATATATTACAGGAGATACAGACCATCATACAGGAATTGACGCAAATGCCAGGGGGATGGCCATTATTGACGCCGGACATTATGGGATGGAGCATATTTTTATCCGGTATATGCAGCAGTATTTAAAAGAGCAGGCGCCGCAGATCCGGGCGGTGGCGCAGGAGCGCAGGAATCCGCTTAGGATTGTATAAGTCCGGAAACAGAAGAAAGGCGGCACGGATAAAAACGGACGGGAAGTTTCCCTGCCGGTATGGGCGCGGGGAAAAGTCAGAAAGGCGGTGGATATGTATCAGACAGTGATAGGAAATGAAAAGCGGGAATTTGAGCAGGGAACGCAGTTTCTTTCGATTGCCCGGGAGTATCAGCGGCAGTATACGGATGATATTGTACTGGTAGTGCATAATAATAAATTAAAAGAGCTGAACAGAATCCTGGATGCGGATGGCACGCTGGAATTTGTAACTACGGCGGATGTGAACGGGCGTAAGGCGTACCGCAGAAGTATGCTGATGCTGCTGCAAAAGGCGGTATTTGAACTGTATGGCACGGCGGTACGGGTGCGGGTGATGCATACTGTGGGAGCCGGGCAGTATTGTGAAATGGAAGGAAAGAAGGCGGACCAGGCGGTACTGGATCAGCTGCGGGATGAGATGCTCAGGCTGGCGGAGGCAGATCTGACCATACACAAACATACGATACATACAGACGCAGCCATCTCGAAATTTCATGAGTACGGAATGACTGATAAGGAAAAACTGTTTTATTACCGCAGAAGTTCCCATGTTAATCTGTATGATATGGATGGTTACAAAGATTATTTTTATGGCTATATGGTGCCGTCCACCGGTTATCTGAAATATTTCGGTCTGGAAGTATATGGCCGGGGATTCGTACTGATTTATCCAAAGGAGCAGACTAAGCGGACAGAACCATTTCAGTCGTCGGATAAACTGTACCATACGATGATGGAGTCTGCGGCCTGGGCCAGAAAGATGCACATCGCAACCATCGGGGAATTGAATGAGCAGATTGTAAAAGGCAGAATTCAGGATGTGATTCTGCTGCAGGAAGCGGAGATGGAACAGCGCATTGGAAAACTGGCTGAGCAGATCGCCGGGCATAAAGACAAGAAATTTATTATGATTGCCGGACCTTCTTCTTCCGGGAAGACTACGTTTTCCCACCGTCTGTCCATTCAGCTGCGTGCCCATGGCATGATTCCCCATCCCATCGGGCTGGATAATTATTATGTGGACAGGAATAAGACGCCGCTGGATGAAAACGGACAGTATGACTTTGAATGCCTGGAGGCAGTGGACCTTGCACTGTTTAACTCTGATATGACAAAGCTGCTGGCGGGAGAACGGATTGAGCTGCCCCATTTTAATTTTATGTCCGGGAAAAGGGAGTATAAAGGGGATTTCCTGCAGCTGGGAACAGACGATATTCTGGTCATTGAAGGAATCCACGGGCTGAATGACAGGCTTTCCCATACGCTGCCTACAGAGACGAAATTTAAAATATATATCAGCGCCCTGACCCAGATCAGCGTGGATGAGCACAACGCAATTCCTACCACAGACGGACGCCTGATCCGGCGCATCGTGCGGGACGCCCGTACCAGAAATTCATCGGCGGAACGTACAATACAGATGTGGGAATCGGTGCGCAGGGGTGAAGAGCGGAATATCTTCCCGTTTCAGGAAGAGGCGGACGTCATGTTTAATTCGGCGCTTATTTATGAGATGGCAGTACTTAAAATGTATGCGGAGCCGCTGCTGTTTGCCATTGGAACGGACAGCCCGCAGCATCTGCAGGCAAAGCGGCTGCTGAAGTTTCTGGATTATTTCCTGCAGGTTCCCAGCGAGGATGTGAATAAAAATTCTATTTTGCGGGAATTTATTGGCGGAAGCTGTTTCCATGTGTAGATTTTTATGGTTGTGGAAAAGATAACAATATGCCGCAATCTGTATGAGAAGTGTAATGTGTATGAACTTTTAAAAATTAAAAACAAAATGGCGCAATCAGAATCAGATGTGGCTGACGTGTGGAACATGAACAGGAATTGTACAGAAATAAAAAACAGTACGTTGCGATCAGAATCAGATATGACGGATGTGTGGAAAACATGAACAGAGACTGTATAGAAGTAAAAACAGTACGTTATAATCAGAATCAGATGTGACGGATGTGCGGAACATAAATGGACTTTGTATGCAAATAAACACAATACTATGCAGTCTGCGTCAGACCTGGCTGATGCGTGGAATATGAATGGAAGTTGTATAGAAATCAAAACAATACTTTACAATCTGTACCAGATATGGTTGAATAGAAATGTAGAAAATCAGGCAGGATGAATGATCGCAGCTGCAGGTGTCGAAAGACCGCAGGTGAGGAAAGTCCGGGCTTCACAGGGCAGGATGCCGGATAACGTCCGGTGGAGGTAACTCCCAGGAAAGTGCAACAGAAATATACCGCCAGTCTCCGGACTGGTAAGGGTGGAAGGGCAGTGTAAGAGACTACCGCCTTCCTGGTAACAGGGAGGGCACATGTAAACCCCATCCGAAGCAAGACCGAGCAGAAGCGATGACGTGGCCCGCCAGCTTCAGGTAGGTTGCTTGAGGCGGCTGGTAACAGCCGTCCTAGACAGATGATCATTCGAGACATAACCCGGCTTATAGTCCTGCCTGGTTTTTGAAATGGTTTACGGTGACGGCCGGTCTGAACCGGAATCACCGGTATTTTGACAAAATGGTATTTGGCGGCGGGCTGGTCTGTTATCTGGTAATCATCCGGTCATATCAGCGGCGTGTAATGCCAGCGTTTTGACAAAACAGTACGATAGTACCCTGTAAACAGATTGTCTGATCTGTCTGCAGGGTCTTTTTGGTAAGAAGCAAATATCCCGGTGCGGTTATGGCGGCTGCCATGACGGAATTACAGTACTGTCCGGGAATCACAATTCTGCGGGAAATGGAGTAACATATGGCTGATCTGAAACAGGAGCAGAAGCGGGATAATTATATACGGGGCATAGGCATGATCGTTTTATCAGCATTTTGCTTTGCCTGTATGAATATATGTGTCCGTCTGGCCGGGGAACTGCCTTCGGTACAAAAGAGTTTTTTCCGGAATCTGGTGGCGGCGGTTTTTGCCGGTGGCATTGTATGGAAAGACGGGATTGCGCTGCGTGTTCCAAAAGAAGCGTGTCCGGCGCTTATTATGCGCTGTCTGGCCGGAACACTGGGGATTTTGTGTAATTTTTATGCCATTGATCATCTGCTGATAGCGGATGCTTCGATTTTGAATAAGCTGTCCCCGTTTTTTGCCATCGTCTTTTCGTTTCTGCTGCTGAAGGAAAAGATTGCGCCGTTTCAGGCGGCATGTGTGGCCGTGGCTTTTTGCGGCTGTCTGTTTATTGTAAAGCCGGGATTTCAGAATGCGGCGCTAATTGCGGCTCTGACCGGGGTACTGGGAGGTCTTGGCGCCGGAATTGCCTATACAATGGTGCGCAGGCTGGGGATTCTGGGAGTCCGGGGTCCAGTGATCGTGTTTTTCTTTTCCCTGTTTTCCTGTGTGGCGGTAGTTCCCTGGATGCTGTTCCAGTATGCGCCCATGACACTGCGTCAGGGGGCGGTACTGCTGATGGCCGGTTTATGCGCTGCGGGCGGACAGTTTTCCATTACTGCGGCCTATACGTACGCACCAGCCGGAAAGATTTCTATTTATGACTATTCCCAGATTATTTTTGCGTCAGCGCTGGGGTTTGCGTTTTTTGGCGAAATACCGGATATGTACAGCTTTATCGGATATCTGCTGATTATAGCGGCGTCGCTTCTGATCTTTTTGTATAATAGAAGAAAACTGTAACGGAAGTCTGAAAAAGCGCTGTCCGGACAGTCCCGGAGCAGGTGCCCGCGGGCGCTTCATCCGGCTGGTTTATGGGACAGACGATGGAATCATATAAAAGAAAGGAACCAGCATAGATGAAAGATATGAACAGGGCGTCCCCGGAACAGTCCTGGGATGGGCGGCCTTTTTATTCTTTAAATTCCTGGCTGAAACAGACTTTTGGCACGAAAGTATACAGGCTGGCCCTGGACGGCGGAATGGACTGTCCGAACCGGGACGGGACAGTGGGCCGGGGAGGCTGTATCTTCTGCAGCGGGGGCGGTTCGGGAGAGTTTGCAGCCGGACAGAGGACTGGCGCCGGCTGCCAGCCTGATGTATGGGAGCGGATCGAAGCGGCAAAACGGCTGGTTTCCAATAAGATAGCGCAGGACGGGCCTTATATTGCCTATTTTCAGTCTTATACAAATACATATGCGCCGGTGGAGTATCTGAGGGAACTGTTTGAACGGGCAGTGAGCCATCCGGAAGTTGCGGCTCTGTCTGTGGCTACCAGGCCGGATTGTCTGGAGCCGGAAAAAATCCGGCTGTTAAGCAGTCTGAATCAGGTAAAGCCGGTCTGGGTGGAGCTGGGACTGCAGACGATTCACCAGAAGACCGCAGACTGGATCCGGCGGGGCTATACGCTTTCCTGTTTCGAGGAGACGCTGGAGCGGCTGCGGCAGGCAGGGCTTACGGTTATTGTGCATCTGATTCTGGGTCTGCCGGGGGAAACAAAGGAGCAGATGCTTGAATCAGTGGATTATATTGCCACACATGCGCCTGCCATTGGCGGAATAAAACTCCAGCTGCTTCATGTACTGAAAGGAACAGACCTGGCAGAGATGTACGAAGCAGAGCCTTTCTGGATGTTTTCCATGGATGAGTATGTGGATTTTGTCATTACATGCCTGGAACATCTGCCGCCTTCCATGGTGATTCACCGCCTTACCGGCGACGGGCCGAAAAAGCTTCTGATTGCGCCTGCCTGGAGCGGAGACAAAAAACGGGTGCTGAATGCGTTTACCCGCCGGTTCCGCCAGCGTGGCGCCTGGCAGGGGAGACTGTATGGCACGTGAAACAGAATGTGCCGTTTTGACGGCAGTTTCCGGGTTTTTTGCCTGTATGGGGGATTGGAAGATGCGGATATCCCTGAAAGGCAGTGTCCGGTAACTATAAAGTGTATGGTATCAGAAGGAGGAAATTCATATGGCAGTGTATCAGATTGTGTTCAGCCCCACAGGGGGGACAGAAAAAGCAGCCCGGTGTATGGCAAAAGAATTTTGCCAGGACAATATATTTGTGGATTTGTGCAGCCGGGACACAGATTTTGCCGCCTTGTTATTGAAAGAGGAAGATATCTGTCTGGTGGCGGTTCCTTCCTATGGTGGAAGGGTTCCGGGACTGGCTGTATCCAGGCTGCGCCAGATAAAAGGAAACTCAGCCCGGGCGGTTCTGATAGCCGTATACGGAAACCGGGCTTATGAGGATACGCTTGTGGAACTGCGGGATGTTCTGGAGGAAGCGGGATTTTCGTGCGTGGCGGCAGTGGCGGCGGTGGCGGAGCATTCCATCATGCGTCAGTTTGCGGCTGGACGGCCGGACGGAGAGGATGAAAAGGAGCTGGCGGGATTTGCGGCTGAAATCTGTTCAGGCCTGGATAAAGGGACGCTGAAGGGGCTGTCAGAGCTTCCCGGGGACCGTCCGTACCGCACATATGACGGCGTTCCCATGAAACCAAGGGCTGGAAAGGCCTGTAACCGGTGCGGCCTGTGCGTCCGTGCCTGTCCGGCGGCAGCCATTCCCGAAAAAGATCCGTCCAGGACAGATTCTTCAAAATGTATTTCCTGTATGCGCTGTATTGCGGTCTGCCCCGGACAGGCACGCAGTGTGAGTAAAGCGCTGCTTGCGGCGGGCAGTATGAAACTGAAAAAGGCCTGCGGCGGGCGGAAAGAAAATGAGCTGTTTTTGTGATTCCCCGGAAAACCGCCCGGATGTCATGAAAAAGACAGCCGGAAAGCGTGTTTTTAATATGTGGGAATTGTCGAATGAACGGAGGAAGGATATGGAATATATTACAGCTGTTTCCGGGATGGAGGAA
Organism: uncultured Eubacterium sp.; assembly: GCA_947642745.1. GTDB lineage: Bacteria > Bacillota > Clostridia > Lachnospirales > Lachnospiraceae > Eubacterium_J. The sequence continues at coordinate 14,303 of CANRTU010000049.1, forward strand.
GCGGTTTACAATGTTTTACATACAACGATCCGCACCGTCTATCCTAAGTATTATCCACAGGAAGTAGTAGAGTTTTTTTGCCGGCATCATAATAAGGAACATATTCTGGAGGGAATACTGTCTGGAAATATGGGTGTGCTGACAGACCGTGGGGAGATTGCCGGTACAGGCTGTTATAATGACAATCATATTACAGGGGTGTATGTACTGCCCCGTTACCAGAAACAGGGGTGCGGTTCGCATATTATGAACTGTCTGGAAGCGGAAATTATGAAAAAACATGATGCGGTAATCCTGGACGCTTCACTGCCGGCAGCATGTTTCTATGAAAAGAGAGGGTATAAAACTACCGGACATGGTATCTGGCAGCTGGAAAATGACGTGAAACTTGTCTATGAAATTATGGAGAAACGGTTCTGAGCGTGGAAAAATTATCTTTTTATTTCATGTAACAGATAGCTGCGGATGGATGTACATTTCCTGGTCACTGGGGAAAGGCAGCCGTCTGTTCAGTGAAAAGAACCTGTATCAGGATAAAGCTGAAGTTCCTGCGGCAGTCCTGTATTACAAGGTAAGACGCAAATACAATAATTTTCCGGAACATATCCGGATATTCTCCCGCATATGGTTATTCCGCCTGCCGGAATATGTATGGAAAAGGCAGGAAAAATGAATGGATACTGTTGGAAACAGAATGTCTTTTCCCTGCCTTTGGAATATGCGGTTATCATCTTGCTTATGATATATGAAAGTAACAGATAAACATGCATGATCTGGTATTGTTAGCTGTAGTACCAAAATGGTACGATGCAGCGTGCCCCCGGGCTATGAGCCTTTCATCTGGCGCAATTTCACGTGCCATGTCCTTTAGAATATAACTGATTAACTCTATACAAATCTTCGTATGATTGGTACAAAATTGGTACAGGATTGGTACAAGCCAGAATACATCATTTATCCTATTAATTAAGTAACTTTACCCACATATTTCATAATCCCATCAAAGAAAAATTGTGCATTTTGTATCTGTTCTTCTACTTCTTCTTTCGATATAATATAATAATCATCATAATCTGATTCACATAATTACACAAATCTTTTTCCTATGGAATTCTCTGGTCTGCCCTGGTATCTTTATAAAGCAGCAGGCTCAGCACTTTTTCGTTGACTGTTGATACCAGACATTCAATTTCATTTGATTTAAGAAGCCTTGTAATATTTTTTTTCCATTGTATTCCTCCTGGTTCAGTTAATCTTATGCTGCTTTTACTTCAAACCTCCCTGAATGTGAGGCCTTGCCATAGTCAGCATATAGTTCCGGCATTTCTAACCTGATGCGTTTCGTATCCGGTTTTGTTGAATCTATGTTTTTCCATGAAATGTGAAAATTCTCACTGTCAGCAGATTTATTGTCTTTCATAAACAGTTTCACTTCCTGTTCAATCCGTTTTTATTCTTCCTGTAATTCAGCAATACATCTAAGAATTTCTTCTCGTCTTTTTAAATTGTCATCAAACCCTGCAAGTTGGATTGAACTTTTCTTTTTTACTTTATGGAAATACTGCTGGATTACGTCCTCTTATGGGAGGGCTGGGAATGGAAGCGTGATACAGATGAAACGACTGGTTCTCCAGTATTTTTTGTGGAATCAGAATGGATAAATTATAATATGATTTTTTGACCGGATACGGATGGTTTGTTATCCGGAATGTTCTGAATTTAGCGGGTTTGAAAGTGCGTTCAAAAATGTATACTTTTTTGAATAAATTTTCTTGTCCTTATTTTTCATCATTCTACCACTATATCGACAAAAAGGCAACAGAAATTAAGAGCTTCTATTGTAAAGTTTGACGGAATTTCCTTCCAGTTTAAAATATTCAAAAAAGTATACATTTTTGAAATCCAGACAAAAGGAGCTGTCCATGAGGAAAACATACGGATATATACGGCTCTGGCCGGATGAAACGGATGCGGACAGTCAGCTGATTACACTGCGGGAAATGCAGGTGTCGGATAAAAATATTTATATAGACCGGCAGACAGACGATGGCTGTGGCTGTATGCAATATCATAAACTGCTAAAGACGCTGAAAGCGAACGATCTGCTTTATATCAAGAGCCTGGACGCACTGGGGTCTGATTATAAAGAGATTGGCAGACAGTGGCGGATGATTACCAGGGAAAAAACAGCGGACGTGGTAGTGCTGGATATACCACAACTGGATACCAGACGGGGTAAGACGCAGTTTGGAACACTGGTGGCTGATCTGGTTTTATCCATGCTGGAATATGTGCCGGGGGTGGAACATACTGCCCGCAGGCAGAAACAGATGGAAGGCATCGCATCGGCCAGACGGTCCGGCGTGCGGTTTGGCAGGCCGCTGATGCCTCTTCCGGATAATTTCGACCAGATCTGTGGGATGTGGCAGCGTGGGGAAATCAAAGGACAGAAAGCGGCGGAACTATGCCATATGTCAAGAGCCAGTTTTTACCGGAAGGTTCATATATGGGAAGAGCGCCAGGAAAACAGTGGAAAGAAATGTGTGGCTGCAGGGGAAGCAGAGCAGATAAGATAAGGAATATCAGATTATGAGAAAAACACAGAAAAAACAGGCGGAGCAGTTATTACAGACGCTGGCGCAGGCCCATGACGCAGTGGGGCGGTTGATAAATAGCGGACAATATATGCAGGCCTGTGAGATTCTTTCCGGTTGTCAGCAGGGAGCTGCCGGGCTGGGAAATATGGTGGAACAGTCAGAAGGCTCCGATGCTCCGGTCATTACGCTTCTGGAGCAGTACTGCGAACTGGTTTACCAGATTTACCAGAGTCTTTCGGAGAAAAAAGCAGTCCGTGGGGATGAAATATGTCACAGGCTGGATAAATTATGGGACAGTTTTTACCACAATATCATGCATGTGATCAAAGTGCGTTATGAAATTCTGTTTCTGCCATATAAAGCGTCCATGTGGGATTCACTGGAAAGCGTATGGATGGCTGCGCAGGCGGATGAAAACTGTGACGCATATGTAGTTCCGGTTCCCTATTATGATAAAAAGCCGGATGGTTCCTTTGGCGCATATCATTATGAAGGCAGAGATTTTCCCACGTATGTGCCAGTGGTGGATTACTGGGAATATGACCTGGCAGGCCGTCAGCCAGACGCAATTTATATACATAATCCATATGATAATACGAATTATGTTACCAGCGTGGAGCCGGCTTATTATTCTGCTGAACTGAAAAAACAGACCGGATGTCTTGTTTATATTCCTTATTATTCCACATCAGGCGGGATGAGCGAGGGACAGGCCGTCTGTCCGGCTTATGAAAATGCGGATTATATTGTGATACAGACCCAAAAGTACCGGAAGTTTTTTGATTCATCGCTGCCAGATGAGAAATTTCTGCCCTTTGGATCGCCTAAGTTTGACAGGATTGTCCGTATGTGTGCGCACCCGCCGCAGCCTTCAGAAGAATGGCGCAGCAGAATGGATGGAAAGAAAGTCTTTTTTTATAACACCAGCTTAAACGGTATGCTTGGTAATACGGAGGATTTTCTGAAAAAAATGAAATATGTGTTCCAGTGCTTTCAGGGAAGAGAGGACGCCTGTCTGGTGTGGAGGCCCCATCCGCTGATGGAGTCCACGTTTGCGTCTATGAGAACTGGCAGTTATGCCGGATATCTGGAGCTGAAAAAATATTTTCTGGAACACGGAACAGGAATTTATGACGATACGCCGGATATTGAAAGTACGATTGCGCTTTGCGACGCATACATCGGGGATTCCGGTACGTCTGTGACGTCGCTGTTCGCAGTGGCGGGCAAACCGCTGTTTATTATGGACAACGGTATACATACAAAGCCTGAGGCGGAGGACTGGAGAGGGGAAATTGTCAAAGGATTTTTCGTCGAGGGGCATAATGAATATATGATTACGCAGGGGAATCAGTTATATTGTGCGGATCAGAATCATTGTTACAGACATATGTGCAGCCTGTCGGAGTATTCTGGCGGGGATTATTATAGCAGGGCCATCGGGGAGGGTGGAAAGATTTATGTCTGTCCGGGAAATGCGCAGGATATTCTGGTTATTGAAAAAGGTCAGATAACCAGACGCGTACAGCTGGAAAAAGTGATGGAACAGACAGGAGCGTTTCTGGGAGCCTGGAAAGTGGGTAAGTATCTGTTTCTGATTCCACTGAAGTATCCGGCAATTGTCAGATATGATACACAAAAGGATCAGACAGCATATATGAGCGGGTACCAGAATCTGTTTGCCACAGTGGTAAACGGACAGTGGAGATATGGTGGTAACTGTATCTGGAACCACAGTATGCTGCTGGCTTCTCCGGTGGATAACCGTGTACTGATTCTGGAATGCGAATCAGGAAAGGGACAGATTGTAACAGTGGGAGATAAGACTACGTGTGGCTGTATGGTTCTTGTACCAGAATATACGACGGGTACGGCAGGGGCTGACCAGGACATCTGGATGCTTCCTTATGAAGGCGGCATGATCAGACGGTGGAATCCTGCAACCGGAAAGGTACGGGAATATACAGGTTTACCGGAGCGGTTTATCTGCCACAGTCAGCCCTGGGGATATGCGTGTATGGAACGTCCGTTCAGTATGGCGGCATTTTCGGAAACACAGGTGTTTCTCTCTCCATTCTGGGGAAATATGTTTTTGTGTCTGGATAAAGAAACGGGGGAAATCAGGGAGTGGGAACCGCCGTTTCCTGTGATCACAGAGAAGAAAAATGGATACTTCAATGCCGGAATGACAGGATATTTTCTATATAAGACAAATCCGGAAGGCAGGTGGCCGGATCACTTTTTTTCCGTCACTGACGCCAGAATCTATGATTTTAATCTGGAAAACGGGGAATGGAAGGAGTGTGTGCTGGAATTTGACCAGAAAGAGCTGGAACAATGGGAACCCGGATTTTGTGAAAATTCGGACTGGCTGTCTTATTCGTGTGCGGAAAACTATTTTAACACGCTGGATCAGTTTATTGGAGGATCAGTAACAGGACAGCCTTTTGACAGGGAAAGACAGCTTCGTGCATACCGGAAAATCTCTGGAAATACAGATGGAACCTGTGGTATCCATATACACCGGTGTATTGTGGAAAAAGTCATGGGAGGAACGGGATTGTGATAAAAGTAATTACATATGGTACATTCGACCTTTTCCATGAAGGACATTACCGTCTGTTAAAAAGAGCCAGAGAGCTGGGAGATTATCTTATCGTGGGCGTGACTACCGAGGCTTACGATAAGGCAAGAGGAAAACTCAATGTGATGGATTCCCTGGTGACGCGGATTGAGAACGTAAAGAGAACCGGTTTTGCGGATGAGATTATTATCGAAGAAACACAGGGACAGAAATTTAATGATATTAAAAAGCTTCATATTGATATCTTTACAGTAGGTTCTGACTGGACCGGGGCATTTGACTATCTGAAGGAATATTGTCAGGTCGTTTATCTGGAGCGGACCAGGAATATTTCCAGTACAATGCTGCGGGAACAAAACAGCCGGATTCAGAGAATCGGTATCATAGGCACCGGACGGGTTGCGGACAGATTTATTCCGGAGGCAAAGCTGGTCAGCGGGGTAAATACCCAGGGAGTCTATAATCCTCATATAGAAAGTGCGCAGCAGTTTGCGGATCAATGGAAAATAGAAGCGTATGACAGTCTGGAAAAATTTTTTGACAGCGTGGACATTGTATATATCGCATCACCCCACGCAACCCATTATGAGTATATGAAAGCGGCGCTGGAGCATGGAAAACATGTTTTGTGTGAAAAGCCCCTGACGCTGAACCGGGCGCAGACAGTTGAAGTGTTCCGGGTTGCAAAAAAGAGGGGGCTGATTTTATCTGAAGCCATCAAAACTGCTTACTGTCCGGGATTTCATAAGCTGCTTGGAATTGCCTGCAGTGGAATTATCGGACACATCCGGAATGTGGAAGCCTGTTTTACCAGACTGGCCAATCCGTCATACCGGGAACTGACAGACCGGGCAAGTGGCGGCAGTTTTACGGAACTGGGCAGTTATGTGCTGCTGCCGGTGCTGAAATTATTTGGAGACGCTTATGAAGACCTGCGGTTTGATGTGATCCGGGCAGACAACGGGCTGGACATCTTTACCAAGGCGTCATTGCGCTATCCGAACGGGATTGCCACGGCCACCTGCGGACTGGGTGTCAAATCCGACGGCAGGCTGCTTATTGCGGGCACAAAAGGCTATATTCTGGCAGAAGCGCCCTGGTGGAAAACGACTTACTTTGAAGTGCATTATGAAAATCCCATGGAAGTGGAGAAATATACGGAACGGTTTCTGGGGGAAGGGCTGCGCTATGAAATCAGTGATTTTGTGTCTATGATTAATGGCGGAAATAGTGACGGATTTAAACTTACCAGAAGCGAATCGGTGGCGTTGTCAGGTATTATGGAACGGTTTTTAAGTACTGAAAACCGTGGCGGATAAAAGCAATATCCGGATGCGGGAAGGGGAACGCCTGCGGCCGGGAGACTGGCAGGTATTATTCTGATCCGGATAAAGAAAACAGATGGAGAACAGAAAAATGATTGAACTGGATCAGCAGACACTTCGTACTCTTCAGCTGACAGAACTGGAAATGTTAAAAGAGGTAGACCGGATATGCAGAAAATATCACATCAGATATTCCCTTGACGGCGGTACGCTACTGGGGGCAGTACGTCACAATGGTTTTATTCCCTGGGACGATGATGCGGATGTGGTTATGCTGCGGCCGGAATATAAGAAATTTTACAGGGCATGCAAAAAAGAACTGGATACGGAACGGTTTTTTCTGCAGGACTTCAGGACAGATGAGAATTACCGCTGGGGATATTCCAAAATGCGCAGAAACGGGACAGTATTTTTGCGGGAAGGCCAGGAACACGGCGGCTGGAACCAGAGCGTCTTTATTGACATCTTTGTCTATGACCGGGTGCCGGATGGTTTTCTCTGGCGCAGGCTGCATCTGTTTGTCTGCTATTGCATCAGAAAAGGGCTGTATTCAGAAGTAGGAAAAAAATCAGCGCCTACCGTCCTGTTAAGAAAATGGTACAGCCTGATTAATAAAATACCACGCAACAGCTGGGTGAGGCTGCTGGAAAAAACAGCCGGACATGTAAACAAAAAACGGACAGAGCTTGTGAGGCATATGACATATCCGTACCGGAAAGCCTGCAGGTACGGCCTGCCGGGAGAATGTTTTGACGCATACAGGGAAAAGGATTTTGAAGGATATAATTTTAAAATATTTGATAATTATGATCTGTATCTTTCGAGGCTGTATGGAGATTATATGACGCTGCCGCCGGAAAAAGACCGGAAAGTCCATCCGGTGAGCAGCATCCGGCTGGTGGAGCAGTCTGAATGCTGAAAGCGGCGTGCGGACAGACTGGGAGATGTGAGCCGGATAGACAGGACAGAGGTTGGAAAAGAGACGAAAACAGTCAGATGATACGGCGGTAAGCCGGATGAGAGGACAAAACAGAACAGGAGCGGATTATGCCGGATTTGGATCAACAGATTGAACAGGAAAAACAGCGGTATCTGGATTTTGCCGCACTCAATAAAGGAAAAAAGATATATATTTACGGAGCAGGCAAACAGGCGGCTCCGGTTGCGGATTTTTACAGGGAAAAGGGAGTTACGGTGGCGGGGTTTTGTGTAACGGACCAGTCAGCCAATCAGAAAGTACTGCGTAATCTTCCAGTCTGCCAGGTGGATGAGATTCCATATGAGGATAAAGATACGGCGTTTGTATGCGGGGTACGGGTGCAGCTGAATGAAGAAATCAAAGAGATACTGAACCGGAACGGATATACGAATTTTCTGCCGGCATCGGATCTGATCCGGTATCTGGGGTCATATGGATACAGTTTTTATACAAAACCGATGATGGAGATTACCACCAGACTGGGGTGTAGCGTTAACTGCAGATACTGTCCGCAGGAGCTGTTTCTCAGGGAATATATGAAAGCGGGTAATTCAGAGAAAGTATTGACCTGTGAGAATTTTAAAATTTGCCTGGACAGGCTGCCGGCAGATACACTGATCGAGTTTGCGGGATTTACGGAACCGTTTCTGAATGAACAGTGTATGGATATGATCGCTTATGCGAAACAGCGGGGGCATAAAGTCAATATATTTACGACCCTGGTGGGATTAAAACCCACGCAGCTGGATGCACTGCTTAAAATGGAGTTTGAAGAATTTGTTCTGCATGTGCCGGACAAGGAAGGCTATGCGGTCATTCCCATGGACGAATCATATATGGAAATGGTAGAAAGGCTGGCAGGCGCAAAGAAACCGGACGGGAGCGGCTTTATTGACTATGCCTGTGCCCAGGGCACTGTACCGGAGGAAATTACCGGGCTGCTGGGAGATAATACCAGAATCTATGTGGTGTTAAACGACCGGGCCGGAAACCTGAAAGATTCCTGTCTGTATGGAAAACGGGGACTGGGTGGAAGAATACGCTGCGAGCTGTCAAAAGATATTAACCACAATGTGCTGCTGCCGGACGGGCGGGTAGTTTTGTGTTCCAATGACTGGGGCATGAAACATGTGATGGGCAATTTATTACACGATACTTACGAAGAGATTCTGAATGGAGAAGAAGCTGCCGGCATACGGGAAGCCATGGAAAGGGAAAATGGCAGGTTTGTGTTGTGCAGAAACTGTTTTCAGGCGCTGCAGGCAGATTAGGATAGCATATTCCGGACACGGTCCGGAGCCTGTATCCATTAAAAAATGAGGATGACATGTATTTAGAAACCATTGATACGCCGCAGGACGTAAAAAAACTGACGATTCACCAGTGCTCGGTGCTGGCGGAAGAGATCAGGCAGGCGCTGATTCAGACGGTAAGCAGTACAGGCGGACATCTTTCGTCCAATCTGGGAGCCGTGGAGCTGACAGTGGCGCTGCACTATGTACTGGATTCTCCGGCGGATAAAATTATTTTTGACACGTCCCACCAGTGCTATACGCACAAAATTCTTACCGGACGCAAAGAGGCGTTTCTGGACCCGGCCAGGTACAAAACATACTCCGGCTATACGAATCCACAGGAAAGTATTCATGATTTATTTAAATTCGGGCATACTTCCACGTCCGTCAGTCTGGCGTGCGGGATGGCAAAGATGCGGGATTTAAATGGCACAAAAGAACATGTGGCGGCGGTAATCGGAGATGCGGCGCTGGGCGGCGGAGAAGCGCTGGAAGGGCTGAATTATGCCGGTGCGGAAATTAAAGGAAATTTAATTATCGTGCTCAATGACAACCAGATGTCCATTGCTGAAAATCACGGGGCGCTTTATCATCATCTGAACGTACTGCGGGAGCATGAGGGCAGATGTGTCTGGAATCTGTTTACAGCGCTGGGATATGCCTATATATATGTTCCGGATGGAAATGATATGGCGCAGCTTGTACCGGCGTTTGAACAGGCAAAGGAGATGGAACGTCCGGTTGTGGTGCATCTGTGTACCGTAAAGGGAAAAGGTTATCCGTCTGCGGAAGCCTGTCAGGAAGAATCCCATTTTGTAAAACCTTTTTCTCCGGAACAGGGTATCAGGCCGGTACAGATTGCGGGAGAGCGGTATGACAAAATAGTGCGGGATTATTTACTGGAAAAAATGCGAAAAGACCCGCTGGTTGTGGCGATGGTGGCCGCTGTGCCCAATGTGCTGGCTTTTGACGCGCAGACCAGACAGGCCATGGGCAGCCGGTATATTGACACCGGCATTATGGAGGAACATGCTATTTCCATGGCGGCAGGAATTGCCAGAAATGGCGGAAAACCGGTATTTGCCACCCGCTCTACCTTTATCCAGCGTACTTATGACCAGATATCCCAGGAACTGTGTATCAACCGGATGCCGGTAACGATCATTCTGGTCAATGCGTCTGTATATGCACCGACGGATATGACCCATATGGGGCTTTTTGATATACCGATGCTTTCCAATATTCCGGAACTGGTATTTCTGGCTCCGGCTAATAAACAGGAGTATCTGGCCATGCTGGAGTGGAGCATGGAACAGAACGAACATCCGGTGGTGATACGGGCTCCGAGAAATGGCGTATATGAGGCTGGTTATGTGCCGGATGCAGATTATGGCAGGTTAAACCGGTATCTGGTGACCAGAAGCGGCAGGGAAACAGCTATTATTGCGGCTGGGGACTTTTTCCAGCTGGGAGAAGAGACTGCGGATCTGCTGGAACAGGTGGCACATCACAAAGTCACGCTGGTCAATCCCCGTTATCTGTCCGGAACTGACAAAGAGCTGCTGGATTCACTGAAAGAAAACCACCATACGGTTGTTACGCTGGAAGACGGTGTCCTGGACGGCGGATTCGGGCAGAAAATAGCGGCTTATTACGGCTGTACGGATATGAAAGTGCTGAACTATGGATTCAGAAAAGAATTTACAGATTATTATGATACGTCCGCAATGCTGACCCGGAACAGATTAAGGGCGGAAATGATTGTGGAAGATATTTGTAAAGGAGCGGCGGTTTGTACAGAGACAAAAAAAGAGACTGGTATTTAAAAGGAGACGCATTACTGGAGGAAATCGCACATACCAGAGCTGCGGATGAAGGGATAGCGGTGTGGTATACCGGACAGTGCGGGTTTGTTCTGAGGCAGCGGTGTATTATTTATATTGATCCGGTATTAAATGATATTTCAGATGAAACAGGCGTCAGTCTGCGATGGTATGATGCGCCCTGCGCACCGGAACAGGTAAAAACGGATTATGTATTATGTACCCATGGACATGCGGACCATCTGGCGCAGGATACAGTCAGGGGCATTGCCATGGCTAACCCGCAGGCCCTGTTTATTGTACCGGGTGCATGTAAAGAAATGCTGCTTTCCTGCGGGGTTATGGACAACCAGATCCTGGAAGCGGTTTCCGGGAAAGAGATCTGTCTGCCGGACCTTACGATTATACCGGTGGCCACTGCCCATCCGGATTATGAAACAGATGAAACGGGCAGGGAAAAAAGTCTGGCATATTATATTACATGCGGGGGCATATCAGTGCTTCATCTGGGAGATACCAGTCTGACGCGGCGTCTGGTCAGTGATCTGAAACGGTGCGGCCGTCCGGACATTCTGATGGTGCCGGTGAATGGATCGGATCTGTTCCGTGAACAGCGTAATATCATAGGCAATATGTCTGCCACAGAGGCGGCGCTGCTTGCGAAAGAACTGGGCGCTGACCTTACGGTTCCGATGCATTATGACATGATAAAAGGAAATACAGCCAGCCCGCTGCATTTTGTGGAAGCGTTGTGGGAGGCGGATGCGGCGATGAAAACAGCGTTGCCCGTGCCGGGTGAACGGATCATATACCAAAAGCCATACCGGCAGTTATCCGGGCATTCAGAAGGGGCCCCGGGCAGCGGAAAGGCCTGCCGGGACATGATACAGGAGGTGCAGGTTGAAAATACTGGTTTATGATTATAAAAAACATACAGACCGCAAAATTGTGATCTATGGAGCCACCGGAATGGGATATGCTGTGTCCGGGCGTCTGGAGAGGCTGGGCATTCCGGTCTTTGGATGTGCCGGTCATACAGGAGCCTACCATGCGCTGTTTGGAACGGTCATGTCAGCGGAAGAACTGGCGGCCCTGAATCAGAAAGAAGAGCTGGTGATTCTGTTTACGGCAACAGGCAACGCCAGGACAGAAGCCGCATATTTATCGGAACTGGGGATTACGCAGTTATACAGTGTGCGCAGGCTGCTGGACGGCGCAGAGTCTGGCCGGACAGATACAGACAGGATGGATGATCCGGTGTGGAAACAAAAAGACCAGCATTTTTTTACAGAAGATACGATTGCCAGTCCGGATAAGCTCTGGCTGTATTCCCTGGACGTAATGGTCACTGAACGGTGTTCGCTAAGATGTAAAGACTGTTCCAATCTGATGCAGTATTACGCACATCCGCAGCATACGGATCTTTATCAGATCAAAACGTCCCTGGACAGGCTTCTGGAAAAAGCGGAACGAATTTTTGAACTGCGTATTTTAGGCGGAGAGCCGTTTATGAACAGCGGGTTTGTACAGTTTATCGAATGGTACAAAGAGGAGAAAAAAATCGACCGGATTGTGATCGTAAGTAATGCCACTATCTTTCCGGACGAAACGGTGCTGGAACATCTGAAACATAAAAAAGTCAGACTGCGGATGTCGGATTATGGCAGCCTTTCCGGCCGGCTGGAACAGTGGATCGGATGGTGTACGAAGCAACAGGTGACATATGAAGTGTTGAAACTGGAACAGTGGCATGACTGCGGACATCTGGAGCGGCATGATTATAGCGAAGAAGAGCTTCAGGGTGTCTATGCGGGATGCAGCTGCCGTAATCTGCCGGTGGTACTTGGAGATTATTTATATAACTGCCCGTATGCGGCTAATGCCGCAAATCTGGGAGCCATGTACCGGCACGAAATGGAAAAAGACCGTCTGCGGCCGGATGAAAAGGTAAGCCCGGAAGAAATCAGGCAGTTTTTATACGGCAGAAAATACCTGGAAGCCTGCAGATACTGCCTGGGCAGAAATCCGAAATGGGCAAAAATTGAACCGAATATCCAGACGCAATCGCCGTTGGAATATGAGAGACTGGCAGATCAGCAGGATGTGGAGCCGCCAGCGGACAGGAATCAATACACGGACAGTCAGTTAAAGCTGGTGAGTATCATTATTCCGGCATACAATATGCAGGATTATATCCGGCGTTGTGTGGACAGCATACTGGAATCATCTTATAAAAATCTGGAAGTGATTATCGTAGACGATGGTTCAGATGACCAGACGGCTGCCATATGTAAAGAAATTATCAATGATGACCATATCAGAAATGGTAATTCTGGAAGGATCAGGCTGATAGAACAAAAACATGGCGGAGCAGTCAGAGCGAGAAACGCCGGCATACAGGCCGCATCCGGCACGTATCTTACATTTGCGGATGCGGATGATTATATGGGACGTGAACGGCTGGCACAGATGGCGGAGGCAATGGAAGACTGCGATCTGGTCTGTGCGGGCTATACTTCTGTCAATGCGGACAGTTTTGTACCAGATGAATGGATGGACCAGGGACAGGGAACCATGGAACTTTGTGATCTGCCAGCTCCGGTGGGGGTATATGAGGGCGCCGGCATGGACTTTTTTATCCGGAGCAGTTTCCTGAATTATTATAACAGGGATAAACGGGAATCGAACCTGTGGAACCGGATGTTTCTGGCAGAAAAGTTAAAAGGAATGTGTGAAAGGGTAGATCCGGACATCTGGTTTGGAGAAGACCTGGTACTGACACATCTTTATATGCTGGAATGCCGCAAAGTGCGGGTGATTCGTAATTATGGCTATTACTACTGCATCAGGGACAACAGCTGCAGGTATCCTTTTGAAGGAATCCTGGCAAATGCGGAACGGATTTATCATTGTCTGCATGAGGAACTGAAAAAATATCCGCAGGCTGTCCGGTATGAGAATTATCTGATGGAAGAGTTTGAAGAACTGGTGTATGGCATGATGGGAGCCGGAAAAAAATTCCAGGGAACCACAGGAAGTATTTATTATCCTTATTATGGAAGGCTCACAGGGAAGCGGGTCATTCTCTATGGCGCAGGAAATGTGGGAAAAGCCTATTACAGGCATATGACAGATGATGACGAATGTTTCCTTACTGCCTGGACAGACAGGGATGCGCAACGTCTCAGGGAAACGGAACATCTGCCAGTGGAGCCGCGGGAATGCCTGTTTACGAAATCTTATGACTATGTAGTGATAGCTGTATTTGATAAGCCTGTTTATCAGGATATCCGTGCCTGGATGACCAGTGCGGGTGTAAAGGAAGAGCGGATTTTGTGGAATCCGACGAAATATGAACGGTAAAGGCAGCGTGAGCAAATGAAACTATCAGTGGTGGTGCCTGTGTATCAGGTAGAAGCATATGTAAGCAGATGTATTGAAAGTATTTTGCAACAGAGTTATCAGAATCTGGAATTGATTCTGGTGGACGACGGGTCCACGGATCTGTCCGGGTGTATCTGTGATAAATATGCGCAAAAAGATAACAGAATCCGTGTCATACATAAACAAAATGCCGGAGTCGTCTCCTCCCGCAAAGCCGGAGCCGGTATTGCCACAGGTGAATATATTGTCTGTGTGGACGGGGACGACTGGATTGAAGCGGATTATATCGCAAAATTCGTATCAGCAGCCAGAAACACAAAAGCAGACGTGGTATGGAGTATTTCTTTTTATAAAGAGCATCAGCGGCATACAGAATTGTGCCTGGCAGAAGTCCCGGATACAGCAGAAACCGGAGACTGGATAAAAGATATGGAACCATTGCCAGAACATATGCCTGCAGTATCTGTGGCCGGGCTGTCAGCATCCGGAGAGTGGATGCTGCGGCTGGCAAAGGGCGATTTTGGATTTCAGAATGAGATTGAATATTCGGTTTGTTGTAAATGTATACAGACACAGCTGTACCGGGCTGTACAGAATCAGGTGGACGAGGGTCTCACCAGAGGGGAAGATCTGTTTTTTGCCATTCTGCTGCTGACAGAGGCAGGAAAGATCTGTTTTTGCAGAAATGACGGTTACCATTATGTACAAAGGCCCGCATCCAATACTAACAATAAATCTGCATATACATATGATAAATTTCTGCTGCTGGAAGAGACGCTGCAAAAGTTCGAAAAAAGCCTGTCGGGCAGCTGGAAATCTTTAAACCGTATTATCCGGGGCTATTTAACCAGTACTTATATGCTGTACTTTTTTGGAACCAGGCAGGCGGAAGGATATCTGTATCCTTTAAAAAAAATAATAAAACACAGCAGAATAGCCGTATATGGAGCCGGAAGCATCGGGGAAAATATCATTTCCTATCTGGAACAGTGCAGCGACTACCGGGTCTGCATCTGGGCGGATACAAACCCGGTGGACCGGCGGTGCGGCAGCCTGGCGGTACAGCTAGTGAGCCGGATTCCCCCGGCCTGTCCGGATTATATCCTGCTGGCTACCAACCGGACCGGGTATATCCGGCAGATGCGGCGTACCCTTAAGGCGCTGGGAATTGCGGACGACCGGATCGTATCAGCGTTCGATTATACGGATGCTGTATAGCTGCTTCAATATATTTGTTTCAATCATAACTGTTTTAATCATAACTGTTTTAATCATAACTGTTTAATCATTACGGTTTCAATATAATGGTTCCGGTATAACCACAGGTCCACTGGGACAGGAGGCGGAAAGAGGAATGTTCAGCATTATTATGCCTGTATACAATAATGAAATTTATTTTCCACTGGCAGTTGCCAGTATTCTGCAGCAGGATTACACAGATTTTGAACTGATCATCGTGGATGACGGTTCCACAGACGGCACACCGGAGCTGGCGGACGCCTTTGCGGCTTCTGACCGGAGGATTCGTGTTATTCATCAGAAAAACCAGTGGATTTATGCCAGCTTTAACAATGGTATCCGGCAGGCGTCAGGCGATTATATTTATATTGTAAATTCCGATGACCGTCTGATGCCGGGCGCTCTGTCGCTGCTGGCGGCAAAAGTCAGGGAATATCATCCGGACATTATATGGACAAAAGTGCTGATGCATGTCTGTGACGCTGGCCAGAAGATACTGGAATATGATAAAAAGGGACTGGACGGGATAGTTACGACGGAGCGTTACTATGCCAGTGAGACAGAGGTGCATAAAGCCTGGCCGTATTTTCTATCCACATATCTGGCCCAGAACCAGGCCAATCTTTACCGGCGGGAAATCATGCAGGGACAGCAGTTTCGCAATGACGTATATGGAGCCGACACTTTATATAATATCAGCATAGCGGACAGGATTCAGACAGCGCTGGTATTGCCGCAGCCAGTGTATGCCCATTACATATATAAAGATCCGGGCATGAACCAGTCTCTGGGAAAATATTATTCGTATACGCATGGGATGTATAACGAAATATACTGGCAGTACCGCCGGCTGTTTGAGAAATGGGAACTGTCGTCAGGAGCTTATGCCCGTCTGTTATACGGCAGAAGAATGTCTGGTCTGACGTTTGAACTGCAGAGCCTGCAGGCTGAAAACTGCCCACTGACACTGGAAGAAAAGTTACAGTATGCGCTCTGTGACTGTGTGGATGACACCATCCGCTGCTGTGTACAGGAACAGAACGGGCAGGAAGAGCTGGAGAGCCGGATTCTGTCAGCCATACGGGAGCTGCTGCTGCGGGAACCGGCAGAAGCGGACGGCCGGATGCACTTTGTCCGGGAGCTGCTGGAGTCTTTGCTGAGGTATGAAAAGACAGAAGATGATTATGAGAAGATCAGGAACGGAGTTTATCATTGCGGGAATCCGCTACAGATCGGAAAGATTTTTTATAAAAAATTAAAGCGGTAGTAATGACAGCAGAATGCAGACTGCCGGAAAGGACAGAAAGAGATGTTTACAGACAGGACACTGTTGATAACAGGAGGTACCGGTTCCTTCGGAAACGCTGTGGTAAAGCGGTTTCTGCAGACGGATATCCGGGAGATCAGGATTTTTTCCAGGGATGAAAAAAAGCAGGACGATATGCGCCACCATTACCAGTCTGCGTATCCCGGGGATTCTGAAAAGATTACATACCATATCGGAGACGTGCGGGATATCAGAAGTGTAAAAAATGCCATGTATGGTACAGATTATGTGTTTCATGCCGCGGCTTTAAAACAGGTGCCTTCCTGTGAGTTTTTTCCGGCAGAAGCGGTAAGGACCAATGTGCTGGGAACAGAACATGTGCTGGAGGCCGCTGTGGAAGCCGGGGTCAAAAAAGTCGTCTGTCTTTCCACGGACAAAGCTGCCTATCCGGTGAACGCCATGGGCATATCCAAGGCCATGATGGAGAAGGTGTTTGTGGCAAAGTCAAGGACAGCGGGCCGGACTGTAATCTGCGGCACCAGGTATGGGAATGTGCTCTGTTCCAGGGGATCTGTTGTGCCACTGTTTATGGAACAGGCCATGGCAGGCAGGGATCTGACAGTGACGGATCCTGAAATGACCAGATTTATTATGAGCCTGGAGGAGGCGGTGGAGCTGGTGCTGTATGCTTTTGAACATGCCGGGCCGGGTGACATTATGGTGCAGAAAGCGCCGGCCTGTACCATCGGTGTGCTGGCACGTGCAGCGCTGGAACTGTGCGGGGCTGGCAGCGGGGTGAAAACGATAGGTATCCGCTATGGGGAGAAAATGCATGAGACGCTGCTGACCGGAGAGGAATGCGCCAGGGCCCTGGATCTGGGAAACTTTTACCGGGTTCCGGCGGACAGCCGCAGCCTGAATTACGACAGTTATTTTGTACAGGGAAGCCCGAAACGGAAGGAATTTACGGAATTCACATCGGAAAATACCAGACGGCTCAGGGTGGAAGAGGTAAAGGAAAAGCTGCTGCGGCTGGAACCGGTCCGGCAGGTCCTGGAGGGCCGGAAAGAGGAAAAATGACAGGGCCGGAAAGAAATGGCCCGTGCAGATGGAGGCGGAATAATGAAAATACTGGTTACAGGATCCGGTGGCTTTATTGGAAAAAATCTGGTTGCCGGACTGTATGGCAAAGGATACCGGGACCTGCTGCCATGCAAACGGCAGACAGACATGGAGCGGCTGCGGGCATATGCCCTGGAATGTGACGTGGTATTTCACCTGGCCGGGGTGAACCGTCCGCAACGGGAGGAAGAATTTGAAACCGGAAATACCGGGTATACCAGGTCACTGCTGGACTGCCTGGAAAAAAACAGGAAACAGGTTCATATTGTATATGCCTCTTCCGTACAGGCGGAAACAGACAGTCCGTATGGCAAAAGCAAGCGCCGGACAGAAGAACTTCTGAAAGAATTTGCCGCAGAAAAAGCGGAGATCAGTCTTTCTGTTTACCGGCTGCCCGGGGTATTTGGAAAATGGGCCAGGCCGTATTACAACAGTGTGACGGCCACATTCTGCCATCGTGCGGCCAGGCGGCAGCCGCTGGAAATCCACGATCCGGAGGCAATGCTGACGCTTGTTTATATCGACGATGTGGTGGATGCGTTTCTAAGAGAGCTGGAAATGGGTGCAGAACAAAGCCGGATGGAATCCTTACTCAAAGATACCGGGGCGGGCGGACAGCAGACGGAAACCATATACAGGCAGATTTTGCGGCAATACCATCTTACTGTGGGAGAACTGGCACGTATCATACAGTCTTTTCCAAAGAGACGGCAGACACTGGAAGTTTCCCGTCCCGGAAACACGCTGGAACGCAGGCTGTATAGTACTTTTACCAGCTATCTGGAGCCGGACGGCCTGAACTATCCGCTGCAGACCCATATAGATGAAAGAGGCTCTTTTACGGAGTTTTTGAAGATGCCTTCCGGCGGACAGGTTTCAGTCAGTGTCATAAAACCAGGTATTACCAAAGGCGGCCACTGGCACCAGACGAAGACGGAGAAGTTCCTTGTGGCAAAAGGCATGGGGCTTGTACGGTTCCGTCACAGGATTACCGGACAGACAGTGGAATATGCGGTATCCGGGGAAAAAATGGAAGTGGTGGATATACCTGCGGGATATATACACAGCATAACCAATACTGGCAGCGGGGAACTGGTGCTGGTAATCTGGGCAGACGAAGTATTTGACAGGAAACATCCGGATACATATGCGGAATACACAGAATGGGAATCAGGCAATATAAAAGGGAGTGGATGAAAGCAATTTGGTAATATGTCAAGAGGAAAATGAAAAAGATTTTCGTGAAAA
>CANRTU010000050.1 GCA_947642745.1 uncultured Eubacterium sp.
CCCTTTTTCACGAAAATCTTTTTCATTTTCCTCTTGACATATTACCAAATTGCTGTTTCCCAGTATTAATAAAACAGATCTACCAGCGCCGTGGTGCAGAACGGCACATATGTCAGCAGCAGCAGTACCGCCGCCAGAAGTATGTAAAACGGCACCGATTCTTTAATAAAATCTTTCGTCTTACATCTGGTAATGCCGCAGGTAACAAACATCAGCGTACCCATTGGCGGTGAGAATGCGCCCAGTGCGTTATTAAAAATATATACCATGGCAAACTGGATTTCATCAATTCCATAACTGGCAGCTACCGGCGCCAGCAGCGGCACCAGAATAATCATCGAAGCATTTCCTTCTATAAACATACCTACGATAATCAGAAATACATTCACAACCATTAAAAAGACATATTTATTCTGTATCGTGGCCATCATCCATTCTGTCAGCTGCCGCGGAATCTGTTCCTTTGTAAGAATCCAGGAAAACAATGCCGCCGCAGCCACAATCAGCATAATAGAAGCTGTGGAAGTCACCGTCTCTTTTAATGTGGCCAGCATATCTTTCCATTTCAGCTCCCGGTACACAACGCCCAGAATCAGTGCGTAAATAATCGCCACTGCTCCTGCTTCTGTTGCTGTAAACGCTCCCATGCGGATGCCGCCGATAATAATGACCGGCAGACACAGCGGAAGAATCGCCGGTTTTGTGGCACTGCCGATTTCTTCCATGGTAAGCTTCTCCGTCCGCATCGGCTGGTAGCCACGTTTTCTGGAAATAACTGACACAATTATCATTTCGGCAATACACAGTATGGCGCCTACCCCGATCCCGGATATAAATAATTTACCAATAGAAACATTTGCGATACATCCATACAGAATCATGGCGATTCCCGGAGGAATCAGAGGCGTAATCATGGATGATACCGCCGTAACCACGGTGGAAAAAGAGTTGGAAAATCCGGCTTTTTCCATTTCAGGAACCATCATTTTTGCTTCCATGGCCGCATCTGCCAGGTTTGATCCGGACAGCCCGCCCATCAGTGTGGATAACAGGACATTGACCTGTGCCAGGCCGCCGGTCATGCGCCCGGTCAGCATGGCGCAGAATTTCATAATCCTTGAAGTGACGCCTGTATAATTCATGACAATTCCGGCGCATACAAAAAACGGCACCGCCAGCAGGGAAATACTTTCCACTCCGGTAATGGACTGTTGTGCGAATACAATGGGATTTGCATACGGATTCAGTACAAAATATATGGCTGAAGCGCCCAGCACCGCCAGATAAACCGGGACTTTCATAAATAAAAACACGAGCATTAATACAGCGCAAATACCAACGATTACTGAACTGGACATTATTCTCCCCCTTCCTCATCTTCACTAAAGTACCTGACAGCAAAATAGCTGATTATCATCAGTATGTACGATACAGGCGCGATTCCGTACTGGACCTGCATCGGTATCCCCAGCATACTGGAAGTACGGCCATTTGCCATAAATACATTGATAAACCGGATGCTGCAGTAAAATAAAAACGCAATGACCAATAACACAATCACATCCACGATATGCGCAACCGCCTTTTGTACCTTTTCCGGAAACATTTCCACCACCATTTCAATGGCCACGTGGTTTCTGGTGCGGAATGCCGCCCCGCCTGCCGCAAATACGATCCATACCATACAAAACAGCTGGACTTCTTCCATCCAGGTAAATGGCTGCCCCACAATATAACGCATAATAACCCCGAGAAATGTCAGCACAATCAGTACAATCAGTGTAACAGACGCCACTATAATATCCAGGTTCATAAGAATCTGCTTCATCAAAGAATTCTTTTTATACATTTCATACCTTTTCCTTTCTTCCGGTATCTGTCCGGATGTATTCTGCGGCTATTTTCCTATTTCCGCTTTTACCTTCTCATATAAACCATCTGACCACCCGAAGACATCCGCATTATCAAAAAACGCTTCCGCTTTTTTCCGGAATCCGTCCATTACTTCCGGGGATGGTTCTGTGACCTGTACGCCTTCATCTTTCATCATCTGGAGATATTCATCGTTTGACTCTTCCACCAGCTGATTGTTATACACCCCGGCTTCCTGCGCTGTGGATACCAGAAGCTCCTGCTGCCGCGGCGTCAGGCTCTGGAACACTTCATTACTCATTACCCAGGTGGTAAAGTTTAAGACATGGGCATCCAGAATCAGATTTTTAGCTACTTCGTGCAGCTTTCTGCCATATAATGTGGCAAGGGGATTTTCCGCTCCGTCGATGCTGCCTGTCTGCAGCGCCTGATATACATCCCCCAGATCCATACCTGTAGAAGTAGCTCCCAGCACGTCAAAACCAATGGACTGGAGCTGGTTGCCGGGCACCCTGATTTTCATGCCTGAGAGATCCTCCACCTTTTCTACCTTTTTCTTTGTCAGCGTATGGCGTTCCCCGTATTTCCAGTTTGACGTAACAATTTTTAACCCCCTGGTCTCCAGTTCCTGACACTGTCCGGCATACCAGTCTCCTTCAATCAGATCCCAGCACTGTTCCCAGTCGTCAAATAAAAATGGCGCAAATACAATTCCAAAATCCTTTACCCCATAATCCGCATAAAACGCACCATCCGCAAGGGTAATATAATTTTCTCCAAAGGTCATTCCGTCAATCAGTTCATTTTTACTTCCCAGCTGGCTGTCCGGATACAGCTCCAGACGCAGGGAGCCGTCCCCTTTTTCTTCCACCAGCTGTTTCCATTTTTCCAGCGCCTGCCCGATAGGTTCTGAAACAGAATTTTCAAACCCGATCTGCAATGTCAGCCCGCCGGCATTTACTGCCATGGCTTTTCTTAAACCTGTCAGAAGCACTGCCACCACGGCCGCAGCCAGGAATGTGCCTCCGATTGATAATACCTTCTTATTCATTATCAGTTTCCCCCTTACTGTGAAAGTCCGCCGTTCCTGCAGGCTGTATCCGGATACCGGACAGATCCCGCAGGCTCCGGCGGTTATTTTCCAGACTGTATATGCAAAGCGCAGATCCGGTTATTGCGGATCTGCAAAATGAATTACTACTTTCAGCTTATTTGCGCCATATTTGCTGAATTCTTCAAAAGCCTCCGCCGCCTCTGCCAGTTCATATTCAGATTTTTTCTCTTTATCCTGCGATCCCTGGTTCATGACAATCTTCTCCAGATCCACCTCCCCGGTCTTTACCAGATCAATCAGATCCAGGAAATCCTGTTTTAACGCATTTCTGGAACCCAGAATATGCAGCTCTTTTTTCTGAATCATTGTAAAATTAAAATCCAGGTTCTGTTTGCCTACTCCTATGAGAACAACCCGTCCGCCAAACGCCGCTGCGTCGATACAGTTCTGGAATGTGGATGGCAGTCCCACCGCTTCAATGCAGACGTCAAACCCATGCTGGTTTCCGGTAATCTGCTGTATCTTTTCCTGAAGTATATCCGGATTTTCATTTTTAAACATACCGGCAAGTCCAAACGTCTCATACGCATAACGCAGTTTTTCTTCTGCGATATCCGCAATATACACTTCCCCTCCTTTTGCTTTTGCGGCAACAGCTGCCAGTACGCCAATGGTTCCCGCTCCAATGACAAGTACTTTATCGCCTTTTTTAATATCCGCCCGCATGACTCCGTGATAACTGATACAGAACGGCTCTATCAGCGCCAGCTGCTTAGGGTTTAATCCTTTCCCGTCATAAATGCGTTCCACCGGCATTGTAATATACTCTGAAAAAGCCCCGTCCCTCTGCGCCCCCATGGTCTCGTTGGATTCACAGCAGTTTACCAGCCCTCTCTGACAGGAATAACACTGTGTGCAGTTAAAGTACGGATTGCAGGTGACAATCATGCCCTTTTCCAGCCCTCTGTCATTTTCCCCGATTTCTACAATCTGGGCAGAAAATTCATGTCCCGGAACTCTTGGATAGCCTGCGTAGGCAAATGTTCCCCGGTAAGTGCCAAGATCGCTGCCGCAGATTCCTCCATACAATATTCTTAATAGCGCTTCCCCTTCTTTTGCTGCCGGCATTTCCGTTTCTGTTACCTCTGCCTCTCCCGGTTTACGGATCAATACTGTTTTCATCATTTTTCCTCCTTTTCCTCTTGTTGTATACAACATATATCTTTTTTACAGTTTCGTCAATATATTTCTTAGAATCAGCTATAAATTCCACATTATATCCAATTTTATACTATGGATTTTGTAACATATACACAAATTTTTATCCTGTTTACTTTTAGTTGTATACATCTGTTATTCTTTAAAAATCCATAACTTAGCATTTTTACTCAGATTATTACAAGTTTTATCATTTAATGTATACATCACTATTTATTCAACCTGTATTTTTTATGTTATACTGGATATTATGCTATATTTTAACTATGACATTCGAAGAAAGGCGGAATGCTGCCCATGGCCAGAGAAACCTTAAAGCACCAGGCTTATAAGATTATTAAAGAGAATATCATTAATTGTGAATACGCACCGGAAACGGTCATCAGTGAAGAATACATCCAGAATGAGATTTCCGTAAGCCGCACCCCCATCCGGGATGCTTTAAGCCGTCTGGAACAGGAAGGGCTGGTAAAAATTCTGCCCAAGAAAGGAATTTATATCCCAAGTATTACGATTGATGAGATTAATATGCTCTATGAAGCACGCTATCTGATCGAGCCCCATGCAGTAGCGCACTATGGAAATAAAATAGCAAACGATTCATACCTGCAGTATTACAGACAGTACGATGCCTGTTTAGCCCAGCCCTGCATTACAAATTACTCGTTTGAGGAAATGGATGATAATTTTCACAGTATGTTTATCAACGCCTCTGAAAACTCATATTTTATGAATCTGTACGCTACTATTGAAAGCCAGATCCGAAGGACACGGGTATTAACCGGAAAAGAACAAAAAGGCCGTCTGAAAACCACGATTGAAGAACATATGGAAATAGTAAAAGCCGCCCTGAAAGGAAACTGGGCGGATGCTGCGGATGCCATGCAGATACATCTGGCAAAATCAAAAGATATTATGTTTGATTATATTTTAAAGCATACGGCCGGCAGATAGCCGCCGTATGCCATGATTTATACCCCGATATCTTTCCTGCAGTATTTGAAATATCCGGCTACGGCACCAAGCGCCCCCAGCGCCATCCCAAAAAGAATCTTTGCGCCATCCAGGCCCGCTTCTGATACTATGGACGGCCCATCCGCATAGCCAAAAGGCGTAATGATATCAAGCGCCTGTGCTGATTCTGTAATATTCGCCACCAGATGCAGAAAGTACATGATGACCGCCACGCCAAGGCCCATACCCATGCCTCCCCGCCGGATAAACGCCGAAATCCCGAAACAGATCCCCGCAATCTCCAGCTGGACGAGAAAATAGGCCAGATGCAGCAGCGTCAGTTCTTTCCAGGGAACCGTCTCACCAGTCAGCGCCACACTGGATGCCGCCAGTACAAAAATCGTGCTGTTTAACAGCACAATCTGAATCAGCACCGCTATAAATTTTCCCGTTACAATGCTGCTGCGGGTCACCGGATGGGACAGTAAAAATTCTGCCGTATGATCCTTTTCTTCTTTCGCCAGAACCGTTACCGCACACAACGCCGCAAAAAATGCGCCTCCCAGCCCCAGTATATTCCCGCATTCCACAGCGTAAAACCCGGTCAGCGTACCAAAACTGATCTGATCCATACCAAAGGCCTGTGAAAAACCGCCCATGGAAGAGAACACTTCGTTAATGCTGTCCATTTCTTTTTTCATTTCCGGAAACAGAAATATACAGACCACAAGCAAAAAGCTGATTGCCACAGTCCACACTGACAGCGACAGTTTTCCCTGTCTTAATTCATGTCTGATGATCATCATTTTACCTCACCCCGTTTTTATATTTTTTAATACCGTTACCCTTTCTCTGTGTCACGAACCATAATAGTGCAGAAAGATCTCTTCCAGATCCGGCTCCGATATGGACAGATCCCGGATTTCCCCGGCTGCCAGCACCTGCAGCAGATGGCGGATATCCCCGCTGTATAAAAAACTGCTGCCGCTTTCTGTCTGCTGCAGATCCCTGATCCCGCCCAGCAACGTCACATCCGCCAGACCCTGTATCTGCACCCGCTTCGCACTGGTCCTGGACAGCTCTTCCACACTGTCGCAGGCAATGATTCTGCCCTTACGGATAATTGCCGCCCGGGTACAGTGTTTCTGGATTTCCGCCAGGACATGGGATGATAGAAAAATAGTGGCGCCTTTCTCATGCCGCTCTTTTAAAATTTCAAAAAATTCCCTCTGCATCAGCGGATCAAGGCCGCTGGTAGGTTCGTCCAGAATACAAAGATCAGGATTTCCCTGCAGGGCGCATACAATGCCTGTTTTTTTACGGTTCCCAAAAGACAGCTGTTCTACTTTTTTTGAAGTATCCAGATCCAGCCTCTCGCAGAGCTTCTGCGCCTCTTTGCCGCAGTCCTTTTGTCTCAGATCCGCCGAAAGACGGATCACATCTTTTACTTTCATGCCGGAATAAAATACCGCCTCGGAGGGCAGATAACCGGTACGGGCAAGAATGGCTGTCTGGCTGGAAGCAATATCCTTTCCAAAGATTTTTGCGCTGCCCCTGTCCGCCCTGATCAGCCCTAACAGGATCCGGATCGTGGTACTCTTGCCTGCCCCGTTTGGCCCGATAAAGCCAAAAAACGCTCCTTCCTCCACCGACAGATCCAGATCCACAATCCCCCTTGCCCGTCCATAATTTTTAGTCAATCCCCTGATATCAATTGCGTTCATTTTTCGTCCTCTTTTTTTCTCAGATATATCTGTTTCCAGAAACCGATCATTTCCACAAAATCCCGTTCCATTTTTTCCACATCCACAGATTCCTGCATCATTTCCCAGAGATATCCTTCCGTGGCCAGAACCATTTGCCGGTACATCATGGAAAGATCCAGCCCTTCGATAAACTGCTCCGGGTCCAGCCTTGTCAGTATGCTGTGTACGCCATGGCTTTTATACTTCTGATAAGTTTCGTGAATATCCATATGTACCTGCGGGTCCCTCTCGTAAAATGCCCTGACCGAAAAGGCTCCCATATATGGATATTTACGCAGAATATGTATTTTCGCCTGCATTCCCCGGTAAAGCATTTCAAATAAATCGTGCTGTTCATAACAGCCGTATTCATTCATATAGCGGATCGTGGTATCCACACAGTTTTCCCAGAGATATAAATATAATTCCCGTTTATTCTGAAAATAATAAAACAGCAGCGACTTACTGATTCCTGCTTCCGCCGCAATCTCTCCCATGGGACTTTTTTTATACGGATTCTGGGAAAACACCCGGTAACCGGCATTTATAACGGCCTGCCGCCTTTGTGCAGGAAGCGCAAAAAATTTTTCGTTCATACTGTTTCCTCCTCTGGCCAGGTATCCTGTGTCCGCCAGAACCGGACTGCGACGGCCGGTCCGGCTGAAAGCGGTTTATATTTTATTATACCTTATTGACCGTTTTTGGGAAGGCCTGTTTTTCCAGTTCCCCTGTCCGGGATCTGGCAGGCGCTGACATTGCGGGATACCGGATTCCATGCTATAATTCTGACATTGCTCTTGTAACAATCCGCATTTACAAAGGAGAACGCCTATGAAATTTCTGCATATCTCAGACCTGCACATTGGAAAGCGGGTCAGTGAGTTTTCCATGATTGAAGATCAGAAACATATTCTTGGACAGATCCTGCATATTGCCCATACACAGCAGGCGGACGGTATACTGATCGCCGGCGATATTTATGATAAGCCCGTTCCCCCGGCGGAAGCCGTACAGGTCTTTGACTGGTTTCTGACCGGTCTGGCAGACCTTAAGACAAAAGTATTCGCTGTCAGCGGCAACCATGATTCCGCCGAACGGATTGCTTTTGGAGCCAGACTGATGCGTGGCAGGGATGTATATATGTCTCCGGTCTATGACGGATCTGTCTGCGGCATTTCGCTGGAAGACGCTTATGGTGAAATCTGCGTTTATCTGCTGCCTTTTATCAAACCTGCCGTCGTGCGCCACGCACTGAAAGATCTGCCGGAAAAACTCCAGCCGCAAAACTGCCAGGATGCGGTAAAACTGGCCCTGGAACGGATGCGGCCGGATACCAGCAAACGGAATATACTGATAGCCCACCAGTTTGTAACCGGCGCCGGCCGCTGCGAATCAGAGGAAATTTCCATCGGCGGGCTGGACCAGGTCAGTGCGGATATTTTTGACGCTTTTGATTATGTGGCTCTGGGGCATATACACAGCCCCCAGCATTTAAAACGGGAAACGGTACGCTACTGCGGCACACCGTTAAAATACTCTTTTTCAGAAGCCTCCCAGACTAAAAGTGTTACAATTGTAGAACTAAACGAAAAAGGGTCTGTCCGGTTACAGACCGTTCCGCTGACGCCCCTGCATGATATGCGCAAAATACGGGGCACTTATCTGGAAGTAACTGCCCGTTCTTTTTACCAGGACACTGACACAGAAGATTACATACAGGTTACCCTTACAGATGAAGAAGATATTCCGGACGGTTTACAGAAACTGCGTGTCATTTACCCCAACCTGATGCAGCTTGTCTATGACAACAGCCGTACAAGACAAAACCAGGAAATGGAACTGGCAGAAGACCCGGAGCAGAAATCCGGACTGGAACTTTTCGCAGATTTTTACGAACTGCAGAATAACCATCCCATGAATACAAAGCAGACAGAATATGTCAGGCAGTTAATAGAATCATTAGAAACCATACGCATGTAAATCATACGCCGGGCAGACCGGAGCCACAGCCCTGTCCCCGGAAGGAGAACACCAAAATGAAACCAGTCAGACTTATTATCAGCGCCTTTGGCCCCTATGCAGAAAAAACGACCATTGATTTCTCACATCTGGGGGGCAGGGGGTTATATCTGATTACCGGCGATACCGGAGCAGGAAAAACGACCATCTTCGACGCCATAGCTTTTGCGTTATATGGAGAAGCCAGCGGCGATGTGCGCAGACCGGACATGTTCCGCAGCCGGTACGCAAAAGACAGCGAGGCCACTTATGTGGAATTTACATTCGATTATGGCTCTGCCCGGTACGTTGTAAAGCGTAATCCGGAATATCTCCGCCCAAAAACGAAAGGCGCCGGCTATACAGTGCAAAAAGCGGACGCCCAGCTCATCTATCCCGACGAAAGACAACCGGTTACCAGAATGAAGGAGGTCACAAAAGCTGTTACGGAACTGCTCGGCCTGGACCGCAGACAGTTTACGCAGATTGCCATGATTGCCCAGGGAGATTTCCAGAAACTGCTGCTTGCTTCTACCGAAGAGCGGGGCGGCATTTTCCGCCAGATTTTCAACACCAGTCTTTACCAGCGGATACAGGAACATCTCAAAACGGCGGCAAACCGCCAGTGGAAAGAGTACGCCGCATTAAAACAGAGCATGGACCAGTATATGGACGGCATCGTCTGCACCGGTGAATCTCCCTGCGGACTGAAGATGAAACAGCTTCAGAAAGAAAGCTTTGACGGGCGCATAAACGAGGGCATTCTCCTGCTGGAAGACTTATGCCACGAGGATGCCGCCGCACTGTCCAGTCTGGATCAGGAACTGACCGCACTGGAAGAAGGCATCCAGCGCAAAGACCAGCTCACCGGCAAAATCCGTGAAACAGCAGGCCAGCGGGCCGCACTGGAAGAAAACCAGCAGCTTCTGGCCGGGCTTCAGGAGGATCTTGCGCAGGCAAAAACGCTGTATGACCAGGCAGTGCTAAACAGTCCTGCCATCCGCCGGACAGACCTTAAGATTCAGGAGGAACAACATCATCTGGAACTGGCCGGGGAACTGGAAGCGGCACAGCGTTCCCTGCTGGAACAGGAACAGCTGATTCTGGAAATTTCCGATCATATCAAGGCGCTGCAGGAACAATCTGAAAATACACAGGAAGAACTAAATAAAGACCGGAAAACCTGCCAGTCACTTGCTCCGTGCGAAGCACAAAAAGCACGCCTGGACCAGCAGAAAGCAGACACACTGCGTAATAAACAGACACTGCTGCCGCAAATGAAGGGATTCAGACAGGAAACAGACGCCCTGGCCCGTATGGAAGAAAAGATTGTGGAAGTGCGGACCACGCAGCGGCAGCTGGAATCCTCCATACAGGAAGACCAGGTTCACATCAGCCGCTATACGATTCAGGATGAACTGCTCCCAGCCCTGGAAGAAGTGAAAAAAAATCTGGCCTCCCGGGAAAGCCTGCTGCAAAACGCCTGTCAGGAACGGGAAGCCATGGATCAGGAATACCTTTCCCTGTCCGCTTCCATGAAAGAGCTCTCTGACAGCCTCTGCCGGCTGCAAGAAGAGCAGATACAGACAGAACAGGAACAGGCCGGTTTAAAAAACTGCAAAGAAACAGAGATACAGATCCGCCACCAGTCAGAAACCGCCGAAAGAGCCCTGCGGACATTTCAGGAACAGACCAGACAGATTGATTCCGCAGCCAGTCTGGCGGAATCCCTGGAACATTCCTGCCGTGAACTGGAGACCCGGACAGAGGAATGCCGCAGACGCCTGGCACAGGCAGACAGTGAATGGGAAGCCGTCAGGGACTGCGACCACAGACACCAGCTGCTGCTGGGACAGATCAAAAAACTGAAAGAAAGAAAAACAGATCTGGACACGCTGCTTCAGTCAGTCAGACAGCTGGAACAGGAACGGCAGAAGCTTGCTGATATCAAAACAGATTATCTGTCAGCGTCAGAAGCAAAAGAACAGACCGGCGCCATATACCGGAAGCTGGAACAACAGTTTCTGGACGCAAGGGCCGGTCTGCTGGCACAGGAATTAACCGAGGGCGCCCGCTGTCCGGTCTGTGGATCTGACCACCATCCATTTCCGGCTGCCCTGCCGGACTCCGTGCCTTCCAGGCCGGAACTGGAAAAGCATAAAAAACGACTGGCGCAGGCAGAAGCAAAAACGGAACGCTTAAGCGCCGCAGCCGGTCACCAGCTCAGCCTGGTAAATGAACAGAAAAAAACGCTGCAGCGGCTGGCACACCGGCTGCTGGTCACAGATCACGCCCCGTCACCGGACAGGGATACTATCCCGGACATACCAAAAGAACCCGTTCACCCGGAAACGGACCACAGCGTATCAGACAGCCTTACAGACCCCGCTGTTCTGACAGAGCGGATCTCAGGGGCAGACCGGGAGACAGACAAAGCCCTGGCAGATCTGGATCAGCAGCTGGAACAAACCACAGGGGAGCATATCCGCAAAGAAAAATTAACAGATATCCTGCGCACCGCCAGGGCACAGCTGCAGGATCTGGAACAGCAGCTGCGGCAGACCGGACTTTCCCATCAGGCCGCCAGAGCCAGACTGGATGAAAAATCCCTGGCGCTGGAACAGTTTCTGTCCACACTGTCACTGCCGGAACATATCCGGCGGGAACCAGCAGCGGCTCTTTCCTTTCTGCAGGATAACTGCCAGTCATTACAGAAACAGCTGGCACAGGCCGGCACAGACCGGCAGCGGCTGGAGACCCTGGAAGCTGCATATGCAAAACAAAAAACAGACATCCGGCAGCTGGAGCAGACCCTGGCCATGCGAAAAGAAACCGCAGCAGCCCTGCAGGGACGAAAAGACGCCATGAACCAGCAGATTCATACAGATCTGGCCGCAACCGCCAGACTGCTGCGGGACGCACAGAATACTTTCCAGAATTACTTACTGACGGATCTTCTTGCGCCACTGCCGGGGCTGCTGGCGTCCCTGACCGGTCTGTCGCCGGATGCGGACTGCGGCGGACAGAATACCAATACTGGCCGGCAGACAGATGTTCCGGCGCCGCCGGATACGACTCCTCTGACTGATCTGTTGGCGGATGCGGACTGCGGCGGACAGACAGACGCCCTGACACAACCGGATTTCCCAGCCTGTGCCCTGTCAGAAATTCCGGAGAAAATCCGCCAGTTACTGCGTCTGCTTTCCGCACAGCTTGCAGACACCAGACATCAGCTGGCTCTGCGGGAACACAAGCAGGCTGAGAAACTTGAGAAAGAAAAACTGTTACAACAAAAAACCGAACTGCAGTACACATTGGAAAAACAGCTGGAAGGAATCCGGGTCATGCGGATGGAAAAAGCCCGTCAGTTATCCGGCACACTTTTCGCCCTGAATCACGCCCTGTACGGACCAGACCCGGATTCTTTATCTCTGAAAGCTGATTCCCTGCCTGACCTGGCGGACTCCGCCCTGAAAGATCTGAACGAGAACCTGTCTCTGCTGGATACGGAACTGGCCCTTACCGACGAAAAACTGCGTGAAAAGCAAAAACTGGAACAACAGATTCCCCGGATAGAAGCAGAACAAAAACGCCTGGCACAGGAAATCCAGAAATCAGAAATTGACCGGACCCGCAAAACTGCAAAAGCGGAAGCCTGCAAAGAAAAAATCGCCGCATTGCAGGACCAGCTGGGAACCGCCTCCAGAAAAGATATCGAAGAAAAAATAACCATCCTCCGGCAGGAGAAAACAGTGCTGGAAACCGCCCTGCAGAAAGCGGAACAGACTTACACCGGCTGCCGTACCAGACAGGAACGGCTTATGGCGGCCATTGATACCTTAAATAAACAGCTGGAACAGGCGGGCGAAGCCGCCCTTAGAAGCGAAGCAGACGTACTGGCGGAAAAAGCCCTGCTGCAGCGGCAGAAAAAGGACCTGGGAGCCAGACGGGACCAGATACACGCCGCTCTGGTACACAACCGGGACATCTGTCAGAAAGTAAAAACGGGACGGGATCAGATTCTTGCGGTAGAAGAAACCTATATATGGATGCGCTCTCTTTCAGACACATCCAACGGCACGTTAAGCGGCAAACAGAAAATAGAACTGGAAACTTATATCCAGATGACTTATTTCGACCGCATCCTGCGCCGTGCCAATCTGCGATTTCTCACCATGAGCAACGGACAGTATGAACTAAAGCGGACAGAAAATACCGGCAACCGCAAAGAAAAAGCCGGTCTGGAACTAAGCGTAACCGATCACTATAATGCCACGGAGCGGAGCGTGAAAACTTTGTCCGGCGGCGAATCCTTTCAGGCTTCCCTCTCCCTGGCCCTTGGACTTGCCGATGAAATCCAGTGCAGTGCCGGAGGCATCCGGCTGGATTCCATGTTCATAGATGAAGGATTTGGTTCCCTGGACGAAGAAGCGCTTTCCCAGGCCATGAAGGCGCTGACGCTTCTGACGGAAGGCAACCGGCTGGTAGGAATTATTTCCCATGTCTCAGAATTAAAAGAACGGATTGACAAAAAAATAATTGTGGAAAAAAGAAAGGATAAAAACGGCATTACGAGTTATATAAAGACAGAATAAAAAATTCCAGGATAAAAGACACTTTTCTTATCTGCGTCAATTATGTTAAAATAACTTCATCAGGAGAAGACTATTAATGTATGGAGGTAACATATGGAATTAGAACAGGAAAAATATTTAACGCTGCTGGCAGAAAAATATCCCACCGTCCAGACTGTATGCCGTGAAATCATCAATCTGAGCGCTATCTTAAACCTGCCAAAAGGCACCGAACATTTTATGAGTGATCTTCATGGGGAGTACGAAGCATTTTACCACATTCTGAACAATTGTTCCGGCGTAATCCGGGAAAAAGTGGACATGCTGTTTGAAGACACACTCTCAGACGCAGAGCGGGAACTGATCTGTACGCTTATTTATTATCCCAGGGAAAAACTGGAACTGATCCGGGGGGATATCATTAATATCCGGGAATGGTACCGGGAGATTTTAAGCGAACTGATCGAAATCGCCAAAACACTTTCGTCCAAGTACACCCGTTCCAAAGTACGTAAAGCCATGCCGGAAGAATTCGCATATATTATTGACGAACTGCTGCATGTCCAGCAGGACGAAGACAATAACCAGGTAGTCTATCACCGCAAAATTTTAGAAACGATTATCGAGCTTAATAACGCCGAAGAATTTATCGTGGCGCTGGCTGCGCTGATTAAACGTCTGGCAGTCAACCGTCTGCACATTGTAGGCGATATTTTCGACCGGGGCGCCTGCGCAGACCAGATCCTGGACCTCTTAATGAAATACCATTCCCTGGACATTGAATGGGGCAACCACGACATCCTATGGATGGGAGCAGCCGCAGGCAGCAGGGCATGCATCGCAAACGTAATCCGCAACAACCTGAAATACAACAACACGCAGATACTGGAAAACAGCTACGGCATCAGCCTACGGCAGTTAACCCTCTTTTCCGAAAAACTATATCCGGACATCGACCCGATGGAGGCCGCCGTTAAAGAAATTTCTATTCTGATGTTTAAGCTGGAAGGCCAGATTATCGCCAGACACCCGGAATACGAAATGGACGACCGCAGACTGCTCCACCAGATTGACTGGGATCACCATACCATTACAATTGACGGAAATACCTATCAGCTGACAGAAACGGCATTTCCTACCGTAGACCGGAATGATCCTTACCGGCTCACAGAGGAAGAAGAAGCGATTATCAGCGAACTGTGTATGGAATTTGTCAACAGCAGCCGCCTGAACGAACATATCCGTTTTCTGTATAAAAAGGGCAGCATGTATAAAAACTACAATGGCAACCTGCTCTACCATGGCTGTATCCCTCTGGACGAGGAAGGTAACTTTGAGGGTATCTGCATCGACGGCAGGACTTACAAAGGACGGGCTTACCTGGATTATGCCGACAAAACCAGCCGGCGGGCCTGCCTGCCGGGCCGCAAACAGAACGATCTGGATTTTATGTGGTATCTATGGTGCGGCAGACGTTCCCCGTTGTGCGGCCGCAATATAAAATCCTTCGAACGCACCTACATCGCAGACCCGTCCGTGTGGCACGAACAATCTGATCCATATTATAAATATTACAAAACAGAAAAAACCTGCAACATGATCCTGCGGGAATTTGGCCTCTATTCGCCTATTTCCCACATTATCAACGGTCATACTCCCGTACGCACCGGTGAAGGCGAACTGCCGGTACGGGCCAATGGCAAACTGATTGTCATTGACGGCGGCTTCTGCCGCAGTTATCATAAGACCACCGGACTGGCAGGCTACACGCTGATTTATAATTCCCACGGCATGAGGCTCAAGGCCCACCAGCCTTTCGAGAATATTTATGCGGCACTCAGGGAAAATAAAGATATCGAATCCGATACCGAGCTTGTAGAAACAGAAAGCGAACGTCTGATGGTCAAACATACGGACGACGGCAGGAAGATACTGGAAGATATTGAGGGACTGAAAAAACTGCTGCAAGCATACCGTGAAGGCGCCATTGAGCAGGGCAGTCTGTAAACAGCCTCCCCGGAAGGAGGGCGCAGGCCGGATTTACCCCGGCCTGCCGCCGGACCGGTTAATCACAGCCTTTCTGGCAATCAGATACGTCATGGAATAATACAGCAGATACACCAGGCCCATCAGAGACGCCACTGCTCCCGCCACCGGATAGATGTCCTCCGCCATTTTCTCATATCCGCTCAGCTTCATCATATTTTTACCCATCACCGCCACCGGAATACTGACCAGCACGGAAAATATAAACGGCATCAGAAAAAAACTGAAGGTCTGCCAGAACAGCGCCCTGCCCTGCTCCCGCCTTCCCGCTCCCAGCCGGAACAGAATCCCGTACCGTTTCCTGTCGTCCTCAATTCCGGAAAGCGTTTTCAGCGCCAGCACCGCCATAGCCATAAACATCAGCACAAGCGCCACAAACAAAGAACCTGTTACCAGAATGGCATTGACGCTGTTACGTTCATACCTGCCGTATTCCCGCAGCAGAAACGTATATGTTATATTCTGATGCGACCGCCTTGCTGCCTTTTTCTCCATACGCTCCAGTCTCTTTTTTAACCCTGCGGCATCGTACTTTTGATCCGCCAGCATATAGGCCGCAAACCTGGCGTCTGTCTCCATCCCTTCCACTGCCTGAACAGGCACCACCGCCAGCACCGGCACATAGCATATTCTGGGACAGTTCTCTATCACGCCTTTACACACATATTTTACGTCGCCAATGTCCAGATTCATATGTTTCCATGAAATCTGTCCTGTCTCCGGCGTGTTCGCTATTATATAAAATTCATGTTTCAGATCCAGCGGTTTCATTCCCATAGGTTCCGCCAGCGCATTAAAATCGCTTACCTTCATAAAACTGTCGTTCAGCCCTTCAAACTGCCACCTGGTCCGGGAATAAATATCATTCCGGCCCGAAGTACAGGTTGTATAAAGAGCTTTATATACAATTGGCGTATAAGTCCCAATGACAGACTCCGCATCCCGCAGCAGAGTCTCTTCCTGTTTTCGTTCCTGCTCATTGCTCTCCATTACAAACCCGCCTGCCTCAGCCGTAAACAACACATCATACGGATACTCCTGATCCAGTTCCTCCTGCTCCACACCCCGCTGGATAAAAGACACATCAGATACGACCACCGCTGCGGTAAGCAGCAGCGCCAGCATTCCGATCATTACCGCATTGGACGAAAGAGTGCCTGAGAGCTGGCGCAGAATAAATCTGTTCGTCTTTCTGTTACAAAACCGCTTACGCTTTAAAAGCAGATACACCACACTTTTTGCCAGACCGATATGAAACAAAACAAGACCAGCCGCAAAAACAGCCATAATCCCGGACGCCCCGTCTGTAGAAGCCCCATCCAGGATACTTTCCTTAAACAACTGATTTAACACCACTGCGCTGCCCGCCATCAGGGTCAGGGAAATTACCATAACGATCATCCAGAGCAGCGGATGCTTTACAGCCCGCTCTGTTTTCTTCGCCCCGTGAATCAGATCATAAATGCTGACCCGTTTTAAATAAACCGCAGAAGTAACAGAAGACAGAAGAAAAATACCAGTTACAAGCTGTATGGTAAATATAAGTCCTGCCGCCGGACTGGCGGACAGCGCAAATTCCATTTCCATCAGGTTCATAATCACAGCCATCAGTCCCTGATATATAAACCATCCGGAAAAAATACCACATCCCAGGGCAGCCACGCAGATCAGCACTGTTTCTGACAAAAATATTTTCAGAATATCGTTTCTGGTCATTCCCAGCGTCAGATAAGTTCCAAATTCCCGTTTGCGAAGCTTCATCATAAACGAAGTGGCGTACCCGAGCACAAACGCCACAATTACAGATATAAAACTTACTCCCAGTTTCATTCCGGTCTTAAAATCCGGTGTAGTAACCATAACCCGGTGAATCTGTTCCCCCATAATAATACTATTAATAGCATACAATAATGCCACTGTCAGAGCCACTGTAATAAAATAAATCATATAATTTCCAACCTGACGCCTGACATTGCGGACGGCAAGCCTAAATAACATATGCCTCACCTCCCATTGCTGCGGTTACTTTTAAGATCTCACTGTAAAGTTCTCTCCTCTGGCGGCTGCCCCGTCTGATCTCGCTCCATATTCTGCCGTCTTTTAGAAACAGAACCCGGTCCCCATATGCCCCCGCCATGGGATCATGGGTTACCATCAGTATCGTAGAACCATGCGACTGGTTCATCATGGCCAGGGTTTCCATAAGCATTCTGGAGTTTCCGGAATCCAGCGCCCCTGTGGGTTCATCCGCCAGTACAAGCGCCGGATTTGTGATCATTGCCCTGGCACAGGCTGCCCGCTGTCTCTGACCGCCGGATAATTCATAGGGAAAACGGTCCAGCTGTTTTTCGATTCCCAGCGCCGCCGACAGTTTCCGCAGTTTCTTTTCCGTCTCCTTTACCCCTTCCTTTCCCAGATTCAGCGGCAGTACTATATTTTCCGCCACTGTCAAAGTATCCAGCAGATTATAATCCTGAAAAATAAATCCCAGCTGATCCCTGCGAAACCCGGACAGCTCCTCTTCCTTCATAACCGGAATATGTCTGCGCTGTATGCAGATATCTCCGGAACTGATCCTGTCAATGGTGGCAATTACATTCAGCAGTGTGGATTTTCCTGAACCGGAAGCCCCCATAATCACCAGAAACTCCCCTTTCTCCACAGTAAAAGAAATTCCATCCAGCGCTTTTGTCACCACACTTCCCCTGCCATAATATTTCGTTACATCTGTTACAGTCAAAACCGGCTCCATACGATTTCCTCCGTTTTTTATTTATCATATCACGACTGAGGATGTTTTTATCTAACATTAAATTGTAATTATCTAACAAAAACGTAAGACGGAATAGTGTCAGAAAGATTGCGTATGACTTTACGTAAGCCCGCAAAGCCTTATATTCAGCGGGTCAGAGCAGTAGCGACTGATATTCCGTCGTTACATAACTGTTTAAGGATTTACATATCTTCCCATGGAAATGGTGTAAACTATATGTATAATTTAAGCTTTTTTTCTGCGCCTCGCCGCAATATTTATGATTTCATTTACTGCCCTTTCCTCATTTACATGATTATACACATTATTTGTGATCTGGCTATTGGAATGCCCCAGAATATACTACAGAACATTTATATCCATGCCATCTTCCGCATCCCTTGTGCATCCGGTATGCCTCAGTATATGTGCGGATATGGTATCAATTTTAAATTCTGCCGTATCATTGTATTTTTTAACAGCTTTCTTTAAATTATAATTAAAACCCGAATCATTTATCAGTCCGCCTGACCCGGATAGAAATATAAAATCCTTTTTTCCACCTATACAATGGTCTTTCTTTAAAATAAAATAAAATTTACGTATCTCACAAAGAATATCATATACATTATCCGTCATCGGGATTTTCCGTGTGTGCGTATTTTTGGTGGGATTAATATGATATTCTGCTTTTTTACCATCATAACTTTTGTACTGCAACTGATGGTCTATGGTTATGATCCGGTTTTTCATATCCACATCTTCCCATGTCAGTCCGGCAAATTCACTTATCCTGCACATGGTCTCAATAAGAAACAGAACCTTTCTGTACAAATCCCTGTCCTGCCGGTTCAGATACAAAAGAAATCCATCCTGCTGGTTTTTGGTCAGCGCATTTTTCTTTTTATGTGTGCCCCCAATTGCTTCCAGGGCACGTTTCGCAGGATTAGCTCTGACCAGTTCATTGTCCAGGGCCATATTAAATACAGCCGAAAAAAGCTTGTGGAAGAAACAGACTGTTCCATATGACAGACCTTTTTCTTTCAGATTTTCATAAAATTGTATAATATTGGCTTTTTTTATATCTGAAATTTTCATATGGCCTAATATATCATCTTCCACATTTTTATGATACATCGCCTTATAGTTGCGGACAGAATTTTTAGTAAGGTTCTTTCCTTTGTGTTTCTTAAGGACAATATAGTATTCAAACATTTCATTTAAGGTGATTTCTGCTCCAAAACCGTTTATTCCCTGTGCCAGCATTAACTGGATTTCGCTTTCTTTTTCCCTCAGCGACTTTCCGTCTTTTTTCCCCGCCGGAGTTTTGTCAGACGGCAGAAGCCGCCAGCTGTATACGGAATGCCTTTTCCCAGACAGATCCGTGTATCTGTACTGGTACGATAAATTTTTTCTCTGGTTTTCTCCTGCTTTCAGCGTTCTTCCTCTATGATCTTTTCTCTTATCTGCCATATGACCTGCTCCTTTCAAAATAAAAGAGCCTTAATATGATAAATCTGATTTTAGCATATTAAGGCAGGGTGGTCTATCAATCAGTTCATCTATATTGAAAATTGTTTTTCAATGTAATTATCAAACATTTTCCTTTTTATCAGTCTTTTACTGCCAACCCATAAAACAAACGGGCAGCTATCTCCGTTTGATATTTCCCGTATTTTGTTTATTCCAATGCCGGAATAGACAGCCGCCTCTTCAACCGTTAAATTTGATTTTTCCCAGATTGGTACTTCCAGTGCTTTAGCGTTCAATAAAAACCATCCTCCGTCCGAAAAATTATTTAACTTTACTTAACAGCTTATCCAGTTCCTGTTCATAACAGCCTGTGATCCTGTTAAATTTATCTTCTTTCTTCTTGTAGTTTTCTTTTATCCTGTTTACTTCAATAATAAGATCATTGTATAAATTCCTGTAATTTTCTATATCTTTAAAATTACTGCGTAACCGTTCATTTTCGGACCGCAGTTTATCATTTTCTTTTTCAAGCCTGCTGATTTCACGGTACAGAAGGCCTGTTTCCGTTTTTCTGTGTTTAAACATCCGTATTTCTCCATTCCTGTCAGTTCAGACCAGTGATACATAAACAGAACAGGATGACATGCATTTTACACTGTCATCCTGTTCTGCCCTAAAACCTCACGTTATATTTCCCGAGCCTGTTCCTGCCGGTCATTTTTGTTTCAACCATGCTCCCGAACATCCGCTCAAATTCATGGCTTTTCTGAAGTTCCCTCATCAGTCCCTTCGCATCGGCGGCTTCCGTGATGGAGAATGTCATGTCACCAAACTGGTAACTGGTTCCCGCATTCCCCCTTTCCACGCCATGATCCTGTATCCCCGACATTTTACCCTGCGGGGTGGAAGGAGGCACGGGCATGTCCGTGCGCAGTTTATCCATATTGTCCGCAAACAGACGGAATAATTCTGTCTGCCTTTCATTCAGGAACCCTTCGCCCGGTTTTGCGGACACAAGCACCCGGTCCCCGTTCAGCCTTACCGCATCTTTCAGGTCTTTTACAATGCCGCCGTCCGAAAATCCCTGCAGCTTCAGCTCCTCCAGTATCCTGTCTTTGTATCCCGTGCTTTCAGGACTGCTTCCGGACAGCTTTTCTGTACTGTAACCAAGCCTGAGGTATCCGGAAAGTTCCGACATCTGTTCCGGCGTGAGGGCGGTTCCGTAGTTTTTATGGATGTATTTTTCCAGTCCGGAAGCGTTGTTTTTACTGTATTTTCCCTTTCCGTTTTCCAGCAGTTTTCTCACTGACAGGGCGTCTGCACGGCTGATGCCCCTGACAAAGGAACCGGATTCATTTTTCAGGGATGTGTTAAAACTGCCCTGTGTTCCGGGCGTGTCCATGGGTTTTGAAGAGCTGCCTTTTTCCGGCAGGAGCGTGCCTCCGGTGGTTCCGCCCTGTTTCAGCGGTTCACCGGTATCCGTGCCGGTCCAGTCCTTTGCGGGTGCGTATGTCCCGTGGTCTTTCAGGGCGCTGTTTATGGCATCCGTACTGAACCAGCTGTCTTTGTCACGGTTATCCCGCACGGTTTCCAGTATGTCCGTGATGTTCTCCGCCGTCAGTCCGGTACTGTGGTCAGTTTCGCCGGTGTATACGTCATAATCCCCTCTGTGTCCGGTGTCAGCCGAATCATCCTTCTGTTTCATCCGCTCCGTGATGGAAACATATGCTTTCTGTATCTCTGCCGCTATACTGTTCAGGGACTGCGTGACAATCCCGTCCGCCTCAAAATAAATGGAAAGGGAACCCATGTTTTCAATGGATGTTATAATGCCGTCCATTTCGGACGTGATCCGGTAGCCATATTCCTCTGCCGTGTCCCTTATGGTATCCTGAACTTCGGAGCCTGTCTGTGCGAATAAGTCCAGCCCTTCCTGCAGCAGCCTGTCACGGTTCTTTTCCAGATCCGTTATCAGGCCGGAATATTCCTCAAAGAGATTATCAAGCATGTCCTGCTGGTCGGAAATATAACGGTCATATTCGGTATCTTTTAATTCATCCTCCGCATCCTTCAGCCGGGACTGCAGTTTCTGTACCCTTGCGCCGGTTTCCGTGGAGGTGTCCCCGCTTAACGCCGCAATCTGTTTGCGTAAGGATTCAATATTGTCTGTCTGTTTTCTGATATTTTTTGAATATTCATATAACCATTTGTTACTATATTAAATAAATAAAAAATTGTTTAACTCTTCTTCAACATTTTTAAAATATGGTATACGAAGAAGTGGTATACCGTTATTTTTACAATATTCATTTTTCATCCTGTCGTGTTTAACTATGCGATCAAATGCTTTAACACCTCCAAAATGATCAACTGGTTTTGTATGCTGTCCTCCATCATACTCTATGCATATAACATTATCTGGTAAATAAAAATCAAATGGAAGAGGATTAATATCACGGCAATCATTAAATACTTTTTGATATATATACTTTATATTATGCTTTTCAAGCCATTGTCTTATTTGACGTTCGCCAGAACTTTCACGACACTTAGGGCATCCGGTGCCGTTAAGAACATTCCCTGGTCTTGCACTCCATTCATATCCATCAATTAAACATTTGTGGAGAACAGGAGTATATGCATTTATATATGCATCAATAACAATAATATTTGAATTTATTTCTTTTAGTTCAGAAACATATTGGTTATGACTTTTAGTATTTTTATCTCCTATTTTTTCTTTTCCACATTCTAAACATCCATGGCCGTGTAATATATTATCAGGAGAAGCACTCCAAAATAAATTATGCTTTTTGCAATAATGTTTAATTGGAATTGATACACCTGCATAGTTTTCAATTACTTCTATATTTGGATTGCTTTTTTCTACTTCTTTAATATATTGCTTATGTGATTTATATTTAGAATTACTAATTTTTTCGTATCCACATTGTTCGCATCCAGCCCCTTGTAATACCCTTGATGGCGTTGTTTCCCAATAAATATTGTGTATCGTGCAATAATGCATAATTTTAGTATTTGCATTTATATATTTGCCGACAACTTTTATTGTAGAATTTTTGACGGCTAATTCTGATATGTATTCCTCATGTGTTCTTTTTCTCGTTACCCATCACCTCACTTGTATATTTTTCTTTTTGTCAGTATTCATAAGCCAAATAAGGATCTGAGTACCATATTCAATTTTTAAACAATTTTTTATTTATAAAGGCTCGTTAAACCTTATAGATTTTACTTAAAAGTAAATTTTCTTTAATTTTCACTAAAGCGCAGACCATATCATTCACCGTATTTAAAATTAAACTTAGGTGTGTTCCGCTTCGGGAGACTTCTCCCTATTGGTATTACAACCAATGGCCGTTGAACGTCCCCCTGTTCGGGGTTTCGCTGCTGGTTGCCCAATTTTCATAATTTTAAAACTTTCACACTTAGACGTATTTCATTCTTATGTTGTAGTTTATGAAACTCTAAGGGTTTTCCAGCAATTCAGAACAATACACTATATCCTTTCGGAATATAGCGGACTAAAAAGAGGCTATTGTACTGACGGTTAAAATTCGTCCTATAACAGCCTCTTTTAATCTTTTTCTAAATTGAGTGATTCTTTCTTTTTGTCTATTAAATCTTTCAGGTAATCAGACTCCGCCTGGTATTTCTGTTTCATCAAATCCACAATTCCGGATTCATAGTCATAGGTGCTTTTAATCTCATCCCGGTATGAGGAATACAGATCCCCTATATCTTCTTTCAGCTCATAAACAGAAGCGTAGTCACGCTGTATACCGTTTGCGTCCACAAAGGAAAGTATGCCTTTATCTGCGGCCTCCTGCATGGACTGGATCGTATCATGCAAAGATGC
This sequence comes from uncultured Eubacterium sp., assembly GCA_947642745.1. GTDB lineage: Bacteria > Bacillota > Clostridia > Lachnospirales > Lachnospiraceae > Eubacterium_J. Next base: position 23,567 of record CANRTU010000050.1, read on the forward strand.
AGCGGATTTTTTTGATACTTCCATCTGCGATACATACAGCGACAGTGCGGCAAGCCCGTCCTGTGTAAGAGTCCCGGGGTCGGAATCGCTCAGGTTATCACCCAGAAGGGTGATTAATAAGCCGGCTTCATTATTGATATCATGGAAGGCAGATACAATGTCATCCTGGATGGTATTGGCGATTTCAGTAACAGCATCTTTATATTCTTTAACTGAGGCAAGCGAATCAGCCTGTGCATCCTGGACGTTCTGAATGGCATCCTGTACCTCGTACCATTCGGAAGAATACATTTTTATATCTGCGAGCCGTTCACGGAGCCCGGCCTCTTCTTCCCCGAGTTTTGCGAGGATTTCATTTTCCATGGAGATTTTATGCTGGTAGAACGAGGCATCCACACGCCGTCCGGAGGCTTCTGTCTTCTATATTTCATTGTCCAGATCCGCCATATCGTTCCTGACAAGGGAAATCTGCTGTTCATATTCTGTGCGGACATCATCGGACATGGTTTTGTAATATTCACCAATTTTCCCCTGCAGTTCGGTGTCAAGACGTTCCTGCTCCTGCGGGTCGTCAAATTCAGCATTGCGCTTGTTTAAGTACTGCCATTTCAGCTCGTCCAGGACTTTCATCCGGTAGCCGGTCCTGTCTTCCGCAGACACAGAGATATCCGCAAGCTGCTGGAAATATTCAGTATTTGCAGCGTGTTCATCCGCAAGATTCTGGTAAATCTGTTTCCGGATATCATTTAAATCCTTTGTCTTTTGTGCATGGAGCGTATCAGCTTCAACCAGGTCTCCCCCGATTTCCGCAATCCTGATCAGCTCGTCATACCGTTTTCCGGTAATCCTGTAACTGTCTTTCAGATATTCATTCTTCTCTTTTGCAGAAATCCTGTTTTCTGCTATGGCATCATTGCGGTCGATCTTACTCTGGTAATAGTCGGCATTGTTCTGGTGCTGTTCGATCTTATTATCACGCTGCGCCCTGATCCATTCGGCTTTTAATCTTTCCGCTTCAACGCTGTTTCCTTCGAGCTTTGCAATCTTTATCTGCTCTTTGTAGAACTCTTTCAGGAGCTTCAGTTTTTTCTTCAGGAACTTGTTTTTTTGTTTTGGAAGCACTTCATTTTCTGCAAGTGCATCGTTCCGGTCAATTCTTTCCTGTATCTTATCCGCGCGGTTCTGGTGTTTTTCAATTTTCTTTTCCCGTTTCTGCCGGATGGAGTCCTGTTGCTGCTGCTTCCAGTCTGTTTCAGCGGTTTTCAGGACTTCTTTTTCCGCATTCATCTGCATGATGGTCCGGTTATACGCAAGGCATGTCTGGACAAAGGTGCCTGACTGGTCAAACTGTGCGAGAAGCCCTGCCGGTATTTCTTTTTTAGACCGGATGCAGTTTTTGATCTTCTTTATGACATTTTTCTTTATCTTTGTATTCCCGTCATTCAGAATCTTTTTAACATCCGACCCGGAAGAGGATACTTTCTTTAAAGATTCTGAATACCCTTTTGACGCATCGCCGTAGGCGGCCCTGTATACTTTTTCCTTTGCGTTTTCCTTTTTGATCAGCTTATTGGTCAACGAATTGTACTTATTAATATTTTGTTTCAGGGAAGGCGCTGTTTCTGCGTACAGGCTGTGGTTATATACAGCATCATTGTATCCCCTGCAGCTGTCATACAGGGCACCGCTGTCGATGGAATCAAGTATCTTTTGCGGTATGGCCTTCCCGGACCTGATGGAGGAGTTCAATTCCCTGCGTTCCTGTTTTGTAAGCCCGGATGCATTCTTCTGTTTCTTTGTACGGATGTTTCTCTTTACGGCATTCCCAGATTTCTTAACCTGCTTATTGGTCTGGCGGAACTTCTTTTTACTGACTGTAATGCCGTCAGCATTTTCACGCCTGCTCTCCAGAAGTTCTGTCCGCGAATCAATAGATTCCGCTTTCTTATCCCTTTTTTCGAGCGGTATTCCAGCCATTGTCCGGTAAAGCTCTTTCAGGGTGCTGTTCAGGCTGTCGATTTCATCTTTACATGCCTGTACCTTTTCCCACCATTCCTGATAAGTTTTGATGGCATTTTTCAGCTTTTCATTTCTGATTGTCCCGACATCAAAGCCGCCCTCCCGGACTTTCTTCTGGTACTTTGCAAGCGTTTCTTTTGGAATTCCCGGTACGGTCTTTATATAGGTGATTTCTGAAGAAGAAGTGTCATAAACCGGGGAGGAAACATCTGAAGAAAGGGCAGAAGCAGGGATACCGCTGAAACGCCTTGCGCCAATATAATTAGTGCGTGAAGACAGGTAAGAGACTTTTGCTGTTTCCCCTGTCCCTGGCTCATGGATGAACTGCCCGTTCCCTGCATAAAGCCCGACGTGCGTTGGGTTTCCAGGGGTACCGAAAAATACTAAGTCGCCCAGCTGCAAGTCCCTTTTGTCAACAGGTGTTCCCTGCCTGATCTGATCCCATGTAGTCCGGCCGGGGTTAACACCGTACTTTTTATAGAGCTGCTGTACAAACCCGGAGCAGTCCGCTCCGCTTGTAAGGCTTGTGCCGCCCCATACATAAGGGAGTTTCCCCACATACTGCATGGCATCGTTGACAACACCGGCGGCAGCGCCTGCAACCTCCGACGTGACGCTTGATGCAATGCCTGACGCAGCATTAGAGGCAGCATTGGAGGCGGCATTGGATACGGTTTCTGTAACAAGCTCTGTAGTCTCTTTTGCGGCACCGGCAGAAAATTCTAAAGCATAGGCTTTATATTTCTTCATGGCCCTGTATTGTGCCTCAATCGCCTTTGTCGTCTTTTCAATCGCCTTCTGCGTCTGCCTCTTCTTTGCGCCGAAAGTCAGCAGGTCGTCTATCTTATCCCTTGCTTTTGAAGCTGCGCTGGATAATTTATCAAGCGCAACTGCCATCCAGTCGAACTGTTCTTTGGAATCTTCTTCCTCTTTCTTTTTCCGTTCAGCTTCTTCTAATGCTTTTTTCCGGGCATCTTCAGCTTCTTTCTGCGCCTGTTCCTGTTCCTTTCGGATGTTTTCGATCGTATCCCTTGTCGTGGAGCCGCCTGTGTAAATGATTTCCGGTTCTGGGATTTCCACATCGGGGAACAGTTTATCAGACAGCTGATCGTATGTCTTCTGGTATATTTCCTCTAATGTAAGGCCCCTCTGCCCAGAACGCATCAGCAGGTTGTTTGATTCTATGTTCCGGTCAAGTGTTTTTTTGAAGGTTCTGGCATTGGCTACACTCATGTAGGCACCGGCAAGCTTTTTAAGCCCGTTTATTTTTTCGCGGAATCCTAAATCCTGGTTCGCAAATATTGTCTGCTGCGCAACAAGCTCAAAAAGGGCCTTTCTGGCATACGTGCTCATATCTGCTTCCTGCAGAAGTTCCTTTGTGGAATTGTTCGTCTTTTCCGCCATATCTTCCGTGGCTGCTGTAACTGCCAGTGTTTCGTACTTGCGAAGTTCTTCATTCCTGGCAAGCGTTAGTTCGACAATGGCTGCCGCATTGGATACACCCATCTGCTCAAGCATCGCAATTGTTCCGGCCTTTGTTGCTTCTGTTACTTCATCAAGCACGCCCGATCCATATATATAGGCAGATACAAGATTATTAAATGCGCTCTGACATGCATTGATATCATCCGGGGAAGAGGAAACCGTGTTTATAAAGTTTTTGTATTCCTTTGTATACGCACTGAATGTTTTTGTGAAGTCAGCGTTATTCAGGATGGAAGACCAGTCAAAGTCTTCTTTGTCAAGAATGTCGGAATAGATTTTATCCAGCTGGTCCAGGCCGCCTGATAATTTCTGGACATCTGCAAGAGCATTATTAGTAAGTGTAAAGCCGGAAAGATTCCTGGCTTCTTTGTTTACATCAATCAGAGTCTGCTTTAAGAGTTCTAACGCTTTGCGTGTCTCTCCATCCAGATTTTGTGTATTTAGGATTTCATCAATCTGGGCAACGATGGATTTCATTTCCTTATTCATTAATTTCTGGATCTTCTTTGACACTTCTTCTGCGGAGTCTCCGACAATTCCAAATTCATCTGTAAGCGTAAGCATATCAGCAGAAGAGTAACTGCCGGAACTGAACTTTTCGAGATAAGATTGAAGAGAGGCTATTTTGGACTGGTAATCACTGATTGCATCTTCGTCTAAACCGGAGAGTGCTTTGGAGAGGGATTTCATTTTAGGCTCTGATTTCTTTTGGGCAGTCTGAGCATCGTTTAAAGCGGTTTCATAGTCTTTGGCAGTAAGAGCTAATCCATTAAGCTCCTGTTTACGCTTTACCAAGGCATTGACAAACGCATCAGAATTAGCAAAATTTCATTCATCTATTGTAAGTGATTTAACCCATTTAATTGTATCAGATGAATCATTTGATCCGGTAATTTCTTCAATTTTTCTTTGTAATCCGTCAAGATTTGCCTGGTTTATATCAATATCAAAACCGAGTGTAACCATCCACTCTCTGCGCTGGTCGTCTCCGCTGATCTCGAGAGTATCGCAGATTTTATCTTTATAATCCTGTATCTTTGTTATATATTCATCTGTCGTAAGTTTTGATGTATCTAAAGAAAACAGCCCATTCCATGCATCTGCAAATCCGTTTTGATTAGTTTTTATACCGTTTATAAGCCTGCCGATATATGCTTCTAAATCAGACTGCGGTATGTTTTCATTTCCTCTAAAAATATTTTTGAATGTGTCAGAAGTAATTGATGACAGAAGGGCAGTGACATTATCTTTCTGTTTATCATCAAGAGTCCAGAATTCTTCTTTGGAATAAGCAGACTTTATCATTCCGGCTTTGATATTGGACATTTCTACATCATATTCATTTTTTAAACTTTGAATATGAGAGATGATATTAAGTTTCAGATTATTAAAATCTTCATCTGTCATATCCTTTATCTGCTTTCCAGAGCTTTCCAACATTTTCTGTGCGATTGCTTTAGCCCTGCTATTTTCTGTCTGCAAATATGCACCATTAGAATCGGTATCAACAGCATTCAGATACTGAAGAAGGCCTTCCTTTGATTTATCTTTTATTTCTTCAAAGACAGATAATAGGGCACCGGCTGGAACATCATCTTCATCATAAAAACCAAAAAAGTTTTTAATGCCTTTTGTAAAACTTTCGAAAATCCCATGCTTATCAAGATTTCTAAAGCTGTCTAAAGCATCCTGTAAAGTATTTCCTTCTGAATCTCCATTAACAAGAAATTTCTGCGATTCTAATTGTATCTGGCGTTCATATTCATCATTTAAATCGGACAATTTCCCTTGTGCAAAACCAATAGCTTCCCCTTGTGAATTAAAGAGTGTATTTAGGTTTGGCATAATGTCAGAAATCTGAGATACAATTTCTTTGTATCTGCCGTATTCATCAGAAGTGAGGCTGGTATTTGTACCTAAATCAGTTACCCCTTTTGATAGTTTCTGGTATTCTTCGTTGAGGCCTGAAAGGGTGGATTTATTATCTGCTATATTCTCCATAGAATTTCTTGCAGATTCACCAAATGCATGTGCTTTTTCTTTTGCTATTTCGGTAGCATTTGCGAATTCATGGAGTTTTTCTGATACAAATGAGATCCCTTTTGCAATAGCTGCGAATAAAATCATGTTTCCTGCGATTGCTAAACCTTTCAAAGCCACTCGGCCTGCTTTAGCCGCAAGTGTAGATTTATTTTGAGCTGCTGTTAATGCTTCTGTTGATACAACTGCCCCATTAGTAGAGCCGATTAATTGTGCGGTTGCTTTATTAGTTCCTTCCATAGCAGTTTTCATTGTCTGTTGTTTTTCTGCCATAGTAGCACCATTAACAGTTGCTTTTTCAATTTCTCTATTATATTTTGTTATAACAGTTTCATCAATAGTTGAACTATTAAAGAGTGTATTAAATAATCCATTTGCTTTTACACTAGATAAAGATTTCTTTAGTTCATCTATTGTTTTTCCAAATAGTCCAATAGATTTAATTGCTCCAGTAGATTCATTTGTTATTGTTCTGAATATCGTACTATGTTATAATGCATATTGTGGAGATATGCTAATGTGCATTGTGGAGATTCACTAATTTATGTTTTTTGGAGAAACATATTAAAAATAAGGAGAATTAATCTATGAGCATTCTTATAATTATAGGTGTAATATGTATAGTCTTATATCTTTTTGCAAAAAAAAATGGGTCAAATAAATCAAAACATAATTGAAAAAAGAGTGGAACCAATAAATAAAATAAACAATGAATATGAAGAAAAAATAAAAGTATGGTGTAACGAAAACAATATTCTTTTTAAAGAGAATATCACAAAAACAAGTGAAATATGCGTCAATCAGATACCAGGGTACATATGGTTTAGTAACAAAGATATAGTGTTTTGCCCGGATGCTCTTAATTGTGGTACTGAAATGGATGTAGCAAACCGTATTATTCTTATAAAATACGATAACATCAAATATTTTACTAAAGATGGAACAATAAGTTATACAAATGAAATAATTGACAATGGTAAAAATATATCTATTTCTGGAGCGGTTATTGGTGGACTAATTGCAGGTGAAGCTGGTGCAATCATAGGTTCCAGAAAAGATATGAATAAAATTGAAAACGTAACTGTAAAACATGATGATATATACACTTATATTTATTTTGAAAGAGATAATAGAATAAAGTTAGTTGAAATAAAAGGAAGTGATTTTTATCAACGTATTTTACATTTAATACCCGAAAAAGAGTATTACTATCTCTTAAATAAAAATAATATCCAATCACGACCTTATGTATTTTTAGAGTATAAGACTACTCCAATAAGTTAAAACTTTTATAATTGAACGCAATGTATTGTCTAAATAATTATAAAATTCTACAATATATGGCATAGATTATTATAGAAATTTGGAATAATAGGAAAAGTTGTAATCTGTTGCGACTACTATATAAAATGCTATTAAAAGAATGAAATTAAACTATAGTCATATTTTGCTGTTTTAGAATCCTCTCTACACATAATCGACAAATTGTGGTATAATTTTCCAAAAACTTTGGAGGAATTAGTATGGATGAAATATTTAATAGTAAAAACGAAGATTTCTTCGATGATGAATTTGAAGGTAAATATATATCAAATGTCGATATTCCAGAAAATGCGAACTTATATGTAAAAAGTTTAATTGATATGTGGAATAGTGGTGATTTAACAATTCCTTTCTTCCAAAGACGGTTTGTTTGGTCTATAAAACAAGCAAGTTTATTTATAGAATCATTACTGTCTAATTTACCTATCCCGGCATTGATGTTCTATAAAGATTCAGATGAATATCAATATATTATAGATGGACAACAAAGAACAAAAAGTATTCTTTATTTTACAGGTTCTATAAAGCCAGAGGATATTGATAACGAATATAAGAAATTCATTAATTTTCGTCTTACTGGTTTGGCAGAAGATAGTCCATATTACAATAAAACATATGCTGAACTTGATCCATCAATACAAAGAAAGTTTTGCAACAGGACATTACAAATTACAACTGTTAAAGTAAATGATGAAAACGATTTGCCTAAAATTTTTGAAATATTTAGAAGATTAAATACAGGTGGTACGCCATTAACAAAACAAGAAATACGAAACTGTATCTGTGCAGGTAATTTTAACAAATTTCTATTAGATCTAATATAGAAACAAAAAATGGCAATCTTTTATAACAAGTGAAAAGGATAGAAAAAGACAAAGAGATATTGAACTAATTTTAAGGTTTTTTGCTTTATATGATTCTTATGATAAATACAGGAGGCCAATGGATGACTTTTTGACACTTTATTTTCAAGCCCATAAAAATATGAGTGATACAGAATTGAAACAAAAAGCAGAGCTTTTTAATTCTGTTGTTAATGCAATTTACGATAATTTGGTTAAAACACCATTCCATATAAAAAACGGATTAAATTCTGGTGTTTGTGATTCAGTTATGGTTGCGTTTGCAAACAATTTAAATAATATTCCAAAAGACATAAGTAAAAGATTTTATGAATTAAATCATAATGATGAATTTTATAAATATTGTGGTAAAAGCGTAAATGATAATAAATCTGTCAAAAATAGAATCCAAATGGCAAATGATTATCTTTTTGGTGAAATTGAAGATATAAATCTTAAAATTATCCGGTTCTATGATTTTCCTGTATCCGCAGGACATGGTAACTTTATCGGAGACGAAACTGCTGCATATGTAAAAATTACAACGGATAATAGGAAAGCTGATTTTGCCGTAAAGATAACTGGTAACAGTATGGAGCCGGATTATCATGATGGTGATATACTACTTGTAAAAAGTCAAAATACATTAAATAGTGGTCAGTTAGGAATTTTCTTTTATGATGGCGATACTTTATTTAAAAAATACAAGAAGAATAAAAAGAAAATTTCTATTATCTCGTTGAATAAGGATTATGATCCTGTGGATATACCATCAAACCGTAAATTGGTTATTCAAGGGTTGGTATTGGGAAAGATAACCAGTATTACAGAAATTTGAGTCATTAGTGGGAGAGGGTAGTAATATTGCCCTCTCAACTTACCTCTGATAGAATATCTTTTATTAACACAAGATTTTCAATTCCAGTATAGCTCCAAATAAATATTGTAATAATCAAATGCGAGAATTTAATCAACGTCAAAAAGAAAAATAAGCCAGACTAAAAGCCGAACAGGATACTACACTAAGACAGATAAAAAATCAGGTCTTGGACAAAGTTAATAACATTACAAAGTGTCCTGTTTGCGGTTCAGGTAACATTAACAAGATTACACTCACCAACAGAGCGGTTAAAACAGCAGCATTTGGGTGGTGGTGGCAGGGTCCGTTGACGATGCAGGTAAGACTTGGAACTGTGGGAGTAGATTTTAATTCTTGTCAAATAAATTAGAATAATAAAAGACACCATACCTGGTGTCTTTTTATTACCTATGATATTCTACATGTTCCTGCGATGGTATTCTAAAAGTAAATTGTGTTTTTCCATCAAAATTTGAAACTGCAAAGTCTCCCATTGAAATAATATCCATACCAATTAATACATCAATTCCCTGGTTCCCAATCTCAGAATCCATTACGGGAAGATTTAGTATTGTTACTTCATTATTAAGAGTAAGATTAACCATATATTTATTCATGGTTCCCATACCGGATGGAGTTTGTACATTAATCATTCCGGTAGGCTTTGTAAATGATAACAAAAAAATTAAATTTGAAATACTAAATGTATCAAATTTTGAAACATCTTCTTGCGATAATATAATTGAACAAATTAATGAGGATTATCAAGAGATTGTCGGTCAATCCGCATGGAAAAAGATACACGAAAATGGACATATAGACACTAGAACTATTGAAGCATTATGCAAGTACCTAAATTGTCAACCTGGCGATATTCTTGAATATATACCAGACGGAACACAAACGGAGCACGAATAGAACCACACCAAAACAAGCCTACACCTTTACACGGTGATAGGCTTGTTCTTTTGCGAGAGTATGAAAAAAATTCTGTAAAAACTGAATCGAAGTATTCTGAAAAGGTT
>CANRTU010000051.1 GCA_947642745.1 uncultured Eubacterium sp.
CAGACAACAATTTCCGGTAAATTGTTGTCTGGCAGAACTGTAACTGCCGGAAGGGATCCGGGCAAATAAACGGCGGATACAGACGGCGCCGGGGGTCAGGTGGTTTTTGGAGGTATGGCATATGGGAGGACTGGAATATGGCAGGATCGGGCAGAGAATCCGTCAGGCCAGAAAGAAAAAAGGCTGGACACAGCAGATGCTGGCCGGAAAATGCGGCATCAGCCTTTCTTTTATGGGTCATATTGAACGTGGCACCCGCTTCATGAGTCTGGACACGTTTGCCATTTTATGCGATCAGCTGGAAATGAATGCGGATGAACTTTTGTGGGGGCCGCAGCCGGAAGAATACGGACTGCCGGATATGTGGAAACAGTCAAAACTGCAAAACACCAGCAATTATGGAATGTATACAGAAATTATGAAGTCGGTGGCGGAAATTATGAGCGGTACATAAGCGCAGACCGGAAGATCCGGCGCCTGCGGGAACATAGAAAACATAAAAAGCATTCCCGCATATAAGAGATATACGGGAAGTATTACAGACTGGCCGTGACCGGGCCGGCGTTGACAGAGGAAAAATAAATGTACGATTTTATCAATGATCCTGGATTTAAGGACCTGGCGCCACTGGAAAAAAAAGCGCTGCTGTCATCCCCCACCATGCATGGGGAGGAACTGGATTTTATGACACAGGCCTACGAATCCGGCTGGATGACTACCCAGGGGGAAAACATTGACCATATTGAAAAGACGGTAGCTGCTGGTCTGGGGGCAGGACATGCGGTTGCGCTTAGCTGTGGGACGGCGGCGCTGCATCTGGCGGTAAAACTGGCGGCGGAAAAACTGTACCACTCTTCCACCGGTATCCGTACACCCCGGGGCAGGGGGTATGGCGGCAGTCTGCTGGGAAGCAGGGTGTTTGTATCAGACCTGACATTTGGCGCCACAGTAAATCCCATTGTATATGAGGGCGGCGAGCCGGTGTTTATTGATTCTGAATATGGGACCTGGAATATGGACCCGGAGGCGCTGGAACGGGGCTTTCAGTTATATCCGGATGTAAAAATAGTGGTAACGGTCCATTTATACGGGACGCCGGGCAGGATCTGTGAGATTAAAGAGATCTGCCGCAGACACGGTGCGCTGCTGATTGAGGATGCCGCAGAAAGCCTTGGGGCTGCCGCGGAAAGTCCTGGTGCCGCCGCAGGCAGAAAGATGACAGGCTGTTTTGGAGATTATGGGATTATAAGCTTTAATGGAAATAAAATAATTACCGGCAGTTCAGGCGGCATGCTGCTGACCGGGGATGCGTACAGTGCCGCCAAAGCCAGAAAGTGGAGCACACAAAGCCGGGAAGACGCACCCTGGTATGAACACGAAGAGCTGGGATATAACTACAGGATGAGCAATGTGGTGGCCGGAGTTATACGTGGACAGTGGGAATATCTGGACGATCATATCAGACGCAAGCGGGCTGTTTATGAGACATACAAAGACGGACTGAAAGGACTGCCGGTAACCATGAACCCGGCTGACGAAGGAAGCAGTCACTGGCTTTCATGCATACTGATAGACAAAAACCATATGGCGGAAACAGTGCGTTCCGGCCGCAGGGCAGTCTATCAAAAAGAAGCGGGCAGAAGCAGCCCGTCCGGGATACTGGAGGCGTTAGCCGCCTTTCACGCAGAAGGGCGGCCGGTATGGAAACCCATGCATATGCAGCCGGTGTTCCAGTCCTGTAGTTTTGTCACAAAAAACGGGACCGGCAGGGGAGACAGCGGCCCGGATACAGATATGGGAGCCCGGGAGTCTGTCAGCGGTGATCTGTTTGAGCGTGGGCTGTGCCTGCCGTCAGATATTAAAATGGACGCCGGACAGCAGCGGCTGGTCATGGATATTATTCACAGGTGCTTTCAATGAAAAGAAACAGGATGCTTATGCTCTCGATGGTCGCAGGAATTGTTACAGGCGCTGTTGCTGGACATTTAACAGGAAAGCGGCAGTACGAGGCGTTAAAACAGGGACGTCATGTTCCTTACGGCCCTTATGAGGCGGTGATAAAGAGGCCTCTGGATCTGCTGGCCGGTATTCTGGCGGCGGTCGTGCTGTTTCCGGTATGGGGAATCACAGCGCTGCTCGTATGGAAGAAACTGGGCAGCCCGGTACTATTCACCCAGTGGCGGACCGGATTATATGGGCGGCAGTTCCGGATTTACAAGTTTCGTACCATGACAGACGAAACGGATCATACAGGCAGGCTGCTTCCGGATGAAGAGCGCCTCACCCGTTTTGGACAGGTTCTGCGCAGTATGAGCCTGGATGAACTGCCGGAATTCATAAATATTATCAAAGGCGATATGTCACTGACTGGCCCGAGACCCCTTCTGGTGGAATATATGGGCGTATATGACAGACGGCAGAAACACCGGCATGATATAACCCCGGGGCTGACCGGACTGGCACAGGTAAACGGCAGGAACAGTCTCTCCTGGGAGGAAAAGTTTGCATACGATCTGGAATATATCAAAAAGGTAACATTTCTGGGAGATATAAAAATACTGGCCGCTACGGTAAAGGCGGTTTTTGAAAGGACAGGCATCAGTCCGGATACATCCCCCACCATGGAGGTTTTTACAGGAAGCAGTACGGCGGAATCACAAACGAAAAACCAGAAGGAGAATCATGACGCTTAAAAGATTTGTCCAGTCACTGGAACTTTATTTCTTACATGGAAAAAGACGACGACAGTTTATGAACAGGCTGTTTATGGGATGCGGACAAAATGTTTCATATTTTCCCCGTATGCTGCCTCTTTATCCGGAACTTATCAGATTTCATAATAATATTGTAGTGGGAAGTAATGTCAGTTTTATTACACACGATGCCATTCATCTGGTTCTGCCCACGGATTCTCCGGGGGGGGGTATATCCATATGGAAAAAGCAGGGTGTATAGAAATTATGGACAATGTGTTTATCGGAGCAGGCAGTACGGTTTTGTACGGGGTGAAAATCGGCAGTAACTGTATTATCGGGGCTGACACACTGGTGTGTGAAAATCTGGAGGAAAACGGAGTATACGCCGGGATACCGGCTGTCCGGATCGGTTCGTTTGAGAATTACCTGAAGAAACGGAGAAGTTACCGGGGAGCGGTTGTAAAACGGTCACAAAAAATTACCCGGCAGGAAGTAATATATGCCTGGAATGTATTCAGGCAGGAGCATTCGCAGGGATGGTGTGTAACCGGAAAGCAGGGAGAACAATGAAAATTAAAATAGCGTATCTGTTGCTGGTACATAAAGATCCGGGCCAGGTGAATCTGTTTATCAGGCAGATTCTGGATTATGGGGATGCGGATATTTATATTCATGTGGACGCAAAGAATCAAAAGATAGCGGGACGTCTGATGAAAGACGGCCGGGTAAAAGTGTTCAGCAGATATGACGTGAGATGGGGCAGTTTTGAAATCGTACAGGCAGGTATTTTTTTAATGGACGAGGCGCTGCGAAACGGCGGGAACTATTCCCATATTTATTTTGGGTCCGGGCAGGACTTACTGGTGAGGAAAGGACTGTACGAATATTTGCGGGACAGGCCGGAGAAGATATTTATCCGGATCAGCGGAATTGTAAAGGACAGCGGAAGGGCAGCCGCAAGATACCGGATCGCCTGGCCGGAGTGGCTTATGATAAGGAATGATTACCATATTTACCGTTTCATCCGGATCATAATGCAGATATTGTGCGCATGCCATATGAATCCAAGGCCTGCTTTGAAAAAAATGAAACATCCGGTCACTATTTATGAAGGAAGGACCTGGTTTCTATGTCCGGCAAAAGTGGCTGCCTATATACTGGATTATATAAAAGCGGATATAGATTATGTAACTTTCTGGGCAGACAGCCTTGCTTCAGACCTGATGTTTTTTCAGACAATTATTATGAATTCTAAATATGCGGCGGATGTGGAAGATGAGCTGATGTACGTTCGTTTTGGAAAAACATTCGGTACCATGAATCATCCGCTTCTCATCAGCAGAAAAGACCTGAAGAAAATAAAGCGGGGCCGCTATTATTTTGCCAGAAAGTTTGATTATCGTATGAACAGTGAGATCATCCGGTATTTTGTCAGACATACAGGTCATACGGAGTACCGTGGTAAAAGGACAGAATGACAGGAAAATAACAGGAAAAACAAAAAGGAATGAGATGCGTTTATGTATATAAATGTAGTATCAGATCAGACAGTGCTACTGCTGTTGCTGTTTTCATGCATATGGAGAGGGGCTGCCGGTGAGATTTTATTCTTTCTTATCATCGGGATGCTCTTTTTGAAAAACATAAGAAATGTGCTTCAGACACACAGGAATCTGTATTTTATGCTGGTGACGGCCGGATGGCTGGTACTGATGCTGATACAGGCGTCCATTGCCGGTACGGAGATGTCCTGGAGGATAGTGGGACTTACAAAATGCCTGTGTGCCATTCCGGTCTGTGTCATGCTGGCGGATTCATTTTCAGGAAACGGAAAAGATCTGACAGAAACCTTTGCGCTCTTTGCGGCGGTTATGACTTTTACCGCCTGTTATACATACATAAAACTCGGACATGAATGGAACAGACACTGGCTGAACGACTGGCTGGAACTGCCGGGATTAAATACCTGTGGATGTTTTAACCTGGTTTTGTTTCCGCATCTGTATGTTGTGAAAAGAGGAGAATGGTCACTGATAAAAGTCTGTCATCTGCTGTCTGCGGCCGCTTTGTTTTTTGTATATAACAGCACCACATACAGGGCAGGCGTGTTGCTTTTTTTATTATTATCTGTCAGATATGCGCTGAAAAAAAGCAGGACATTTTCAGTGCCCCGGAAAATCAGTGCGAAGATCCGGGGAACAGCAGCCGGATGTGTGGCGGCAGCAGCTATGGCAGTCCTGGTGTTTCATGAAAAGATCCGGGAAGGATATCTGTACCTGCTGGGCTGTCTGGATACAGACAGATATCATATTATGCTGCAGGCGATTGATAAATGGAAGAGCGGACTGGCGCTGCGGCAGTTATGGGGAAGCGGGGATATGGCTTTTAAGCTGAGATATGACATGCCGGGAGAACCACATAACTTTATTATGGAAGTACTAATGATATACGGACTGGCGGGACTGGCTGTACTTATGGCGGAGACGCTGCTGTTTGCCAGATATGTATGTTTATTAAATACAAAAGGCAGATACCGTGGGGCTGTACTGTATTCTGTGGCAATGGCCTATCTGTGCTTTATGCTGCATCCGTTTTATACGACGAGTTTTATTTCCAAAATATATCTTGTCCTGCTGATCAGAAATACAGCGGCTGCGCAAAACAGCCGTACATGTTGTGTGGTCCGCTGCCCTGCCGGTTATGAAAGGTGTATAAAAGTTGTTTCTGGATAAGTGGTCTATAAATAAGCTGTCTCCGGACAGGTTGAAGCAGATTTGCAAAGGCAGGTTGTTCCGGTCAGCGTCTGTCTATGCGGTCTCATCGTTTTTTAATGCCGGAATCAGCGTGCTGCTGGTTCCGGTTCTGACCAGATATTTAACGACTGGCGAATACGGTACGTTGTCCATGGTAAATGCCAGTGTGTCTGTGCTGACGCCATTTATCGGAATGAGCGTGTATACCGCACTGGAGAGAAAGCTGGCTGATCCGGGGAAAGAGGGTAACGGATCTTATCTGTTTACCTGTGTTGCGCTGGTAGTTGTAAATACATTTCTGGGAATCTGCGCCGCCTGTTTTATATCATCAGGTATATACAGTCATATTGGTATTTCCAAAGAGCTGGCGGTATGCGCCGTACTGATGACAGGATTCAGCGTACTGATTACGGTGGCGCTGGTCGTTATGCAGATGCAGGACAGGGTTTTTGAATATGCCGTGTTCAGAAACCTGCATACAGTCGTGGATACAGGACTGGGCATACTCTTTGTGGCCTGTTATGGACTGGCTGTTTCCGGACGGTTGTGGTCCATACTGGCGGCCCAGTGTATATTCTCTCTGACGGGAATGATTCTGGCATGTAAACATACTGGCGTTGTTCCGGTGATTAAGCTTACGTATCTGAAAGATATCATACTGCATTTTGGCATACCGATGATTCCCGCTCTTTTAAAAACTTCCATACTGACTTATACGGACAGGGTTTTTATTACCAGTATGCAGAATGTATCACAGACCGGACTGTATGCGGTGGGCAATCAGTTTGCGCTTCCGGTGCTGTTTCTGGCGCAGGCGTTTAATCTTGCCTATGTGCCCTGGCATTATCGGAAACTGGGATGCGGCGGCAGGAAAGATAAAAACAGGATCGTAGTATTTACGTATCTGTATTTTGCGTTTTTTGCTGTATTAAGTATACTATGGTCTGCCGTTGCCGGGACAGGGCTAAAGTATATGACAGGAGGAAGTTATGAGGATGCGGCGGCATATCTGATCTGGCTGGCTCCGGGATATGCTTTTACGGCAATGCAGATGATGGTCGTCAGTTATATTTATTATACCAGGAGTATGAAACAGTACAATCTCGTTACCATTCCGGTAATTATATTAAATCCTGTGCTGAATTATTTTCTGATCCGCAGGAACGGGCCCACAGGGGCCGCACAGGCGACGTTTGCGGTCAGTCTGTTCAGTTTCTTACTGACATGGAGGCTGGCCGCAAGAGTTTATCCCATGCCCTGGTTCCGGTTCCGGAACGGAAAATAATGGCTGCAGAGGATGAAAGATATGTTCAGGGGGTTAGTAATATGGGAAAAATATTTATATCAGGTTGCGGTATCTGGAAAGAAAAAATGAGAAAGATTTTTGAGAAAGCAGGATTTCGTCCGTCTTTATACACGCCACATGTGGACGCTTATAAAAAATTAAAGACAGACCATGTAAACAGTTTTACTTCCGGCGAGGATTTTATTGTCTGTACGGGTACCTGGGCGTACAGGGCTACTGCCGGATACAATGGACTGGAAAAGATGTATAAAGACCTGCGGGCCGGACTGACTTTCACACAGATCAGAAAACGGATGGCCGGATGTTATGCGCTGGCATACAAATCCGGCAGTCAGATAAATATTGTTGTGGATGAAACCCATAGTTACGCCCTGTACTATTATACAGGGCCGGACGGCAGATATGTGATAACAAATTCTTATTTCCATGTAGAAAAATGCGCAGGCCAGAAAACAGACCGTGAAATATTTCATGTGATGGCGGCCAAAACCGGAATGTGCGGAAACCGGACGCCGTTTCAGAATATTTACAGACTGATGGAAGCAGAGCAGCTGCGGATTGATCTGGAAACAGAACAGATACAGGTAATAAAATGCGGCCTGAATACAACAGAATATCATTTTGACACGTTTGAAGAGGCGTACCGGATGCTCAGAAAGCAGATGGTACGGGAAGCGGAAAAGCTGGCGCAGATATCCAGAAACCGGTTTGTGTTTCTGACCGGAGGCGTGGATTCCAGAATGTATCTGGCGCTGGATTTTTATCTGGGAAATCAAGTGCGCACCGGCTACTGGAGCGGCGGGGATTGTATTACAAATGGCACGGAAAGCGATATAAAAGTCAGTCAGATGATTTCCTCACAGAAGGGGATTTCCTGTGAGATATTTGACGTGAGTATGGATTTTGAGGACTGTGTACGGCAGCTGGATGAGGAACAGTGCGATATATACGGCGAATATGTTTCCAGGGGATATGCGAATAACAAAAAGTGGTTCGATATCATGGAACAGATCAAAAGCGCGGGAGATGGCCGGGACGGAGATTATATTGAGTTTGGCTATATGGGTGAAAGCATCAGGGAAAACGCCACAATCACTAAATATTATACCAGACCTTACACATATGGGCAGTATACGGATGATGTGTTGTTAAGATCCGGCATTTTTCACCGGGTACTTTCTTATGACGGGCTTTCCGGGGCTGTGATGGCCGATACCGGGCAGATGGCGGATATGGCCGGGGGAAAGGTAAAAAGGGATCAGTCAT
This sequence comes from uncultured Eubacterium sp., assembly GCA_947642745.1. Classification (GTDB taxonomy): domain Bacteria; phylum Bacillota; class Clostridia; order Lachnospirales; family Lachnospiraceae; genus Eubacterium_J. The sequence goes on from CANRTU010000051.1 coordinate 8,022, forward strand.
TGTCTGCGGAAATATCCCTGGACGAGGCGGACCGGATATTTTCTTATATGCGCCTGGATATGGATAATGTGATGCCAAACTTTGTGAACAGTTATTACTATTGCTGTCCGCCAATCGTCTGCAGGCCGGTATGGGATGTGGTACGGGCCATTCCGTATAAATATAAAAAGAATGACAGGCTCCCGCTGTGCTTAACGGGCAGCTGGGACCGGGAGCTGTTAAAAATACCGTATTTTTCCCACAATCATTTCATGCGTTTCCAGAAAAAAAGCATGAGCCTGCGACGGACGTATCCACATATGCTGCTTTCATGGCTGAAGCCGAAGGTCATAGACACAAAGATCTATGATCTGCTGTACCGGCGGCTGATCTGCGGGACCATGGACCAGAAAGCAGACGGGAACAGGGAAGTACTGGACTGGTGTCTGAAACTGATCAGACAGAAAGATTCGATGTTTCATGTAAGAGACCAGTATTTTACCGATGGATTCGATCTGGCCGGACTGGCAGAACTGGTCATTTCGGATCTGGCTCTGCGGCTGGTACAGAATGAAACGAACGGGTAATGGAAATATATGATGAAGAATATATGATGAAGATTTTATGATGAAAATTTTATGATAAAAATTTTATGATGGAGAATAAAATGCAGAAAAATTATTTTTTTGTATGTGTGACCGTATTTCAGTTTCTGCTTGCGGATGCGTACGCAAAACAGATTTACAGAAAGTACCGGATAAAATCTACAATTTTACTGAAATATGTATATCCCGGCAAATACCGGCCCGCCTGCGTATACGCCAGGTATATTGTGATCCGTAAACATATGGCTGGCAGGATAGAGAGCGTACTGCTGGGCAGTCTGGGGTTTATCAGACTGCTGCCTGCCGGCAGGGTATTGCATCACAGTAAAACCACACTCGTTTATTTCAATGAAAGAGATCCTGTTACAAACAGCTGTATCAGCTGTGTACGCAGACATGGAGGCAGGCTGGTGATGTTTGAGGAAGGATGGGGGACCTATTATCCCGGAGAACATGACCGGGCGCTGGGGATTCTGGTTGTACCGGATGTGGTGTATGCCGCATATCCAAAGCTGTACCGCCAGCTTCATAAACAGGAAGTGGAACTGTACCGGCTGGATTACCAGACAGTGTTTTCTGGAAAGCGGATGAAAAAGTTCTTAAAACTCTGCGGGATACAGCCTCTGCCGCTGGAGGCGGACATACTGTTTCTGGGTGATGCTGTGTCAAAGGATGATACATACAGAAATAAAGAGATGCGGATGATTCTGGATATTGTGAAAATGTATCCGCAGATTCAGATTGTGATTAAACCGCATCCGTTTGATGGACATGCGCATAAATATTCCGGGGTGACGGGCAGAAACGTCAGCATACTGGATAAAAGCAGGACACAGCTGCCGGCGGAAGTACTGATGTGTGATTCAAAAGTGAAAGCGGTAGTGTCCCTGGCTTCATCAGCCTGTATTACACTTGCGGGGATGTATCATTCCGCCGGTTTTATCTTCGGATACAGACTGTACAGACTGCTGTCTCCAAAGGTGGCGGGAAGGGTTGATAACTTTGCGGCAGTCACAGAAAACATCTGCGTTCCGCAGACCAGGCAGCAGCTGAAAGAGCGGATCGGAAGCAGTATCCGGGGAACTGGCGCAGCGGCAGCGGCATCCGGGCGGGAATGCTGGAATCTGTGCGGACTTACAGCCTGCGGCCGGTCCGGGGGCGGATCTGGCAAACCGGAAGTATGATAAAAATATAAGAAAGATGGGGAAGAGACAATGAAATATTGTAAAAAATGTGTCATGCCGGACACAAGACCCGGAATTACTTTTAATAAACAGGGTGTATGTTCAGCCTGTACGGCTTACGAGCGCAGGAAGCATACAGACTGGGACGCCAGATGGCGGGAATTTCAGCGGTTATGCGATCAATACCGGGGAATGAACGGAAACGGATTTGACTGCGCCATTGCCGTTTCCGGCGGAAAAGACTCCCATTACCAGGTACATCTGATGAAAAATGTAATGCATATGAATCCGGTTTTATTTTCGGTAGAAGACAATTTTACAATGACACAGGCCGGAAAGCATAATCTGAAAAACATATCAGAAGAATTCGGATGCAACATGATAAGTATCAGGCCGGACAGGCGCACGCAGAAAAAGCTGATGCGGTATATGTTTGAAACATATGGAAAACCCACATGGCTAACGGACCGTCTGATTTATACCTTTCCGCTGTGGATGGCGTTACGGTTCCATACGCCCCTGCTGGTGTACGGGGAAAATATCAGTTATGAATACGGAGGCGTGGATGCGAAGGAGACGTATTCCGCCAGGGAACAGCTTTCCAATGGAGTGGCGGTGGACATCAGCGATGAGGAACTGACAGAAAGGGCCGGGGGGGGGGGTAAAAGCTTCCGACCTGGTGTTTACCCATGCGCCCGCACAGGAAGAGCTGGATAAACTGGAACCGGTTTATATATCCTATTTTGTGCCGTGGAACAGTGTGGCCAATTATGAATTTGCCAGAAAACACGGCTTTCATGATTTAAGAGGCGAGTGGAGAAGAACTAACCATATCGAGGATTATGATCAGGTGGACAGCGAGGGATACCTGATACACCCATGGCTCAAATATCCAAAGTTCGGACATGCGGCGGCTACGGATTACGCCTCCAGACTGATCCGGTACGGGCTTATGTCCCGTGGGGAGGCGGTGGAACTTGTGCGCAGGCACGATCATGCGATTGATCAAAGGGCAGTCAGGGATTTTTGTCATTTCTGCGGGTATACGGAAACAGAATTCTGGGAAATCGTGGACGGCCTGTACAATACAGAACTGTTTGAAAAAAACAGTATGGGAGCATGGGTGCTAAAGCATCCTGTCTGGGCAACAGAATAAATAAGAATAAAAGAAAGGGACTGCCGGATGAATCAGGAAGAACTAAAAAAATTTACCGGACCTGCATCCATGTCTCTGGTGGGAGCAATGAAAACAATTGACCAGAATGCCGGCGGACTGTTATATGTGCTGGATAAGGAAAACCGGTTAACCGGTTCTCTCACAGACGGAGATATCAGACGGTGGATGATTAAAACTGGAAAACTGGACGGAACCGTGGGGCAGGTAATGAATCCTGATCCAAAATATGTACACCCCGGGGAAACAGGTCTGGCCAGGAAACTGATGGAACAGGAACAGATCTATTCTGTGGCGGTTGTCAATGACAATCTGGAGCTGGTAGATATTATGTTTCACGAATCCTGTATCAGACGGCCCGTAAAAACAGAAAACAGCGCCCTGTCCGGCGTACCGGTTATTATTATGGCCGGGGGAAAGGGCACCAGACTGTATCCTTATACGAAAATACTTCCCAAACCATTGATTCCCATTGGAGATGTGCCTATTCTGGAACGGATTATGAACCGGTTTTATCAGTATGGCGCACAGGAGTTTTACCTGACTGTAAATTACAAAAAAGAAATAATCAGATCCTACTTTGCGGACGCAGGCCAGCCGTATACGCTCCATTATATTGAAGAACATATACCTCTGGGGACAGCGGGAAGCATAAGTCTGATACAGGAACCGTTTGACGGGCCGGTGATTGTGACAAACTGTGATATTCTCATTCAGTCCGATTATGGGAAAATCATGGACTATCATAAATCCTGCGGGAATGATATGACGATTATCTCGTCTTTAAAAAATATAGCGATACCGTATGGCGTGCTCCGGCCGGGGGAGCAGGGCACGATCCGGTCCATGGAGGAAAAACCCAGGCTGTCTTATTTTATTAATACGGGGATGTATATTGTAAATCCTGAATATCTGAAACAGATTCCGGAAAACAGGGTATATCATATGACAGACCTGGCGGAAAAAATGTTAAAAGACAGGCGGCGGGTAGGAATGTATCCGGTTAGTGAACATTCATTTCTGGATATGGGAGAATTTGAGGAAATGAAAAAAATGGAGGAGCGCATGAACAGCGGAGATGTGGAATGATTTAGCGGCTAAAAAGATTGTCCTGATCGGAGGCGGAGGTCACTGCAGATCGGTTCTGGATACCATGATCCGGACCGGTCAGTATCCGGATATAGTGATTACGGATCAGAAAACAGAGGCGGGCATGGATATTTATGGATATCCGGTGGCAGGAGGAGATGAGCTGTTGCCTGATTTATTCCGGAAGGGATTTACCCTGGCGTGTATTACTACCGGCAGTGTGAAAAGTACGGCGAAGCGGCGGGAATTATTCCAAAAGGCAAAGCAGTACGGGTTTGAATTTCCGGCAGTCGCCGATCCGTCCGCCATTGTTGCGTCGTCCGCACACATCGGACAGGGAGTCTTTATTGGAAAACGGGCGGTGGTCAATGCGGGTGCCAGGATTTCTGATTTTGCCATTATCAATACCGGGGCAGTCGTGGAACACGGGAGCCATATCGGGGCTTTTTCCCATGTTTCGGTGTGTTCTGTCATCTGCGGCGGGGCGGAGATTAAAGAAGATGTGTTTCTCGGGGCCGGTTCCACTGTGATACACAATATCACTGTGGGCAGAAACAGTGTGGCGGGAGCAGGAAGCACGATACTTGCGGATGTACCGGAATACGGCAGGGTGATGGGACTGTGGAAAGGGCTTTCAAAATCCCGGTGCGCCTATATAACAGAAAGGGACAGCAGACAGAAATGAAACGGATTTTAATAATAGCGGAAGCAGGCGTCAATCACAACGGTGATATAAAAACAGCAATAGAAATGGTGCGGGCCGCCAGTAAGTGCGGCGTGGATATGATTAAGTTTCAGACGTTCCGTACAGACAGGCTGGTAGCAGAACATGCCGGGATGGCAGGATACCAGAAAAGAAATCTGGGTATGGACGGTCCGCAGAAAGCCATGCTGGATCAACTTTCACTGGGCGAAGCGGATTTTTACAGGCTGGCGGATGAATGCGGGAAAACGGGCATCCGTTTTTTATCAGCCCCGTTTGATATAGAGAGCATCCATTTTCTGGACCGGATACAGGACATGTGGAAAATTCCGTCCGGTCAGATTACCGACTACCCATATCTGATAGAAATTGCCAGAACCGGAAAAGAGGTCATATTATCAACGGGTATGAGTACGCTGGAAGAAACAGATGCGGCCCTGGACGTGCTAAGGACAAATGGAGCGGGAAAAATCACGCTTCTTCACTGTACGACCGATTATCCCGCACGGATGGAGGACGTAAATCTGAGGGCCATGCTCACCTTAAGGGAACAATGCCGCTGTGGCACAGGTTTTTCCGACCATACATGTGGGACAGAGGCAGCCATTGCCGCTGCGGCACTGGGAGCGGAGGTGATCGAAAAGCATTTTACCCTGGACCGGACCATGCGGGGGCCGGACCATAAGGCAAGTCTTGAGCCGGATGAACTGACGGCCCTGGTAAAGGCGGTAAGAAATGTGGAGGCGGCCCTTGGAAACGGGGTGAAACGGCCTTCGGAAGCGGAACGGGCAAACATTCCTGTCGTACGCAAAAGTATTGTTGCGGCAAAAAAGATAGAGGCTGGCGGAATATTTACAGCGGATAACATGACTACCAAAAGGCCCGGAACAGGCATAAGCCCCATGAGATGGAACGAAGTGGCCGGCAGGATGGCCGGGCGTGATTTTTCGGAGGATGAACTGATAGAAATATGAAAAAGATTGTCGTACTTACAGCAACAAGGGCTGAATACGGTCTGTTAAAGCCGCTGATTATGAAACTGGCGGATGATCCGCTGATTGATATGAGGCTTGCGGTTACAGGAATGCATCTGTCTGTGGAATTTGGCATGACTGTACAGGAAATCAGGAAGGACGGGCTAAAGGCGGATAAAAAAATTGAAATACTGTTAAGTTCTGATACACCGGTTGCGGTATCCAAAAGCATGGGACTGGCGGTTATCAGTTTTGCGGAATATTTTGATGACTGCCGTCCGGATGCGCTGCTTGTCCTGGGAGACAGGTTTGAAACGCTGGCTGTCTGTTGTGCGGCGATGAACGCCAGAATTCCGGTTTTTCATTTATATGGCGGGGAAGCCACTGGCGGAATGGTGGATGAAGCGGTCCGCCACTGTATTACCAAAATGAGTTATCTGCATTTTACAAGCACGAAAGTATACCGCAGGCGTGTCATACAGCTGGGAGAGTCTCCGGACCGGGTGTTTTATGTAGGGGCCATGGGAGTGGAAAATGCGCTTCATACACGGCTGATGAGTCGGGAAGAACTGGAACAGAGTACCGGACTTGCGCCTGGAGCGGTATATGCCCTGGGAACGTTTCATCCGGTGACACTGGAAGATGATACGGCGGCAACACAGACATATGAGCTTCTGGCGGCGCTGGAACAGCGCCGGGAAATCAGCTGGCTGTTTACGAAAGCCAACGCAGATGCGGGAGGCAGGACGATCAACCGGATTCTGTCCCATTACGCCGCATCGCACAAAAATTTTATATTGTCAGATTCTCTTGGAATGACACGTTATCTGAGCGCATTAAAATATGCTGCGTTTGTCATTGGAAATTCATCCAGCGGCCTGACAGAGGCGCCATCTTTCGGAATTCCCACCATCAATATCGGGGACCGGCAAAAAGGGCGGGTGGCCGGAGAAACCGTAATTATGTGCGAACCGGACAAAGACAGTATCAGTCTGGCCATTAAAACAGCCATGTCGCCACAGTTCCGGATGAAGGCGGAACGGGCAGTTTCTCCCTATGGGGACGGTCATACTTCGGAACGGATACTGGAGGTAATCCGGGAATTTCTCTCAAAGGGCAGGATCAGCCTGAAAAAGGAGTTTTACGATATCAAAACAGGAACACAGGACTTACAGACTGTGGCTGAAAGGAAATTATGAGAATTTTATTTACCGGCTGTGTGGAAAGTTCCTTCCGGCTGCTGGAAAAGCTGATACAGGAAGGAAAAGACGTGGCGGGAGTAATTACAAAGCGTAAATCTGCGTTTAATGACGATTTTCACGATCTGTATCCGCTGTGTGAAAAACATGGTATTCCGTGCCATTATACGGGTATGAAGGAAAAGATCTGCTCATTCAGTCCGGTGATTATATACAGTAAGACAGCAGGAGTGCCATTTCCAGGAAGCCTGGAAAATATAAGGGCGCTGGCAATGGTTCGTGGAAGCAGCGCATTGTGCCGGTATGCAGAGGCTTTTTATATTGAAAGAATGACCGGGCAGAGAACCGTCAGGGGAGAGGGAGACAGTGAAAAATATTGCGATTATACCTGCACGCAGCGGGTCAAAAGGGCTGAAAGATAAAAATATCATGCCTTTGAACGGAAAACCGCTGATGGCTTATACCATAGAAGCGGCGCTGGAATCACAACTATTTCATACGGTAATGGTTTCCACGGATTCGGATAAGTATGCGAAGATCGCTGCCGGGTATGGCGCCTGTGTTCCTTTTTTGCGGAGTCTGTCAGCTTCCATGGATACAGCGTCTTCCTGGGATGTTGTGAAAGAGGTGCTGGACCGTTACAGACAGATGGGAAAGGTATTTGATACATTTTGTATGCTCCAGCCCACATCCCCGCTGAGGACGGCGGAGGACCTGGTCAGCGCCTACAGACTGTATGCCGCAAAAAATGCCATTGCGGTAGTATCAGTATGCAGGGCGGTTCATCCGGCGGTCTGGTACGGGACACTGGACGAAGACGCCGGCATCGGCGGCTTTATCAAACGGGAAGATGCCCTGCGGCGGCAGGAACAGGATGTATTTTACCGGATCAACGGGGCGGTCTATATTGCGGATGTGCGTGAATATCAAAAAGACAGCTTTCTGTACCGCAAAGGCGGCTATGCTTATATTATGCCCAGGGAACGAAGCGTGGATATTGACACAGAGTCTGATTTTATGTATGCGCAGTATCTGATGGCGGGGCGGGATACCGCTGGTCAGGCTGACGCAGGATATACAGATATATAGTATAAATTCAGAAACCAGAACGAAAACCATACAAAAGTATCAATGATAAAGGAGACAAAATGTTTGATCTGGAAAAGTTTGTAGCCGGATATGTGACGAAACGGTCAGCCAGCATGTTTCTGCCGGATATTGAGGCAGACAGGGAAAAGCTGTCTGAAGCGGTAACTGGCAGATCAGTTCTTGTGATCGGAGGCGCCGGGAGTATCGGCAGCAGTTTTATTAAAGCAATCCTGCCGTTTCAGCCGTCAGAGCTGGTGGTTGCTGATACAAATGAAAATGCCCTGGCGGAACTGACCAGGGATTTAAGGTCTGGCGGCATGCTGATACCGGATGTGTATCTGACGTATCCGATGGATTACAGCTCCCGGACATTCAGGCGGATGTTCCGCTCCCGCCGGGGATTTGATATTACAGCAAATTTTGCCGCCCACAAACATGTAAGGAGCGAAAAAGATATTTTCAGCGTGGAAGCGTTATTGCGGAATAATGTGATAAATGCGAAAGAGCTTCTGGACCTGCTGTCGGAATACCCGCCGGAGATATATTTTTGTGTGTCTACAGACAAAGCGGCAAACCCTGTCAATCTGATGGGGGCAAGCAAGCGGATGATGGAAGACCTGATTTTTTCCTATAGCGGCCAGTTTCCGGTAAAGACGGCACGGTTCGCAAATGTGGCGTTTAGCAACGGTTCGCTGTCCGCGGGTTTTCTGGAACGGATACAGAAGAGACAGCCTTTATCCGCACCTTCCGGCATCAGACGGTATTTTGTATCCCCGGAAGAGAGCGGACAGATTTGTATGCTTTCTGCCATACTTGGAAAAAATCGTGAGATTTTTTATCCAAAGCTGGAAGAAGCGCAGATGATGGGATTTGACATGATTGCGCAAAAACTGTTAAAAGTGCACGGATATGAAGCCCTGGAATGCGCATCAGAGTCAGAAGCAGTCAGGATGGCTGGGCGGCTGGAGGCTGGCGCCACACATTATCCAGTCTGTTTTTCCAGGCCTGATACATCAGGAGAAAAACTGACGGAGGAGTTTTATACAAATACGGAGAAAGTGGATGAACACCGCTATGAGGCGCTGGGAGTCATCACAGGAAAACCTGCCGGTGACAGACAGCGGATCTCAGGGCTGATCAGGGAACTGGAGCAGGCCTTTGACACTGAACATGTGACAAAAGAGCAGATTGTACATATGATAGAAACTTATTTACCGGAATTTCACCATATGGAAACCGGAAAGTCACTGGATGAGAAAATGTAAAAGTTTTGTGTACGTGCCGTATCCGGACCCGGAAACCCCGCCCTTCAACCCGCCCGCCGGATTTTCATCCGGGCAGGCGGGTGTGAAGGGCGGTCTTTAGAAAATCTGTGGTTTCCGGAATAATGACAGACCGGTTACTGCGGGAGAAATGAATGGGGAAAATAACATGAACGAATGGCATATACTTTTTACCGGTGTGGGTCGCAGGGTAGAACTGGTACAGGCATTCCGGGAAGCGTCGCTTGTACTGGACAAGCGTCTGAAGCTCTATGGAGCGGACAGTTCTTTCCTGGCGCCCGCATCCGCATACTGTGATTTTTACAGGCAGGTCTGCGGGATGCAGGAAGATGGTTACGTCAGTGAACTGCTGGATATCTGCAGAAAAGACGGGATTCATCTGCTCATTCCTGTTATCGACACGGATCTGCTGATATTGTCGGAAAAAAAACACATATTTGAACAGGCCGGGACAAAAGTACTGGTTAGTGATCCGGATAAGATCCGCATCTGCCGGGACAAAAATCTGACCGCACATTTTTTTACAGACTGCGGGCTGAACGCACCGGCGTCTGTCAGTGACTGGAAAAAATACAGTTGCGGATTTCCGGCGTTTATCAAGCCAAAAGACGGCAGCAGCAGTATCAATGCGTTTAAGATGGAAAATCAGACAGAGCTGGCAGTCTGTGCGGAACGTATCGGGGACTATATTGTCCAGCCATTTATAAGCGGAACAGAGTATACAGTAGATATTTTTGCGGATTTTCATGGAAATCCGGTGTATATTGTTCCAAGAATCCGCCTGGCTGTCCGTGCCGGTGAAGTATTAAAGACGCAGATCACCATGGACCGGCAGATCATGGAAGAATGCGCAAAAATCATAGAAAAATTTCATCCCTGCGGCCCGTTAACCGTCCAGCTGATCAGGGATGGGAACCATACGGATCATTTCATAGAAATCAATCCCAGATACGGAGGCGGAGCGCCGCTTTCCATGAAAGCCGGGGCAAAAAGCGCAGAAGCGTTACTGGGGCTGCTGGACGCAGAACGGGTCTGTTATAAGCGCCAGATCCATGAAGGCGCTATATACAGCCGCTTTGAACAGAGCGTCTGTATGAAAACGGGGCGGACGCTTCCGGTAAAGGGCGTGATTTTTGATCTGGACGATACCCTGTATCCGGAAAAGGAATATGTTAAAAGCGGTTATCAGGCCGTGGCCGGTTATCTGGGGCAGAAGGATCTGGCGGAGATGATGTGGCGGTTTTTTCTGGATGGCAAACCGGCGATTGACGAGTGTCTGAAACAGACCGGCAGGGAAGATGAGCTGGAAGAATGCGTAAAAATATACCGCAGCCATCAGCCGCTGATCCGGCTGTATGATGGTGTGGCGGAACTGATGGAGCTGCTAAAAAGCAGGGGAATTAGAACCGGTATTATTACGGACGGCAGGCCCCGGGGGCAGGAAAATAAACTCCGGGCGCTGGGACTGGATCAGATGGCGGAGGATATTATTATTACTGACAGACTGGGAGGCAGCCAGTTTCGAAAGCCCTGTGATATTGCGTTCCGGATTATGGCCCGCAGGTGGAAACTGCCCTGTGAGAATATCATATATATCGGGGATAATCTGTGCAAAGATTTCCAGGCCCCGGCACAGCTGGGTATGCAGTGGCTCTGGTTTTTGAACAAAGATTCCCTTTATTACAGCGGGACGCCGGAAGGGATGGATTATGTTACGGATATGTATGAACTGCAAAAAAGGATTTAGGAAACAGACGCTGTGTCCGTCCGGCGGATTTTTTTCACGAGCCATTCCCCCAGAAATCCGCAGATCACTCCCGTAATCATTCCCACAAATACGTCCGTAGGATAATGTACGCCTACATACAGCCTGGACAGCCCGATCAGCAGGGCCAGCAGCAGCGCAGGCACGCCGGCCCTGCGGGGCAGCCGGCGGTACAATACCACTGCGGAAGCGAAAGAGCTTCCCGTATGACCGGAGGGAAAGGAAAAATCAGCCGGTTTGCTTACAAGCAGAATCAGTCCCTGCACGGTTTCATAAGGCCGGATTCTCCCCACAAGATTTTTGAGCAGCAGATTATTTATAAGCAGTGAAAAAAGCAGCGCCGCAAAACTCATAAATCCGGTTTCTCTGGTTCTTTTCCCTGCCACAAGCAGCAGGGAAAAAAGAATCCATATCATTCCGGCGTTACCAAGGCTTGTAATAAAAGTGACAACGGGAGTCAGAAACGGGGTACGGATCTGCTCCTGGATAAACAGTAAGATACTGCCGTCCAGCTGAAGGATGAAATCTGACATGATAGTTCCTTTCTCATGAATGGTTAATTACAGCTTCTCATATCTGCGCCGTCGCCCGCCAGCTGTTCAAAATCACTGACAAACGCATCTACGGCCGAGGTGATGGCTTCGTTTTTCACAAGTCCCTCAATGACTTCCGGTGCGGCTGTTGCCGCGCCGATACCATGGATACACAGTTCCAGCAGCTGCATGGAATTTTTAAAACTGGCCGCCAGCACCATGGTGTCCATCTGGTTATTTACAAACATGTCGTGAATCGTTCTGGCTGTCTCTATGCCGTTATAACCCATATTGTCAATGCGGTTAATATACGGGGCCGCATAGGAAGCGCCGCATTTTGCGGCCAGAAATGCCTGCATCGGGGTATAGACGGCGGTTGCGGTAAACCGCAGTCCGTCTTTTTTCAGCTGTTTCATGGCTTTAAATCCCTCTGGCACAGCCGGTACTTTTACAAAAGTATTTTCGCCCAGTTCGTTTACAATATGACGGGCTTCCAGCGCAATATCCTCCGCCTTTCTGGAAACAGCCTGTACATGAAGCTGGGCGCTGGCGCCAATAAAAGCCCGGATTTCTTTCAGTACGGCGTAAGGACTGCCGCCGCATCTGGAAAGAATCGTAGGGTTGGTAGTAACGCCGTCCACCGGATAACAGTCGTATATCCGCCGGATAGCTGTCAGATCCGCATCGTCAATTAATAAGTACATAAATCATTCTCCTTTCTCTCTTTTTCGTGAATGACAGATTCATTCGTGAACCGCAATTGTTCCATAAATCAAAGTTTGTTTTGTATGTTATTTGTTTGAATCAGACCGTTTTCGTTCTCAAAAACCTCTTTTATATTATTTGTTTTATATAACCTGTTTTGTACGTTCTATAATATCATCCCGGGTATTTATTGACAATACATTAAAAAATCCCGCATAGCAGATGCCGCCAATGAGACCTCTGACATAACGGTTATTGTGGTATTTTTTCATTTTGTCAATGTATACATTGTAAGCGTTTACGACCAGCTGGTCAACATATTCATCGTCATTTCCGTATTTCGGGGCGGCTTTTAGCAGGGCACGGATTTTTTCATTCTGTTCTCCTTCGAAATCCGCCATCAGTGCCTCCCACAGCTGTTCCGGGGTCACATGTCTGTCCTCAAAGACAACTTTTTTTATGGCGGCAGGACTGTCCGCCAGATTTGCGATACCTGCCTGCAGGCCGCTGATAAAATCGTAGACAGCGCCGCCTTCTTTCAGGTTCAGTCCCCGTCTGATACAGCCACCGGTCAGGGAGGAACAGGGAATATCCGCTGTATCCTGTTCCAGCGCCATATCGCAGGTTGCGTCGATAATGGTACACTGGCGGCGCTGAAGCGTGATTTCTGTGGGGAGGTGTTTTGGGCCGGTCCGTGGGCTACTAATATACTTTTTAATTATAGAAACTGATAGAATATAAGCATTTGCCAGATACAGGTATTTATGTATATAATAAATGAGTTGAACCGGCGTCACAGGCTCTTATAATCAAAAATGGGAGGGTACATGAAACAGAAAATAAAACATGAATTAATAGCTGTTATTATCTGTCTGTTATTGCTGCTGGCCACACAGATTGTCCGGTCTCCGGTGCGGGTACAGGCAGGGCGGAGAGTGACAGGTCTGGAGCAGATGGAACAGGTATTACAAAAACAGATCTCAAAAGGAAAGCGAAAGCTTACATTTACGGCATCTGAGGTTTATACGACAGCCCAGATCCGGGGAGCGCTCAGCCGTGCCGCCATGAGTCAGGACAGACTGCTGGCAGGCCGGATTCAGTTTGGCAGACGTACAGGTACGGGAAACAGTTATGCGGAATATACGATTGTACTCTCTGCGGATGCCCTGATGAAAATCAAAAGACTGGATTCGGAGGCGGATGCTGTAAAAGCTGCGGCAAAGGCTCTGAAAAATAGTAAATATAAAATAAATTTTTACAGTGAAACTTCTTATTATGAGATTTTTAGCCGCCTGTTGCAGGAGCATCCGGAATATAATTACGGCACGGTAGTATGGAAAAATACAAATGGCGCCTACGGTTATCACAGAAGCAGCAGCCTGACGAAAAAGCAGCAGGACAAAAAAATGAAAGCCGCGGACCGGGCAGCGGCCAGAGCTGTGGAACAGTGTGTGACAGCAGGTATGACAGACCGGCAGAAAGCCAGGGCGGTTCATGATTATCTGATACGACACTGTGCTTATGGCGGTTCACAAAATGCCTATACGGCTTACGGGGCGCTGGTGGATGGTGCGGCGGTCTGCCAGGGATATGCGGCGGCGTTTAATCTGATGGCGCAAAAGTGCGGACTTTTATCCATGACCGTATGTGGGCGGACCAGGGGCGGCGATCATGCCTGGAACTATATAAAGATTGGAAAAAATTATTATTATCTGGACTGTACCTGGGATGATACAGGCGATGTGGGAACAGGCATTGTATATATTTATTTTCTTGTAGGTGCAGACAAAATGCGGGTAGACCACGTATGGGATGAAGCAGGATTTCCGCCAGAAGATATCAGATATATGAAATATTTACGATAAAGATTCCATGGCGAAGCGGTTGAAACAGATATGTCCGCAGGGAACCATGTAGTGGAAGCGCCGGACCCGGCATGAGGCATACGGCTTTTAGTGAACAGCCAGCCTGACATGGAAAGGAGGAGGCAATGAAAAACCGGCTGGAACAATTGTGTAAAGAGCGGGGCGTCAGCCGGGAAGAACTGGCCGGCGCCCTGGAAGTATCAGCACAGACGACCGGTTCTCTGGAAAAAGGCATCTGATTCCGGACCGGAAAATTTATCAGAGAACAGCTTGAATTTTTTGCGATCTAACGGCATAATAATATGCACATTCAGAGTGTGTCTGAAAACATTTTTTAGACACGCTCTGGTAAAAAATGAGTCGGGGGTAATCGTATGTATCAACCAAAATCAGATAAGGATATCCGCTGTCCGCTGGAATACGGACTGGATGTGTTCGGGGGAAAATGGAATTCCAGAATTCTGTGTGTGCTGGCGGCAAAAGAAAAACTGCGCTACAGCCAGCTGCGCAGCGAACTTATTAATATTACAGATGCCGTCCTTGGAGCGGCTTTGAAATCGCTGGTGAAAAACGATATGGTAAACCGGAAATCTTATGACGAGATTCCGCCCAGGGTGGAGTATTCCCTTACAGAGAAAGGGAAGTCTGTCGTGCCGATCCTGAAGAGTATCTGTCAGTGGTCGGGGGTATATTACAAGAAAGATATAGAAAACACAATGCCGCACTGCCTGAAATGTGATTTTAAAAGTAACTGATGAGGATGTCGTTCATGGACCGGGAATGGGCAGGGCTTCTGCGAAGCGGACTTATATACTGTCCTGAATAGTAACCAGATAAAAATAAGTGACTCATTAATTTCATAGTGTCTTGCATACATAATATTTTTCGGTTATTATATCTTTTGCTGGAAATGGAACAGAAGTCAGAAACTGGCCGGCATATAATAAAAGAATATGTTTCGGGCCGGCGTTTGGCAGACTGGAATTTCAAATCAATGAAATCTGAAATGGAGGGAGATAGTAATGGGCAGATATACGTTTACAAAAAATCTGGAGACAGGAAATGCGATCATCGACAAAGAGCACCGTGAACTGATTGATGCGGTAAACAAGCTGATGGACGCCTGCAGTGAGGGAAAGGGAAGAGCCTTCATGGAGCAGACGACGGACTTTCTGAATCATTATGTAGATCTGCATTTCTCGCATGAAGAGCAGCTCCAGCAGAAGTCCGGCTATCCGGGTATCAGGGCGCATCATGCGTTTCATGAAAAATATAAACAGACACTCAGGGAGATTACTTTTGCCATAACAAAGTCCGGACCTACCATTGTGGAGCTGGGAAAGCTGAACGGACATATCAGTCTGCTGATTTCCCACATCCGTACAGAAGATAAAAAGCTGGGCGGATTTTTGAACGGATCACATGCGGGCGTTAAACTGGCATAAAATCAGGAAACATCTGTACAGGCGGGCAGACGGCCGGTAAATCCGGTTCCGGATAAAGGTGTTCCATAAATCTGGAGACTTCGGATTTAAAGCTCATTGGAATTGTGTTCTGTTACGGCGGTGAGCAGAAGCCCGTTCCCGCTCCCAGCTCTTTTTTCACAAACCTGCTTTCCTGTATAGTATCCTGACTGTTCTTATCCAGATACTGTACAGGAAAGCGGATAATCAGCCTGAGAGTGGGCCGGAATGAAATTCTCACAGCCTGCCCGTCCTGTTCTGTACTATTTCAGAAACAGCATTCTGCTGTTTTTAAATTATATTTTAAATAACAGAATCCGGCCTTCCTTTTAAATCCCGGTTATTAAAACAGAGATATATTGTAAATTTCATAACAGATATCCCCGGGGATATCTGCGGGTCTGTTTTGCGAATCAGAAACTTCCTTTAATAAAGCCAGCGTAATATTTTTTGCGATGGCTGACGCTTCGGAGCAGTTCTCCTCAAAATTACAAATACCATTATGCATGGCAGTATCCATAATGCACCGGATTGAAAGAAACGGTATACTGTTCACATGACAGACATGGACAATGGCTGCTGGTTCCATATCCACTGTGAAAGGCGTATAAGATTCGTTGATTTTCAGACGTCCCTCATCTGTGATAAACGATTCGCCGGTAACCATGCGTCCCGGGAATACGTTTCATTTGTATTTTGTTTTGCTGACTGCTTTTCTGGATAGCGCTATCAGCGTTTTCATAGATTTTCTTCCGGATTTTTGTGTTCATCTGTAAATCAGAAACATGTCTGACAGAAGCGGTCACGGTAAACCGTGTCTTTTTCAGACACGTTCCAGCCCTTTGTACTGTCTTTCTGGTTTTTTGTGAATGAAAATGGTACAGCTTTGTACCGGACACAGATTGACACAACGATAACAAAGCGTACAGTTTCCTTTTTGGATTACTTTTCCATTTCTCATTTCCAGGTTATGGGCAGGACATTTTTTTACGCATATTCCACAGCCGGTACAGCTTTCACTGGTACGGAAAGAGGACCGGCCCTGTTCTTCTGTTTTTGAAAAAGTAATGTTCTGTGTCTTTCCCAGCAATGTGGAAAACGGATTCCATCCACGCTTTTTTACGATGCCACGCCGGATATCCAGGCAGACACGGTCCAGCTTTCTTAGCGCTTTTGCTGACTTTCTGATTTTCTCTCTTTCAGTGATTGGAAATAAGAAAAAATTGCAGATATTGTTGGGCATCATAAAATGTTCTGCATATATCACCCGTTTCTCACATCCTGGCAGTAATCTTGCGAAAGCCCTGGCTCCGTCTCCGGAAAACATCATTTGCGTACAAAAAATAATCAGTTTTTTTGAGTTAAAATACTTTTTATATTTTGCCACAAATTCTCTCATAATACGGGGAACACAGGAACCATAAACGGGATAACAGACGGCGATGGTATCCTCTTTACTGAATAGTTCTCCAAAGTTCAGATTCTGTTCAATACTATATGCTTTTGCCCTCATTCGTCTGGCAAAACGTTTCGCGATAAATTTAGAATTTCCCGTTCCTGAAAAATAAACAATGATCATAGTAATCTCCTTTGATAAAGCTGATGCGTGTCTGAAAAATCAATCGTGGATATCGCTGTGGGACAGTCGGCTGTTTCTGGCACAAAGCAGACAGTCTTGTGCGATAATTTCTGCCCGGATGAAATCTGAATTTGATTTTCCGGAAAGTATACTTATTATTTACCTGATACAGAATTTACATACGATCATAACAGAACATACATAAAAAATCAATCCCGGATCTGTGCGCATTACGCTTATTTCAAAGGGCATGATACGCAGTATTTAAAAGTATTAAAATAGTATATAATTAATTTATACAGCTGTCATATGAAGGGAAACGGGATAATAATCCGAAAACTCAGGGATGATTTATGTCTGAATTTTTACTGATACCCGGGCAGAAAACAGAAACAGGCCTGGAAATTGTAAAGAGCCTGCGAGCCGTTACCTGACATTTTATGCCGTCTGATATCCCCACTGTCGAAAATCGTTTTCAGTTATTCTTATCCCGGATTGTGCCATATAAAAATGTCAAATATTCTTGACATTTTTATATGGTACTGTTATGCTAAGAATGTCAAATATGTTTGACATTTTGAAAAGTAATCAGTAACATGGTTCATATGGAAAGGAGCAAAAACTATGCAGACAGGAGCAATGATTTTTTTGGGAGTTATTCTGGTGTTGTTTGCCGGGCTGGATATCATTATGCTGGTATCCCTTTCAAAGCCCAGAGATGAGCGCAGTCAGATCATTGTATGGAAAGCCAGTTCATTTACCCTGTTAGCGATCGCCGGAGGTATGGCGCTGGATGTAATTGAAAATTATGTAAGGGCGCAGCCAATGACCGCCAATCCGTTTGTCCGGCTGGAAGTCGCTGCGATTGTCTACTTTATGGCCCTTATGTATTATAAGAAAAAGCATGGAGGCTGATATGGAAAACATAATCAGAAACAGGCGGAAGCAGTCAGGCCTGTCCCAGGAAGAACTGGCAAAAAAATGCGGCGTTTCACGACAGACCATCAATGCCATCGAGAATAACAGATACGATCCCACACTGTCTCTGGCATTCAGCCTTGCCAGGGAACTGGGCCTGACAGTAGATGAATTGTTTCAGCCTTCTTAAAAACCATATTCAGGAGATCAGTACAGTGGAGAGAAACAGGGATATCTCTGTGGTACCGTAGAGGAACGGTTTTGATCTTCGTAAGAACCGGCGCAGCGGTTACCACCAGCAGCCTGGATGCGGATTGCCATAAATTGTTATCCACGGGTTATCCACAGATTACAATGGTTATCCACAGAATTATCAACGATCAGACTCACGGATTTGTATTTTGAAAGGCATGATAGTGGATAATTTATCCTGGATTTAATCAATATAACCTGTTATATCCTTTGTGTGTATTGTGCTTTTTTACCGGCGTTCCGGTTTTTTCCTGTGTTTTCATACAGACAAAAGCCGGAAACGCCGAATGGCTGCGTGGATTTGCCGTGGATATCCCGCCACTGCAAACCGCCGGATTTACCAGTCAGACAACACAAAAGCAGCAGATCTTTTAGACTGACTGCCTTTGTGTGCCACTGTGATGGGCGCTGGTATTCAGTTTTCAGGACGCAGTCCGTTCATCCTGACGGTTAACTGCCTGACTGGATTTGCTATTTACCCACTGATTGACAGAGTAGTACAACATGACAAATG
The DNA here is from genome assembly GCA_947642745.1 of uncultured Eubacterium sp. Taxonomy (GTDB): domain Bacteria; phylum Bacillota; class Clostridia; order Lachnospirales; family Lachnospiraceae; genus Eubacterium_J. Next base: position 26,895 of record CANRTU010000051.1, read on the forward strand.
CTGCACTAAACAATAGCCCTCCGGCAATACCGGTAATCCAGTGCATACCTGATAAAACCCTTCCAATGACCATAAAACCTGCATAGATACCACAAAGGGTATTTACGGTGTATCTTAATCTTCTGACTGAAATCAATCGTTGAAATTGCATGATGGCTGTAGGTATAACGCACATCATAAGCATTGTTGTAGAGGAAGGATAAGAGGCTTCCAGCAAACCATTTATCAGAACCGGCCGGTGGTTCACAACAAAAAACTCAAAAAAGAGATATGCCAGAAAAACCAGAACATAAAAACCGCCCAATATCAGAATACTGCTATCTACACGCAGCAGGCTTTTTCTTTTTATAAGTTGTACAAGACCTGTGATTGCAAAACCTGATACAATAAACAGTATCGGAATACTCAGCCAGTCTGTTATGTAATATAACAACATATTCGTGCCAGATAGTGTATGAAAATATTGATTGACCGTCGCAAACCCGACAACCGAACCTTGTGGGCCGGCTGGACGCACATCAATAAACATAACTGCCGCTGTGTAGAGAATGGATAACGCCAGGAGACCGGCAGTTACAACAAAATTTTTTTGGATTTTTTTCTTTGTTTCGTTCATTTTCCTGCTCCTTTGTTTTATTTTTGTGAGCATGGCTTTAGAGCGTGTTTGAAAATTCATTCCCATGATCTGTACGCTCCGGTTTATATCCTGAAGGGCATGAGATGCTTCACACCTGGTACCTTTAAGGGTATAATATAGAGAAATTATCCCGGATTTATGAGGCATACCCGGGAGAGGAACACTGTGTCGTGCCCTTTGGGTATAGCGGGTCATACTGATTAAATTTGGGATGAATTTTCCGTATCATGCCCTTCAGGGAACAAAGTGGATAGTGCGTATTACGGGAATGATGTTTCAAACACGCTCTGGCCGGATCACACTTATATTTTATCTCCGGAAAGCAAAAAACAAAAGAACCGGACCGTCACATCTTTGATACGCTCCGTGTCAAGGGCGTTTGAGCAGCAAAACCCCCTTGATCACCAATAAAACGAATGTAAAAAAGGCTGCATAAGGTTCAAGACTTACGATAAAGATCATAACGCTAATGGTAGTCAGTATCATAGATAAGACAGTTTTTATTTTTGTCCAGATTATACTGGAATAATTTTGCAAAGCCAGTGTAGCGATGCCACAGGCAACAGTTAATAAAATGATCGCAAAGTATGCGGCTTTTATATACAAAGGTGTTTCCTGTAACGACAGCAAAGAAACCTGACGAATGATTCCGCCTTCCTGCTGTCCAAAAAGAGGGATAAAAAACAGCATTCCAACAGAACAATCAATCAGGCCGGACACTAAATCACGCATATGCTGTGTTTTCTGGTGGCTGTCATTTTCGGCAATATCAATCAGTTCCCTGCTGGATAGCAGTTCATCTATTGTTATCCCGAAATATTTTGAGATAGCTTTTAAAGAATCAATGTTTGGATAGCCACGCCCTGATTCCCATTTTGAAATGGCTGTTCGTGAAACAAACAGTATTTCAGAAAGTTCTTCCTGTGTTAAATTTTTTTGATTTCTAAGTTCCCGCAGCTTTTCATGAAATTCCATAAGCGTTTACCACCCTGATATTTTTTGCTTTATTCTACCATATGGGTACAGTATTTGATAGCCGGTCTTTCAAATTATGGAACAGGTGCTGCCGGTTACCGGATGTCTGTGTTATGCTGCCGCACATAAGCATTCTTTAGAATATAACATGCTTTTGCAGTATCACATGCCATTGTGGTATCACATGCCATTTGTGGTATCACATGCTCTCCGGAACGTGTCTGAAAAATTATTACTGCGATCTGCACGCCCCCGCTTTGTACCCCAAAGGGCATGATGCGGAGAATTTATCCCAAATTTAATAAACATGGCACGGTATACACAAAGGGCACGATGCAGCGTGCCCTCTGGGTATGCCTCATAAATCCGGGATGAATTTTCCATAGTATGCCTTTTAGTTACTGAGTGTGAAGCATATTATGTCCTTCAGGGAACATCTCACAGAAAGCATTTTTCAAACACGCTCCAGGGTGCGGATTGCGAACCGTACCCTGAAAGGTATGGGATATCATTATCCGGTCCACAGGATATATCTGACAGAAAGCATTTTTAACATACGTCCGGGGGATGCAGAGGGGATATGATCAGGCCTTTGGAGCGCCTCCGTTTGCGGTGTGTAATGGCTATGGCAGAAAAAAGCAGTTGACAATTTATATCATATGTAATAAAATTATTACATGTAAAAATTGCAATATCAATCCTATGTATGAGAAAGGAGACAGAAATGAACAACATAGCAATTATTATGCCGGTAATCGGGGCGGCCGGGTTTATAATGATTCTGACAGTCATACTGGTTACACGCAGTATGATAAAAAGGGAAAGAATCAGAAGCGTTGATACGGCGCAGTTTATCAGTTTCGCAGAGGAGATGAAACGTGAAAACGCTGGAATGAAAAAGGACATGCAGACCATAAAAGAGAAAGTGGAAGCCATTGACAGTATGATGAAAGATATCTGATTATGCAAAATTTTGTGGGAAGTTCAGACTTGGACAAGTATGAAGAGTACATCAATGTTTTTGACGCTCTTTCACATCCGGTGCGTATAAAGATCATTGGCATACTGACGCAGGGACGGCAGTATGTGAGCGAACTGGCCCGCCTGGTAAACGTCAGCAGACCTTTATTATATATGCATTTAAAAAAGCTGGAAACTGCCGGGCTTGTTACAAACGCAATGGAAATATCAAAGAGCGGTAAAGCAGTAAAGTACTATGCGCTGGAAGATTTTCAGCTGCGGATTACGAAGGAACTGCTTCACGGGCTTTCAGAGCATATTATAATTGAAACCCCGGCCAGAGGCGGCGGTTAACAGCGAAAAACTGTCAGGCTGACGATTTTTAGTATTGGGCCGGGTAAGCTGTCAATGCTTTTCTCACGGCCGGTTGCATTTATGGAGGAAATGTTATGGTTCATCCATGGGAAGTAATATCACTGTCTGATTACGAGAGTCATATGAAACTGGATTCTGTTATGCAGCTGCAGAGTCTGAACCAGATGATGAAAAACCAGTTTCACTCTTATCCTGTAAGTTCCGTGATGATTCTGGGAATTGCCGGCGGTAATGGTCTGGAACATATTGACAAAAACAAATTTCAAAAAGTATACGGCGTGGATATTAACAGAGACTACCTGAGAGTGGTTAAGAAACGGTATCCCGGTCTTTCCGGTATTTTGGAATGTATACGGCTGAATCTTATGGAAGAATCAGACCGTCTTCCCAAAGCGGAATTACTGATTGCCAATCTGCTGATTGAATATATCGGATACGATTGTTTTCAGAAAATAACCGGGCAGGTACAGCCTGAATATGTTTCGTGTGTGATTCAGGTCAATGTGGATGACCGCTGGGTGTCCGGTTCCCCGTATATCCGGGTATTTGATCATCTTGGCACAGTTCATCACCAGATAGAAGAAGATTTATTAATTTATCATTTAAATAAATCAGGATACACAGTAATCGACAGGACAGAAATTCCATTGCCGGATGGAAAAAAATTAGTACAATCAGATTTTAAACGGAAAGAAGCTGTAACCGGACAGATTTAACATATACAGTTTTTATATTATGGGAAAGAGCGTCCTGTAAAGAAAAAACCTCCGGGAGACCGCCCTGCGGCGGAAGGGAAGTTCCTGCCAGAGTCAGCCCGCCGCAGACAAAGCAGCTGCCGCACCAGAGCGTGTTTGAAACATGTATTTCAAACACGCTCTGAGCAAATTATATAGTAGAAGGTCAAATATGGGTTAAACCAGATAGGGATAAAAATAGATATATATCGGCAGGAGCATAGATTTTCTCCTGCCACGCCTGTATTCAGGCGGTTTGACGTTTGGTACGCTGCATATATTCCTGTTCCATTTTCCGCATTTCCTCGTCCGTGGGAATGTACACAATCCCGACATAGGAATAGTAGATGTCGATTTTCTGTGTCCGTTTTCCGTCTTTTTTCTCACGCTCATGGACTACGATTTTATCCACAAATGCGTTTAGGATTTCGGGCGTTAGCTCGTCGATGCGGGTGTATTTCCTGGTGACGGCTATCAGCCTGGCGACATTGGTCGCTTCTGTGTCGGCTTCGCTGACCTCGGCTGTCAAGGTTTCGATTTCCTGCTTTAGCTGTT
>CANRTU010000052.1 GCA_947642745.1 uncultured Eubacterium sp.
CTTTTTTTGAAAACTGTCCCCATACGGAATATCCTGCTTCGATGCGCATGATTTATTCTGTATGTAGTTCCTGTTTCTGATTATATCCTAATCCACAATTATGAAACGTATATGAAATTGGGAAATTTTTTTATTTTTTTGTTTCAAATAAAAAAGCTGGTAACAGGTGATAAATATATATCCTGCAGCACGTGTATCCCCGGATCATCAGCATGTCTTTCCTGCCTGCTGCGGCAGATGAAGGGTAAAAGCGCTTCCCACATCCGGCACACTTTCCAGCGTCATATAGCCTCCATGGGCACGGGCGATCTGACGGACCATGGACAGCCCGAGTCCTGTCCCTGTCTCTCCGCTGCGGGACGCATCCACCTGGTAAAAACGCTGCCATATTTTTTCTTTCTGGTCTGCGGCAATGCCGATACCGTTATCCCGTATCTGTAGCAGCACTTCATCGTTCTGCGTGCTGACGCTGATCCATACATGGCCATCCGGCTTTCCATATTTAAAAGCATTTTCCACCAGGTTCTGAACCAGCCGGATCAGTAACACCGGACTGGCGGATATGGTCACATTCTGTGCATCAATGGACAACCGGTCTGACGGATAATCCTGCTCTTCGCATATCCGTCGCAGCATCCGGCCCAGTTCCACGGGCTCCATCTGGCTGTATTCTGTTCCCTGATCCAGCCTGGTCATGCTTAGCAGCTGTGCGATCAGATCCGACATCTTCACAGCCTGACGGTGGATCATGGTAATGGTTTCCTGCCGCTCTTCCGGCGTCTCGTCGTATTTTTCCGCATACTCACAGGCGCCTTTGATAATGGATACCGGCGTGCGCAGTTCATGGGAAGCGTCTGCGGTAAACTGTTTTTCTGCCTCAAAGGAACCTTCCAGCCGTTCAAATAAATGGTCAAAGGTTGCGGCCAGTCTGGAAAATTCATCTCTTCCGGCAGGAAGACCGATGCGCCTGGAAAGATCCTTCGCTTCATTGATTGCCTCCGCTGTGGATGTAATACTGTCCAGGGGCCGGAAAGCCCGTCTGGCAATCCAGTAGCTGCCAAGGGCTGCCAGGGCCAGAAACAGCGGCAGCGCCACTAATACAACCAGCATCAGGTTTCTGGACGCCTGTCCGCCCTTTGGTATTTCCATCAGCCCCCGGACCCATACCCCGTCATCCCAGCCGGCCAGCAGACATAGATCCAGCACATAATACTCCTCGTCATTAGACGACACCGTCCGCATCAGCCCGTTCTGAAAAGGTTCTGTTACAGTAAAAGACACCGGAATCTGGCCGGCCAGCAGCGACTCATTAAGGCTGTAAACCAGTGTGGATACGCCGTTCTGGTAAAACAAAAATCCATCTTTTAAATTCAGCCGGCTGTCGCTGTAGCTGATCTGCGACAGATTGCCCCGTACTGTCTGGGAAAGTCTGGCAGCCGCCGTCTGGGAAGTTACCATATTACTGATGGAAATCATAAATCCTGACATAAGAACAGCCAGCACAGCCATCAGAAGTGTGAGCCATATGGTAATCCGCAGCTTCACCGGAATATTTCTCATAAACTTTCCTCCGTCCCGTCATCCCTTAGCACCCAGCCTACGCCGCGGATCGTATGAAGCAGCTTTTTCGAATATCCGCTGTCAATTTTTTTCCGGAGACGGCTGATATAGACATCCATATTGTTGGAACTGCCGGAATACTCGTAATTCCAGATCTGATTTTCCATCTGCTCCCTGGAAAGCACCACGCCCTGATTGCGGATCATATATTCCAGAATGGAAAACTCCTTTGGCAGCAGGGAAATATCCACGCCGCCCCTTTTCACCGTGCGCTGCTTCATATCTATGGTCAGATCCGCAATGGTCAGCCGGTTGCTGCGGCTTCCGGCCCGCTTTCTGGTCATCACCCTTATTCTGGCCAGCAGCTCGTCAAAGTCAAACGGTTTGACCAGATAATCATCCGCTCCCAGATCCAGCCCTTTTACCCGGTCTGATACCGCATCCCGTGCGGTGAGAAACAAAACCGGTGCGTCTATCCCTTTCTCCCGCATTTTTTTTAATAATCCAAATCCATCCAGTTTTGGCATCATGACATCCAGCAGTATGGCGTCGTACTCCGCTCCCGGCAGATATGCCAGCGCCTCTTCCCCGTCATGACAGCCATCCACGCTGTAACCGGCCTTTGTTAATGTCTTGACAATCAGACGGTTCATATCCCTGGCGTCCTCTACAACCAATATACGCACAATATCACCTTTCTTTCCTTAAAATACATACTTATATACAACAGATACATAATCATACAGGCAATGGCAACCGCTGACGACAAGCCCCGTCAGATTCACATTATCCTCCACGGTTAATATATGCATAATATCACGTTTCCTTCCATGATGCATGGACACACATACTTTGTCAGCAGTCTGATTATCCGTTCATTCCTGTCCACGGCATTCTCTACGGCCGACATGCTTAAAACCGATTCTGTCCGCGGGGTTTTTAAGCACTGATTTGCGCATTTTTCACCTTTCTTTCCTTAAATACGTGAATACACATAATTTGTTATCCGCCTCGTATGAAACAACCGCACAGCCAGAAACAGGTTAAATGCCAGACAGGCGGAACCCGGCGTCCCGCCAGCCTGTGGTTTATCTGGATTAATTGTAACATAGAAAAAGAAAGATGAATATATAAATTTTATATTGAATTTCAACAGTTGAAATGAGATAATAAAACAGAATCCATAAAAATACGTACCAGAGCGTGATTGCGGAATCACTTCCCATCTGACGGAAAGCATTTTTAGACCCGCTCTGGATAAAAACAGAACTTCAGACAGGGAAATGACTATGAAACAGGATATTCTTCACCACTATACAATCATAACCGAATTTCTTGGAAAAGCGCTCGGGCCGGATTATGAAGTGGCCCTGCATGACTTAACCTCCAAACATCAGTCGCTGGTGGCGATCGCAAACGGACATATCAGTGGCAGACAGCCCGGCAGTCCCCTGACCAATGCCGCTTTACATATGCTCTCTTCCAAAGCTTATGAAACCGATGATTTTTTATGTAATTACAAGGGAATTGCTGAAAACGGACATCTGCTGCGCTGCTCCACCATGTTTATCCGGGATGAAACCGGACAGCCGGTGGGAATGCTGTGCATCAATTTTGATGACAGCCGGTATCAGGAGCTTCAGGAAAAGCTGTTTTCCATCGTTCATCCGGATGCATTTTTAAAACAGTATCCGGCCATCCAGACGCCTCCGGTGACAGTTACGGAAAATTTCCCAATGGATATTCCGGCACTGATGCAGAAAATTTTTGACGATGCCACCATGCCACTGACATCGCCAGTAAACCGGCTGAATCAGGAAGAGCGCAAAGACATTGTAGAAAAATTAAATGAACAGGGATTATTTCAGCTTAAAGGCGCTATTTCCTTTGTGGCAAAACAGTTTTCCTGTTCGACAGCCACTGTGTACCGTTACCTGAGTGAAATCAGTTCCTGACGGGAAACCGGAACCACACTTTGCGTGAAAACCGGTTCTTAACATAAAACCGGAACCACGCCCTGAGTCAGTGGTTCCGGTTTTGAATTTTAATATTATTTATATGGCTGTAACGATTCCCCGCAGGTCAGTAATGGCATGACGGGGACATTTCATTACGCACATGCCGCAGCTTAGACAGACAGATTCGTCTATCACAGCGCAGTGATCTGTAACGGTAATGGCGCCGGCTGTACAGATTTTTTCACAGAGGCCGCATCCGATACAACTGGACGTGCATACGTCCCTGGCCGCTTTACCGTTATCCCTGTTGGAACAGGATACAATGATATACGCCCCCTGTTCATGCAGGCGGATCAGCTGTCCGGGACAGGCGCCAACGCAGCTGCCACAGGCTGTACAAAGACCCTCGTTCACTTTTGCCACACCCTGCTCCCCCAGACTGATGGCGCCCGAGGGGCAGGCCTGCATACAGCTTTTGCAGCCATTACAGCCATACCTGCATGTATGCCCCGTCTGCGACGGGCCGGAGCTGCCCCTGCCGCCTGTTTCCAGACAGCCGCCGGAACATGCCACAAACGCTCTCAGGCGGGGAAACTGACGGACTGAGCCTTTTTGTTTCATTTCCATATCCGTTCACATCCTTTCCATAATAATCCGGAAATATCCATATTTTCATATTTACATATTATTTTATATACAGACTGCCATACAGACTGCCGCCCCGGTATACCCGCAAAGGCATCATACAGATCATTTATCCGGAATTTCATAAACATATCCATATACCCGGAGAATCCCACGCATCGTGCCCTTTGGGATGTGATTCCATAAATCCGGATTAAATTCTCCATATCATGCCTTCCGGCTGCCAGACGCAGGATAATCACGATCTTCTGATACAGCCCGCAGAAAGCATTTTCAGACACGTCAGGTCAGGCTGCATGCGAAATATACGCCGTGGGCGCTATTTTTCAGACCCCCACTGGCGCTCATAAGGGGTTTCGCTTAGCGGCAGGCTGAAACGACGTTTCCCGTCCAGACGGAAATAGGCGTCCGCTATGGCTGGCGCTGTGGGTATCGACGTAATCTCTCCGATACCGATGGCCCCGTCCGCCACATCCAGCCCCGGTTTGTCAATGACAATGGCATTGATCTTTGGAATCTCATGGGAACGGAACAGTCCCAGGGAACCGTATTTGCTGACCGGCCGGCAGTTGTCATCAATTGGATAGCGCTCCCGCAGCGCATAGCCCATGGACATGACGACCCCGCCTTCGATCTGGCCCTCGCAGGCCCTTGGATTGACTGCCTTTCCCACATCGTGGGCTGCGGTAATGCTTTCGATCTTTCCTGTCTGTCCGTCCAGGACACACATCTGGGTAGCATAGCCGTAGGCCACATGGGATACCGGATTTGGCACACTGGCGCCTAACGGATCTGTTTTTGCCAGGTATTCCCCGTAAAATTCCTGTCCGGCCAGATCTGCCAGGGTCTTTCCGTCTTTTCTGGCGTTCATCAGTTTTTCACAGGCACGGCGGCAGGCTTCGCCGGTGATCATCGTCTGTCTGGAACCGGAAGTCGTACCGGAATCCGGCGCTATATAAGTATTGCTGCGTTCATAGACGATATCCTCCCGTTTCAGATCCGTGTGGGTAACTGTCATCTGTACCAGCACGGTGCCCAGTCCCTGTCCGATGCAGGAAGCGCCGGAGTAAATATGTACCTTATGATCCGCTTCCACGATCAGCTTTACCCGGCCCGTATCCGGAATGCCCACCCCCACGCCGGCATTTTTCATGGCACAGGCAATTCCCACCGGTTTTTTTGCCAGTCGTGCCGCTTCATAAGCATCCCGGACTGCTTCCAGTGTTTCCACCAGTCCGGTAGGAGCGCCGGCGATCTGGCCGTTTGGCAGTACCCCGCCCGGACGGATGGCGTTGCGGTAACGGATTTCCCAGGGTGAAAGACCAGTTGCGTCCGCCATCATATTTAAAAGTGTCTCTGTGGCAAAACAGGTCTGGGTCACGCCGAATCCCCGGAACGCTCCTGCCGGCGGATTGTTGGTATAATAAGCCGTTCCTTCGATATCGAAATTTTCATAGGCATACGGCCCGGCCGCATGGGTACAGGCCCGCTCCAGTACCGGTCCGCCCAGGGACGCAAAGGCTCCGGTATCCGAGGCTACTTTTGCCTTTACCCCGAGTATTTTTCCATTTTCATCACACCCCATCGTTACGTCCATGACAAACGGGTGGCGTTTCGGGTGAATCAGCAAAGATTCCTCTCTTGTGAGCTTTACTTTTACCGGACGGCGGGTGTGAAAAGCAAGCAGCGCCGCATGATGCTGCACGGTCATATCTTCTTTTCCGCCAAAACCGCCTCCTACCAGGGCGTTTTCCGCTTTTACTTTATCCGTGCCAAGCATCAGGCTGCATTCATGATAAGTACAGTAGGCCGACTGGTCGGTGGAAATAATTTTTACGTCTCCCTCTTCGTCAATAAAGGCCAGCGCACACTCCGGTTCCAGAAAGGCATGTTCCGTCCAGGGCGTTTCGAAATGGCGGGTAATCACATGCTTTGCGTTACGGATGGCTTCGTCTGCATTTCCACGGCTCACATGCCGGTATGCCTGTACATTTGATTCCTCTTCGTCAAACACCCGTGGAGCGTCCGGCGCAGCGGCTTCCTCCATACTGTGTACCGCTTCCAGCACCTCATATTCTACTTTTATAAGCTTCTTTGCCTTTTCCAGGGTTTCCATGTCTTCCGCCGCCACCAGGGCGATGGCGTCTCCCAGATAATGGGTCAGGCCGCCCACCGGAATCATCGTATACTGGTCGTGTTTGAGATGGCCGATTTTATTTTCTCCCGGGATATCCGCAGCCGTAAGCACCGCCACCACTCCTGAAAGCGCCTTTGCCGCCTTTGTATCTATGGATAATACCCTGGCTCTTGGATATTTACTTCGCAGCGCGGAGCCATAACACATATGTTCCATGTAATAATCGTCCGGATATTTTCCGGTACCAAGCACCTTTTCCTCCACGTCCAGCCGGCGGACGCTGGAACCAGTCTGCCAGTTCTCTTCGCCTTTATCCGGCAGGCGCCCTTCCCGTAAAATCCCGGCTGACAGTTTTACTGCTTCAATAATTTTAGCGTAACCTGTACAGCGGCAGTAATTATTGCGCAGCGCATAGCGGATTTCCTCTTCTGAAGGGTCCGGATTTACGTCCAGCAGAGCTTTCGTACACAGTACCATACCGGGAATGCAGAATCCGCACTGCACGGCGCCCGCCTCCCCGTATGCGTAAGTAAATACACGTGATTCCCAGTCACTTAACCCTTCCACCGTCAGTATCCGCCTGCCCTCCAGCCGGTGGGTGGACGGTACGCAGGCTTTACAGACCGCACCGTCAATCAGAACGGTACAGGCGCCGCAGGCTCCCTGGCTGCAGCCGTCCTTGACAGAAGTAAGATGCATCTCATCCCTGAGAAAACGCAGCAGTGACTGCTTTTTATCAGTTCTGACTGTCTGTCCGTTTACTGTAAATGTATACATGATAAATGTTCACCTTCTTTCCTTTTCTGGTTTATGGCCTGCCGTTTTGTTTCATGAATCTTCAGATACACTCCAGCACTCCACGGCCGGTCTTTCTGGCCTTATCAGAAATCAGATAGCAGCAGGATTTATCCCCCCGCCCGTCGATATCCCCGATTTTGAGTCCCTTCGTCACCTTTACGCCTTTTGGCAGCATTCCCCGGACGACACCGGTCAGCTGCGCACAGACCGGCACGCCTGCGGTATACGCCACCAGCTGGCCTTTTGTTACCAGGTCACCGATTTTTGCCACAGGCTCCATGATTCCGTCCGCAGCTGCCCGCAGAAGACGCTCTGTCGTATATCCGCCCACTTCTCCCGGTATACCGGTATCAGGGGCTGCGCTGCCAGAGCGGATCACCTTCCCAAGGGACGGCCCCCTGACAGTCTCAATCACATAATGGCAGTCTTTTCCTGCCGTAAATCCGGGACCAATGCCAATCACTACCGGCGCATCCTGAATCGTAGTCCCGGTATTTCTCTTTGCCATAATGGCGTCAATGACAACATCCGGCTGAAACGGTTCCTTTATGGCCGCAGTTTCGTCTATGATAACCGCCAGATTTCCCGCCGCCAGGACCGCTTCTGCTTCCGCTTCGTCACGGACCAGTACAGCCGTGGCATCTTCCACCCTGGCGCTGCCTTCACAGACCGCCCTGGAAAATGATACCGCCCGCCGGACCGCCAGGGGAACCGGCAGTTCCGTCATCAGTATTTTATGCCCGGCCAGCCAGCACTCATAGGCGATTCCGCTGGCCAGATCGCCAGCTCCCTTAATCAGTATCCGCATTCTTTTCTCCATTCACATACAGATTATCCCGGACGCATCCGTTCCCGGATGTTCCCGCAGGTATATACCTTCCGGTTCCGGTCTGCAGAACATTTCCGTTTTCCGCCACCAGCGTTCCCCGCAGATATACTTTTTCCGCCCTGCCCCGCAGCTTTGTGCCTTCATATGGATTATAATCCGATGCGGACTGGTGGGTGCGCGCGGAAATCGTCCATTCCATATCCGGATTCCATATGACCAGATCCGCGTCGCTGCCCGGGGCAATGACCCCTTTTTGCGGATACAGCTGATACAGCTTTGCCGGATTTTCCGCTAAATAGCGGCACATCTGGCCGAGTGTCAGGCTGCGGCCCGATACCCCGTAGTGGTACATCAGGGCCGGACGCTCTTCAATACCGGGCATCCCGCAGGGCGTTTTGGAAAAATCATCCATGCCCATCCGTTTCTGGGATGTGGTAAAGCTGCAGTGATCGGTGGCAATGGTATGGATCTCATTTTCCAGCAGTGCCCGCCAGAGTACTTCCCGGTCTTTGTGTTTTCTAAGGGGCGGTGCGATCATATATTTCATGGCCTCTGTTTTTTCCCGCCTGTAACAGCCATCGTCCAGCAGCAGATACTGGGGACAGGTTTCCACATACACGGTCTGACCCGCTGCCCTGGCCCGCCGGATCTCCTCATAACCTTCTGCGGAGCTTAAATGCACAATAATCACCGGCACCCCGGCGCATTTCGCTATTTTTAGCAGCCTGCCCACAGCCTCCGCTTCCGCCAGAGCCGGCCTGGTATCCGGATAATCCGCGATATCCTTCCTGCCGCCCTTTTTATTCCACAGTTCTTTCAGCCTGGCGTCGATAATGCCCCTGTTTTCACAGTGGACACCCGCAATGGCTCCCAGTTCCCCCAGCCTGGCCAGTATTTCATAGATACTCTGGTCGTCCAGTACCATGGCGTCGTATGTCATATACAGCTTAAAAGAATGAATTCCCTTTGCCACCACCTGTTCCAGTTCTTTACTGACCTCCTGTGACCAGCCGGAAATGGCCAGATGAAAGGCATAGTCGCAGGAAGTTCCGCCCTCCGTTTTTTTGTGCCAGTTTTGCAGCGCCTCCGCCAGGGTTTCTCCCCGGTTCTGGGTGGCAAAATCTATCAGACAGGTAGTTCCTCCCGCAATGGCCGCCCTGGATCCGGAGTCAAATTTATCCGCTGTAACCGTATCCGACACTTCCAGATGCATATGGGTATGGCTGTCTATAAAACCCGGAAATACAATCCGTCCGGAAATATCCGTCACTTCTGCCCCGGATACGTCCAGATGTTCCCCCACTGCCAGTATTTTACCGTTTTCTGTCAGTATATCCTGTACTTTTTGTGAAGTCCCGTTTACGACCAGGCCTCCACGGAATAATTGTTTCATCCTCCGCCTTCTTTCTTTTCCAGATCAGACATGTTATTATTTTTAAATTATATTTTATTATAAGATATTATTTCACCGGTCTGTTTCGCTTATTCTGATATTCCTGTTTATCCCGGGCGCCTGACGGAACTGTCAATTCTGTCCGGGTCCGGGATTTTAACAGGATTTAAATCATAAATTTATTTATCTGACTGAATCAGATATGGATAATCTGTCAGTACCGCCATCATAAAGTCCTGTAAGCCCTGTACGATTCCGGACGCTTCGCCCTTTTTCCAGACAGACGCTACTCCCAGGAAACGTACGCCGCAGACAGGCGCCTGTGGGTCCGGACTGATGACATAAAATCCATCGTTTTTGCTGTCGTTAAAATCTGCCTCGCTGGCAAACAGCGTGAATTTATCCAGATACGGAGCGCTTTCATATGGACAGAACACTTTGCAGTTGCCGCACTCGTTGCACATAGCGTCCACATGGAGTACCTGGGCTTTTTCCATGCCCGGCACCCGGATGGACAGATTGGCCCGGTTCGGACATACATCCACACAGTTTTCGCATACTGTGGAGCAGCTAAGACAACGGTCCGCCTCGCTGCCAGTGCCGGGCTCTCTGAGAATTCCTTTTTTGCCGCAGACTGTGGCCGGATCTGTCAGCTGTCCCTGCTGCGGCGTCACAGACCCGCCTGTAATGGCTTCCGCCACAGTAATGGCGTCCGCCATTGCCTGAACGACCAGGGATGGCCCCCTGAGTCCGTCGCCAGCCACATAGACGCTGGGAACGCTGCTTTCCAGTGTGGCGCTTACTTTTGCCCGTCCTCTGTCATCTGTCTGCAGGCCGTTTGCTTCATAAAAATCGCCCGGCACCTGTTCTCCCACAGCCGCAATTACCAGATCCGCCGGAATGGATATCATTTCGTCTGTTTCCACCACACTGGCCCGTCCGGATGCGTCCGGCGCACCGGATTTTGTCACACGGCAGATAAGTCTTTTGTCTTCCAGTTTCACCGGCGCCAGCAGTTCCTTAAATTCCACGCCGTCTTCCAGCGCCAGCATCAGTTCGTGTTCATCTGCCGGCATATAGCGTTTTGTCCTGCGGTAAACAAGATATACATGCTCCACGCCGTTACAGCGTTTTGCGGCCCTTGCGGTATCCATGGCCGTATTGCCGCCGCCAATCACCACCACATGTTTCCCGGGCGTCATGGCGCCTTTACTGTTATTAAATTCCTCCAGAAACGCCAGGGCATTGACCGCTTCTTTTCCTTCCAGCTTCAGTTCTCCCCGTTTGTATGCGCCTACCGCCAGTACGACTGCGTCAAAATCTTTTTTCAGCTCTGCCACAGGCGGCGCCTGGGTATCTGTAAGAATCGTAACGCCCAGCCGCTTTAAGAAAGAAACGTCTTTTTCTATCTCCTGTTCATCAATCCGGAAATCCGGAATAACCGCACTGACCACGCCTCCCAGGGTATGGCGTTTTTCATATATGGTCACATTCACTCCCATTCTGGCCAGATAAAAAGCCACAGCCATACCGGCAGGTCCGCCGCCGGCCACAGCCACTTTGCGGCTGTTCTTTTTTAACGGGGCAATGGTTTTTATCACTGCGTCATACGCTTTTTGCGCACACTCCAGTTTGGTATCCCTGATCTGTACCGGCGTCTCATAAAAGTTTCTGGTACAATGGCTCTGGCAGCTATGGGCGCAGATTTTTCCCGTGATAAAAGGCAGGGCGTTTTTATTTAAAATGACCCGCAGCGCCTCTTCGAACTTACCTTCCCCAGCCAGACGGACGTAAGTGGATACATCCTGACGCACCGGACAGGCGTCTTCACACGGAGCTGTATAACAATTAAGCAGCGGCACTTTTTCACTGGATTTTCTGGAAGATGGCAGTTTTGCGGGTTTGGTATGATGAGGATCGCTAACCGCCGCTTCCGCCAGACGGCGCAGCGCTGTCACATCAATGCCTTCAAACGGTTTTACTCCTTTTACGTCCAGCGTTTCCGCCATCTGTTTCAGCCGCTGGTAACCGCCCGGTTTTAAAATCGTGGTGGCCACCGTAACCGGCCATATGCCGCAGGATACTATGCTTTCTATATTAAAGGCGTCCGCGCCGCCGGAATAAGAGATCCTGAGCCTGCCGCCAAATTCTTCGGATAATTTTGCCGCCAGGGATATGGATAACGGATACAGGGATTTTCCGGACATATACATCTCTTCCGCCGGAAGTTCCCCCGCTTTTACATCCACAGGGAACGTATTTGTAATTTTAACGCCAAATTCCAGCCGCTGGTCTTTTGCGGTATCCATCAGCCGTTGCAGCATCGGAACCGCATCCTGGTACTGCAGGTCGTCCTCAAAATGAAATTTTCCAAATACCAGATAGTCATACCCCATGGTATCCATTGTATTTCTGGCGAAATCATAACCCAGCAGTGTCGGATTGCATTTGATAAATGTATGCATATGTTTCTGTGTCAGCAGATATACCGCAATGCGCTCGATTTCCTGCGGCGGGCAGCCATGCAGTGTGGACAGGGTCACTGAATTACATACAGACGCAGAGACTGCCTCAATATCCTCTTTTGTCATATGGGAAAATTCATCCACCCGGGATAAAAGCACTTCTTTGCAATGACGGAAAGTCTCTGTCTGCCCGGCATCTTTCATATGTTCGATAAAAGTATCTATTTTTTCCGACTGGATTCCTTTCAGATCGTAACCTACGCTGATATTAAACTGATATCCGTCCGGGGAGCCAAAGCCATATTCCTTTGCCACAAACGCCAGCAGAAACCAGGCCTTGATATACTCATCCTGTGCCTGGGGCACGTACAGCTCGGTAGACCATTCGCAGTTATAACACTCGTCCTCTGCCCGGATACACGGTTTGTTCACACAGGCTGCCAGCTCCTCCCCGTCCATTTCCTGGACAGTTTTCAGTTCAAAAAACCGGCTCCCGGCCACATACGCCGCCACAATATTCTGCGCCAGCTGGCTGTTTGGCCCTGCCGCCGGTCCGATCACTGTTTCCAGTTTCCGTCCGAAAATCTGTTTCGTATGATCTGTCTTTCCCCGGTACGGTCTGTGTACACCGAATATATTTCCTTCTTTGCGATATTCTGTCTGTATCCGGTCCAGAAGCTGTTCAAATGGCATACATGTCATGCGGTCACTCATTCATTGTTCCTCCTTGTTTTCCGGATTTTTCTATCATCCAGTTTTTTCATCCTGTTTTTTTATCTTCCAATTTTCTGCTCATCAGTTTTTAATTTATCCTGTATGTAATTCTGTATTTATGATTCCCCGTTAATGCTTTTCCAGAGCTTTCCGGCCTCTTCCCGGCATTTTGCCATTGCCCGGTCCACATCTGTCACCAGCACTTCCCGGTCTTTCATCAGTACCCGGCCGTTTGCGACTGTAGTCACCACATCCCGGCCTGTCATGCCAAAGAGGATATGGCCGTTCAGATTATTTTCATCCATCTGTGTCGGCGGATTATAGTCAGCCACAATCACGTCTGCGGCCGCCCCTTCTTTTAATACGCCCACCGGTGTTTTAAAATAGCGTCCGGCTATGGCCGCATTATTTTCAAACAGCATCCCGGGCACTTCAGACCAGGCGGCGGACGGGTCGCACAGGTGATGTTTATGAAGGACATTAGCTACTTTATAGGATTCTGTCATATCGTGGGTATAACCGTCCGTGCCAAGCCCGGTAAGAATCCCACGGCGCACCATTTCCATTGTTGGCGGACAGCCGCAGGCATTGCCCATATTGGATTCCGGATTATGTACCACCATGGTGCCTGTATCCTTTATCAGATCCATTTCATGGGAATTTACATAAATACAGTGGCCAAGCAGCGTCTTTTCTCCCAGAATGCCCCAGTCCATCAGCCGGTCCGTAATCCGTTTCCCATACTTTTTCAGACAGTCATGCAGATCCTCGATACCTTCCGCCACATGGATATGGTACCCTGTGTCCGCCGGCTTGTGGGAGGCCGCCAGCTCCATTGTTTCGTCGGATATTGTAAACTGGGCGTGCATGCCCATCATGCCCGCAAGCATATCGGTATCGTCCGCCTGGGCGTGACGGATAAACGCCTCGTTTTCCAGCACCGCTTCCTTCGCCTTGTCCTTTCCGTCTCGGTCAGACACCTCATAACACAGACATGCCCGGATGCCCAGCTCTTTCGCCACATCCGCAATGGTAAACAGGCTGTCTTTGATCTGTCCGAAGCTGGCATGATGGTCAAAAATAGTAGTCACACCGTTACGGATACAGGAAATCATCGTATCCACCGCACTGTAACGGATCTGCTCCAGTGTCAGATGTCTGTCAATGTTCCACCACTGGCCGTCCAGGATATCCAGAAATCCCCGGGGATCGTAACCTTTGATGCTAAGTCCTCTTGCCATGGCGCTGTAAATATGTTCATGGGTATTAATAAACGCAGGCATAATAATTCCGCCCTTTGCGTCTATGTACTGTGCGCCGGCGTCCAGCTGTCTTATTTCCTCTGTGGTGCCTGTCCGGAGGATCTTTGTGCCTTCCATGGCCACTGCGCCGTTTTCTATGTACGCAGCCACGCTGTTTCTCGTAAATAATTTTCCGTTTCCTATAATAAGCATAATCCCATCTCCTTTAATTTATTAAATATGCACGAAATATACACAAATCTTTCCTTTATTTACAGACTGTCAGTTCGTATTGCTTATATATAAAATCCGTTTTTACTTTACATGTTTTTGTGATTCTGTCAGCTCCATTTCTTTTGGCAGTACCAGATTTAACAGAATCGCCACAATCGTAGCCAGCACGACCGGCGATTTTCCAAAAATCGTGGTCACCCATGCCGGAAAGGACGCCAGCGCCGCGTTTGCCTGCGTAATCCCCATGCCTAGCGCAATGGCAAGTCCCACAATGGTTGTATTGCGGAAATTCATCGGCGCCGCCGTAATCAGCTTCACGCCGGTCATGGCGATGGATGCGAATACCGATACCGTCGCCCCGCCCAGCACGCAGGACGGAATAGTCGTCAGTATGGAAGAAAATTTCGGTATCAGTCCCGCCACCAGCAGAATGCCCGCCGCCATGGCAAACACCCGTCTGGCCACTACCTTTGTGGAGGATACAATTCCCACGTTCTGGCTGTAAGTCGCCGTAGGCAGGCCGCCAAAAAACGCACAGAAAATATTGCCGCATCCATATGCCACAATACCGCCGGTAAGCTCCCCGTCTGTTGGCATCCGGTCCAGCCCGCCTGTGGTAGTGGCGGAAAAATCCCCGATAGCCTGAATGGAATTAATGGCAAATAATACGCCAATGGCCACGCACGAAGACGGCTCAAACTTCATGCCAAAATGCAAAGGTTGCGGCAGCTGGAAAAACGACGCTGAAGCAACCGATGAAAAATTAACCATATGAAACAGCAGCGCAATCAGATATCCGGATATAATTCCTATTAATATGGAAGAAAGCTTCCAGATTCCTTTGCCATAATGGTTTAGTACAGTTACGATCACAAGCGTAATAAGCGCCACCAGCCAGTTCTGCCAGGAGCCATAATTCTCGCTGCCCACGCCGCCGGCCATATAATTAATGGCAGTCGGATACAAAGACAGTCCGATGGCGAATACTACCGTTCCGGTAATTAACGGCGGGAAAAACCTGCGGATCTGTTTGATGGATAAACCTACCAGCAGAGCCACAACACCGCCCACGACCTGTGCGCCCAGAATGGTGGCCACGTCAAAATCCCCGGCAATCGCCTGCATCGTCGGCACATAGGCAAAACTAATGCCCATAATAACCGGAAGGCCGGAGCCGATCCGCAGCCGTCCGATGCCCGGCAGAGGAAACAGCTGGATAAATGTGGTCAGCGCCGACATTACAAGCGCCGCCTGGATAAGAATAATGGAGTCTGCGGGCGAAAGCCCTGCCACGCCGGATACGATAATGGCCGGGGTAACACAGCCCACAATCATGGCCACCACATGCTGCAGCGCCAGCGGCAGCGCCTGCGCCACAGACGGTTTTCCATCCTGCAAAAACAGTTCCTTTGAAATTGCGTTCGTTTCTTTCCCCGTTACGTCCTTTTTTCCTTCTTTTTCCATTTTTTGCATTGTTTACTTTACCTCCTTTTTGGTTATTATTTTGTATTCTGGAACAGTCCGGAAACATTTGTTGAAATTAGTAATGCTATAAAATTTCCTTCCGGATTTTTTATACACATTCTACAATCACTTCCTGTTATCTATCATAACATTATTATGCAAAAAACACAATGCTAAAAATAATTTTTTATTAAATTAAAAAATTTTTATTATTTTTCTATTGCTTTTTCTGGAAATTCTGTTATGATGTAGGAAAGGATAAAGGAGATTCAGATCATATGAACGAAAAACAGATTACATGGACGCTCAATCACATGCCAAAAAGTGACGACCGTCAGATTGCGAATATGTCTATGGAAGAAATGGCAAAAGCGGAACAGTTTCATAAAAGCTTTCCACAGTATGAGGTCACACCGCTGACGCCGCTGCCCCATCTGGCAAAACACCTGGGACTGGGCCGTCTCTATGTAAAAGACGAATCTTACCGGTTCGGTCTCAACGCTTTTAAAGTACTGGGAGGCTCCTATGCCATTGCCAGATATATCGCACAGCAGACCGGAAAGGATATTTCCCAGATCCCTTATGAAGTGCTTACTTCCAGCAAATTAAGGGAAGAATTCGGCCAGGCCACCTTCTTTACCGCCACCGACGGAAACCATGGACGGGGCGTTGCCTGGGCAGCGAATAAACTGGGACAAAAATGCGTGGTAAGGATGCCAAAAGGCTCCACCACAACCAGACTGGAGCACATTGCCAGGGAAGGCGCCACAGTAACCATCGAAGACATGAATTATGACGACTGTGTACGCATGGCCGCAAAAGAGGCGGAGCAGACGCCCCGGGGCGTTATTATCCAGGATACTGCCTGGGACGGATATGAGGAAATCCCTACCTGGATTATGCAGGGATATGGAACACTTGCTCTGGAAGCGGACAGACAGCTGGCCGAAGACGGCTGCCGCCCGACCCATATTTTTATCCAGGCAGGCGTGGGCTCTCTCTCCGGTGCGGTAACCGGCTATTTCGCCAGCCGCTTTCCGGAAAACCCGCCGGTCATCGTTGTGGCCGAAGCAAAAGCGGCTGACTGTCTCTGCCGCTCAGCACAAAAAGGCGACGGCAGCCGGGTAGACGTGACCGGAGATATGCTTACGATTATGGCAGGCCTGGCCTGCGGCGAGGCAAACACTGTCTCCTGGGATATTTTAAGAAACCACGTGGACGCCTTTGTGTCCTGTCCGGACTGGGTAAGCGCCAATGGCACCCGTATTTACAGCGCTCCGCTGCGTGGAGATAAACAGGTCATTTCCGGAGAATCCGGTTCTGTCACAATGGGACTGGTACACGCTCTTATGACCAATCCGGAATACAAAGAATTAAAAGAGGCATTAAAATTAGATGAAAATTCACAGGTACTGCTTGTCTCTTCGGAAGGAGATACGGATCCGCGGCGGTATCTGGAAATCACATGGGAAGGACTGTGCGGAACAGAAAAAGAACCGTTCGCAGAATTTAATTCCTGATATATTTTTGTAATTCCTGTTCTGGTTCACACAATCCTGGTAAACCGGACAGCCAGTGATACACTGATACATATTCATACATATTTCATTTGAGGAGGAGCATAATGTTTGATTTTGACAAAGTAAAAAACGCCGCACAAAATTATGAAAAGGATATGACCGCCTTTTTGCGTGCCATTGTAAAAAATCCGGGGGAAAGCTGCGGGGAAAAAGCCCATATTGAAACGATTGCCGCTGAAATGCGCAAAACCGGCTTTGACGAGGTACAGACTGACCCGCAGGGAAATGTCATCGGCTTTATGGGGACAGGCGATAAAATCATTGCCTATGATGCCCATATTGACACGGTTGGTATCGGCAACCGGGACAACTGGAACTTCGATCCTTACGAAGGCTATGAAAATGATACGGAAATCGGCGGCCGTGGCGTATCTGACCAGTGCGGCGGCATTGTATCCGCTGTCTACGGGGCGAAGATCATGAAAGAGTTAAACCTGATTCCGGAAGGTTATAAAATCATGGTAACCGGTACCGTTCAGGAAGAAGACTGTGACGGCCTCTGCTGGCAGTATATTATAAATGAAGACCATATCCATCCGGAATTCGTGGTTTCTACAGAACCTACAGACGGCGGCATTTACCGGGGCCAGCGGGGACGTATGGAAATCCGGGTCGATGTAAGGGGCGTTTCCTGCCATGGCTCCGCACCGGAACGGGGCGACAACGCCATTTATAAAATGGCGGATATTCTCCAGGATATCCGGGCATTAAATGAAAACGACGCCGCAGATGAAACCGAAATCAAGGGGCTTGTAAAAATGCTGGATGAAAAATACAATCCGGACTGGGAAGAAGCCCGCTTCCTTGGACGGGGCACCGTTACTGTATCCCAGATTTTTTATACTTCCCCAAGCCGCTGTGCGGTGGCGGATTCCTGTGCGGTTTCCCTGGACCGGCGCATGACTTTTGGCGAAACCTGGGAAAGCTGTCTGGAGGAAATCCGAAACCTGCCAAATGTAAAGAAATACGGAAAGGATGTAACCGTATCCATGTACAATTATGACCGTCCTTCTTACACCGGATGCGTCTACGAAATTGAATGCTACTTCCCTACCTGGGCCATTCCAAAAGATCATAAAGTGACCAGGGCGCTGGAAGCAGCTTACAAAGGACTGTACGGTGACAGTCGTATTGGTGCGCCGGATACGCTTTCGATGCGCCAGGCACGTCCGCTGACTGATAAATGGACGTTTTCTACCAACGGGGTTTCCATTATGGGACGAAACGGCATTCCCTGTATCGGTTTCGGGCCGGGCGCTGAAGCACAGGCCCATGCGCCGAATGAGATGACCTGGAAACAGGATCTGGTTACATGTGCGGCTGTATATGCGGCGCTTCCACAGCATTATGCGCAGTAAGACACATTTGATCCCTGCGTGCTGCGGCAGTCCTGGCAGTAATGGCCGCCGCAGTACGCAGACAGATGAAAATGAAAAATTAATATCATTAATTATAATAATAAATGCACATTCTGAACAGGAAATTACAGGAGGATTTTATGAAAACATTACAGGATTATATTGACAGATTAAATGAATTAAATTTTAAAGATATGTACAACGGGGATTTTTTCCTGACCTGGGAAAAAACGGATGATGAAATAGAAGCTGTATTTCTTGTGGCTGACGCCCTCCGCTATATGAGAGAGCACAATATTTCCACAAAAGTATTTGAAAGCGGCCTTGGCATTTCCCTGTTCCGGGACAATTCCACCCGTACCCGCTTCTCTTTCGCTTCCGCCTGCAACCTGCTGGGACTGGAAGTCCAGGATCTGGATGAGGGCAAATCCCAGGTGGCCCATGGCGAAACAGTGCGTGAAACCGCAAATATGATTTCCTTTATGGCCGACGTCATCGGTATCCGTGACGATATGTACATCGGCAAAGGAAATGCCTATATGCATGAGGTGGTGGACGCAGTGACCGAAGGAAATAAAGACGGTATTCTGGAACAGAAACCTACCCTGGTCAATCTGCAGTGCGACATCGACCATCCGACTCAGGCAATGGCGGACATGCTCCATATTATCCATGAATTCGGCGGTGTGGAAAATCTCAAAGGTAAAAAGCTGGCCATGACCTGGGCCTACTCCCCTTCTTATGGTAAACCGCTGTCTGTCCCACAGGGTATTATCGGGCTGATGACCCGTTTTGGCATGGACGTGGTGCTCGCCCATCCGCAGGGCTATGAAGTATTCCCGGAAGTAGAGGAAGTAGCTTCTAAAAATGCGGCAAAATCCGGCGGCTCTTTTACAAAGACAAATGATATGGCAAAAGCTTTCAAAGATGCCGATATCGTATATCCAAAGAGCTGGGCTCCGTTCGCAGCCATGGAAAAACGTACAAAACTGTATGGGGAAGGCGATACCGCAGGTATCCAGGCGCTGGAAAAAGAACTGCTGGCCCAGAATGCGGAGCACAAAGACTGGGCATGTACGGAAGAGCTGATGGCCACCACAAAAGACGGCAAAGCGCTCTATATGCACTGTCTGCCGGCGGATATTACAGGCGTAAGCTGTGAAACCGGTGAAGTGGACGCTTCTGTATTTGACCGTTACCGCAATCCTTTATATAAAGAAGCCAGCTTCAAACCATATATTATTGCCGCCATGATTTTCCTGGCAAAATTCGAACATCCGCAGGAGCTTTTGAAAAAGCTGGAAGAAAAAGCCGCTCCGAGGAAACAGGATTAATGCGGCAGGAGGCGGACAGATGACAGATAAACAAAGAATCGTAATCGCACTGGGCGGTAATGCCCTGGGAAATACGCTGCCGGAACAGATGGCCGCTGTAAAAATCACCGCAAAAGCCATTGTGGACCTGATTGAAGAGAGCCATGAGGTGGTGGTAACCCACGGAAACGGCCCGCAGGTGGGAATGGTGAACAACGCCATGATTGCCCTGACTCATGAGGATAAGGACCAGCCAAACACTCCTCTTTCTGTATGCGTAGCCATGAGTCAGGCATACATTGGCTATGACCTGCAGAACGCACTGCGGGAAGAATTATTAAATCGTAGCATTACAAATATACCTGTTGCGACCATGATTACCCAGGTACGGGTGGAGGCAGACGATCCTGCCTTCCAGTCTCCGTCCAAACCAATTGGCAAATTTGTGGATGCGGATCAGGCAAAGATGATGGAAGAAAAATTCCAGTATGTGATGAAAGAAGACGCCGGCAGAGGATACCGCCGGGTGGTCGCTTCTCCGAAACCAGCTGAAATCATTGAAACAGAAACGATCCGCACAATGGTGGACGCCGGCAATCTGGTCATCGCCTGCGGAGGCGGCGGCATTCCTGTCACAAGAAACGGCAACCATTTAAAAGGCGCCAGTGCGGTGATTGACAAAGATTTTGTCAGCTGCCTGCTGGCAAAGGAACTGGACGCAGACTGTCTGATTATTTTAACGGCAGTGGAAAAAGTAGCGCTGCGCTATGGCCAGCCGGACGAACAATGGCTGGATGACGTAACCGTGGCACAGGCGGAGGAATATATTTCCCAGGGCCACTTCGCAGCCGGCTCCATGCTGCCAAAGGTGCAGGCAGCCGTGGACTTCGCTGCTTCCAAAAAAGGCCGCCAGGCGCTGATCACCCTGCTGGAGAAATCAAAAGAAGCTGTAGCGGGACAGACCGGAACGCTGTTTCACATTTAAATAAAATTTACATATAAAAAGCATCCGTCCCTGGCGGATGCTTTTTATATGCCGGATTTTGATTCCATTTTATTCCGGCAGCCCCGGATATACCGCTACCCTCCTATTCCTGCGGATATTCTTTGTCCTTCCAGTACCACCACTTCAGTTTCTCCGGTTCCCGCTGTTCATGTTCCGCATAGTATACGGCGCAACGGAATACATACAGCACGCACCGGTCGTCCTGATACCCTTTTTTCAGACAATTGAGATGATACAGTTCTTCTGGATCTTTTCCTTTCAAATCCGCAATACACTGTATTCCGATATTGTGCAGATGGCGCTCCATCTGATCCCCGATTCCCGGTATCTTTGTCAGGTCGCTGACAGGTGTTTCTCCCCCATGGCCCCGGCAGGAAAAAGATGTCCGGGATGAGGTCCGGATGCGCTCTGATTCTGACGGATTGTTCATATAACCGACTCCTTTTTATATTTTTTTCTATTTATTATTTTTTCTATCTATTTATTATATCTATTATATCCATTCTGACGCCCGGATGCCAGATGTTTATCAGGCATATCCGCTCCAGAGCGCTTTTTGGCCGCCACATTTGCACCGGGCGCCGGGGCCTGCATATTTTTCCAGAAGTCCCCGGCCGGGCTTACTGTGGATGTGGCAAAAAGAATCACTGTCTTTCATTTCAATTGAACTTCTGCCGCTTTTATATGATAGTCAGGATTCCCATCCGTAGAAGGTAATTCCGTTTCGTCCTGTTGATCATACTACTAAAAACACGCTTAAAGTCAGGGCATATTTCAGATTTTTCGAAAAGATTTTCTTACAAATACATTTGGTCAGAATCGCCCCTTACCCTTATTTTATCGCACAAATCAAAATAAGGCATCTGACAGTAACCAGTATTGCCAGATGCCTCTTTTTATCTATTTTTTATCTATCATTCCATAGAATTGTCAGTTATATCTTTTTTATATTCCGCAGTACCGGCGAAGTCAATCTTTTCATATCTGAGTGACTTTCGTTTTTCCAGCCACACATCCCGTTCCAGGGCAAGATGCGTCACATCATACGCAACCCCCTTTTTTATGACTTCTCCTTTTCCTTCCCGTATTACTGCATTTCCACATACCTGATGCAGTTTTATAACCGCCCGGTTCAGTGATAACACCTCGCTGCGGATCTCCCTGAATTTTAACTCGTCAAATACATAATCATACAGGCTCATTTCCAGAGCCATGGCCAGCTGGAACGATCTGGATTTTTTTTCACCCATATAATATCCCCAGGAAGTAATGCGCGCTTCCCAGTCCGTATCTTCCAGATGAATGATTCCCGCGGGCTTTCCTCCGGTCTCAATCATCCAGTACTTCACCGCCGGATCAGATCTGATACGCCGGAACCATTCCTGTTGTATTTCCAGCGTCAGTTTTGGATCGGTTTTCATATATCTGGTAATATCAGCATCCATGCGCCAGTTCATAACCTGCTCCAGATCGGATTCCTTTAACGCTCTTAATCTGACGTCCATTTATCTGTCCTTTCTGCCATAATACCGGTATCCATTTACCCCCCCCCGTACAGAAAATGAGGGCCCCGTTTTATTACTCTGTTTTTTATTCTGCTATAATACCGGTATCCATAACTGCAGGGAACAGGAAATACGGCAATGAGAATATCTTTTAGCCGCTGCTTTCCACCCTGTTTTTTTATATAATATTTGTTTTTCCACCAGAATGGAAATTCATGCCACAACTCTTTATAAATCATCCGGATGGTTTTTGTATCCGCCGGCCCTTTCCCGGACCACAACAGATAAGCCGTTGTGGAGGCATACCTGGTAATGAAAATATATTCCCAGGCGCTATAATACTGTTGAAACAGATTCCTGTTTTTTGCCTCTTGTATAAGGGCTCTTTCAATCGGAATCCTGTCATAAATAAAACGCCCGGAATGCAGCGTGGAGCTGCTGTTCATCCTGTAATAATAACCGTTTTCCCTGATAAACGCAATTTTATTGATATAGGTACAAATAACAGAACTCCAGAAATTATCTTCATATTTTAGTTTTTCAGGAAACGCCACACTGGCCCTCTCAAGAAAACTTTTTCTCCACAATCCTGTACCTACACCGCCAGTCTGACTGGTCAGAAATATTTCCGGATCTGTTTTCGTGCGTTTTTCCTGCTCCAGTAAATCCCGGCTCCAGACTACGAACGGCTTTTGCCTTTCGTCTGTCACACCGTTTTTTATATCTTTACAGGTACAGTTTTCCGGTACTGCCGTATACTGTACGTATACCACATCCGTCTGCATCTGTTCCGCCTTTTTGTACATTCTTTCATACATCCAGGGCGCTACCATATCATCTCCGTCACAAAATCCGATATAGACCCCTCTTGCGGCTTTTATCCCTTCATTTCTTGCGCCTCCCTGGGATTTGTTTTCCTTTAAATCAATAACCCGGATCATATCCGGATGCGCCAGCTGGTTTTTATGGAGAATGGCAGGGCAGTTATCCGGCGAGGCATCGTTTACAAAAATGTATTCAATCCCCTTCATTGTTTGTGACAGCAGGCTGTCAATACAGTCCTGTAGAAATTTTTCAACTCCATATACAGGAATAATCACACTGATCAATGGTTCCATACACCACTCCTCATTCCGGCTCTGTCAGGCTCCAGTCCACAGGCGTGCCTTTTTCGATATCCCTGGTCGCTCTCGTACCCAGAATCCGCTCATAATATTTCGGATGCAGTCCATATCCCGGCCGGATGGAACGCAGATTTTGCGGCGTAAACAGCTCCCCCTGCTTCATATCCTCTGCTACAAACAGGGAACGGGCGTGCTCTCTTTCTTTTTCCTGCCCAGGCGCAAGATCATAGCTTACGTTTCCCATCGCCTTTTCTATGATACGGATATTTTCCACCATTTTCGCAAATTCATCCGGTTCCATGGAAAATGCGGAGTCAGTGCCTCCGTCCGCCCTGTCAAGCGTCAGATGCTTTTCAATTATTTTAGCGCCGACGGCCACTCCGGCGGCTGCAACCGCTGTACCAGGAGTATGATCGGATAATCCGGTAAGACAGTCGAACGTAGTTGCCATAGAAGGAATGGTTTTTAAATTCATACTTTCATATGGCGCCGGATACTGGGAACAGCATTTTAATAAAATGACATTTTCGTTTCCCATTTCCAGACATGCCAAAACCGCCAGTTCGATATCCGCCAGTCTGGCAATGCCTGTTGACAGCAGAAGCGGCTTTCCAAAAGACGCCGCTTTTTTAATCAGCGGTATGTCCGTGATTTCAAACGATGCGATTTTATAGGCAGGCACATCCATACGCTCTAAAAACTCCACACTGGAAGCGTCAAAAGGTGTGGAAAAAAAATCCAGTCCCATCTCCCCTGCGGCTTTTTGCAGTTGCGGCTGCCATTCCCAGGGAGTATATGCCTTTTCATATAACCCGTACAACGTCATGCCGTCCCATAACGTGCCCTGTGTAATCTGAAAATACGACTGGCTGCTGTTCAGCGTCATGGTATCCGCTGTATATGTCTGGATTTTCACAGCATCTGCGCCGGCTGCCCTGGCAGCCTGCATAATCTTTATGGCCCTGTTAAAATCCATATTGTGATTGGCGGACATCTCAGCAATAATATACGTGCCCGACGCCGGAGAAATGACGTGATTACCGATCTGTATTTCTTTCTTCATATATCACCATTTTCCTTTTCCCTGCCAGACGGCTGTTTCATGCACCCGCACGGTCCAGCAGCTGCCTCACAGTTGTCATATCCATGGTCTGCTCCAGCGGAATGGATATGCCCAGTTCTTCTTCCAGTCTTCCGATAATCATCACATGCATCAGGGAATCCCATTCTTCGATTTCTTCGATTTTTGTATCTTCCTGAATCGTTCCCGTCTTTAGTGACAGCATATCTTCAATTACCGCAATGATCTTTTCCTTCATATTGGTCCGCCTCCTTTGTCAGCGTATAAATTCTCTGTGCCGGTTCTGATAAGCTGATGGTGTATAAAAACCGGTCCGTATCTTTTTGTTTTAATTTGTATCCCAGTGACGGATAGAGCTCTTTTACCGGCAGGTTCCTGGCGGATGGAATAAATTCCGCCTCAAGGGCGCTGTATCCTTTCTGTCTCATATGATTTTCTATGTCTTCTACAATTGCGTTTTCGATCCGGTACCCCATGACACGGCAGCTCATGGCAAAATGAATCATACAAGGATGTGGCTTATAACCGGTTTTTACAACAGCCATCGCCACTACCCCGCTGTCTCCAAACCGGTCTTTCACCCGGTAGGCAAACAGTTCCGTATCTGCATCCTGTAACATCTGTATGATTTCATTCTGGGAAAACCGCTTCGACGTCAGATTAAACTGGTTGGTCTTTGCTGCCAGTTGCGCCAGACGATCCACACACGATTCTGGCGCTACACGTATCAGACGGATGGAAAGGGATTTGAGGTAACTCTCGTAATCGTTCACGGCATGCCTGTCTGCCTCCCTCCTGCGTCTGGCAAGATAAGACTGTGTCTTCGTCCTGTCCTCATCGGTAAGCACAGGCTTTCGGAAATACATATTCCAGACATCCCGCATGGCGGGCGCCAGCGCCTCCGGATGCGGCTCAAATGGGACGACCGTCACATCCGGAAGATACCGGCGTACCAGTTCTCTTTCCCTTGGGCTGTCGTCAAAAAATACAACTGCGTCCAGTCCCACGCCAAGCTGTTCTGCGATATCCTTTATCTGTGCTACCTTTGGTTCCCAGTTTATATTCATAACCGCAAAATCATCCGGACCAAGTACCATATGGGGATGCCCGTTTATGAGATCCAGTGCGTCTTTTTCATTGTTTTTGGATGAAATGGCAAGAATGACCCCCTGTTCTTTCATTCTTAGCACGATTCTCTGCAGATTTTTATACGCCAGCCCTTCCCCGTCATCTGAAAGCTTTACCGGACAAATTTCGTGTTCTCCGGCCAGACCACCCCATAGCGTATGGTCCAGGTCAAGCACCAGTACTTTTTTAGGAGTATACTGGCAGATTCTTACCACATCCGCCACAGCTTTCGCAATGGCTTTTATCCCTGTTACAGTAAATGGTATCCTGCCCATATACCACATTTTGGCGGAAAAGAAACTGCTTTCTCCCTTTTTACGTATGATCCCGCTATACGCAAATATCCGTACGTTGCTTCTGGATGCCGCTTCTTTGCCCAGTCTGTCATTCCATATGCTTTCGATCTGGTTTCTAAGAAGACTGTCTTCCGGCTGCAGCTGCGGCCCGTACAGATATGCGTCTGAAATATAATACAGCGTATTTTCCCGCAGCGCCTGCATACTCAGATCAAACCAGCTGTCCACCTGTTTCTTTATGGCCGCCAGATCCAGTTCATGGCGCACCAGTTCCATAAGATCTGTCATCAGAAACACTATCTGTGGATTCCACCTGTTTAATGAAGAATCCGGATTGACCAGCATTCCCTGCTCATTGCCATATCCTTCTGCTTCCAGAATTTCTTTAAAACCATATCCGGCTTTTAACTGTCTGATAACCGGACTCACATTTACGTTTGACAACAGTGCCAGTTTCATAAAAGCTCCTTTGCATTTACCAGATCCGTTTCTTTTGTCTGTCCCATTCTGTATTTCAGCTCCGCCAGCTTCCAGTCGTCTTCATTATCTATATCCTGCACTTCCATTTCCGGCAGAATCATCGGGACAGCGTGAGGACAGATCAGGGTACCGTATTTTTCAAACTCATCCACACGAAAGCAGTAAAACTGTCCTGCGTCATGGTAGATGGTTTCCAGATCCTGCGACCGTTTCTTTTCATTTTCCGGATACTGGTAGCGCACGTTATCTTCCCGTATCAAAAAGCCCCGCTGGGGAGGATATGAAAATGGCACAACAGGTATTACCGCCCCAGCTCCTGTCCGGGCTAAAAGTTCCATGGCTTTCTTTATTTTTTCTCCAGTCACAAAAGGCGCTGCCGGAAAGATACAGCAGGCCGTATCGAATCTGATCCCACGCTTTTTGTATGTATCCAGTACTTCCAGAAGCACATCGCTTATGGTCGCATAATCATCGCTGTTTTCCCTGCTTCTGAAAAACGGAACGCCCGCTCCGTATGTCTTAGCCACAGACGCTATATCACGGCTGTCTGTAGATACCATGACTTCAGAAAACATCCCACTTTCCATTGCCGCCTCAATACTGTACGCAATCACCGGCCGGCCGCAGAATGGCCTGATATTTTTCCCCGGAATCCGCCTGGACCCGCCCCTTGCGGTAATAATCGCTATGCCTGACATAACTGCCTCCTGTAATACCCTGTAATTTTTGCCACAGAATGAATCACGTCCTCCACATCCTGGTCTGTCATTCCAGGATAGAGCGGAATGCTCATAATTCCCCGGTATATTTCCTCCGCATCCGGACACAGACCTTTCTGATAGCCGAGACGCTTATAATAAGGAAACCAGTATACCGGAATGTAATGGACCTGGCACTGGACATTTTCCGCACTCATGGCGTCAAAAAACTGCCGCCTGCTGCATGTAAGCCTCTCCAGCGCCAGTCTGATCACATATAAGTGGGGACAGGTATCCGACTCTTTAATTTCTTTCTGAAGAATAATTTCCGGTATATCCGCAAAAGCCGCATGGTAACGCCGGACAATCTGCTGCCTGCGTTTTTTAAACTGCTCCAGTTTTTTTAACTGGCTAAGAAGCAGCGCTGCCTGGAAATCGGTCATTCTGTAATTATAGCCAAGGCTGATCTGCTCGTAGCACCAGATGCCTTCGTGGGGCGCTTCTTCCATAAGGTCTGTATCATTTGTAATACCGTGTGTGCGGGCAGGCAGCAGTTTTTGAAACAGAGTTCTGTCATTTGTCACCACTGCCCCACCTTCCCCGGCGGTTACTGTCTTGACCGGATGAAAGGAAAAACAGGTCATATCCGCCAGCGATCCCACCGGCTGGCCGTCGTACGCTGAACCGATGGCATGAGCGGCATCTTCGATCAGCAGCAGTTTATACCTGTCGCATATGGCACGGATTTCCCGCATCTTTACCACCTGTCCGGAAAAATCAACCGCAATGACAGCTTTGGTCCGTTCTGTAATATGCGCCTGGATACTTTCCGGACTAATATTATAAGTCTGTGGATCAATATCGGCAAATACCGGTCTGGCGCCGCAGTACAAAATACAGTTGGCACTGGCGGCAAACGTAAGCGGCGTGGTAATTACTTCATCCCCGGGACCGATTCCCGCGGCCAGACATGCACAGTGCAGCGCTGAAGTCCCGCTGTTTACCGCAACCGCATACGCTGCCTTTACAAGACTGGCAAGACTGTGCTCCAGTTCTTTTACTTTCGGACCGCATGTAATCAGATCTCCGGAAAGAGTGTTTGCCACTTCCTGTATATCTGTATCATCAATGGACTGGCGTCCATAATATATCTTCTGATCCCTTACCGGCTTTCCTCCGTTGATGGCCAGTGTTTCCCTCATTTCTCCGCTTTCCTTTCTGACTTCTGTCGTGTAATTATGCGTTTCATACTGCGCAAAAACCGGTACAGCCACTTGTGCGCCAGTATTGATTCATATCCCAGGCAGCAGATACAGGCCTTTAAATAACAGAGCCTGTCTTTTACCCCCCCCCAATGCCCGGTACCTGATATTTTTCATCCCATGATCCGCCAGATAACTTCTGACATGGCGGCTGATGCCCATCAGATATGGCCTGGTACCAATGACGTGGCCATAAAAGCATAAAAATGGGGGATAGGCGTCGATGTATACGGCACGGACCGCCTTCATGCCAGGAACTTCCGCCGCTGCCATATGAAAGGCTTTGTATTTATTAATAAGTACAAAGCGCAGATTATTTCCCGCAAACAGTCCGTTTAAAACAATCGAACTGTTTATGGATACAATCAGATCCGCACATTGTAAAATGCCAATCTGGTCATCCAGACACATCTGTTCCGGATAGAATACCGCAAAGCCATTTTCACGAAAAACGGCTCCGGGTTTTTCTTCGCCAAATTCCAGCCTGTCTGATTTTGTTCTGGAAAAATATACCTTCCCAGGTATTTTATCCGGACAAAACCTGGCATTTTCTGATACCTTTTGAAATATATTTTCCCGTATGCCTGTGGCAAAAAGAGTCGTTGGAAAGCTCCGGAATCAGAATCTTTTTAAACCGTTCTCTTTGCATGCTAACCTGTCTTATTATTATCCTTTTATTTATTTCAGTTTTATCATATCTTTTTTGTATTTCCAGGAATTCCATATTGTAATGTTCTTTTTTTAATTACAGGCAATACGTCCTGTAGCTTAAAAATCCCTCTGTCAGGATCACAGGGGCTTTTGCATTCCGTCCCGCCCGTTGCCAGCCAGACGCCGCAGGCATCTGAAACCCGGCAAAACGGGGTTACTGCGGCGTATTAGAAAATATTAAACAGGCATCCTTCCGTTTTTATCTTACACTTCAAAATACTTCTTTTAGTTAATAAATAATGACTATAAGAATTCTATACTATTTTGATCTGTTTTTCAACAAAAATTATATTATTAGTAAAACTCGCTAAAAATAATAGCATTGCATCTTAATTTTGCTATGTTTTATACAAAATATCACAGGACGCAGTTTCCTATAAAATAAAAAATATCAGGATCTGACGGATACGCCGCCTGCGACGGGCAGCTACAGAAAACATCTTCCCTTCCGCCGCAGTGTCCCCTGCTTCTGTTGGATAGTTGGAATAGGTGACTTAGAGAATATCCATTATTCAAGGGTTTCCAATGC
>CANRTU010000053.1 GCA_947642745.1 uncultured Eubacterium sp.
CGCGGTCTCGACCTTGGCAAGGTCGCGCGTTACCAACTACGCCACTATCGCATATACTGTATCTCTCCTGAACACAATACGTAGTGTATACCAAAATCCATGAAATGTCAAGAGAATTTTGTAAATTTTTTTAATTCCGAGTGGAGAACCATGACTGCTTTGCCTTGCGGGCCGGTGTCAGGCTTTGCAGGCGGCCGTATGTGTATATGGCTGTGTGTGGCTGGGGCTGCGCACAGAATAAGATCCGGTCAGCCATGCATAATTTCTGTCTGTGCGCATACAATAAAAATAAGCAGATAACGGAGAAGCAGTCCCATGAGTGCAAAGACAAGAATTGTCGTATTACACATGAGAGAAGTCATTTATACAGTAATATTTGCGGCCCTTGCAATTTTACTGGTTCTGCTGCTGGTCTTTATGTTCCGCTCAGACAAAAAGAGCGAAGATTCCAGGGAAACGATGGGGTATGCGTCAGGAGTTTATACGTCATCAATTTTATTGAACAACCAGACGATGGATGTAAAGGTAGTGGTGGACGACAACCGTATCAATGCCATATCACTGGATAATCTGGACGAGACAGCTGCGGCAATGTACCCGCTGATGCAGCCGGCGCTGGACAAAATCAGCCAGCAGATTTATGAAAAGCAGTCGGTGGAAAATATTACATACGATGAGGCAAACCAGTATACCTGTACGGTCCTGCTGAATGCTATCAAAGATGCGCTGTCCAAAGCTGAAACGGCAAAAGAACAATAATACTACAGTGGACAGAGGGGATAACACACTCCAGGACTTATGGCTGTATTTTTCCCATATGCCGGGGAAGTACAGCCCGGTTTTTAATTTGCGGCAAAGCGCTGCGCCATCCGGCAGCCGGGTGAAAGATAACTCCGGTGCCGGATGGCGCATATATCTGTGTACAGATCCGAAACAGACCTTTTACCTTTTCGTTATACTGGTTAATTCAGCGTGCCCATATAGCTGTTTAACGCATCCACATTGACTTCGGTATAGCTGACAGGCTTGTTCGCTTCCATTCTGGAATATGCGGAAAAACCGATCCATCCGGCAACAGCCGCCACGATTACGCCTCCGGTCACACGGCCGATCAGGCGGGTTCTTTTTTCTTTTTTCAGCTGGTTTTTTCTATTATATTTTTCTTTTTTATACCGGTCTACTTTTTGCTGGCTCATTTTCTGTATCTCCTATTCTAAATATCATATTGTTGTGTTACAATAAAAGACAATACTGCAAACTGATTATACACGATTATTATTTGTTTGTGGAGAGGTAATTATAATTTTTTTCTGAAATATGTGTGAACTGGTTACGATTCACGGATCAGCAAGGGCATAACGATGCATTCCGTATCCCGCGGGCTATGCTGTGAAAATACGATACGGCGGCAGCAAGTGGTTTTATCTGAAAGAGCCCCGTATACTGTCCGGATTCACTGTTATAAGCGGCTTCTGGCCGTGAATCGCAATGCGTGCCTTAAATAGACCTGTCATGGGAATTGGAGTAAAACAGCCAGGGGAAGCATCATGCTGCCGGATCATATACCGGGACATTCAGGAAAAATAAAAAAGAAAGGGAAAAGAAATGAAAACAGGCATTATTTTTGATATGGACGGAACACTTTGGAATAGCGCAGAGCAGGTGGCACAGGCATGGAGCGGCATTACCGTTCCAAAACTGGGTAAAGCCGTCACGGAAGAAGATCTCTACAGGGTAATGGGTATGCCGATGGACAGGCTGGCCCGGGTACTTTTTCCGGAACATAAACTGGAGGAAGTGATGGCGGTATCAGAGGAATGTTATCAGGCGGAAAACGGTTATCTGCGCCAGCATGGCGCAAAGATTTATCCCGGAGTGGAAGATACGCTGAAGTCTCTGGCCGGGGATTATCCATTATTTATAGTAAGTAACTGTCAGGCCGGTTATATTGAAGTATTTTTAGCATACTATCATCTGGAGAGCTATATTACGGATCATATCTGTTTCGGGGATAATAACAGGCAGAAAAGTGAGAATATCAGACTTATCATTGAGCGCAACGCACTGGACCGGGGGATCTATGTGGGAGATATCCAGGCCGATTATGAAGCGGCAGTGGCCGGCGGCGCTGATTTTATCCATGCGGCCTACGGGTTTGGCGCTGTGGACGCCCCGGTTCCCGGAATTCGTACATTTTCGGAGCTGCCAGAGCTGCTGCGTTCACTGACCGTGTAACTTTTGTATGACCATTTTGCGTTTAAATATTGAATCATAATTTTGTACTATTATTACCGTAATCTGCCCCGGCTGTTTCGCAGATCGTTCAATTCCGGGTATAATCAGCAGGGCCATCGTACGGGCTTATGATAGCGGGCTTTTCATACGGTAATACCGCTGATATGGGGTTGAAAATCCAGAAAAATATGGTAGAATGACTTCAGATATTTTAAGAATGCAGTTCACAGGCTTATTCATACAAAAGAAAGGACCGATAGAATGAAAAACAGATATAAAAAAATTGTGACTGCCGCACTGGCCGGTCTGCTGATTTTTTCACCGGTGCAAAATATGTTTGCGACAGCGGACAATGCAGTACAGGCAGCAATTTCCAATGACAGTAAACTGTCTGAACTGGATATATCACCGGGCACTTTAAGTCCGGCGTTTTCTCCGGATGTACTGGAGTATACAGCGGTTGTGGATGCCAGTGTGACATCCCTCAGTGTCCGTGCCATTCCAAGGGCTGCCGGCGGCACCATTGCGTCTGTGGAAGGAGCCAGGACAATAAGCCCCGGAACCAATACAGTAAAAGTTACCTGCTCCGCTCCGGACAATTCCTATACTGTTTACAGTATCATTGTAACGGCAGGTGAAACCAGCGGCGCTCCCCGGGGCGAATCTGCGGACGGGACGGAGAATCTGCCGGATGGAACGGACGAAGCGGGGGAGCCGGATCATACGGACAATGCTGTGGATATGACAGATCCGGTGTCAGATGGTGATGTGACAACTTCATCAGGCGTATCGTCCGGGATCACCGGACCTGTATCCGCAGACGGCACAGTTACATTAAATGGAGCCGCATACAGGCTTTCCAGTAATTTTTCCTATGGCTCCGTTACCCAGGATATTCCCTCAGCCTTTGGAGAGGGATCTGTACAGATCGGGGGGAACAGTTATTCTACGTTTTATTGTGAAGCCGGTAACATCCATCTTGTTTATATGGAAAATACGGATGGCAATGGTTCTACCGGATTCTACTATTATGATGAACAGCATAATGCGGTAGAGCGGTTTAAATACGCAGCGCTCGGAGACAGTTTTGTCGTATTTATCAGCAACGCCAGGGATGAAATTCCCCAGGGTTATAAGCAGAAGAAGCTCACGCTGCCTTCGGGCAAAGAGGTACTGGCTTATCAGAATAAAACTTCGAAACAAATGAAATCCTATTATCTGATTTATGGAATTTATTCGGACGGAGACAACAGCTGGTATTTATATGACAAGTCCCAGGGCACTTACATGCGTTATGCGTCAGGATTTGCGGCGCCGCCTGCGGAACCAGAAGAAACAGAACCGGTGGAACGTACCGTTACATTGAATAAATACAATCTTCAGGTAGAAAAATATAATGAGCTGAAAGGAAATATGGTTAAGACGGTCAGTGCGTTTGTAATTGTGTTTCTGCTTCTGATTATTATATTTACAGCTATATTATTTAAGACCAGGGACAGTGCGGAAGATTCTGAACATGTCCGCAGGGAACCGGAACGCAAAAAGAAGGCGCCGGTAAAGACCAGAAAGCCTGGGGGAGAACCAGCAAAAAATTCACTGGCAGCCGGCAGGATTTTAGACCGGGAATCCGCTGGCCCGGAAGCAAAAAAAATTACAAAAAAGATTATGCCGGACTCTCCGGATGAGCATATCAGCACACCGGATGAAATCCGCAGGCAGATGCGGCAGGAACAGGAGGCTTTTGAACAGCAGGGCCTGCTGAAAAAGCGGCGGGTACAAATGCGGCAGGAACAGGATCTGCGTCCGGGTACCGTGCGGGCGCAGGAAGCGGGAGAACAGGAAGTGCGCAGACAGACAGTACGGGAGACGGTGGAACGTACGGCAGTGCAGCAGCCGGTATCCACAAGACTGCTGAAAAAGGATCAGTCAGCCGGTACAACGGATTCTGTGCAGCTTGCGGCAGAAAAGATGCGCCAGTCGGTCCAGTTCGGCCATAAAAATGGCAGGAATGTCGTACAGGAAGAGCCGTCAGTATCCCACGATCCCATGGATGACTGGGAAGTGGAAGAGACAGCCGTAAGGCGGAAATTCCGCAAAAAGAAACGGGGACATGAGGATGAGGATGTGGAAATTATGGACCTCAACGATCTGTAAACAATTATTTTGGAGGAAGAATGAATGGATAAACCATATACCGCAAAAGCCAGGAAAGCGCTGGAGCTTGCGGGTAAGTTATCGAAAACATTACAGCATAATTATATAGGAACCGAACATATTCTGCTGGGCCTTTTAAAAGAAGGCACCGGCGTGGCGGCCCAGATTCTGATGGATAACGGTGTGGAAGAAGACCAGCTGCTGCAGCTGATTGAGGATCTGATCGCACCGTCCGCAGGCGCAGTCAGTGTGGCGGAGCGGGACGGATATACGCCAAAGACCAGGATTCTGTTAGATATGGCGGCTTCCGAAGCAGACCGGTTCCGGAGTGATGATATCGGTACGGAGCATCTGTTGCTGGCTATATTAAAGTCCATGGACTGCGCTGCTTCCAGGCTGCTGAATACCATGAATATTAACATGCAGAAAATGTACGTGGATATTCTGGTAGCGATGGGTGAAGATACCAATTTATACAAAGAGGACTTTCAAAACGGCAAACCGGTGCGCCGCAAAAGTGAATCCACGGCCATGCTGGACCAGTATTCCAGGGATCTGACCCGTATGGCTGCGGAAGAAGGACTGGACCCGGTGATTGGACGGGAACAGGAGATTGAACGGGTCATCCAGATTCTGAGCAGACGTGGCAAAAACAACCCGTGCCTGATCGGAGAGCCGGGAGTGGGTAAGACAGCCATTGTAGAAGGTCTGGCACAGCGGATCATTGCCGGCACAGTGCCGGATACGGTGGCGGACCGGCGGGTCGTATCCCTGGATCTGTCCGGCATGATTGCGGGTTCTAAATATCGTGGGGAATTTGAGGAGCGTATCAAGCGTGTGATTCACGAGGTTACCTATTCTGGCAATATTATCCTGTTTATAGATGAAATCCATACGATTATTGGCGCTGGAAGTGCGGAAGGGGCCATTGACGCATCTAATATTTTAAAGCCGGCCATGGCCCGTGGGGAAATCCAGCTGATTGGTGCGACGACGATTGAAGAGTACCGCAAATATGTGGAAAAAGATGCGGCCCTGGAACGGCGTTTCCAGCCGGTAACTGTGGAAGAGCCTACTGTGGAGCAGACGATAGAGATTCTCAAAGGGCTGCGGGGACAGTATGAGAAACACCACCGGGTAGCGATTCTGGATGAAGGGGTGGAGGCAGCGGCGAAGCTGTCAGCCAGATATATTTCTGACAGATTTCTGCCGGATAAGGCCATTGATCTGATTGATGAAGCCTCGGCCAGGGTACGTTTAAAGGGATTTCCAGTACCGGAGAAGCAGTCGGCGCTGGAAGAAAAAATGATGGAGCTGGAGGATGGCATGGAGACGGCGCTGATTGGCCAGGATTTTGAAAAGGCTTCGGAACTTAAGGCGCAGCGTGACCAGTGCAAGAAGGAATATGAAAAACTGTTAAAGCGTGCCCGCAAAAATAACGCTAAGAAGCAGCTGGCAGTGGGGGAAAATGAAATTGCGGACGTGGTGTCCGGCTGGACGAAAATACCAGTGAAAAAGCTGACAGAAGGGGAGGCCGAAAGGCTGCAGAAACTGGAAAAGATTCTGCACAAGCGGGTAGTGGGCCAGGAAGAAGCGGTCAGCGCAGTAGCAAGAGCTGTGCGCAGAGGCCGGGTAGGACTTAAAGATCCAAACCGTCCCATCGGTTCTTTTTTGTTTCTGGGGCCTACGGGCGTAGGCAAAACAGAGATTTCCAAGGCGCTGGCGGAAGCCATGTTTGGTGACGAGCAGGCGATTATACGGGTGGATATGTCTGAATATATGGAAAAGCACAGTGTATCCAAGCTGATCGGCTCGCCTCCGGGATACGTGGGATACGATGAAGGGGGACAGTTGAGCGAAAAAGTCCGCCGCAGTCCGTATTCAGTTATATTGTTCGATGAGATCGAAAAAGCCCATCCGGATGTATTTAATATTCTGCTGCAGGTGCTGGATGACGGAAGGATTACTGACGCCCAGGGACGCAGGGTGGATTTTAAAAATACGATTATTATCATGACATCCAATGCGGGCGCCCAGGCCATTGTAGAGCCTAAAAAACTGGGGTTTGGCTTTCTGGATGATGAAAAACAGGATTATGAGCGGATGAAAAGCGGCGTTATGGAAGAGGTAAAGCGGTTGTTTAAACCGGAGTTTATCAACCGTATTGATGAGATTTTAGTTTTCCGTATGCTGAATAAAGAAGATATGAAGCGTATTGTAACGCTGATGACCAGGAATCTGATTGAACGGTGCAAGGCCCAGCTGGATATTAATCTGGTGATCCGGGATACGGCCAGAAGTTATGTGGTAGAAAAATCCTACAATCCAAAATTCGGCGCCAGGCCGCTGCGGAGGACGATTCAGACGGAGATTGAAGACCGGCTGGCGGAAGAAATCCTCTCAGGTACGCTGAAAAAAGGAGATACAGTTACTGTGGGAACAAAAAACAAAGAAATTCATTTTTCCAATCAATAAAGAATTTATAAAAGGGTGGCGGAATGCAACTGTTTAGTATATAATAATAGCAGTATCGCACAGGTACTATCCTGTTAAATACACAAACGAAACTGGAGGATAAAAGAATGGGTGTAATTAGCGAATTAATACGTGCAGAAGCTGATGGAACGATTAGTTTTGGGGATTATACATTGGCGTCCAAGACAAAAAAAGATAATTTCATACATGGCGGGGATTCCTACAAAATCAAAACGTTTCAGGAAATTACCAAACTGGAACGTAACGGGATGTTTGTGTATGAATCGGTGCCTGGTACAGCGGTCAGCGGCCTGGATGTATCGGGCAATGGAATATCTTTTCAGGCGGAAGGAACGGAAGATGCGGAGATTACGCTGGGACTGGACGCTTCGACAGAATACGACGTATGTATTAATGAAGGAAACGTAGGTACGATCAGGACAAATCTGGGCGGAAAACTGACGGTCAGCGTAGAGCTGGAAGCCGGACAGCCGGCCTCTGTGAAGATTACAAAACACAATGCGCAGTAACATACAGCCATGACGGCATAATACCGGACAGTATCCGCCGGCATTTATGATACAGTGTACAGCCTGATATAAAATATGGATAAATGAAATATATGATAAACAAAACAGAATCAAATAAATACGATAAATGAAATATATCTGAAATGTCTGTCATGGCGCAAGCCATAGGCAGGCATTTTTATGATTTTTAACTGTTTTACAATGCGGGAGGGAAATATGGCAAAGATTAAAACGGTGTACTTCTGTCAGGAGTGCGGGTATGAGTCATCCAAATGGATGGGCCAGTGTCCGGGGTGCAGACAATGGAATACCTTTGTGGAAGAAGTGGCAGACCACAAAACAGGCGCCGGGATGGCAAAGCAGCTGTCAGCAGTCAGACCGGTCTGTTTATCGGCCATTGAATCAGAGCGGGAAGAGCGTATCCCAAGCGGGTTTCCGGAGCTGGACCGGGTGCTGGGGGGCGGAATTGTAACCGGTTCCCTGGTGCTGGTAGGCGGAGATCCCGGGATTGGCAAGTCTACCCTGCTGCTGCAGGTCTGCCGGAACCTGAGCGCCAGACAGGTCCGGGTACTTTACATATCCGGGGAAGAGTCCCTGCAGCAGATCAGGATACGGGCCGGGCGGATCGGTACATTTACAGACAGTCTGACGCTGCTGTGCGAGACTAATCTGGAAATTGTCAGCGAGGTTATCCGGCGTGAAAAACCTCAGGCAGTTATTATTGATTCTATCCAGACGATGTACAGTGAGCATATATCCTCTTCCCAGGGCAGCGTTTCACAGGTACGGGAAGCAACCGGCACTTTTTTACAGCTGGCCAAAGGACTGGGTACGATGATATTTATTGTGGGGCATGTGACAAAAGAAGGAGTAGTGGCCGGGCCAAGGGTACTGGAGCATATGGTGGATACGGTGCTGTATTTCGAAGGAGACAGACATGCGGCGTACCGCATTCTGCGGGGCGTTAAAAACCGCTTTGGCTCCACCAATGAGATCGGCGTGTTTGAAATGCGGGAAGAAGGACTGGCGGAAGTGACCAATCCTTCAGAGTATATGCTTAGCGGCAGGCCAAAGGACGCATCCGGGTCAATTGTAGCCTGCTCCATGGAAGGTACCCGCCCGGTACTGCTGGAAGTACAGGCGCTGGTATGCCACACCAGCTTCGGGCTGCCCAGGCGGGCGGCGGACGGCACGGATACAAACCGGGTCAATCTGCTGATGGCGGTACTGGAAAAGCGGCTGAATTACCGGCTGGGCGATTATGATGCCTATGTGAATATAGCGGGCGGTATCAGAATCAATGAGCCGGCTCTGGATCTGGCGCTGATTCTGGCCATTGTATCCAGTTATAAGGAATGTAAAATAGATGAGAAAATGATCTGTTTTGGAGAAGTCGGACTGAGCGGTGAAGTGCG
Source organism: uncultured Eubacterium sp. (assembly GCA_947642745.1). Lineage (GTDB taxonomy): Bacteria > Bacillota > Clostridia > Lachnospirales > Lachnospiraceae > Eubacterium_J. Next base: position 8,810 of record CANRTU010000053.1, read on the forward strand.
TGCGGTCAGTATGGCGGGACAGCGGATTCTGGAAGCACGCAAACTTGGATTTACCACATGTATCCTGCCGAAAGTAAATCTGGATGCGTTACAGAAAAAAATAGAAGGGATTCGTCTGACTGGAGTGGATAATGTACAGCAGGCTGTCCGGGCAATTATTGGCTAGAGCGTGTTTGAAAAATGCTTTCTGGCATATGTACTTCACAGTTTGTGGAGGATTTTACCCAAATTTAGGAGGTGTAGCGGGCTACATTGACTAAATTTGGGTAAAATAATCCGCAAAGTGGGGAGTGTAGATGCTGGGAATGATTTTTCAAACACGCTCTAAAGCGTGTTTGAAAAACTGCTGGTTTCCGGTACGGTTTATTTGTCTGGCCGGCAGATGCTGCCAGGCGGATACGCAGCTTTGAGAGATACAGCTTCTGTATGGCTGATGTGCCGGCTATACAGAAGCTGTATCTCTATTTTTGAATGAAGTTGTTATGTATTGTGTCCCATGAAACAGACTACAGGTAAAATATACGGCTCTCCGTGATCTCCGCAGTTTCGCAGAGGCTGTCAGAAGGATGTCAGATCATTAATAAAAGACATGGTCTCCGATAATCAGTCCGTCAATCAGTCCATTATTTACGCAGAAATACAAACAGTCCACATTCCGTCTGCCATTTAATACTTCCTGCGCCGCAGACATACAACTGCGTCCGGCGCCGGTAGCCAGCGCCTGGGCAAAACGTCCGCTGGCGACTGGCGAGAACTGTCCGCTCTGATAAATTACGCCGCTGATACTGTTTGGAAAACTGCTGCTGGCTACCCGGTTCATGATGACGCTGCCCACCGCCAGCTGGCCTTCATAGGACTGGTTGCCCGCTTCACAGAATATAATGGCAGACATAAGTTCCAGATCACCCGCACTGGCCGCATAATTGCTGCTGGTAGTATTATTGCTGGTTCCGGAGGTATCTGTGGCAGTACTGCTATTACGATTCTGCTGTTGCTGCTCCTGCTGTCTGCGACGCTCTTCTTCAGCCCGCTGTCTGGCAAGTTCTTCCTTTTCCCTGGCGATTTCAGCCTGCCGTTTGCGGTCTTCTTCTGCTTTCTGGCGTTCCAGCCGCGCTTCATAGGCTTTCTGCTGTTCTAATTCCGCTGCGAATTTCTGCCTCAGTGACTGGGAATTCTGAATCTGGTCCAGTTTCTTACGCAGGCTGTTTTTTAACTCATTAACTGCGCTATCAATTTCCTCCAGCTGGGAGGACTGTTCTTTTTCCAGTTCAAGAAGGGATTCTTCTTCCGCCACCAGCTGTTTTTTTGTTTCTGCGATTTTTCTCGTTGTCGCTTTGTATTCATCCAGTTTTTTACGGTCATATGATACGACAGACTGGAAATATTCCGCTCTCTGGAGAGCTTCTGATATGGAGCCGGATTCCAGAATCTGTGTCAGCATGGAATCCAGACTGTTTTCATACATAAAGCGGATACGTATTTTCATCTGTTCATACTGAAGTTTGCATTCTTTTTCTGACTGTTTCAGTTCCTGCCCGGTTTGTTCGATTTCTGTCTGTTTTTCTTTTATGGCAGCCAGAGTCTGGTCCAGGCTGTCTGACAGCTGGCTGATTTTTGCCTGTCCTGTGGAAATATCATTTTCCAGAATCTTTTGTTCCTGCTGGTAAGCGCTGATATTCTGATCAGCCCGGTTTAATTCATTTTCCAGTTCATTAATTTTATCGCCTGTATTACTGAGCTGGTTTTGTACAGAACTGGCCCGCACCTGACCAGTACACAGGATACAAATACATACTGCCGGTGTCAGCCACCGGATGATTTTCTTTCGTAACATACTTACCACCTGTTCGTTATTTTCAATGTATTGTATTAATTACAAATTTATTGCCTTTTATTACTAAATTATAACATATTCTTTGACATGTGTACATAATTTTTTATAATCTTTTTTCTGCAGGTGGCTACAGACTCTGAAAAATTTAAAGCGGCCCCGGGCCGGCGGTACTGGAGCGTGCCTGATGGGGAAGGGAGTGCTGTCAGCAGAAAATCATCTGTCTTTTTTTGCATTATAGGAAAGATCACACTGCGTCGGAGAGGGAAATACTGACAGAGGGAGCCAGCCGCAGAAGATACCATTCCGGCTGGCATTGGCAGCCAGCCTTGGCAGCCAATCATATGGGCAATTTCATTGATTATCTGTGTTTTGTATTCGTTTTGGATAATATTTGAAATATCTTTTCGGCTGTTTAGTCCCCAAAAAGTTATGAATGCTGCCAATCCTGTTCCAATCAGACCGAGAAGCGATATGATGAACCGTTGCTGTTGCTGGACAAAATCCCTGTACTTTTCAGTTTCATTTTCCATAAATCCAATGGCTTTTAAATATTCTGTCTGCTTAATGCAAGAGGATGATGGTCTTAGCTGCTTCAGGTATTCGATATCTGAACGCATATTATTAACGTCTGTTTTCATATGGTTCAGGCTGTACCAGTTGATAAATGTAAATGATAGAAGCAGGAATAACATAAATAATAATAACAGCATCATTTTATTATATTTTTGGTCAGAACTGTTTTCTGTCTGGTTGTTTCGCATACACGTACACGGGCTTTTTTTTGTTCAAATTGTTTGCGGAAAGTTGAAGTTTTCTTTTAGTTCATTAACTATATTATGAATGTCTTATGTAGTCAGTTGCAGAAATAAAATATTAGATGCAGGATCATTGAAATCACCTGCCGGAAGCATAAAAAATCACCTTTCCTGTATCAGAGGGAAATGACCTGTGATATGAAAAGGTGATTTATATTATTTACAATTGTGTTATAAATTGCTGATATCTTCCAGTTCGAACTGGCCGACAAGCTCGTCCAGTGTGGCTGCCTGGGCAGACAACTGCTGGCTTGTGGCGGAAGACTCCTGTGCTGCCGCTGAGTTGTTCTGGATTACTTCGGATATCTGGCTGACACCCTGTTCTGCCTGTCTCATGGTCGTTGTCTGGTTTTCAACCATAATGCTTAGATTCTTTGAAGATTCAGCAATCTGTTTCACACCGGTTACAACGATTTCAATCGAATTGGAAGCCCGCTCCACTGCCCGGTTGCCATCTTCGATCTCTTCCAGTGTGCTTTCGATCAGTTCCCGGATATCTACTGCTGCTTTGGAACTCTGTTCCGCCAGCCGCCGGATCTGGTCTGCTACAATGGCAAAGCCACGGCCTGCTTCTCCTGCCCTTGCGGCTTCGATGGAAGCGTTTAAGGAAAGCAGATTGGTCTGGGAAGCAATCGCTTCGATTTCTGAGATAATATTTCCCATCTTTGCGGAAGAGTTACTGATTTTTTCCATGGCGGCTACCATGGTATTCATTTCAGCACGGCTCTGGTCAGCTTCATCCGCATAGCTCTTTGCCTGTTTGTAAGATTCTTCCGCATTTTCCATGCTCTTTTCCATGGTTTCCGTAATATCAATAATGGTTGCCTGCAATTCTTCTACGGCGCTTGCCTGTTCTGTGGCGCCTTCCGCAAGGCTCTGGGCAGATTCGGAAAGATTCATGGAACCGGCGGATACCTGGCCGGAAGCTTCACCGATGGAACGAAGGGTTGTCGTCATCTGCCGCTTCATGCCCCGCAGGGATTTCAGCAATTTGGAAAAATCATTTATGTAATTATTTCTAATAGAGGAAGAAACGGTGTAATTACCTGCTTCCATCTGGCTGAGAATTTCTTCAATGTCACTGATAATCAGATTAAGTACATTTGCCATTTTTGAGGCTTCTGTTATCATTTCAGAGACTTCATCATCTGAAGATATTGTCGGAAATGGTGAAGAAAGATCTCCCGAAGCAAACGTTTTAAATCTGTCCCCAAGCTCCTGCAGCGGACCGGAAATTCCTGCGGCAATTTTTTTTCCGATACGGAGGGAAACAATAATCGTACATAAAATAAGCGCGATTATCATTACGCACAGCGTGATGCTCAAAGCCATAAGTGTACCAGATAATTTTTCCCCTTCTGATACTTTTACATCCAGCAGACTCTCCAGTTGTGCGTAAATCTCATTATATATTGGCGCCAGATCATTGATGGCAATTTCCTGCGCCTGCTGGCACAGCTCCCTGTCTGTGGAAGCGCCGATCCCCATAATCTCAGTATCCAGAGGCCAGTATTCTTCCAGCCTGGCGACGATTTCATCATAAGTTTTCCTGCCGGATTCGGATACGATGGTGTTTTCTACTTTTGCGAAATTCTCCTTAAATAATTTAATTGCTTCCTCATGCTGACTGGTAACGAGATCAATAGCATCCTGATCATCATACCCGATGGCTGCACGCAGCGATGAACGCACATCTGCGAATTCGAACATTGCCTTGCCAATGTCGCCCTGCGCAAACCCGAAATTAGTAAGCGCGTAAGAATATCTGTTTACCATCACAATAAGTACAATTACGCCTATGACAGATGCCAGCGCCGCAATTGAAGACACCAGTACAAAAGACTTTGTGAGCCTTTTGTCGATCCTCTCATTTTGAAACATTTTACCCCTCCTTTAGTTTTAATTCTCAGTTAAATGTCTAAAATCGAAATCAGAAACACAGATATCGGTCGTAAGGCCTTTTGATATAAATATTTATGATTTCATGATAGAGAATTGACAACTACTTATATTATAATATATTTTTTCAAAAATACAAGTATAAAATCGACTAAAAAACCTGATTTTCGGGGGGGGGGAGGGAATACCGGCAAATATACAAAAACAGAGAGTGTTTTCTTTTCAATGATGGGTGCGGGACAGCTTCCCAGTGTGTGTCCGGAAATGTATTTTGTATGGCGGGGTATATCACGCCCCTCAGGCTATATCTGGCGGAAAGCATTTTTTATACACGTTCTGGTACGATTCAGCATAATTTTTACAAATAATAGCATAATTTTTACAAAAATTTAATTTTATATCATTTTTTTCAGAAAAGTACTGGGAAAACAGAATAAAATCAGATATAATCTTCACGGAAGGAGGCAGTACAATGAGTGTATTTGATAATTACAGAAAAAGCAGAGAGTATCTGGTCTGTATTGATTCCGATGGCTGTGCCATGGATACCATGGACTGCAAACATATACACTGTTTCGGGCCATGCATGACAGATGAATGGGAACTGGGGGAATGGAAAGAGGAAATACTGGATTACTGGAATAAAGTAAATCTGTATTCGATGACAAGGGGAATCAACCGTTTTCTGGCGCTTGGGAAAGTGCTGGCATATGTCAGCGAAACATATAAAAACATTCCGGAAACGCAGGCGCTTGTTTCCTGGACAGAGACAGCCGCGGAGCTGTCCAACGCATCGGTAATGGCGGCTTATGAGCAGACCGGACAGGAGATTTTCAAAAAAGCATGCCACTGGTCACAGGCTGTCAATCAGGCGATTACAAAGCTGCCGCAGGAGCTGAAAAAGCCTTTTGAGGGAGCCTGTGAGGGCGTGAAGGCGGCCCATGCCTGTGCGGATGTGGCCATCGTTTCGTCTGCCAATGCGGAAGCTGTAAAGGAAGAGTGGGAAGAATTCGGCATGATGGATTCTGTGGATATTACGCTTACCCAGTCGGAAGGCAGCAAGGCGTTCTGTATCGGAGAGATGCTGAAAGCAGGTTACGCACCGGATCATGTGCTGATGACAGGGGATGCGCCGGGGGATCTTGCGGCTGCGGAAAAAAACGGCGTGCTGTATTATCCAATACTCGTAAAGCGTGAGGCCTGGTCCTGGAAACGGTTTGTGGAAGAAGCGCTGCCACGGTTTCTGGAAGGAACATATAAAGGGGATTATCAAAAACAGGTGATCCGGGAGTTTCTGGATCATTTGTCCTGACAGCTACCAGCCGTCCCGGAGCAGGGATCCCTGTGAGTAAGAAACAGGTTGAAAAACTGACAGAAAGATAAGGAGAAGTATATGACAGATCTGAAAGCAAAACCATTTTATTTAGATGAAGAAGCAATAGCCTGGGTGGAGTCCACGATTGAATCCATGAGCCTGGATGAAAAAGTAGGACAGCTGTTTGTACAGATGCGTAAAAGCCTGGACGAGGAGGAAATAAAAAATACACTGGCGAATTATCATCAGGGCGGACTGCGCTGGCAGGGCGGAACGATGGAACAGGTATACAACCAGAACAAAGTATACCAGGAAAACTCCAGAATCCCACTGCTGATTGCGGCAAACTGTGACAATGGCGGAGACGGCTGTCTGCCGGAAGGCACCTATGTGGCCACTGCCGCTGAAGCGGCCGCCGGGGAAGGGACGAAGACCGCATACGACATGGGCTATGTGGCAGGGCGGGAAGCTTCTTCTGTCGGAGTTAACTGGATGTTTAATCCATGTGCGGATATTTTCATGAACTGGCGTAATACGATTGTCAATACCCGTGCGTTTGGTGACAATGCGGACCGGGTAATCGAAAATATCCGGGCGTATATAGACGGAATTCACCAGAGTAATGTGGCATGCTGCTGTAAGCATTTTCCTGGCGACGGTGTGGAAGAACGTGACCAGCATCTGGTTCTGGGGGTTAATGATTTAAGCGTACAGGAGTGGAATGATTCTTTCCGTAAAGTTTATCAGACAATGATTGACGAAGGACTGGAAAGCATTATGGCAGGTCATATCGCACTGCCGGAAATGAGCCGGAAGCTGCGTCCCGGAATCAAAGACGAAGAAATTATGCCGGCCACCCTGGCGCCGGAATTGCTGACGGATCTGCTGCGGGGGGAAATGGGCTTTAACGGGCTGGTTATTACCGACGCTTCCCATATGGCGGGCATCGCATGTATGGAGCGGCGGGAGACGGCAGTGCCAAAGGCCATTGCCAGCGGCTGTGACATGTTCCTGTTCAGTAATGACATGGAGGAAGATTTCCAGTATATGAAAGCTGGCGTGGAAAAGGGCATCATCACACAGGAGCGGCTTCACGATTCCCTGCGCCGCATTCTGGGTCTGAAGGCAAAGCTGGGCCTGTATAAAAAGGAGAGGGTAGTGCCTGCGCCGGAATTAAAAAATCAGATTACAGGTTGTGAAGAGCATATTGCGCTGGCCAGAGAGGCGGCGGATCGCTGTATTACACTTGTAAAAGATACAAAGCATGATCTTCCGATTGATCCGGTGAAACAAAAACGGGCCCGTCTCGTATTTATCCAGTCTACGCCGGTGTCCAAAGCATATACCGGGGATCCGGTGAAACAGGTAGTAGTGGAAGAACTGGAACGGGCAGGATTTACTGTGGATGTAGCGCCAAACTTTCATGATCTGGAAGCTGCTGAAGGACCAAAGCCGGAGCATATGTTCCAGATGATCCGGTGCGGTTCCATGAAAGATTTTAAAGCAAAGTATGACGTGGTATTCCTGGTACTGAATATCAAAGGCTATGCGCAGGAAAATAATGTGCGGGTACGCTGGAGCTGTAATCATTCCAGTGAGCTGCCGTGGTATCTGACAGAGGTGCCTACAGTGGGAATCAGTCTGAATTATACTAATCATCTGATAGACGTGCCACAGGTACACGCATTTGTCAATGCCTATGGAAATACAAGAATCTGTATACGCACAGCGTTAGAGAAGATATGCGGAAAGAGTGAATTTAAAGGAACCGCCAGTGAAACTGTCTTCTGCGGAAAGTGGGATACAAGGCTGTAAGCCCTGTGCAGGCGGGCTGCTCCGGCGTATGCGGATAGTATCCGGCGCCGGATTAGCTGGTTTTGATTTATTGTTATAAAAAGGAGCTGCCGTACTAAAAAATGATACAGGATATAGCGGAGCGTATTTAAAAAATGCTTTCTGTGAGATGTACCTCACATTTCGTGGAGAATGCGGATTGCGGCAATGATTTTTAAGACACGCTCTGGTTCGATTATTCTTTAATATTGTATTTTGTATATGGGCTGCCCGGAGCGACAGCTCCTTTTTAACTTTATAGGAAAGATTATTCTATTAAGTAAACCCCTCCGGGCAGGATCGCAGGGCCTGCCCCGGCGAAGCGAGGGCACAGCGGCGGAAGGGAAAATGCTGCCGGGAGGCAGCCCGCCGCAGGCGGAGTATCCGGCGAAGCCGGATACTTTTTTGTACCGTCAGGCGTCATTCGCAATAATAACTTTTGTACCATGCGGCAAATTTTCCAAGGCCTTCCCGGAGGGTGATCTGTGGGCGGAATCCGTAGTCTTTTTCCAGTCCGCTGCTGTCTGCGTAGGTAACAGGCACATCCCCGGGCTGCATAGGTACAAGGTCGAGATAATCTTCTATGTGGAAATCCGCGTCCAGCGCTCCTGCCCGGATCAGCTCTTCGGACAGTATATGGACAAAGTCCATCAGGTTTTCCGGCTGGCCGCCGCCAATATTGTAAATACTGTATGGAGGTACAGGCAGTCCGTCCGCTCCGGTCTGTCTTGCCGGCGCTCCCTGCATAACTCTTACAATGCCTTCCACGATATCGTCTATATATGTAAAATCCCTTTTGCAGTTTCCATAGTTAAAAATCTGGATCCTGGAACCTGCCCGTAATTTTTCTGTAAAGGAATAGTAGGCCATGTCCGGGCGGCCCGCCGGGCCATAAACGGTGAAAAACCGTAATCCGGTACACGGTATATCATAGAGTCTGGCATAACTGTGGGCCAGTAATTCATTACTTTTTTTTGTGGCGGCGTACAGGCTCACCGGATGATCCACCGGATCGGACGTGCTGAACGGGATTTTCTCACTGCCGCCGTAAACGGATGAAGAAGAAGCGTATACCAGATGCTCCAGGGCGTCGTCGTGCCGGCAGGCTTCCAGTATGTTGTAAAATCCCGTTAAATTGGATTCCATATAAGCGTCCGGATTGGTAATGCTGTACCGGACGCCTGCCTGTGCGGCCAGGTTTACGACGATCTGTGGCTGACAGGCGCGGAATATGTCGCTGAGGACCGCTTTGTCCGCAATGGATGCTTTTTTAAAGATAAACTGACAGCCGGCGCTGCCGGTATGGCTTTGCAGCTGCCGGATACGCCATTCTTTCAGCGCCGGATCATAATAGTCGTTCAGATTGTCCACACCTGTCAGTGTGGAGCCTGTACATAAAGCGGACAGCCGCTTTATCAGATGAAAGCCGATAAATCCGGCGGCGCCGGTGACCAGGATGGTTTTATTGTTAAGGCTGACCGGGGTTTTGGAAGCGATGCTGCTTTTGCGTATGTCAGTCTGTTCTTTTGAAGCCGGTTTTTCCGGTGCCTGGTTTTTTATAGAAGCTGTGCTGCTGTCACAGAAATCTTTTGCGGTGTTTTGTAAATACGATACAACAGCCTGCATCTGATCATCCGGGATCTGGTCTATGAGATTTTTGGCAAATTCTTTATTATACATATCGGATACTTCCTTTACTGATTCTGATATTTGTATATGGCAGGCTGTAAAGCCATTCCGGCAGGGACTACTTCCGCAGCTGGCAGTAATTGCTGTGACGAACGGTTTTTACAGGTGCCTGACGGGTGCTATTATACACGGATTAATGATGTGTGTAAAGTGATATTTCCAGACTTTGCCGGCACCCCCGCGTTTTGTGATATCTGTAATTATGAAAATTAATGGATTCCCGGTATCCGTACGGTCAGCCGTTTATTTCTGCGTATTCATTTTTGGACAGTGTATGGATCATCTGGTAAAGGTGGTCGTTTAATACAATGAAACAAATAATTTTCCGCAACTACTTGACGAATGGAAAAATTATGATATAATAAAGTGCAGTGCTAAAAATACGACCTAACAGTTGGGATGCACAATACGCAACTGGAGGGAGGTTAGGTGGGATACTATGTCAAATGTCATCGTGAAAGAAAACGAGACGTTAGATTCCGCTTTACGCAGATTCAAGAGAAATTGCGCAAAGGCAGGGATTCAGCAGGAGATTCGTAAGAGAGAACATTACGAGAAACCGAGTGTTCGTCGTAAAAAGAAATCCGAAGCTGCCAGAAAACGTAAATATAACTAATTGTGTAGAAAAAGAGCTGTTGCGTATGCAGGAGCTCTTTTTTTGTCTGTAATCAGGTACATGTCTGAAAAAGCATTTATCATTACGCTGATCTGAAAGCCTGCTTTGCGGATAATTACCCCGGATTTAGTCAGCAATAATAAAAGGAAGGTCTGAATGTGTCCATTTTAAAGATACGCTCTTGTATTCCCACAGGATAAGCCGCTGTATATTTTTACGTAAATTTTACATAAGGATAACATTGATTTTACCTGGTTATACTATACTGTCATTATGTACAAATCTGATAATAAAATTCATATGAGGTCCGTCTGGGCGGCTGTGCGGCGTGTATCCGGACCAGGATGGAAATGGAGGAGTATGGGATGAACGGGGCATTTGAGATAATATCTGGATTATTTGGGGGGATGGCAGTCTTTATCTTTGGCATGAACATGATGAGTGAATGCCTGCAGAAGGCAGCCGGGGAAAAAATGAAGCAGATTCTGGCGCTATTAACGAGAAATCCAGTGATGGGCGTACTGGCCGGAGCACTGACGACGGCGGTACTGCAAAGCAGCAGCGCTACCACGGTTATGGCCATCGGATTTGTGAGCGCCAGACTGATGACGCTGCCCCAGGCCGTGTCCATTATTCTGGGGGCTAATATTGGTACCACAATTACTGCGCAGATCATTGCGTTTAAGTTAAGCGATTATATTTATCTGATTCTGTTCGCCGGATTTGCCGTTTCTTTTGTGGCAAAAACAGAAAAGTTAAAAAATACCGGCCAGACGGTGTTTGCCTTCGGTCTGCTGTTTCTGGGTATTGAGACAATGGGAGATGTGATGAAACCGCTGGCGTCCAGCCCGTTTTTTATGGAGCTTATTGCGAAGGTGGCGGATACGCCGGTGCTGGGGGTGCTGGCTGGTACGTTGATGACGCTGGTAGTACAGAGCAGTTCCGCAACCATTGCGGTATTGCAGAATTTTGCGTCCCAGGCAGGACCGGACGGCGTCACAAGCGTGCTGGGACTGGCCGGAGCGCTGCCGATTCTGCTGGGGGACAATGTGGGTACTACCATTACCGCACTGCTGGCCAGTACGGGGCAGGCAAAAGACGCAAAACGTACGGCGCTGGCCCATTGTATTTTTAATTTATCAGGATGTTTTCTGTTTATCTGGCTGATCCAGCCGTTTGCGGCGGTGATCCGGTGGCTGACGCCCGGACCGGAGGTGGAGGTGATTTCCAGACAGATTGCCAACGCCCATACAGCCTTTAATATTATTATGACACTAATCTGGACGCCGCTGCTGCCTTTTATGGTGAAAGTCGTGACGTCACTGATCCGGGAGGGAAAAAAGGCGCCGGAGGAACTGTCCGTCCCCCTGTATCTGGATAACCGGCTCATTACACAGCCGGCGGCGGCATTACAGCTGGTGGGCCGTGAAGTCATCCGCTGCGGGGAAATTACAGACGATATGCTGCGTCTGCTGGCCGGAGCAGTCCGGGCGGATGATACAAAGCTGCTGGCGGAGATTACGGAGCAGTCGGCCCAGGTGCGCAGGCTGAACGAACATATTACAGAGTATCTGTCGGATCTGTTTTCTGCCGGAAGCATGACCGAGGAACAGGCAAACGGGACGGCCAGGCTGATGTATCTGCTGGGGGATCTGGACCGGATTGCTTTTCAGGGAAGCGAGATTACGGATTCCCTGCAGACGAAAATAGAAAAAAAGTACAAGTATTCCAAAGAGGCCATGAAGGATCTGGAAAAAAGCCTGGGACTGATCCAGGAAATGTACGGGGAGTCGCTGCAGGTTATGAGAAGCGGCGACACTGACCGGACGAAAAAGATTATGAAGAAAAAGGAAAAAGTCTTTGAGCTTAACCTGGAAATGCGCCGGGCACACCTGCGCCGGGTGAACAAAGGAAAATGCAGCGCCAGACTGACAACGCCGTTTCATAAAATATTAAATACGCTGGACCGTATGAGCAACAGCTGTATTAATATCGCAGATGCGGTTACCGGCCAGACAGATATGGGAGAAATGCTGCCGGATGTATACCGGGCGACTGGGATTTAGAGCGTGTTTGAAAAATGCTTTCCGGCAGATGTACCCTGAAGGGCATGATACATCGTGCCCTTTGGGTATGCTTCACAATTTGTACTCTAAAGGGCATGGTATGGAGAATCCGGCCCAAATTTAGAAGGTATACCAAAAGGGCACAATGTAGCGGGTATGTTGACTAAATTCGGGCTGAATTATCCGCAAACTGGGGAGTGCAGACGGCGGGAATGATTTTTCAAACTCACACGCTCTGACAAACACAAGGGATACAGCGATTTTTTTACAGCTGTCAAAGGCAGGCTTATAAAGCCCCATGGCATTAATATAATTTCATATTAACACTATTCAATACTTATCCCGGCGAAATCTGTTTCAAAGTCTTCATAATATCCCGGCCTTTACTTTATCTGAAAAAGAATATTGTTCAAAAGTATCATTCTTAAAATTATAAACCGTTATCAATTGTTTCATTGGATCAACTATCCAATACTCCCTGACTCCTGCCGTTCCAAATTCAGCAGTTTCTTAATTATAATCCATTGCCCGGCTGGAAGGTGAAACAATTTCTATAATCCAATCCGGCGAGCCGTTGCATCCTTCATCTGTAAGCTTGTCTTTATCACAGATCACAGAAATATCAGGCTCAGGGTAAATATCATTGTTATCATTTAAAAATGCTGAAAATGGCGCTGGATGAACTTCACAGTCTCCGTTTTTACCATGAATATAATTGCCGATTGTCTCTGCGTGCTGGGTTTAATTGCGGAAAAGAAAGGTCGAATTGGCATATATCATCAAAAATGAAGCTGTAATGGTTTACGTTAATGCATATACAGGAGAAGTGATTGGCGGTGACTATTTCAAAGCTGTTTCAGGTGGCGCTGGTGTACAGCAATAAATACCGAATCTTCGCAGTGAGACGGTTTACCAGTTTCATTTACCAGTGACAGAAACTATAAAGGATATTATTAATGATCATGAAAGCCATATATAATAAAAAACACTTCGCTGGATTCACGTGCTGGCAGTTATGATTTCTGTCCTCATGAGTTTGTTAATGTGTTCCTGCGGCAACACTGCGAATGATGGAGAACAAGGAGAAATGGAGCAAACAATTACAGTTGTTTCTAAAGAATATGTTGAGGGATATCCCCAGAAAGAGTCATTTACTCTATCTGGCGAAGATTCAGATAAGCTTTTAGAAATTCTTTCCCCTGACAGCCTTAATTATTCAGAGGATGTGATTAAAACCGGGCCGGAAAAATCGTATACAATATTTATTGGTGAAAATGAAAAACTATCAATAAACCGGGAGGAAAATGACGAATCTCTCGTTTATATGATTTGCGGTTATAATGGACACATTTCTGGCACGTATATTTCTTCAATGACGCTCGATTCAATTGATGAGATTTTATCTGCACAGCCGTCAACCGGGAGCGTTCCAATGTATTGAAATAATCTCCGTATACATATCAGACTCTTATCAGAGGCAGTTTATTTTCCATTGACATTGCACTTTATACATCTTCAGCCTGTCCGTTGCATCTGAAACAGGGACATCAGAGTATTTTGCATGAAGCTGATAATTTGTTAAAACACTCCATGATCTGTTATAAGTATACCTGCGTTATCAGGCGGCAATCTTCACGGAAGTAATGGTGTTTTCATGTTCTGGCTGTACATGTATTCTGCGGGAACAAAGAAATTATAAAAAAACAATTTATCCATGAACAGGTTCTAAATCCTTTTCTGTTTCATATATATAGTCATGGGACAACTTAAAGGCTGTCCATCACCAGAGCGTGTCTGAACATGCCTGTCCGGGCAATGTACCAGAGAGCAGGACATATTCACGCTTAATATGAAACAGGGAGGGATTTTCTATCGAACAGATTCTGAATATATTTCCATTACATATAAGAACTGAAATGGGAAAGGCGCTGCAAAGATTAAAATATACGGAAGAGATACGCATCCGTGTCCGTCAGCCGGTGCTGTTTCTGACAGACTGTGAAGAACAGATGTTTATGAAAAGACCCGGCTATCTGACCACAGATGCGGGGCAGGCATATATCATAACGGCTCAGGATATCAAAGACATGATCGTGTTTATGAGCCGTTATTCCCTGTTTGCGTTTGAACAGGAACTGCGTGGGGGATTTATTACCCTGGAAGGCGGGCACCGGGCAGGACTAAGCGGACAGGCTGTGCTGCAGGGGGGAGAGCTGGCCACAATCCGCAATATTTCCTGTATCAACATTCGCATCAGCCATGAGAAAAAGGGCTGTGCGGGGGAGCTGGTCCCGCATCTGTACCGGTATCAGGAAGGCCGGCCGGCGGGTATTTACAATACGCTGCTGGTGTCTGCGCCGGGAAAGGGTAAGACGACCCTGTTGCGGGATTTGATCCGTCTGCTCTCGGATGGGACGACGGGGCATCCGGGCATGAAGGTCAGTGTGGTGGATGAACGGTCGGAAATTGCGGCCTGCTGCCGTGGCGTGCCCCAGAACGATGTGGGCATGCGGACGGATGTGCTGGACGGCTGTCCAAAATCAGCTGGCATGATGCTGTTAATCCGTACCATGTCCCCGCAGGTTGTGGCAGTGGATGAACTGGGGTCAAAAGAAGATGTACAGGCTGTTGCCTATGCCATTCACTGTGGCTGCAGTATTCTTGGCTCGGCCCATGCCGGTACCCTGGAGGAGCTGATGGAAAAACCGGCGCTGCGGGAACTGGCCGTGCAACAGTACTTTGACCGGTATCTGGTCATCGGACAGGGCCGGGACAGGGAACGGATCTACCGGCTGTATAACGCAGAACGGGAGCTGCTGTATACAGGCAGTCATTAGTCAGAGGACGGACTGCGCCGTGGAAACCCAGTCCCGGAGTCTGGAACAGCGCCCGCATGTCTCTGGGAGCGTGGCGGTCTGCGTCGTGAAATCTGCCCGGGGTGCGGGGATCACTTCAGGGGAAGAGAGGGGGATAACAGATGCTGAAACTGGCGGGCTGTCTGTGTATTCTGGTGGCGTCTTCGGGTATGGCATGGACGCTGGTATATGGAATGCGGCAGGAACTGTGTCAGATGGAACAGCTGGCGGAACTGTTAACTGCGGTGGAAGGAGAGGTTACATATACCCGCTGCCCTTTGCCGGAGCTGCTGGAGCAGCTGGCGGGACATATGCGGACACCGTACCGGGAGCTGCTGCAGCAGTGCGGTCATGCCATGGAAGAAAGCCGGGAAGCGGACATTCCGGCACTGTGGAAAGCTGCCTGCGGAGAGTGGAAAGAGCAGCTGGTCCTGCCGGGGGAAGCGTATCAGATACTATGGCGCATGGGGGAAGTTTTTACCTATACTTCACTGGATTCTTCCCTGCAGCTGCTGCAGTCTGGCAGGAGAAGACTGGAAACACTGATGGCGAAAGAGCAGGCGGACTTTGCGGGAAAACGGAAATTATACAGCTGTCTTTGTTATATGGGAGGATTGTGTTCCATTGTATTGCTGTGGTAAGCACGATAAATAAGAACAGGAGAGGACATGAGCGTTAATTTAATCTTTAAGATTGCGGCGGTGGGGATTATCGTTACAGTACTAAGCCAGGTGTTAAAGCACAGCGGAAGAGAAGAACATGCGTTTCTATTAAGCCTTGCCGGGCTTATGATCGTGCTGTTCTGGGTTGTGCCTTATATTTATGACCTGTTTGAAACCATGCAGTCGCTGTTCGCATTTTAATCAGAGCGGGGTGATCACATGGATATTTTAAAAATAGCGGTGCTGGCAGTCAGCGGTGTGCTGATGGCGCTGATGCTGAAACAGACAAAACCAGAATTTGGCATGTTTATCAGTATGGCAGTCTGCATCTGTATCTTTATTTATCTGTTGTCGAAGCTGCAGACGATTCTGGGCTATCTGGACCAGCTGGAACGCCTGGTGCATATCGACGGCATTTATCTGGACACGGTTTTAAAAATGCTGGGAATTTCCTATATGACCCAGTTTGCTTCCGACTTGTGTAAAGATGCGGGCCACAGTGCAATTGCCAGCCAGATTGAATTGTTCGCACGGGTGTCCATTCTGTTTCTAAGCTTTCCGGTACTGCTGGCCCTGGTACAGATGATAGGAGAAGTGCTGTGAGCCGGGCAGGCGGACTTCCCGCCGGAAGACGCAGAAGTTTAAAAACAGTCCCGGGGCATGTGGCGGGATGTGCCGGCATGTTTCTTCTGATCTGGACCGGACTGTTTTTCATACAGGGGACTTTTTTATTTTCATCGTATGAGGCGGCCGCTGCGGTGCGGACGGAAACTGCGGCTGGCAGGGCTGTAGTACATCTGCCGGAGGAAGACAGTCGGACCACACGCCCCGGTATCCGGATGAAAAACCAGAGCGTGTCCCTGAAAAAGGCAGGCATGTCCGGGCGGCAGGGCGGAAACTCTGTATCCATTAACCCGGAGGAAAGTTCTGGTACGGATACCCAGCCGGAATCTGACATGCGGCGGGATACAGAACATACACAGGATTCAGATACACAGCCGGAGACAGATCTGTGGCAGGAGACGGAAGAGCTGCTATCGCAGCTTGGAATGTCTGAACTGGATGCATACTTACGTCATGAAAATATCGGGCAGCTTACATTTTCACAGCTGGTACAGGATTTGTTCCGCAAAGGCATTTCCCTGGATTTTTCCAGTATCGGAAATAAAATCATGCAGATTGTCCTTTCTGATTACAGGGAAAACCGCAATGCGCTGATACAGATTATTACGCTGGCTCTGGCGTTTTCCATTATTTTGCAGATGACAGGGTCCATGCAGACGAGCTGTCTGTCGGATCTTGGATTTCTCGGTGTGTATCTGATTTTAATGCTGTTACTGCTGAAGCTCTTTCTCATTATGACCACTGCTGTGGAAAGTTTTTTTGACCGGCTGGTGGAATTTATGCATCTGCTGCAGCCGGTATTTTGTATCAGTATGGTGTTTTCCACCGGAAGTACCAGCGCCGGCGTCTATTCGGAGCTGCTGTTGCTGTTGATTTATCTGATTGATCTCGTATTTGCGAAAATATTACTGCCGGCGGTGCAGATTTATATGGTACTGGAGCTGGTCAACCATATGATGGGAGAGGCACGCTTTTCACGGATTGCGGGGCTGTTATCCGACGGGGTTGGCTGGTGTACCAGATTATTTACCACGGCGGTGCTGGGGCTTAACATCGTACAGGGACTGCTGGCTCCGGGAATAGACGGGTTAAAACGGAGTACATTTGCCGGTGCGGTGCGGTCCATTCCCTGGCTGGGACAACTGGCGGATTCCATGAGCGAGCTGTTTACCGGTTCCGCCATGCTGATCAAAAACAGCGTAGGTGTGGCGGCGCTGGTTATCCTGGTTATTATCAGTTTTCTGCCGCTTTTAAAAATAGGGGTATTTATGCTGCTGTACCGGGGCTGCGCCGCCCTGATGGAACCGGTGGCGGACAAACGGATCTGTGCGGCGGTGGCGGGACTGGGCCATTCGGCGGCCCTGTACCTGAAACTGATGTTTTATGCGGTACTGCTTTTTTTCCTGACAATTGCGATTATCTGTACGGCCACTGCGCTGACAGTGTAAAGGAGTAATTTTGTGCAATCGTATGAGCGGGGCGCTGGGAAAGCCAGTGTATTATAACATAATGAACGGGACTTCCGGGAAGCCCGTGTTTTGTAACATACAGGCAGAAAAAACCTGATGGGCGTCTGGAAATGCCGGATTTGTGGATCGTTCTGTATGATGCACAGAAACTGGTATTGATATGACTGACAGGTATTTATATGATTGAATGGAGGCTGGGATGGATGGTATTTTAAACTGGATGAAGGAATTTCTGATTATCTATCTGATACTGAACATTCTTACAAATCTCACTGCCCTGGACCAGTATAAAAAGCATCTGCACTTTTTTTCAGGCGTGGTACTCATGCTGGTGCTTCTGACGCCGGTGCTCAGACTGACTGGAAAGGAAGGGAAGCTGGAGGCGCTTATATCCAGCAAGGTATTCTGGGAAAAGCTGGACAGCGCCAGGCAGGATACGAAAAAGCTGGAATTTATCCGCAACAGCCATTATATTGCCAGGTACGAACAGGCGATAGCCAGGGAAATGCGCCAGCAGGCACAGCAGCAGGACATCGCCCTGCGTCAGGTACAGGTACGCCTGACGGATGACTATGAAATCCGGCGGGTGACCATCTGGCCTGAGTTTTCATCTGACGCACAGCAGGAAGGGGAAAAGAAAGCGCTGATACAGTTTCTGACACAGACGTATGGACTGGAAGAAAGCCGGATTTTTATTCAGCAATAACAGATATTCATATCAGACAGGACAGGATTTTATACAACTGTCAGGGATTCATATGAAAATAAACGGCGCAAAAGATGTATGGTAATAAAATAGAAAGGAAGGAAAAATAATGAAATGGTTCTCCAGTATCCTGAAAAACATGGATAAAACCAGATGGCTCATTCTCGGGCTGGGCGGTATACTGCTTCTGGTCATTGCGCTGCCCACAGACAGCAGAAACAGTGACCGGCAGGATGCGGCTCTGCAAAAATCCCTGGATACGGCGCAGCAGCAGGAGGATTTGGTGAAAACCTACGAGCGGCAGCTGACGGCGCAGCTGGAGCAGACGCTGGGTTATATGGACGGTGTGGGACAGGTCCGTGTCATGATTACTTTTCAGGATAATGGTGAAAATATTGTGGAAAAAGAGATTACAAAATCAGACAGTGGAAGCGACAGCACCCAGTATCAGGAATCCGCCATTTACCAGGAGACAGAGGGCAGGGAGCCATACATCAGCCAGCAGAAGATGCCGACAGTGGAAGGAGTACTGGTCATTGCCCGGGGCGGCGGGGATTCCGCCGTCAAACAGAATATCCAGGATGCGGTCATGGCCCTGTTTCCCCTGCAGGCGCACAAAATCAAAATCGTAAAAATGCAGAAGGAGTCATAATCCGGGCAACGGGAGAATACAATGAGAATAGTAAAAAGACCATGCAGGGAGAATGGATTCATGAAAAAAATTTTCAAAAAAAATCAGATCATCATTACTGCATTGGCGCTGATGATTGCCGCCGCCGGATATTTAAGCTATACATATAGCGGCATGGGCAGCAATAAGCTGACGCAGGCCAGTGCAGACCTGACGAATGAGGAGTACGATATCGTATCCGGACAGACTACGACAGACACTGAAATTTTTACGGAGACAGATATCAGTATGGAAGACGGAAAAAAGAAGAACGCAAAAGCGGCAAAAAGCGACGCGGCCACCAGTGAGGGCGCCGGTACCGCCACAGATGATAAAAAAGATCAAAACGGCAATACGACAACGGAAGACGACGCCATTAATAACCCGGGGGAAACGGTTCTCACCAGTTCTGGTGCGTCAGGAATAAATTTTGCTGTGGAAGCCAAATTAAACCGGGAGCAGGTGCGTTCCCAGAATAAGGAAGATCTGATGGACGTTATCAACAGTACAGCCCTTTCAGACAAAGAAAAGCAGGCGGCTGTGGACAAAATGGTGGCTCTTACGGACATTGCCCAGCGGGAATCCGATGCGGAAATGCTGCTGGAAGCAAAAGGTTTTACCGATGTGGTCGTGAATGTGACAGAGGATTCCGCAGATGTGGTGCTCAACATGGGAGACGTCACAGACGCAAAACGTGCCCAGATCGAGGATATCGTAAAACGCAAAACAAAAATATCTGCTGAAAATATTGTTATTACGCCGATTACTTCAAAGGAGGCGGAGAAATAGCAGGCAGGACGGTGGAGGCCGGGGCGCATGGCGCCCCGGTTTTTTGCTTTATCAGAAATTGCGCCTTATAAAGCAAAAAGCCTTCCGGGCAGGAGCACACTATGGCGAAGTATCGGTAAAGCCGGAAACTGTTTTACGTTGTGGGCGGGGGATGGCAGTGGGGATGGTAATAGTAACAGAGAGTATGATTTTTGTAATAGTACTTTAGGCTTGCTGTTATTGAGTGAATATGCCAGAGTATGGGGTGGTTACAGGTATGAGCGTTTCCTTTTTGTGTCTGAAATGGAGGAAAGGGGAAGCTCAGAGAGGAATGAAAGACTATCAAAAAGTGTACTTTTTGATA
>CANRTU010000054.1 GCA_947642745.1 uncultured Eubacterium sp.
CCCTGAAAGGTGCTTCTGAGCCAGGGATGGCGAATAAGCACCGGTCCGTCCGGTATGAAAACCTTCCGTGCGGAAATCCTGGAACTGCCAGCTTTCCGGAGCCGGAACAGCGGCAGGGGCAGCACGCCTTTCCCCAGCGTCCGGAAGATACGGTTATCTTCCGGATTCTGTAATAAAAAAGAAAGATAACCATGTATTATCATAATGTCATGATGCTGTGGTCAAATGTATTTAAATTAATTGATATTATATTTTATATATTCGAGACCTTTTGACCCCGGCATCATGACATTGTGTATTATCAGGTATTGTCCGCTCTGGAGACGGTTCAAACACGTGAATTACTTAGAATCGACTCAAAAACCGATTCGAACGGAAAAAAGGGCGAACAAAAATAAAAGAACTGGGCATCGTTTGACAAAGATTGCAAAAGTCTCTTTTTATAATGGCTGTCATGTGTCACCGGAGAGACGGTGTACAAATAATCGGAGTATACAGGCTCCAAAAAGCGGAGGATAGTGATGAGATGAAGAGACTGAATGTAAAACAGGCGATTCTATACGTAGGAGGAATCCTGGTGTGCCAGCTGTCCTGGATGGGCTGCTTTCCACTGATACCGGCGTATTATACCGCAGTATGTCTGGAGGATACGGCCAGAGGACTGCTGAGTCTGGCAATGCTGGCGGGTATTATCCTGTTTGTACCACTTACAGCGGCGGTAAAATATCTGATGGCACTGATGGTTATTTTGATTACAGTAAAATTATTCGAATGGGCAGAAGGGCGTTGTACAGTGTTTTGCGGCGCCATAGCCGCTACGATGGCCACGGCGATGACTTCTGTGGCAGGGGCGCTTCTGGATATGCGGGGGCAGACAGGGGTGCTGGTCAGTGTTCTGGAATCCTTATTTGTATTTTCTGTTATTATGGCAGGGACAAGATTTATCAACCGGTTTTTGCAGCTAAGTCTGTTTCCCGGACATCCGGACGCAGGCCATTACAAAGAACAGAGGCTGGTAAATTACGCAGATTCTTTCAGCGGACTGTCCAAAGTATTTTACCGGATGAGCACGATACGCAAAGAGTTGTCCCCGGAGCAGGTGGGGCGTATTCAGGATGAACTGACGGGGAGTCTGTGTATCAATTGTGACCAGTGCGCTATCTGCTGGGAAAAAGAAGAAAGTACAATGTCTGCCTGTCTGGCATATATGATCCAGTCACTGCAGCGGACCGGAGAGCCGGATCAGGAAATGATCGTGCAGATGCAGGAACGCTGTCCCTATACAGACGCAGTGATTCACGAAGCCGTACGCATTTTTGAGAAAGCCAGGCTGAATCTGGCCTGGTATAACCGTCTGGTGGAAAACAGGGAAATTATTGCCCAGCAGCTGGACGCCATGGCATATATCATGGAAGACTGCGCCAGTGAGATTACAGAAATTACGCAGG
Organism: uncultured Eubacterium sp.; assembly: GCA_947642745.1. Taxonomy (GTDB): domain Bacteria; phylum Bacillota; class Clostridia; order Lachnospirales; family Lachnospiraceae; genus Eubacterium_J. The sequence continues at coordinate 1,449 of CANRTU010000054.1, forward strand.
AAAACCGTCATCTGATTGCGGAGGTAAAATTCCGTGCGAAGGAGCGGGGCGTGATGATACAAAAAGCCCATTTATATGAAAATAAAGCAAAACGCTGGCAGTTTACCTGCCAGGCCCGGTCCAGAACAAACGGGTGTATCAGTATGAAAGAACTGACCAGGGCAGTATCTGCGGGACTGGGGCAGGGAATGCGTCCCCACCGGGATGAACGGGCCATGATCAGTCCACAGGGCGGCGGAGTGATATTTGAAGAAGATACCTGTTTTCATGAAACCCATGCGGTGGCACGCAGGGTTAAGGACGGGGGCTGTGTGTCCGGTGATAATTATTCGTTTCTGATGATGGAAAACGGGCAGATGGTAATGATGTTATCTGATGGAATGGGTTCCGGCAGTACAGCCAGCAAGGAGAGCGAACTGGTGCTGGAGCTTCTGGAAAAGTTTCTGGAGGCGGGATTTTCCAAGGAAACAGCGCTTAAAATGATGAATTCCGCCATGGTAATCCGGGGAGAAGACGATCTGTATTCCACGGTGGATATCTGTTCCCTGGATTTATATACAGGCGTATGTGAGATTTATAAAGTCGGGGCGGCAGCAACGTTTATCCGGCACAAAAATTATGTGGAACATGTGGATTCCTGTTCCCTGCCGGTAGGCGTATCCAATCATCTGGAAATCCGGAATACAGAAAAACAGCTTGGGGACGGAGACTTTCTTGTCATGGTATCTGATGGTGTGTTAGAATATCTCCAGGATGATGAAACAGGTCTGGAGCCAGAAGAAATCATGTGTGAAATATTAAAGTATCTGTCTTATAACCGGCCGTCACAGCTGGCGGACGCACTGATGGAAGAGGTGTTATCCCGGACCGGGCATACAGCGGGGGATGACATGACGATTCTGGCAGCCGGAATCTGGAGAAAGTGAGCGGATTTTGTAATGGTACAAAAGATTGAATCATTTATCAGGAAAAACCATATGATAACTACAGGAGATCATATTATCGCAGGGGTATCCGGCGGGGCGGACTCGGTCTGTCTGCTGCTGGTGCTTCTTCAGCTGCGGCAGCGGCTGGGACATACTGTGTCTGTAGTGCATGTAGAACACGGAATCCGGGGCGGGGCCTCGCTTGAAGATGCGGCGTTCGTCATGCATTTTTGTGAAGAACGGAGCATAAAGTGTCATATCTGCCATTGCCGTGTACCGGAATATGCCAGGGCCAATGGACTGGGAGAAGAAGAAGCCGGCCGGCATCTGCGCTATGCTGCGTTTGCGGAGGAAAAAGAAAAATACCCGCACAGAAATGTACGGATTGCCACGGCACATCATCTGGATGATCAGGCGGAAACCATGCTTTTTCAGCTGGTGCGTGGCAGCGGGATCAGCGGCCTGGCCGGGATGGCGCCGGTATGTGAAGACAGGATACGCCCTCTTTTATGTGTCAGCCGCAGTGAAATAGAGTCCTGGCTGGAAGAAAGAAAGCAGGAGTATTGTACAGACGCCACGAATTATGAGGATATGTATACAAGAAACAGGATCCGGCATCATATACTTCCTGTACTGTATCAGATTAATCCGGCAGCGGCAGGACATATGTACCAGGCGGCGGAAGAATTGCGGGAAACAGACCGGTATATCAGCGGCCTGGCCGCAAAAGAACTGGAACAATGCTGTATCTGCCAGCCGGAAGGAGTAAAGATTGTGCAGGACTGTTTTGCCAGGGCAGACCAGGTACTGCAAAAAAAGATGCTGCACCAGCTGTTAGGGACACTGGCTGGCAGCAGTCTGAATATCACAAGAACACATGTGCGCCAGCTGCTGGAGCTGTTTCAAAGACAGTGCGGCAGACAGATACATCTGCCTTACGGGCTGGTGGCGGAACGTATTTATGAAGGTATAGAAATATATCGGAAAAAAGTACCGGATACCCCGGACAAAAATCTGCCGGATCATGAAAAAGGCCGGTTTTCTTTCCGGCTGATTGAGGATTTTTCGAATAATTTGACACAAATTTCCAAAAAAAAGTATACGAAATGCTTTGATTATGATAAGATAAAATTTGGGTTTTGTATAAGAAACAGACTGCCGGGTGATTATCTGGCAGTCAACAGTTCTGGCAGCCGGCAGAAACTGAAGAAGTATTTCATTAATGAAAAAATACCGGCAAAAGAACGGGAACAACTCCTGCTGCTGGCAGATGGCAGCCATATTATGTGGGTGGTGGGATATCGTATCAGCAGCTATTATAAAGTCAGTGCATACACCAGAAGAATATTGGAAGTCACATATTACGGAGGAGAAGAAGAGTGAGTGAGCATATTCGGGTAATGTTTTCAGAAGAGGAAGTTAATGAAAGAATTGCCGGGATGGCGGCGCAGATCAGTGAGGATTTTAATGGTCAGGAAATCGTTGCCATCGGGATTTTGCGTGGGGGTGTCTATTTTTGCAGCGAACTGACAAAGCGGATTACGGTGCCGGTGATTCTGGACTTTATTGAAGCGTCCAGTTATGGCTGTGGCACGCAGTCCTGCGGAGAGGTCAGGATCACGAAAGATCTGATCGAGGATATTGCGGGAAAGAATGTAATCGTGATTGAGGATATTATTGATACTGGCAGAACGTTAAGCCTGCTGCTGAAAAAACTGGCAGAACGTAATCCTTTAAGCTTAAAGCTGTGTACGCTTCTGAATAAGCCTTCCCGGCGTGTGGTAGAAGTACCTGTGGATTATAATGGATTCCAGATTCCGGATCAGTTTGTAGTAGGATACGGAATGGACTATGCACAAAGATACAGAAATCTTCCTTATATCGGAGTTGTAGAATTTGAGTAGAAGGAGGTTATGACTTGAAGAAAGGTTATCGTGGTTTTATACTGTATGTGATACTCGTTCTGGCGGTAGTCGGCATATGGTACTTTTTAAGCGAGACGGCTATTACGTCGGATACGTATACGTATCATGAGTTTCAGACAGATCTGACAGCGGGGAAGGTGACTTCGGTCATTATTGAGCAGAATGCGGAGACGCCTACTGGTACACTGATTATCACATTGAAAGATGACGCTGAGCGTCATGAAATTAATATTTCAGATGTCAATGCGGAGCAGGATTATTTCAAAAAACAGGGTTTTCATAATTATCTGTTAAAAAATATTCCAAGAGCCAGCTGGCTGTCAACCTGGCTTCCATATCTGATTATCTTCGGAGCTATGTTTATTCTGTTTATTATTATGAATAACATTAATCAGTCCGCAGGTGGCGGCGGCAGCCCGAAAATGATGAATTTTGGAAAAAGCCGGGCGAAGCTGTCCACAGATGAACACAAAAAGGTGAACTTTACAAAAGTCGCCGGTTTAAAAGAAGAAAAAGAGGAGCTGGAAGAAATCGTGGACTTTCTCCGTTCCCCCGGCAAATATACCAGGCTTGGCGCCAGGATACCGAAAGGAATTTTGCTGGTAGGCCCTCCCGGAACTGGTAAAACCCTGCTGGCAAAAGCAGTAGCCGGTGAGGCGGGAGTGCCGTTTTTTAGCATTTCCGGATCTGATTTTGTGGAAATGTTTGTGGGCGTGGGCGCTTCCCGTGTGCGGGATTTATTTGAAGACGCAAAGAAAAACGCTCCATGTATTGTCTTTATTGATGAGATTGACGCTGTGGCCAGACGCCGTGGTACCGGTATGGGCGGCGGTCATGACGAACGGGAACAGACGCTGAACCAGATGCTGGTGGAAATGGACGGTTTCGGAGTCAATGAAGGCATTATTGTTATGGCGGCTACAAACCGGGTGGACATTCTGGACCCTGCGATTATGCGTCCGGGACGGTTCGACCGTAAAGTGCACGTGGGCAGGCCGGATGTAGGCGGACGGGAAGAGATTCTGCATGTACACGCAAAGAACAAACCGCTGGGAGACGATGTGGATCTGAAGCAGATCGCCCAGACTACCGCAGGCTTTACCGGAGCTGATCTGGAAAACCTCTTAAATGAAGCGGCTATTCAGGCGGCCAGGGAGGACCGGGCGTATATCAGGCTGGACGATGTGAAGAGTTCCTTTGTCAAAGTCGGAATCGGGGCGGAAAAAAGAAGCCGCATTATCAGTGACAAGGAAAAGAAGATTACTGCGTTTCACGAAGCGGGCCATGCGATTTTGTTTCATGTGCTGCCAGATGTGGGGCCGGTATATTCGGTATCCATTATTCCTACGGGCATCGGTGCGGCAGGTTATACGATGCCGCTGCCGGAAAGAGATGAAATGTTCAATACAAAAGGCAGAATGCTACAGGAAATTGTGGTGGATTTAGGCGGTCGTGTGGCGGAAGAAATGATCTTTGACGACATTACTACTGGTGCGTCCCAGGACATCAAACAGGCTACGGCCATGGCAAAAGCAATGGTAACAAAATATGGTATGTCGGAAAATATTGGTCTGATCTGCTATGATGAGGCTGACAACGAAGTATTTATCGGCAGGGATCTGGCACATACAAAAGGATACGGCGAAAATGTGGCTACACTGATTGACCAGGAAGTGAAGCGCATTATTGATGAATGTTACGCAAAGGCAAAGGATATTATTCATCAGCACGAACAGATCCTGCACAAGTGTGCGGATTTATTGCTGGAAAAAGAAAAAATAAGCAGAGATGAGTTTGAAGCGTTGTTTTCTGTGCAAAATTCAGGAGAAAAACAAATGGGGTAAAATAGTGGTATGCAAACTGCACAAAAAGTTTTTTTAAATAAAGTGATGTTTGTGCACACTTATTTTATAAAAGATGGTATTATATTCAATGTAAAAACCCCCCAATACATTATATAGTTTTTGCTATACCCCATAGTAAAAATACCTTCTCCTAAAAAAGACAGCGTAAGCTGTCTTTTTTATTTCTATAATCAGGAAATTATGTCCTGTAAAATAAGACCAGCTGTGAGGATCTCTCTGCGCCGGAAGGGAATATGTTTTCAGAAGCGGTCCGCCGCAGGAGGAGTATCTGGTAAAACCATCCGGGGGATCGCCTTGTGCCAGAGGCAGCCCGCCGTAGCGGAGTATCCGGCGAAGCCGGCTGCTTTACTATCTTATAGGAAAGAGCGTCCTAAAAGATAAAAGCCCTCCGGGCAGGATCGTCATGCGCCGGAAGGGAAGATGCTGCCGGAGGCAGCCGGCTGCAGGCGGAGTATCCGGCTCTGACGGATTCTCTTCTGTTTTTATGATGACAGGGAACGAACGGGTAATTCATTTCCGCAATCTGTGCTCCCCGCTTTGCATCCTGAAGGGTATAATACAGAGAATATATCCCGGGGTTCATCAGTATAATCCGCTATATCTCCGGCAGATGTCCTCTGCTCGTCCGGACGCAGTTGAAAGATTATTCCTGCCGGTTATTTTAAAAGTATGGATTATTGGCAGAATATGGTTTATACTGTAAAAGTATTTAAATAATCATGGACTGTTATAAAATAGCCGTATCATTTCAGTTAAACACTGAATATATGTCATATGACAGCCATATGATCAGATCGTATATAATCGCAGCTATGGTATTGCTATTTTGGGGCAGTTCAAAGGGATGATGAGGTATTTAAAATGGAAGTAAAATCAATTAGTGAATTAAATCGTATACAGCGTTACATGATGCAGATGTCTCCGGTATTAAACAGACAGGCTTTATTCAGCGACGGTACTGCGGATTACAGGCAGCCGGCTGAGCCAAAAGAAGGAGAAGACGTTACGATCCGTTTCCGGACCAAAAAGGATAATGTGGACACCGTATTTTTGTGTGCGATGGATCACAGCTATCTGATGAAAAAAACGGAGTCTGTGGAAGGATTTGATTATTATTCATATACAGTGACCATGACGGACCAGCCTTTTGCCTATTATTTTCAGGTGATTGACGGTATGCTGATTTATTATTATGATAATTATGGTCCCAGCAGGGAACGGCGGCCCCAGTATTTCTTCAGAATCGTACCGGGTTTTTCCACGCCGGACTGGACAAAAGGAGCAGTTATGTACCAGATTCTTGTGGACCGCTTTTACAATGGGGATACTTCCAACGATGTGGAGACAGATGAATACTTTTATATCCGCACTACCAGTCAGAAAGTAGAAGACTGGAATAAGGTGCCGGAAAATTTCAGTGTGGCTGAATTTTATGGCGGCGATCTGGAAGGCGTGCATAAAAAGCTGGATTATCTGCAGGAACTGGGTGTGGAGGTCATTTATTTTAATCCATTGTTTGTATCACCGTCCAATCATAAATATGATATCCAGGATTATGACTATATTGATCCCCATTATGGAAAAATTGTGGAAGACGGCGGGGCATTGCTGCAGCCAGGCGTTACGGACAACCGGCAGGCGGAGCGTTATATTAAACGGGTAACAGACAAGCGTAATCTGGAGGCGAGTAACCGGGTATTTGCGGAGCTGGTGCAGGAAATCCATAACCGGGGGATGAAAGTTATTCTGGACGGCGTGTTTAATCATTGTGGTTCTTTTAATAAATGGATGGACAGAGAAGAGATTTACAGCGCTCAGGAAGGCTACCAGGCGGGCGCTTATGTGTCGCGGGAAAGTCCATACCGGGATTATTTCAGATTTAATGACCCGCAGGCATGGCCGCATAATACGTCTTACGACGGCTGGTGGCAGCATGATACGCTGCCAAAGTTAAATTACAGTTCCAGGCAGCTGTACGATTATATTCTGGATATAGGCAGAAAGTGGGTATCACCGCCTTATAACGCAGATGGCTGGCGGCTGGATGTGGCGGCGGACCTGGGATATGATGAGGAATTTAATCATCAGTTCTGGAGGGAATTCCGTGACGCAGTCAAGTCCGCAAATCCGGATGCGGTGATTCTGGCAGAGCATTATGGAGATCCTAAAAACTGGCTGGCCGGCGACCAGTGGGATACAATTATGAACTATAATGCCTTTATGGAGCCGGTGACCTGGTTTCTGACTGGTATGGAAAAGCACAGCGACGGATATGAGGCGGACGCAGTTGGTAATATTGCCAATTTTGAAGGCGCCATGAATCATTATATGAGCAGTTTTTTAACGCCGTCACTTTACTGCGCCATGAACCAGCTGTCCAACCATGATCATTCCAGATTTCTGACAAGGACAAACCGTAAAGTGGGACGCATAGACTCCCTGGGAGCACAGGCAGCTTCAGAAGATATCAATAAAGGTGTGTTCCGGGAAGCGGTAGTGATTCAGATGACCTGGCCGGGCGCACCTACGCTCTACTATGGAGATGAGGCGGGCCTGTGCGGCTTTACAGATCCGGACAACCGCCGGACATATCCCTGGGGCAGTGAAGACCGGGAGCTGATTGCGTTTCACCGGGACATGATTCAGATTCATAAAAAATATAAAGCTTTCCGTTATGGATCGCTCAAGTTTCTGGAGGGAGATAACCAGTTGTTGTGTTACGCCAGGTTTAACCGTAAGGAACAGTTTGTCGTACTGGTGAACAATGACGAAGAGGCAAAGGATGTGGATCTTTCCGTATGGGAAGCGGGTATTCCGGTAAATACCCGTATGAAGAGACTGATGTATACAGATGAAGAGGGATATTCTGTTTCACCGGAATATTATCCGGTAGAAGAAGGGCGGCTGCAGATTCATCTGCCAAAGCATTCATCGGTAGTACTGCAGCATTCCATTTAATTCAGTATAAAGAAAATTGTTTCATTGTTGCAAAATTCTGGAAACCGGGCTATAATGTACGAAAGTTAACCAGTTAACAAATTAATTGTTTACTGTTTGGAAAGGGGGAATCTATATGAACAGTATTTCATTTCCGGTTCGTTCTTCGTATTCTGATTATGGAAAATTTGCCAGTGGAAAAAAGATACAGCAGGCTTCAGACGGGGCAGCAGAATTAGCAATCATCCAGAAACAGGAGGAGCAGATAAGGGGTTATGATGCGGGTAAGAAAAATATCAGCGCCATGAAAAGCCTGATGAATATTACCGACGCAGCCCAGTCAGGTATGACTGACTATCTTCAGAGGATGAATGAACTTGCAGTCCGTGCGGACAATTCTCTGATGTCAAAGTCAGACAGGCAAAGTATCCAGCAGGAAATCGACATGCTCAAAGAAGGTATGTCCCAGCTGTCATCTACTGCTAATTATAATGGAAAGAATCTGCTGGATGGATCGAATCCACAGCTGAATGTCTCTACCGGATCGGATACCATGTCTTTTATTACGACATCCAACTCCACACTGGAGAATCTGGGGCTTGGGGATTTCAGTGTTACAGGAAAGTTCAATTCGAAACAGATTACAGACGCACTGACAGAGATCAGCCGTCAGCGTGCGAAAACAGGTGCGCAGACCAATGGTCTGGATCATACGTATAATGTCCAGGCGAATGCGTCTTTAAATACTACAGCGTCCAAGAGCCGTATTGGTGATCTTGACTATCCGAAAGCTATTTCAGAACAGAGGAAGAAAGAAGTTCTGCAGCAGTATTCTGCATTTATGCAGAAGACCAATATGCGTATGCAGGCCAATAAAATGATATTTTTTGAGTAACAGTAACAGAGCCATTTCAGATACAGCCTGAAATGGCTCTTCTTTATCAGACGGGCCGGAGATGTCAGGCGGCCGGAAGCGCCGGATTCCCGTTGTGGTTTTGGAGATTAATATGAAAATGCGTTATATTTTTTTTGAAGGTCTGATTGACACCCTCGATTTGTATACAGCTGAATTTGTAAAAATCTGCGCTGGCCGGGAAGCAGAGTGTCTGGTACTGGACGCATCACGCATGGAAGCGGAAATGATCCGGCTCAGGTCCTTTCTGCTCACGCCGGTAACAGCGGTAATTTCCTGTAATAATATCGGACTGCATCTGGAACTGGAAGACGGACAGAATATATGGGACAGGTTTGAGATACCGTTTTTTAATATTATGATGGATCATCCCTTTCATTATAAGAGAGCGCTGGATACCGCTCCGGAACAGATGATTCTGTTATGTATGGACGAAAATCACGCTGCGTATGCCAGACGTTTTTTTCCACATATTAAGGACGTACGTTTTTTTCCCCATGGAGGCATAGAACTGGACAGGTGCGGAAATCCACAGCGTACAGACAGAATGCTTTCATTTAAGGAACGTCCGCTGGATGTATTGTACGCAGGGGGACTTTCACGCTACTCTGCAGAAGGCCTGGTTCCTGATCTGGGCAGTATTGCGGAGTTTGATGCGTTCGCCCTGGTTCAGCAGGCGCTGGAGTGGCTGATCCGGGAACCCGGACTTACGACAGAAACGGTGATTGAACAGTGTCTGCAAAATATGGGAGTGATAACAGATGACAAAAATCTGGGGGAAATTATTACAAAGCTCCGGTTTGTGGACAGTTTTGCTGTTTCTTTCTACAGGGAACAGCTGATCCGTACACTGACTGCCGCAGGGATTACCGTAACAGTATTTGGCACAGGGTGGAACAGGGTAGAATGGGATTATCCCAGCCTGGTGTATGGAGGCGAGATTCCTCCGGGACAGATTCTGGAACTAATGAACCAGAGTAAAATCGTCCTGAATACGATGACCTGGTTTAAAAGGGGCGCCCATGACCGGATATTTAATGGAATGCTGGCAGGAGCTGCCGTGGTCAGCGACAGTTCCGGATATTTACTGGAGCAGTTTACAAATGGAGAGCAGATGCGGATGTTTTCGTTAACGGAAACAGAACACATAGCAGACACTGTGAAATATCTGCTGGATCACACGCAGGAGGCACAGCGCATGGCAGATTGTGGATATGAGGCTGCCAGGGCGGATCATATGTGGATAAACCGTCTGGAAGGAGCAAATGTTTATGGATTTTAAAAATAAAAGGGTACTGATTTACAAATGGAACGCTTATAATTATCTGGATGTATACCAGACACTTCTTTCCCTGGGATTTGAAGCGGATGTGACAGAGCAGCATCTGCCTTCATATGATGAGGATGCGGAATTTGCGGCAAAATTGACGGCGATGTTAAAACAGACAGCCTATGATTTTGTATTTACGATTAACTATTTCGGCGTGATATCTGATACGTGTGAACAATGCGGCATTCCTTATGTTTCCTGGTCCTGCGACAGTCCGTTAATCAGCATGTATCACCAGTCCGTGTACAATAAATGCAATTATATCTTTTTATTTGATAAAAGCAGTTATCTGGATTTTAAGGCGCTTGGCGTGGAACATATCTGGCATCTGCCGCTGGCGGTGGATACAGACCGCATCAGCCATATATTGCACATGGCGGAGGATCTGAAACTGTATGAGAATGAGATAGCTTTTGTGGGCAGCCTTTATGAGCGCAATACTTATGACCGGCTGGCGCCAACGCTGCCGCCCTGGCTGCGTGGATATTTTGAATGTGCCATTGAAGCCCAGATCAATATTAGTGGCGGAAATCTGCTGGAACGGCTTCTGACAGATGATATCTGTATGCAGCTGCAGCAGTATTACCGGCTGGAAAAATCAGAGCGGTCTTTTTCAGATCTGCGGCTGATTTTTGCGACCACGGTACTGGGTTATAAAGTGGCGAGGGAACAAAGGTGCAGATATCTGCTTGCCCTTGCAAGGAAGCATCCGGTTTCGATTTATACAAACAGCGATACCCATAGTCTGTTAAGGGTAGATTACAGGGGTTCCGTGGATTACTGGACCCAGATGCCAAAAGTATTTCATGAAAGCCGCATGAACCTGAACTTTACCATACCGGACATCAGGTCCGGTATTCCGCTGCGTGTCTGGGATATACTGGGGGCAGGGGGATTTCTGATGACAAATTACCAGCCGGAGCTGGAGTTATTTTTTGAACCCGGGAAGGATCTGGTTATTTTTGAAACCCAGGAAGATCTTGTCCGGAAAGCAGACTATTATCTGGAACATGAAGAGGAGCGCCTGGAAATAGCGCAAAACGGATTTGAGAAGGTCAGGCAGTATCACAGTTACAGGCAGCGTATGACACAAATGCTGGAAATACTGGAAAGTATAACTATTTAGGTGACTCCAGCAATTTTATAATGTCTTCCTCCCGGATTGCGGTGACTCTGGAAATGGTTACAGCCGGTATCCCGCAGGAATGCAGATTACGGATCGTCTGATCCATTTGCTTTTTCTGATGGGCAATGGTATTGATCAGTATACACAGATAATCCTCCAGTGTTACCGATGCCGGACAGACTGACCCTGCGATTCTGGAATTGACGGACGGGGAACTGGCAGCGGGGGGAGTCAGTCCCAGCAGCTCGTCTGCGGATACATGCAGCAGCCGGCAGATTTTCTCAATGGAATATTCGGTCAGGGGAACACGGCCGGTTTCATATTTGGAGATGGCTGCGGGTTTGATTCCAAGCTGTGCCGCAATATCCGCCTGTGATATATTGCGGGCTTTCCGCAGTATTTTCAGTCTGTTCATGGATCAGTTCCTTTCGTCTTACATTTATATTCATCTAAAAACCACAATACCCTGTATTTCTGAGTCAGGTATTGTGGTTTATAAAAGTGAAAAAGAGTTTACATATATATAGAACAATATAATTAACAAATCCGGTCTACCATCATTCCGGCATATACAGACGTAATATATGGGCAGATTAAGTTTTTTTTCGGGTCCGGATTCTTGTAAGTCACAAGTACCTTGCATACGTAATTCATAGGATCCAGAGAGGCCTCGTCAGCCTTTTTACCAATGGCGTCTTTAAAATGGTTCATGGTCTGGATATGTTTGTCAGCCTGCGGGGAAACAACCGACTGGGTTAATTTCTCCCGGTCTACTTCAATGGCGCCGTTGCCTGTTACAGACAGACCCATCGGGTTCATGGCGGCAGAATGGGCCTTGGATATGTTACCCATATCTTTTAACAGCTTTTCGTTGGACTGTCTGGTACCAGAATGTTTTTCTGCCAGTTCAATAATCTGGTTAAAAGAATCTACCAGCAGTTCAATATCATCCGTTACGACTTCCGCACCTGGTTTAAAGCCGATTTTAACTGCTTCATTTTTATTGCTGACGCCGTTTAATGTAATAGAAAAGGAATTATTTATTGTAAAAGTGTTGGAAGCAGAAGTATGTTTTGTTCCATTTAATAAAAACGATGCGTTTTCTGCTTCAGCGGCAATGGCGTCTATACCAAGAATATGCATTGCGTCACGGGATTCCGGAGAATTTTCCGGAACAATCTGAAACAGTGCGTTTTCTCTCAGGGCTAATCCGGTCTGCCTGGATTCCAGACGCAGAGCGGCCAGTTCCTGTGTGCCGTTTATAATATCTGCTTTTAAACCAATGTGGGAATTGTTGACTAACCGGGTAAGTTTGCGGAGCACGGATTCGTTTGAGTCCCTGGCATTGATATTGTACTGGAACTCGTATGAATGAGTGTTCATATTTAAATCAAAGGAATAACTGCCCGGCAGAAAATCATGGCCGTCCCTCTTTATGAAATTTCCTATGTTTGTTTGCGGAGTGGCTAACTGCCTTACTTCAATTTCAAAACCTTCGCTTGTGGTAAAAGACGAACTGTCGCCTACATATTCTGCGGTTACCACATCAGGATTACTGGTAGAAGCGATCTTTTTATTAAAAGCGGCGCCAATCCCTTCTTCGCTTTCGGAAAAGGAAGCAACAACGTTTTTGATATTTCTTGTACTTTCCTTAATGTCGATTGCGAATTTCTGAACATCTTTAGAAATTTTTATTTTATAAAGAGGAGATTCTTTATTCAGAATTTTTATCTTGTTAACGGTATTGCGTAAATCTTCTTTTCGATGAGAGTCGTAGCGTGATGCCTGTCGTGTGCCATAAGCCGACAAATAGTAGTCATAGGCAGAACTGATCCATGACGCCATAAAATCCCCTCCTTTCTTCCTTGAAATGCAGAGCATTCTGTATAAAGCAGCTGAATGCTCGTGCAGCACGGGCTGCACGGGTATTTAATGTATGATAAATCCATTTATTACATATATTATCGGAGAATTGATCAGAATACATTATAAAAATCAGGAATTTTATAACAATTTTTTCCGTTATTTTTATAAAATGTGTTGACGCATGAAAAAAAACATGCTATTCTAAGGAAGCGATGGAAGTAGGTCTTTTTTTTATGCCTAAAATTAAAGAATCTAATCAAAGAATTTAATGGAGGTGGAAGTTGTGCGCACACGAATTACATTAGCATGTACAGAATGCAAACAGCGTAATTACAACACGACAAAGGACAAGAAAGCTCATCCGGAAAGAATGGAGATCAGAAAGTACTGCAGATTCTGCAGAAAACATACTCCACATAAAGAAACGAAATAATTTGGATTGAGCAAAGGAAGTGACAAGTTTATGGGAAAAGAAAAAGAAATAGAAACCCAGAAATCAGGCTGGTTTACCGGTCTGAAGGCCGAATTTCATAAGATAATCTGGCCGACTAAAGAACAGCTTGCCAAAGAGACAACAGCAGTTGTCATAGTATCAGTTATTTTAGGTCTGATTATTGCACTGCTGGATTTTGTGATCCAGTATGGTGTTGATTTCCTGGTCAGTTTGTAAGGAGGATCGTCAATGGCAGAAACGAACTGGTATGTAGTGCATACTTATTCTGGTTATGAGAATAAGGTTAAGGCGAACATTGATAAAACGATTGAAAACAGACATCTGGAGGACCAGATCCTGGAAGTCAGGGTACCGCTGCAGGATGTCGTTGAGTTGAAAAATGGCGCCAGGAAACAGGTTCAGAAGAAGATGTTTCCGGGATATGTACTGATTAATATGGTAATGAATGATGACACATGGTATGTTGTCAGAAATACCAGAGGTGTGACCGGGTTTGTGGGGCCGGGTTCCAAACCGGTGCCGCTGACGGAAGCCGAAATGAGACCATTGGGAATCGAGTCTGAGGAAGTAATGGTAGATTTTGGTGAAGGAGATACCATTACAGTCACTGGCGGTGTCTGGCAGGATACGGTTGGTGTGATTCAGAGTATGAACCGCAGTAAACAGATCGTAACGATTAATGTGGATTTGTTTGGCCGCGAAACGCCGGTAGAAATAAGTTTCGCAGAAGTTAAGAAGTTATAGGACAACCTATTGAATTCAGGAGGCAACCAATATGGCAAAGAAAGTAACAGGATATATTAAATTACAGATTCCGGCTGGGAAAGCTACACCTGCTCCGCCTGTAGGACCGGCACTTGGTCAGCATGGTGTGAATATTGTGGAATTTACAAAACAGTTTAACGCAAGAACAGCAGATCAGGGAGATACTATTATTCCTGTCGTAATTACTGTTTATGCGGACAGAAGTTTCAGCTTTATTACCAAGACTCCGCCAGCAGCAGTACTGATTAAGAAAGCCTGCAATATCAAATCCGGTTCCGCTGTACCGAATAAAAACAAAGTAGCTACGATTTCAAAAGCGAAACTGCAGGAAATCGCTGAGCTGAAGATGCCGGATCTGAATGCGGCATCCCTTGAGGCAGCCATGAGCATGATTGCTGGTACAGCAAGAAGCATGGGCGTTGAGGTAGAAAAATAAGCAACGCGGTAAATTGTGAAATGACTTTCCGGAACTGATTTTATACCGGAAGAAGTCTGAAATGAATTCAGAATAACTTAGGCAGTAATCTAAGACGAACAGAATACTTTATCGTGGGAGGGACACTTCCCGCTAAAACCACCAGGAGGTAATCGTATAATGAAAAAAAGAGGTAAAAAATATATTGAGCTTGCAAAACAGGTAGACCGGGCAGCCCAGTATGAGCCGAAAGAAGCAATTGCGCTTGTGAAAAAAACAGCGACAGCAAAATTTGATGAAACAGTTGAAGTGCATATAAAGACCGGCTGTGACGGACGTCACGCAGACCAGCAGATCCGTGGTGCGGTAGTACTGCCTCATGGAACAGGTAAATCAGTTAAAGTACTGGTATTCGCAAAAGGTGTAAAACTGGATGAGGCCAAGGCGGCAGGCGCTGATCACATAGGCGGCGAGGAACTCATTCCGAAGATCCAGAACGACGGCTGGCTGGATTTTGATGTAGTAGTAGCTACACCGGACATGATGGGTGTTGTAGGACGTCTTGGACGTGTACTAGGACCGAAGGGCTTAATGCCAAACCCTAAGGCTGGTACAGTTACCATGGACGTAACAAAAGCCATCAATGATATCAAAGCAGGTAAAATCGAATACAGACTGGATAAAGCAAATATTATCCATGTGCCAATTGGAAAAGCATCCTTTGAAGAAGATAAATTAGCGGACAACTTCCAGAGCCTTATGGATGCAATTATTAAAGCAAGACCATCTGCGGTAAAAGGTCAGTTTATCAGAAGCTGTACACTGGCTTCCACAATGGGACCTGGCGTAAAGATTAATACAGCCAGTCTGCTGAAATAATTGTTGACAGATAGATAATACCGTATTATAATAACGGCATATTGCCGAAGACAGCAGGTGCCATATGGCGTAACAGCATGGCAGTCAGATACTGTGAAGAGGAATCCACTGTGCGGCGTACAGGAAGGTTTCAGGAGCAGTTATGATATGTATGTAAGGCCTGCCGAGGAGTTTTTCAGATATTTTCAGATTGAACATCTGTTTATGAATTGCGCACCCTCTCTGTCTTTTGGCAGGGAGGGTTTTTTGACAGAAGAAAAATTGTACATGCAGTATTGTCTGGTCGTATGCAGCGGAAACAGTCATAGCGGTACAAATTGTTCTGTTTACTGATTCGTAGCGGGTTGTGGGATATAAACGAAAAACCTTCTGAGCAATACACAAAAAAATAAGGAGGTGCACATTCGTGGCAAAAATAGAATTAAAGCAGCCAATCGTACAGGAAATTTCAGATTATATCAAAGACGCACAGTCAGTTGTCATCGTTGATTATCGTGGAATTACGGTTGAGCAGGATACACAGCTGCGTAAGCAGTTAAGAGAAGCCGGTATTACTTATAAAGTATATAAGAATACATTGATGAATTTTGCGTTCAAAGGTACAGACTGTGAGAGCTTATGTGGTATGCTGGAAGGGCCGAACGCGATCGCCATTTCCAAAGATGACGCTACCGCAGCTGCCAGAGAGCTTGCGAAGTTCGCAAAAAAAGCTCCTGAGCTTGAGATCAAAGCTGGTATCGTAGAAGGCAGTTTCTATGACGCTGAAGGAATGAAAGCTATTTCTGAGATTCCATCCAGGGAAGAATTACTTTCCAAACTGCTTGGAAGCATTCAGTCTCCAGTGGCCAACTTTGCGCGTGTTATTAAGCAGATTGCGGAACAGGGCGGCGAAGCTGCTCCGGCGGCAGAAGCACCGGCAGCTGAATAATATCAGAAACGGGATATTTTTAAGAAATTTATTTATTTCATAATAATTTATTAAGAAACTGTACTGGTTGTTAAGCGGGAATTTCCGGGCATACTGTCTGGTAAAATCAGGAAGCCCTGCAGAATAATAACGGCCGGCAACAAAATCAATTCAGGAGGAAAATAAAAATGACTACAGCTGAGATTATTGAAGTTATTAAAGGTCTTACCGTATTAGAGTTAAATGACCTGGTAAAAGCATGTGAAGAAGAATTTGGTGTATCTGCGGCAGCAGGTGTTGTAGTGGCAGCAGGCGCTGCAGCTGGGGAAGCTGAAGAAGAAAAGACAGAATTTGACGTAGAGCTGACAGAAGTTGGCCCGAACAAGGTTAAGATCATTAAAGTGGTACGTGAAGTTACCGGCCTTGGCTTAAAAGAAGCAAAAGCAGTCGTTGACGGCGCTCCTAAGATCGTAAAAGAGCAGGCTGACAAGGCTACAGCAGAAGATATCAAAGCAAAACTGGAAGCAGAAGGCGCAAAAGCTACATTAAAATAATATCCATCTGCATTACAAAGTATCAGGAGCGGTTCCGGAAGGAACCGCTTTTTACTTTACCAGAGTGTGTTTGAAAATCATTCCCGCGATCTGCGCTCCCGTTTTGTATCCTGAAGGTCATGATACGGATCATTTATCCAGAATCCGGTCAATGTTGCCCGCTGCACCTTCCGGATTTGGGATAAATTCTATATTGTGCCCTTCAGGGTTCAGACTGTGAAGCGTCTTATGTCTTTTGGTTATCTGATGTCCTTTTGGTATTTTATGTTTCATACACACTCTTTGAAATTACACCCTGTAAAGTAAACAGCTCTGTGGTAAAACGGGGGAAATACACAGAGGATTACATGGACTTTGCATAATCTGGAAATATTTCTTGACGCCTGACTACGACTTGTGTTATCATATAGATTGCACTTATTGTGGGAAAGTGGTTTTTTTGCGCCCTTTTTCAAGTTAATGTTCTAAAATCACCAAAACCACAAGATATTGTTGTTGGAATACGGCATATAACTATATCTATACTTGCTATGAAAGTCCATCGACTCCGGCGATTGGGATCAGTGGTCCTGTATGCGTTCTGCCATTTTTATGGCCGGGTGTGCGGAAACCGTGCCGCCGGATTAATATGCAAACGTCTCATGTTGCGGAACATGCGGCACCTGCGGACAATGTATGGCCGGACCGTTCATCCATTGCCTGCGCAAGAATAAAAAACGAGAGGTGAAACGTCATATGGAGAAAAACAGAATACGTCCGGTAAATACTGGTAAAGGTATACGTATGAGTTACTCGAGACAAAAAGAGGTTCTGGAAATGCCCAATTTGATCGAAGTTCAAAAAGACTCCTATCAATGGTTCTTAAAAGAAGGACTAAAAGAAGTATTTGCAGACATCTCTCCGATTTCAGATTATAGTGGACATCTGAGTCTGGATTTTGTTGACTTTACATTGTGCGAGGATGACGTAAAATACACGATTCCGGAATGTAAAGAGCGGGATGCAAACTATGCGGCTCCTTTAAAAGTAAAAGTCAGGCTGTATAACAGGGAAAATGGCGAAATCAATGACCATGAGATTTTTATGGGCGATTTGCCACTGATGACAGAGACAGGTACGTTTATCATCAACGGTGCAGAACGTGTAATTGTCAGCCAGCTGGTACGTTCGCCTGGTATTTACTACGCAGTTTCCCATGATAAAGTGGGAAAGACTTTATACTCCTGTACTGTAATTCCGAACCGTGGCGCATGGCTGGAATACGAGACAGACTCCAATGACGTGTTTTATGTCCGTGTGGACAGAACGAGAAAGGTTCCAATTACAGTACTGATACGGGCGCTTGGTGTAGGAACCAATCAGGAAATTGTTGATTTGTTTGGTGAGGAGCCTAAAATTGTCGCAAGTTTTGGAAAAGACGTGGCGACAAATTATGAACAGGGCTTACTGGAATTATATAAAAAGATCCGTCCGGGCGAGCCGTTAACGGTTGACAGTGCGGAAAGCCTGATCACAGCGATGTTTTTTGATCCACGAAGATATGATCTGGCAAAAGTAGGACGTTATAAATTTAATAAAAAACTTCATTTTAAGAACCGTCTGAAAGGACAGGTACTTGCGGAGACGGTTTCTTTTCCGGACCCGGAAACGGGAGAAGTCATTGAGCTGCAGCCGGGCACAGAGCTGTCCAGGGAAGCGGCGGAAAAGATCCAGAATGCCGCTGTTCCTTATGTGTGGATACAGACAGAGGAACGTAATGTCAAAGTACTGTCTTCCATGATGGTTGATTTCAGCGTATGGTGCCCGGAAATCAGTAAAGAAGAAGCAGGCATCCATGAGCTGGTATATTATCCGGTACTAAAGCAGATTCTGGAAGAAAATGCGGATGCCGGTATTGATGATCTGAAAAACGAGATTCGCAAAAATATCAGCGATCTGGTACCAAAGCATATTACCAAAGAAGATATCTTTGCGTCTATTAATTATAATATGCACCTGGAGTGGAAAATAGGCAATGACGATGATATTGACCACCTGGGCAACCGGCGTATCCGTGCAGTAGGTGAATTGCTGCAGAACCAGTACCGGATTGGATTATCCAGGCTGGAAAGGGTAGTCCGTGAGCGTATGACGACACAGGATCTGGAAGGAATTTCACCACAGAGTTTAATTAATATCAAACCAGTTACCGCAGCGGTAAAAGAATTTTTCGGTTCTTCTCAGCTGTCACAGTTTATGGATCAGAACAACCCGCTGGGTGAGCTGACCCATAAGAGACGTCTGTCAGCGCTGGGGCCCGGCGGTCTGTCCAGAGACCGTGCCGGATTTGAGGTCCGGGATGTGCATTATTCCCATTATGGCAGGATGTGTCCGATTGAGACTCCCGAGGGTCCGAACATTGGTCTGATTAACTCCCTGGCCTGTTACGCAAGAATTAACGAGTATGGATTTGTAGAAGCGCCATACCGTAAAATAGATAAAACAGATCCGAAAAATCCAAGGGTCACCGACGAGGTCATTTATATGACAGCGGATGAAGAAGATAATTATCATGTGGCCCAGGCGAATGAAAAGCTGGACGAAGAAGGGCATTTTGTCCGTAATTCTGTATCTGGCCGGTATCTGGAAGAAACGCAGGAATATGATAAGACCATGTTTGATTACATGGACGTATCCCCGAAAATGGTGTTTTCCGTGGCTACAGCGCTTATTCCGTTCCTGCAGAATGACGATGCAAACCGGGCTCTTATGGGGTCCAACATGCAGCGTCAGGCTGTGCCGCTTCTGACGACAGAAGCGCCTGTTGTGGGCACTGGTATGGAACCTAAGGCTGCGGTGGACTCCGGCGTCTGTGTACTGGCCAGAAAGGCCGGAACGGTAGAAAGCGCCGTATCCAATGAAATCAGAATCCGCAATGATGACGGAAAGCTAAGCACATACCGCCTGACGAAATTTTCCAGAAGTAACCAGAGTAACTGTTACAACCAGCGGCCGGTAGTTATAAAGGGAGAGCATGTGGAAGCCGGCGAGGTAATTGCCGACGGACCGTCTACTTCCCGGGGCGAACTGGCGCTTGGTAAAAATCCGCTGATCGGATTTATGACCTGGGAAGGTTATAACTACGAGGATGCGGTACTGTTAAGCGAGCGTCTGGTGCAGGACGATGTCTATACTTCGATTCACATCGAGGAATATGAGGCAGAGGCCAGGGATACTAAGTTGGGACCAGAGGAAATAACCAGGGACGTACCGGGCGTAGGTGACGATGCGTTAAAAGATCTGGATGAACGGGGTATTATCCGCATTGGTGCGGAAGTACGTGCGGGAGATATTCTGGTAGGAAAAGTAACGCCAAAAGGAGAGACGGAACTGACAGCGGAAGAACGTCTGCTGCGGGCAATTTTTGGCGAAAAAGCGAGAGAAGTCCGGGATACTTCCCTGAAAGTACCTCATGGCGAATACGGTATTGTGGTAGACGCAAAAGTATTTACCAGGGACAATGGGGATGAACTGTCTCCGGGCGTCAATCAGGCAGTCCGCATTTATATCGCACAGAAAAGAAAAATTTCCGTAGGCGATAAAATGGCCGGCCGTCATGGAAATAAGGGTGTGGTTTCCCGTGTGCTGCCAGTAGAGGATATGCCGTTTCTGCCGAATGGCCGGCCGCTGGATATCGTACTGAATCCTCTGGGCGTGCCGTCCCGTATGAACATCGGGCAGGTGCTGGAAATTCATCTGAGCCTGGCCGCAAAGGCGCTTGGATTTAATATCGAGACACCAGTGTTTGACGGCGCAAAGGAAGTGGATATCCAGGATACGCTGGAACTGGCCAACGATTATGTTAATACAGAATGGGATGAATTCGAGGAAAAATATAAAGACGAACTTCTGCCGGACGTTATGCAGTATCTGTCTGACCACAGGGATCACCGGGAATTGTGGAAAGGCGTTCCGATCTCCAGGGATGGAAAGGTAAGGCTGCGTGACGGCCGTACAGGAGAATATTTTGATTCACCGGTTACTATCGGTCACATGCATTACCTTAAGCTGCATCATCTGGTAGATGACAAGATTCATGCCCGTTCCACCGGACCATATTCCCTGGTAACGCAGCAGCCACTGGGCGGTAAAGCACAGTTCGGCGGGCAGCGTTTTGGAGAGATGGAAGTATGGGCGCTGGAAGCTTATGGCGCATCCTATACGTTACAGGAGATTCTGACAGTAAAATCAGACGATGTGGTAGGCCGTGTAAAGACCTACGAAGCAATTATCAAAGGAGAGAATATTCCGGAACCGGGTATTCCGGAATCTTTCAAAGTGCTGTTGAAAGAGCTGCAGTCGCTGGCACTGGATGTGAGGGTGCTGGATGAAAACCGCAGGGAAGTACAACTGATGGAAACCAGCGAATATGGTAATACAGATTTGAATTCCATTATTTCCGGAGACAAAGATTTTGCATTTGAAAGCAATGAGTCTTTCAGCAAAATGGGCTTTTCCAAGAAGGAATTTGACGCTGAGAGTGAAGAACTTGTTGACGCAGAAGATGACGAACCACTGGAAGATGACGACGATTCTATTTTTGTAGATGACTTTGATGAAGATGATGGTTCCGATATGGAATAGGAGGGGTGCCATATATGTCAGAAATAATGAACGAAGAAAGCAATCAGCCAATTCAGTTTGATGCGATCCAGATTGGCCTGGCCTCACCGGAGAAAATCAGGGAATGGTCAAAAGGCGAGGTAAAAAAGCCGGAAACGATTAATTACCGGACCCTCAAGCCGGAAAAAGACGGCCTGTACTGTGAAAAAATATTTGGACCGAGCAAGGACTGGGAATGTCATTGTGGCAAATATAAAAAGATCCGGTATAAAGGGGTCGTCTGCGACCGCTGCGGGGTGGAGATTACGAAAGCAAGTGTCCGCAGGGAACGTATGGGACATATAGAGCTGGCTGCCCCGGTATCCCATATCTGGTATTTTAAAGGCATCCCAAGCCGTATGGGACTGATTCTGGATCTGTCGCCAAGGACACTGGAAAAAGTATTGTACTTTGCGTCTTATATTGTACTGGATCCCGGTACCACAGAGCTGTCATATAAACAGGTTTTATCAGAAAGCGAATATCAGGAAGCCAGGGAAAAACACGGCAGTGCGTTCCGTGTGGGAATGGGAGCGGAAGCCATTCTGGAGCTGCTGCAGGCCATTGATCTGGAAAAGGATTCCGTGTCCTTAAAGACAGCTTTGAAAGACGCCACCGGACAGAAGCGTGCGAGAATTATTAAACGGCTGGAAGTGGTGGACGCTTTTTATGAATCCGGTAATAAGCCGGAATGGATGATTATGACCGTGATCCCGGTACTGCCGCCGGATCTGCGTCCGATGGTACAGCTGGATGGCGGACGTTTTGCCACATCCGATCTGAATGATTTATATAGAAGAATTATTAATAGAAATAACAGACTGCGCAGACTGCTGGAACTGGGCGCTCCGGATATTATTGTCCGTAATGAAAAACGTATGCTGCAGGAAGCGGTGGATGCGCTGATTGATAACGGCAGACGGGGACGTCCGGTAACCGGACCGGGCAACCGGGCGTTAAAGTCCTTATCGGATATGTTAAAAGGAAAGGGCGGACGTTTCCGGCAGAATCTGTTGGGAAAACGTGTGGATTACTCCGGACGATCCGTTATTGTGGTGGGACCGGAATTAAAGATTTACCAGTGCGGTCTTCCAAAGGAAATGGCGATCGAGCTGTTTAAACCATTTGTCATGAAAGAGCTGGTATCCAATGGCACCGCCCACAATATCAAGAGCGCCAAAAAGATGGTGGAGCGGCTTCAGACAGAGGTATGGGACGTACTGGAAGATGTTATCAAAGAACATCCGGTGATGCTGAACCGTGCGCCTACACTTCACCGGCTGGGTATCCAGGCGTTTGAGCCGATTCTGGTAGAAGGTAAAGCGATTAAGCTTCATCCGCTGGTATGTACAGCGTACAATGCGGACTTTGACGGCGACCAGATGGCGGCGCATCTGCCGTTGTCCCAGGAAGCCCAGGCAGAATGCCGGTTTATGCTGCTTTCTCCAAACAATCTGTTAAAGCCTTCTGACGGCGGGCCGGTGGCGGTTCCTTCCCAGGATATGGTGCTTGGCATATATTATCTGACACAGGAACGTCCGGGTTCCCTGGGTGAAGGCAGATATTACAAAAACATTAACGAAGCGATTCTGGCTTATGAAAACCAGGCGTGTACGCTACACAGCCGGATTCATGTCCGTGTGAGCAGGAAAATGCCGGATGAAACAATCCGCACGGAAACAATAGAGTCCACACTGGGAAGATTTTTGTTTAACGAAATTATTCCACAGGATCTGGGGTTTGTGGACAGAAGCGTACCAGGCAATGAGATGCTTCTGGAAGTGGATTTCCATGTGGCAAAAAAACAGCTCAAGCAGATTCTGGAAAAGGTTATTAATGTCCATGGAGCTACCAAAACAGCGGAAGTGCTGGATGACATTAAATCCATGGGTTATAAATATTCTACCAGAGCAGCCATGACCGTGTCTATTTCCGACATGACTGTGCCGCAGCAAAAGCCGGAGTTAATCAATGCCGCACAGGATACGGTGGACCGGATTACCAGGCAGTACCGCAGGGGTCTGATTACGGAAGAGGAACGTTATAAAGAAGTCGTGGAAGTCTGGAAAGAAACCGACGATGAGCTGACCCATGCGCTGCTGTCCGGACTGGATAAGTATAACAATATTTTTATGATGGCGGACTCCGGTGCCCGTGGTTCAGATAAACAGATCAAACAGCTGGCAGGCATGCGTGGACTGATGGCGGATACAACCGGAAGGACCATCGAGATGCCGATCAAGTCCAACTTCCGTGAGGGACTCGATGTACTGGAGTATTTCATGTCCGCCCACGGAGCCAGAAAAGGAATGTCAGATACGGCGCTGCGTACCGCAGACTCCGGATATCTTACCAGGCGTCTGGTAGACGTGTCCCAGGAGCTGATTGTACGGGAATCAGACTGTAACGCCGGACAGAACCGGGAAATACCGGGCATGGTCGTAACCGCTTTTATGGATGGCAAGGAAGAGATCGAAGGATTGCAGGAACGTCTGACCGGGCGTTTTTCCTGTGAGACGATTTGTGATAAGGACGGA
This sequence comes from uncultured Eubacterium sp., assembly GCA_947642745.1. Taxonomy (GTDB): domain Bacteria; phylum Bacillota; class Clostridia; order Lachnospirales; family Lachnospiraceae; genus Eubacterium_J. The sequence goes on from CANRTU010000054.1 coordinate 25,489, forward strand.
AATGTGCTTGTAAAGGCCAATCACATGATTACTCCGGGCCGTGCGGCAAAGATTATGAGTATCGGTGTGGACGAAAACGGCGATCCTGTTAATAAAGTAAAAATCCGCACGATTCTGACCTGCCGTTCCCATTCAGGCGTCTGCGCAAAATGTTATGGCACCAATATGGCCACCGGCCAGTCAGTACAGGTAGGAGAAGCCATTGGTATTATTGCGGCCCAGTCCATCGGTGAACCGGGTACACAGCTGACCATGCGTACGTTCCACTCCGGCGGTGTAGCCGGGGATGATATTACCCAGGGTCTTCCCCGTGTCGAGGAGCTGTTTGAGGCAAGAAAACCAAAGGGTCTTGCGATTATTACGGAATTTAGTGGTATTGCCACACTGAAAGATACAAAGAAGAAACGTGAAATTATTGTAACAAACCAGGAGTCAGGCGAGACCAAGACATACCTGATTCCATACGGATCACGTATTAAAATCATGGACGGCGTAGAACTGGAAGCTGGCGATGAACTGACTGAGGGTTCTGTCAATCCTCATGACATTTTAAAAATTAAAGGCGTACGGGCCGTTCAGGATTATCTGCTGCGGGAAGTACAGCGTGTATACCGTCTGCAGGGTGTGGAAATTAATGATAAGCATATTGAAGTAATTGTGCGTCAGATGCTGAAAAAAATCCGCATTGAAAATAACGGTGATTCGGATTTCCTGCCCGGAACGCTGGTGGATAATCTGGAATATGACGATGTAAATGAAAGACTGAATGAAGAAGGACTGGAGCCTGCGGAAGGGGTACAGGTGCTGCTTGGAATCACAAAGGCGTCCCTGGCTACAAACTCATTCCTGTCAGCCGCATCCTTCCAGGAGACAACCAAAGTACTGACAGAAGCAGCCATAAAGAGCAAAATTGATCCGCTGATTGGTCTGAAAGAAAATGTTATTATTGGTAAGCTGATTCCGGCAGGTACCGGAATGAAACGTTACCGGAGCATCCGGCTGGACTCTGACTTAAATGAAGAAGCGGAGCTGTTTGGCGGAGATGAATTTGCCGATTTTTCTTCAGAATCCGCAGGAGAGGTCATAAGCGGCCCGCAGGCGCCAGAACATGGGGATCTGCCGGAAGAAGATGATGTGGCGGGAGAAGCGTTTGTGGATGAGCTGATAGAAGAAGACCAGGATATACTGGATGAATCTATTGCGAAAGAGCTGGCAGCGATTGATTAAAAGAGGCTGGTCCGCAGAATCTGACCAAACGGACGCTGTGACAAAGATCAGGATAAAAAGATTGGGATATCATATCAAATAATAGAAAATACCACTGGACAATAACTGCCAGTGGTATTTTTTTCCGGCAAATGGGAGACAATATGAAATATCCCGGATGTGCCGGAAAGTTATGTCTTACGGTGCTGAATGAGAAACATTTTTGAAGGGGATGGTGTATGACGTCTTTAAGAGTGTATAAAAAAGTGTTATATTATACATCTTCGGCATGGATCGTCCTGCGGCGGAAGGGAATGTACTTTGCGGTAATTATGGAATACATCTGTCAGAGAGCTTTTTACAGATACGTTCCAGAGCGTGTCTGAAAAATCATTCTTTTGATCTGTATTCCCCAGGGCATGATACGGATGATTCATCCCGAATCTGGTCAATGCAGCCCGCTATATCATGTCCTCTGGGTACATCACCAAAACTCGGGATAAATTCCCCATATCATGCACTTCAGGGTACAAACTGTGAAATACATCTGACACAAAGCATTTTTCAAACACGCTCTGGTGCAATCTGACAAAAAGCAAAATCTTCCTTGACATTTTCAGATTATCTTTATATAATACTATAGCGTGTAAAATGTAGTAATTATATTACAAAATATATGCATGATTATATACAGGAGGTGAAAATAATGCCAACATTTAACCAGTTAGTAAGAAAAGGAAGAAAGACAGCTGTCAGGAAATCTACGGCACCAGCGCTTCAGAAGGGATATAACTCTTTACAGAAGAAAGCTACGGATAACGCTTCACCGCAGAAGCGTGGCGTTTGTACAGCCGTTAAGACAGCAACTCCTAAAAAACCTAACTCAGCACTCCGTAAAATTGCCAGAGTACGTCTTTCCAACGGAATCGAAGTAACCAGCTATATTCCGGGCGAAGGCCACAATCTGCAGGAGCACAGCGTTGTTCTTATCAGGGGCGGCAGGGTAAAGGATTTACCTGGTACAAGATACCACATCATCAGAGGTACACTTGATACAGCAGGTGTTGCTAACAGACGTCAGGCCCGTTCCAAATACGGTGCCAAGAGGCCAAAAGACGCTAAGAAGAAATAAAACATGATTTTTAGCGGAGCAATATGACTCAGTGTATCAAAGGGGTGACTGCCACAGAGGCGGCATTCCCAAAGAGGTTAGTGTTGGAATTATTTGTACGGAGAGCCGCATAAATGGCGGTTTTCCCAAAACTGTTTCAGATATAAATATTTCCGCACGTAACACAACATGTGAGTACCGTTGAATTAATCGGGATCATGCATTTGTCTGGATGCTGACCGGACTGCAATTAATGATTAAGGAGGGAAGTATCGTGCCACGTAAAGGACATACCCAGAAAAGAGAAGTTTTAGCGGATCCAATTTATAATAATACGATTGTCACCAAACTTATTAACAACATTATGCTGGATGGTAAGAAAGGTGTCGCACAGAAAATTGTCTATCACGCATTTGAAAGAGTTGCGGCAAAAACAGACAGGCCTGCCCTGGAAGTTTTTGAAGACGCAATGAACAATATTATGCCTGTACTGGAAGTAAAAGCCAGACGTATCGGTGGTGCTACTTATCAGGTACCAATTGAAGTAAGGCCGGACCGGCGGCAGGCACTGGCGCTTCGATGGCTGACGGCGTTTTCACGCAACCGTTCAGAGAAGAAGATGGAAGAAAGACTTGCAAACGAAATTATGGATGCAGCCAACAATACCGGAGCATCTGTTAAGAGGAAAGAAGATATGCACAGGATGGCAGAAGCAAACAAAGCGTTTGCCCATTACCGCTTCTAGTGCATTTGGTCAGTTTATTTTAGGAGGAAAAAATCTTGGCTGGAAGAGAATATCCATTAGAGAGAACCAGAAATAT
>CANRTU010000055.1 GCA_947642745.1 uncultured Eubacterium sp.
AATAAGCCTGTAAGCTGTTTTTCTTGCTTACAAACTTATTATACGAGGAGTAAAATACTATGAAAAAATTTATCAAAATTCATCCGCAGGATGCGGTGGCGGTAGCGTTACAGCCGCTGGAAAAAGGAACGGAGCTGGATACCGGCACGGAGAAGGTGATACTGGCTGCGGACATTCCACAGGGGCACAAATTTGCGCTGCGCCGGATTGGGGCCGGAGAAAATGTGACGAAATATGGAAACAGTATCGGAAAGGCAAAAGAGGACATTCTGCCTGGAGAATGGGTCCACATCCACAATGTAAAAACAGGTCTGGGCGGGGTACTGGATTATACTTTTACGAAACAGGAGACAACACTGGAGCAGAAAGAGCCGGCCTTTTTCCAGGGATTTAAAAGAAGCGGGGGCCGGGCAGGCGTGCGCAATGAAATCTGGATTATTCCTACCGTAGGCTGTGTCAATAATGTGGCCCGGGCTGTGGAGAAAAAAGCCGGGGCGTATATACAGGGTTCCGTGGAGGATATTGTGGCGTTCACCCATCCATACGGCTGTTCACAGATGGGGGAGGATCAGGAACATACGAGACAGATTCTGGCGGATTTTATCAATCATCCAAATGCCGGTGGGGTACTGGTGCTGGGCCTTGGATGTGAGAACAGTAATATAGACGAACTGAAAAAATATATCGGGCCATACGATGACAAACGGGTGAAATTTCTCGTGGCCCAGGAATGTGAGGACGAGCTGGAAGAGGCGCTGCGCCTGGTTAAGGAACTGGCGGATTATGCCGGACAGTTTCACAGGGAACCGGTGCCTGTGAGCGGACTGGTCGTTGGCATGAAATGCGGGGGATCTGACGGTCTTTCCGGAATAACGGCAAATCCGGCGGTGGGCGGATTTTCAGATCTGCTGATTTCCAGGGGAGGGACAACGATTCTGACGGAAGTGCCGGAGATGTTTGGAGCGGAAACACTTTTAATGAACCGGTGTGAAAATGAGGAACTGTTTGGGAAAACGGTGGAGCTGATTAATGATTTCAAAAATTATTTTACGGCCCATCATCAGACCATATATGAAAATCCATCTCCCGGAAACAAAAAAGGCGGTATTACCACACTGGAAGATAAATCCCTGGGCTGTACCCAGAAATCCGGAACCGCTCCGGTAAGCGGCGTGCTTTCTTATGGTGAGGTAGTAAAACACAAAGGTCTGAATCTGTTAAGCGCTCCTGGCAACGATCTGGTGGCATCCACGGCGCTGGCGGCCTCAGGGGCGCAGATTGTACTGTTTACGACCGGACGGGGCACACCGTTCGCTTCTCCGGTACCTACCGTAAAAATAGCGAGTAATACCGCACTGGCGGAGCGGAAACAGAACTGGATTGATTTTAACTGTGGGATCATGGTAGAAGACGCCACCCTGGAAGAAGTTTCGGAGCAGCTGTTTTCTTATGTGCTGGAAGTAGCTTCCGGTAAAAAAGTCAGGGCGGAAGAAGCGGGATTTCATGATATGGCGATTTTCAAACAGGGCGTCACGTTATAGTGACACTTATTGATCAGACACGTGTTTAGTCAGAATGATGGAGACGGGAAATGAAAAAATTATCTTATCAGACATTAAAAGAATTAAACTATGACGGCTATCTGCTGGAACAGGCGCCAGAAAGGGTACTGCAGTTTGGAGAAGGAAATTTCCTGCGGGCGTTTGCCGATTATTTTATAGATATCATGAACGAAAAGGCCGGGTTTCAGTCAAAAGCCGTACTGGTACAGCCTATCAGCGGCGGTGACCAGATCCGTCAGTTTATCAATGAACAGCAGGGGCTTTACACGCTGTTTCTAAGAGGCAGCGAAAACGGACAGAAAGTCAGTGAACGCCGGGTTATTTCCAGTGTGAGCCGCTGTCTGAATCCATATAATGATTATGAGGAATATATGGCGTGTGCCGGAAATCCGGATCTGCGGTTTATTATCTGTAATACGACAGAGGCCGGCATTACATACGATCCTTCCTGCCAGTTTTCAGACAGACCGGCTGCCAGTTATCCGGGCAAGCTGACACAGTTTCTGTATGAAAGGTTCCGGCGGTACGGTAAGGAGACGGGAAAAGGGTTTGTGATTCTTTCCTGTGAATTAATTGATAATAATGGAAAAGAGCTGGAAAAATGTGTGATCCGGTATGCGGGGCAGTGGGAACTGGAAGAAGACTTTATCCGGTGGGTCAGGGAAGAAAATATTTTCTGCTCCACTCTGGTAGACCGGATCGTAACGGGATATCCACGCAACGAAGCCGCCGCAATCTGCGAAGAAGCCGGATATGAAGACAATATCATTGATACGGGCGAGATCTTCGGATTCTGGGTAATTGAAGGTCCGGACAGCCTGAAAAAAGAGCTGCCTTTTGAAAAAGCCGGACTGCCGGTGCTGATTACGGATAACCATAAGCCTTATAAACAGCGCAAAGTCCGTATACTGAACGGGGCCCATACGTCCATGGTACCGGGCGCATATCTGGCGGGGCAGGATATTGTGAGAGACTGTATGAATGATCCTGTGATCTGTGGTTTTATGAACCGGGCAGTATATAAAGAAATTATTCCTACGCTGACCCTTCCGGAACAGGAACTTATGGACTTCGCAGGGGCAGTGACAGACCGTTTTAATAATCCGTTTATAGACCATGCGCTGCTTTCCATTTCGCTGAATTGCACATCCAAATGGAAAGCCAGGGTATTGCCGTCCCTGAAAGGATACGTGGAAAAATATCATTCCCTTCCGGAATGTCTTACCGCTTCGCTGGCGTTTTATATTGCGTTTTATACCGGAGTACGTCTGGATGCGGAGGGCTTTTACGGAATGCGGAACGGTACGGAGTACCCGGTGAATGATGACCGGTCGATTCTGGAATTTTATGATGCGCATAAAGAAGATGATCCGCGGACGCTGACGGACGCAGTGCTGTCCAATACAGATTTCTGGGGAGAAGATCTGACAAAACTGCAGGGATTGCCAGAGGCGGTGACAAAAGATCTGGAACTGATCCGGGAGAAGGGCGCATATGAACTGATGAAGCAGTGCCTGAAGTCCGGTACGGAATCATAAATTCCGGAAACTGTTATATTCTGGCAGGACAGTCTGGAAAGGACAGCATTATCCGCTGCCCTTTCTGGCTGTCTTGTCAGCCTGTTTATACCATGCCGTTTGCTGTTTTGTATTTATAAAGCATTTCCGCATGGTTCTGTTCTTCGATCTGGATATCTGCCAGTAATTTGCGTAATCCCGGTTCAGAAAATTTAAATACATTGCTGTTGTACTCAGAAGAAACCATTTTTTCTGTTCCAATGCAGTCGGTTGCGAGGAAACAGTCATTTTTCTTATCTTCATTTTCAGTCATGGCGCTATAGGTTGCTTTCGGGCTGTAGGTTTTGCCATCGCTGTCATTACAGTTGCAGGACGGTACGGAACCGGAAAGTACTTTGCCGAGAGACTGATAATGGCTTTGTTCTTCTTTTTCCAGTCTCTGGAACAGGTTCTGCAGTTCGCTGTCTTTTGCCTGGGCGCCATATCTTTTGTATTTTTCAATACAGCTTTGCTCCTGTGTCTGTAAATCTTTGATTGCGGTTGTCTCTTTGTCTGTTAAAATCATGTTTTTTACCTCTTTCTTTGAAATAATAACTGTTTCATACAGGAAGTATTATGTGGATGTGGTAAATATTTATACAGTAAATTCATAAAAATTTTTCTGAACCATGTAATGTTTGATTTTCTAAACCGGCGCTATTAGTTAAAGGAAGGACAAAGAAGCGTCTTTTATGGGCTGTATAAAAAAATGTTGTTAATCTGAAGGACTTTGCTATAATGAAGAAATAAGGTAAAAATTATAAAGACCGTAAAATTTATTTGCAATAAAATCCCATCCGGGATAATATATAGGGTGAGACATTTTGGAACTGCATTTATCCGGTTGGTGAACGTCCGGTGCAGTTGCTATATATAATAAAACTATCGGCAACTTATATACCAGTCAGTTGCCCCAAGGTAAAAATTCTGACAGAAAGAAGCAGGTAGATAACATATGGAAGTTTTAAAAATCCCAAAAGGCCATGTAATCGTAAAAAGAAAAGATAAAGTAAAAGGATTATATTTAATCCAGGATGGTTCTGTTATACAGAAACTGGATTTTGCCGAGATTACATTGAGAAAAAATGGTATTATCGGCAGTCTGAGAAATGATGAATTTGTGAATGATTTTATTGCGGCGGAGGACACGACGGTTGTACTGCTTCCATGCAAAAATCCGGAAGAATTAAAGGCCGTACTGGATGCCAATGAGCGGTACCGGACAGTATTTCTGTATGCGGCCACTATACAGCGTCATCAGTTATTTGCGTTATATGCGGATCTGGAGACACGGATCAGACAGTATTTCTCTTTTGTACAGACAGTATATAAGGATTATCATACAATCTGCGACAAATACCAGCTGGACGACCACAGCTTAGACCAGATGGATTCTTTCGAAATGTTCCGGCCACAGATTGTAATAGAAGAATGGCAGATCAGCCAGAGCATCAGTCTGATTAATAAATACCAGAAAATGTATATACAGCTGATGGAACAGGACAGGGATTTGTGTATGGGCGCATTTATGGAAATGTCTTCACAGGTGCAGCATACACTTTATGCCATTGAGGAACGGGTAAATTATTTATCCGAACATAAAGAGATTCTGTTATCAGATTCTGAAAATGATATTTTCTGGCTGTTTTTCGACCTGGCTGTACGGGCGGGCAGACGGCAGCTGGATCCGGAACCGTTAAAAAAAGAACTTTCTTTAATTGCTGATTTTATACGTAAATCCAGAATGTATGATTCGTCAAAGGCGGAAGCCAGAATTACCCAGTATTTGGAATATGATTTTGACAATCCGGCTTCATCCGGATTTGAAAACATGGACGTATTATCCATGGACTGTCTGGCGCACATTCTGGAGTACGCAGAGATGACAAAAGATGAAATAGAAACGATCCGCAATCAGGTAAATACGTACCGGGATCTTCCGGATAAGATGTCTACAGATTCAGATGTATATAAACTGCGGAAACAGCTTTCGCCAATGTTTTATGACGTATATACAAAGGTTTTCCTGCAGGCGGTCAAGGATGAAAGTACCGTTTCGCCAGTTATTGAGATGTTTTTGAACTTTGGTTTTATGGATACACAGCTGGCGGGGGAAGAGAACGCAAAAGCCCTTTATGACCTTACGGGACGGATGCGCCAGTTTAAAACCAAACGGGTGTTTACTATTTATGAATGGCTCAAAAAGATTTACCGTGGAAAGAAAGAGCCGTCTAAAAATGAGTTTGACCTGGACTATACGGCAAATCTGATTGAAATGCGCAAAAACGGGGATATTACAGAAGATCAGGCAAAAGCCATGCTTCATGACCAGAAGGAAAAAGTAATATTTGAAATCAAAAATCTCTTTACTTCGGCAAACCGTATTACCTGTGGAAAGATTACCACATTCTGTCCGGTTTTATGCCAGGAAGATCTGATCAATACGATAGATAAGATGGCTGTGACGGCCCAGAGGCTGGAGGAAGCGCTGGACAAAGTACGGGAAGTGGACTTTACGTTAATGTACCGTGAAATCAATTTCCCGGGACCGGGACTAGACATCATGAACCATGAAACGATCATGCTGGAAGTATTTCCGGATATGATTCTGATGCCAAATGTGGGTACCAGGGCGATGATGTGGCAGGAGACAGCGGATAAGCGCCGGGATACACCGGGACGGTTTTTATTCTCTATTTTTACACTGGCGGATCTGGATGAAATGATGATTGAGACAGCCGGCCGGTACCGTTGGGAAATGTGTCGTAAAATACAGGGTGTGCGCTGGAATGATATCCGTGAGAAATCCCTGACGTCCGAGTATTGTGACTATATCCAGTTCTATCGCAAGAACAGGGATCTTTCGGCCGATGCAAAGGAGAAATTAAAACTGGCCATTGCAAGGGCCAAGAATAACTACCGGGAAGTATTTGTAAAGGATTACCAGAACTGGATTAAATTCGAAGCCAGGGGAAGCGTCCGGCTCAATAAAGTGGCGAGGGATATTCTGATCCAGTACTGTCCGTTTGGGAAAGAAATTCGTGCAGGCCTGAAATCAAATCCAAATTACCAGTTGTCCATTCCGAAATTTGAAGCGGACAACGCAAAGAAAGTACAAAGGCTTAACGCACTTTATGAGAAATATAAAAATGCGGGCGGTACAGTTTCACAGGTTATGGAAGATCATCTGAAGTACTATCAGCTATAAAATAAAACCCGGCACTGATGCGCAGACCGGAATTTATCAATGGAGGAAGCAATGACAAACAGAAAAATGAAGCTGGCAGCGGCAGTTGCCTGTATCATGGCGTTGCTGCCCGGGCAGGTGGCAGCGGCGGCGCCAGCCGGGATTCACCCACAGCGGCAGGAGGCAGTACAGTCTGAGGCAACAGACAAAGAGGATCTGCAGGCGTATGAGTCCGCAGAGCTGACGGAAGCAGCCGCAGACCAGCAGGAGATCCTGACCGCAGATTCAGAAACAGCCGCAGACCAGCAGGAAAGCAGAATGCCGGATGAGTCGTCTTCATCTTATCTGTCAGTTCTGTCAGAGGAAACCAGTTTTAAAAAATCAAATGGGAATTCTATATTATCTGCGCCTAAGCAGCTGGAAGTTGTAAAGACAGCCTATAATACAGTCACTCTGTCCTGGAGCGGTGTGGAAGGAGCGGCTGGTTACCAGATTGAATATTCCCTGGACGGAAAGGATTATACAATAGCCGGAAAGACAACGTCGCAGGTGCTCACATACAAATGCAAAAAATTACTGGCCGGGACAACTTACCAGCTGCGTGTCTGCGCACTGGATCAGAGTAACAAAGCCGGCAATTATGCTTCTGTCTCTGGCAGGCCCGGACTGAAAAAGCCCAAAATTCTAAATGCTGTGGTATCACAGCTGAAAGCTGCGGACATAACCTGGAAAAAAGTATCCGGCGCACAAAAATACGAACTGTACCGGAAACAGAAAGGGAATACCGTCTGGCAGCTGCTGACGGCCACGGAAGCTCTGTCTTATACTGATACAGATATTGTAGAGGGAGGGATTTATTTATACCGGGTCCGTGCCCTGCGCAGTGTGAATGGGAGAAATGTTTATTCCGGATACTGCGGGGCAGTGGAAGTATCTGTTTCAATGCCCGCCATACAGATAGATACATGTGAACCGGAAAATTATGATTCTGTGAAACTGACCTGGCAGAGTTCCGATTCTGTGACCGGGTATTTTATTTACCGGAGCACAAAGGAGAACGGCACATATAAAAAGATCAAGGATATTGACCAGAATACAGTTTTTTCTTATACAGACACAGATGTTGTGCCCGGCAAAGACTTTTATTATAAAATCTGCGGATACGCAACAACAGCGGACGGGCAGATCCTGACCGGAGAACAGTCACAGGCCAGAGTAGCCAGGACTCAGATGCGGGCGCCGGAGCTTACGTCGGCGGCTGCCAATGTTGAGAACAGGACCATTATCCTGAGCTGGGGAAAAATGGAAGAGGCAACCGGTTTCCGGGTGTTCCGCAGCATCTATCCGGATAAGAAATTCGCAAAAGTAGCTGATGTATCAGAAGGAACAGCTACCGGGTATGAAGACAGGTCCGTGGCGCCCGGCGGCGTATATTATTACCGTATCCGGGCAATTTATAAAAGTAAAAAGTATGAGGGGAAAAGTCCGTATAGCAACATCCGCCAGGGCAATGCGGCGCTGGGCGCCCCGATCGGGTTAAAGATTGTCCAGACAGCTGCGGATACATTAAAAATTTCCTGGAATCAGACATCAGGAGCTTCTTCGTATAATCTTTACCGTTCGCAGACCGCATCTGGTACGTATAGCTGTATTGCCAGGGAACTGACAGTCACAGAATATACCGATACGGAATTGAAAGACAATAAAACCTGTTACTACCGGGTATCTGCTGTAGGCACAGAGGGTGAAGGACGCAGGTCCAATGCGCTCAGCTTTCTGGTGGGCGGTGTTTCCCTGAATACCCGTACCCTGAAGCTGTGTGTCGGCGTTTCAAAACCACTGGAGGCGTCAACATACCGCCAGGGCCGGGTGGTATGGAAGTCAGACCGTCCGGATATCGCAAAAGTAGATTCCCAGGGAATGGTAACCGGCGTTGGATATGGTACGGCTACAGTGACGGCCACTGTGTCCGGCAAGAGTGCGTCGGCCACTGTATCGGTAACGCCCGGGGTGAAAAACGGCATTGATGTATCCCGCTGGCAGGATGAAGTGGACTGGTACCGGGTAAAAGAATCCGGTATAGATTTTGCGTTTTTGCGGATCAGCAACCATTATCTGGAAGACTTTACTTTTGAGACGAAATACCAGGATGCGGTGGCTGCAGACATGCCGCTGGGCGTATACTGCTACAGCCGGGCGGTCACTGTGCAGGAGGCGGAAGAGGAGGCCAGAACCATACTGTCGATTTTAAATGGCAGAAAGCTGGATTATCCGATTGCGCTGGATATGGAAGATGCGGTCCACAAATCTTCCAGTATGACAAAAGATATGCTGCACCAGATGATACTCGCTTTTAAACAGGTGGTGGAAAATGCCGGGTATGATTTTGTATTGTACAGCTATCTGTCATTTTTTACTACCAATCTGGACCGGACCAGGCTGGAGGGCATTGATTTATGGGTTGCCAATTACCGCAGTCTGTTACTGGGACCAGGTTATACTGGTACGGGTAATGTGAAATACTGGCAGTATAACAGTGGGCAATACAGTGGTTCGGATTTCCATGTGGACGGAATTACCGATGCAGCCGGCAATCTGGTGGAAGTGGATGTAAACATACAATATTAGTATACATAAGGACAGGCCAATGGAAAAAAAAGAATGTCCCATCGGAGTATTCGATTCTGGTATGGGCGGAATCAGCGTATTAAAAGAATTATATGAAGTAATGCCAAATGAGAATTATATTTATTTTGGTGACTCCGTAAATGCTCCCTATGGCACAAGGCCGCTGGAAGAAGTCCGGCATCTGACCATTGCCAGTGTGAAAAAACTGCTGGATCAGGGGGCAAAGGGAATCGTGGTGGCATGTAATACCGCCACCGCTGCGGCGGTGCGCCATCTGCGTCAGATGTATCCGGACGTGCCGCTGGTAGGCATCGAGCCGGCGTTAAAACCAGCGGCTTTGCAGCCAGGCCATCCGGCCGTACTCGTTATGGCCACGCCAATGACCATTCAGGGAGAAAAATTTAAACGTCTGAAGAAGCAGTATGAGACGGAAGCGGATATTACCGGACTGCCCTGTCCGGGCCTGATGGAATTTGTGGAAAGCGGTAATACACATGGTACAGATCTGCAGGAGTTTCTTTCACGTCTGCTGGAGCCGTATCTTGGCAAAACAGATGCCATTGTGCTGGGCTGCACCCATTATTCATTTTTACGCCGGCAGATCCGGCAGCTGGCAGGGGCAGGCGTAAGGATTTTTGACGGAGGAAACGGTACTGCCAGGGAAATGTGCCGCAGGCTGACAGAAGCAGGTCTGCGGTCGGAGCATCAGGGAAAAGGAGACATTACTTTTTTAAACAGCCTGCCTGATGAGGAAGAAATTGAATTAAGCAGAACATTATTCCAAAAATATGAGCCTGTGTTCCGTATTTATTAAATGAGGTGATAAAAAGTGTGATATCAGACAGACATCATTCTGACTGATATGCGCCAGAAAGGAATCTTATAATGAATACGAAAAAGCTGATTGCCAGATTTATGTTTATGCTGACATTCACCGGAACGATTCTGAAAATTCCACTCAGGATACAGGCGGAAGTACCCGGCCAGCCAGTACAGGCGCCGGCAGGGCAGACATGCTTTCAGGCGCCGCTGCCGGATATCAGGACAGAGTTTATCCGGGCAGAATCCGCCGCAGCTACAGACAGTTTATTCAGAGCTTCTTTAAAAGCTTCAAAACCAGCCCCGTATCTCTTATCAGAAAGCGAATGGGCAGACAGCGGGAGCGATTACTATTTCAGCCTGCTGGACACAAAAGAAAAAAATTTATATCTCTCATTAAAACAGGCGGCTGACAGATATATGAACAATACGGACAATTTCCAGATGACAAAAGTCATGCGTAACGGGAATGAAGTCCGTACATATATTCTGCCCATGGTTTCTTATCAGGGACTGACTACGGAACAGATGAAAAAAGTGTTTTACTGTTTTATGTTTGAAAACCCGCAGTATTATTTTATGAGAAATTCTGTCATATATTCAGAAAAGTCACAAACGATGACGATCGGATTATATGAGATGTTTGCCAATGGCAGTACACGAGAGGATTATACAGCTGAATTTGCCAGACAGATCCGTATCTGGGAAGAGCAGATAGCGGAAGCTGGCACCACGGTGGAAAAGGAGCGGCTGATTCATCAGATCGTCTGTGATTACGTATCCTATAATGAAAATGCGCAGGAGGATGATCCGGAAGATAAGATTATGAGCCAGAGCTGTATCAGTGCGGTTTTATTTGACCGCTCCACAGTCTGTATGGGATACGCCCAGCTCTTTTCGCTCCTGTGCAACCGTGCGGGTATCCAGTGCGTAACGGTTACAAGCGCAAGCCACGCATGGAACAAAGTACGTATGGGCAGTATCTGGTATAATACGGACTGTACTTGGAATGACAGCCGGGGAGACCAGAAATATCTAAATGTTACAGACGAACAGCTTCAGGCAGAAGATACAAAACTGGCTGAACATACACTCTCTCCGGAATGGGAACATCTGGCGCCGCCGTGTGTCGCCGGTTTTGACCCGCAGATGGCGGACGGGGAAGACATAGGCGCAAATATACTGTCTCCTGTAAAACCGGAAAACGTTGTTTCAAAGAGCCGTGAAAAAGGCCGGATTGCCATCGAAATAGAGCCGGTGGAAAATGGCGACGGTTATTGTATCCAGTATTCGTTGAATACATCCATGGAAGCGTCCCGGACGAAAGAATCAGAAACAGGATCATGTGTAATATCTAATTTAAAGAGTGGAAAAGTATATTATATCCGGGCAAGGGCATTTACACTGGACAGCAATGGAAACAGGCTGTACGGAGCATATTCTAAAAAGCAGAAAATTACAGTAAAATAGCAGAATCCGGATCAGGATAAACAGAGCTTTTATCAGACGGAAAATCATAAAGAAATAATATGGTTTCCAGCAGGACCGGCGTGGCGGATGTCACGCCGGTTTCTCTGTGCCTGTATATGATGCAGAATCCTTTTATCCCCGGGGCAAAAGAAATACTTGATTTTCCCTTTAAATGAAGATAAGATAACAGTATAAGGAGGCGCCCATGGCAAAAAAGAAGAGAAAAGCAATTCATTTAACACCAGAGCAGCAGCTGGAAGCAGACTACCAGAAAGCCATCCGCAGAATGAACGGGGCGGATAAAATGTGCCAGGCAAAAGACCGGGTGCAGAGTTACCGGCAGGCAATGAAAATGTTTCAGAAGCTGGGCAATTATGGAGAAAGCGAACTATATAAAAAATGGTGTAAAAAAAGTCTGCCGGGAGCACGGGAGCAGTACCGCAGGGAGGTGTACCAGACCGGTATACAGATGAAAGAACATGCAAAAAGCGCGCTGGATTATGAAGAGGCAATTACCGAATTTCTAAAAATAAAACGGGAATATAAGGATATACCGGAGCAGGTCGCAGAATGTAAACGTCTGAAGCAGAAGGCAGTCCGGATGGAAAAAAACAAAGAAATTATAAAAAAAATACTGACGCTGGCAGTTGTGGCTGCGGCAGCCGGTCTGATTCTGTACCTTCGTACCCCTGCGGCATCTTATCAGGGAGCGGGGTTTCTGATGAGTATCAAAGATTATGAACGTGCCAGTACATTTTTTGCCCGCAGCACAGGATACCGGGATACGGCGGAGCGTCGCCGGGAATGTGATTATCAGAGAGCCGGGAAAGCCATGCAGTCGCATGATTTTGATAAAGCGCTGGTTCTGCTGGATACCAGGGTGGGGGATTATAAAGATGCCCTGCAAAAAAAGGCACAATGCGAACTGGAGATTTTAAAAACAGCGGAAGCGGGAGATACCGTTACATTTGGCACAGGACGGTGGATCGTGGCTGAAACGGCAGGAGAAAAAGTATTGCTGGTCCGCAAAAAACCTGCGGAAGAACAGGTGCCTTACACTGATTCCGGAAAAGACGCCCTCTGGGACCAGTCCGGTATCAGACTGTGGCTGAACGGGCAGTTTTATCAGGAGAATTTTTCCATATATGAGCAGGAGGCCGTTCTGGAGACCAGGGTGGTCACGCCGCCAAACAGCAAATACGGAACAAAGAGCGGCGTGGAAACCAGTGACCGGGTATTTCTGCTAAGTGACAAAGAGGCGGACAGCTATCAGAAACTGCTGGCGGTTTCTGACAACCAGAAACCCTGGTGGCTGCGTACATCAGGAAAATCGGCGGACAGTGCGGCGTTTGTATCGCCGGCGGGAGATGTGATGCATTATGGATACGCCGTGGACTCAAAAGAGATAGCGGCACGTCCCGCAGTGTGGGTCGGATTATCCGGGAAACCGTAAGCCTGTGATAGCGTGAAGGACGACGCAGTGAAATACAGCTCTGCCGGAGACATCCGGCTGTGGAGCCGGGATGGGCCGTGCGGATCAGCGGACAGGCAGGATCTGACAGCTGAAGCTGGAAATTCAGGAAAGGGGGATATGCATATGGATGCCCGGACGATTTATATGATTTGCATTATTTGTGGAATCGCATTGTTACTTGTATCAGTTCTGGCCGGTGCGATGGGAGATTTTATCGACATTGCGGAGTTTGATCTGTTCAGCATTGATATTGGAGACTGTGACATAGATGTGCTGCCGGTTTCCATGAAATCCCTGTGTCTGGCGTCTACTGTATTTGGGAGCGTCAGTATGATGCTGATCAGTCAGCCGGCCTGGATCCGTCATGTGTTTGCCGGCGTATGTGCCTATATTGGAGCATTTATTGTACAAAACATTACCGGATTTCTGAAAAACCACCAGTCAGAAGCGGAATCCATGGAAAGTATCTGCAGCCGCAGTTATGTGGTCAATATTGCGATTCCTGACCAGGGATACGGGTCTGTAGCCAGTGCGGACAAAGACCGCTCTGTGATTACGATGACGGCAAAATCACAGGATGGCAGTGCCATAGCGGCCGGTACAAAAGTAAATATTGTAAGTATTCTGGATCATGTTGCAATTGTCATGAAAATATAAGATAATAAGATCATAACAGTTGTGAAGGATATGGGACAGAGAGGGGGATGTAGTATGCTTGGAGACATATTACCACTGATTTCGATTCCGGTTGTTATTATTCTGGTGCTGATTGCCATATTTTCCATGTGGAAAAAGGTACCTCAGGACAAGGCGGGCGTTATTACCGGATTAAAGCGCCGGGTCATTACCGGCGGAGGCGGACTGGTCATTCCGGGAGTGGAACGGATTGATTACATATCACTTGGGAATATGCCACTGAGGGTAGATACCAGGGGAAGTCTGTCATCCCAGGGAGTGCCGATATCTGTCAGTACGACAGCGGTGATTAAGGTACGCAATTCTCCGGATGCGATTCTGACAGCCATCGAGCAGTTTACAGGCAAAAACGAACAGGAAATTATTAAAAACATCATGTCCACAGCCACTGCGGTACTGGAAGGTAAGCTGCGTGAGATTATCGCCACAATGACGGTGGAAGATCTGTATCAGAAGCGGGAAGCCTTTTCCAGCCAGGTACAGGAAGTGGTGGGCACCGAGCTGGGCAATATGGGGCTGGAAGTCAAGAATTTTACTATTACGGATATTTCTGATGAAAACGGATATATCGAAGCTCTTGGAGAAGGTATGATCGCCCAGCGTAAAAAGGACGCTGAAATTCAGAAATCCGAAGCAAAAAGAGAACAGGATGAGCGTACATCCGAAAATATTAAAATAGGTGAACAGGCAAAGCTGGAAGCCGCCACAGCCATTAAACAGGCAGAGAAAGAAAAAATGGTGGCAGAAGCCCGTTATCAGAAGGAAATCAGCACTGCCAGCGCAGAGGCGGAGCTGGCTCATGAGATACAGAAGAAAAAGACGCAGAAAGAAGTCATTCAGGCGGAAATGGATGCGGAACTGATCCGGCAGCAGCGCCAGAAAGATATTACCGAAGCCCAGATCCAGGTGCAGATTACGCAGGCACAGAAAAATACAGAACTGGCAGAGCAGCGGGCGCTGGAGAAAGAAAAACAGCTGTTGTCAGATGTGGTAAAACCTGCGGAAGCAGGCAGGAAAAAGCAGGAACAGGAATCAGAAGCGGATAAATACGCAGAAATTAAAAAAGCGGAGGCGGAAGCAGAGAAAAAGAAAATTGACGCTCTTGCGGAGGCAGAAGCTATTAAGGCAAAAGCTCTTGCGGAGGCGGAGGCCATTGAGGCACGGGCAAAGGCAGAGGCGGAAGCTATTTCCAGAAAAGGAGCCGCGGAAGCGGACGCCAAAAAAGCTTCGCTGCTGGCGGAAGCGGAAGGTCTGGAACGTAAAGCGGAAGCAATGCAGAAATTAAACAGCGCCGGTGTGATCCAGATGGTTATTGATAAACTGCCAGAAATGGCCCAGGCAGTGGCGAAACCTCTGACAGCCATTGATAAAATCACGATTATTGACGGCGGCAGCGGGGAATCCGGCGTGTCCAGAATGGGAGGCTATGTACCGTCTGTTCTGGCAAAAACGATGGAAACCGTAAAAGAAACCACCGGGTTTGATATGCTGGATGCCATGAAGGCAAATACTATCCAGGCACAGACAGACCATAACATTACCATAGAAGGAACAGCCCTGCATCCGCAGGACGGAAGAGAGATACAGACAAAGACAGATGATCCGGCCGTATCCGGCGCCGGTCTGCAGAAGAAGTAAATAACAACAGAAAAAAGATAATATTAAAAAGTAGCAGGATACAGCCTGAAGATGTGTGCTTCTGTATTTTGAGGGATATAGTCATAACATGAAAATCCGCTGCATACAATGTAACAACAAGGATTGCAGGGGTTTCTTTTGAAGAGCTATATCGAAGAACGTGCGATTGAGATCGCAAATTATATCATACAGAATAATGCAACCGTACGCCAGGCCGCAAAGAAATACGGGATCAGCAAGTCCACGGTACATAAAGATTGCACGGAGAGACTGATACAGGTCAATCCCGCATTAGCAAACGAAGTCAGAAAAGTACTGGATGTCAATAAGTCAGAACGCCATATCCGGGGGGGACTGGCTACAAAGGAAAAATATCTGCACCAGCATTATATGTGACATAAAAAACGGGTTTACCGGCAGGGGGAGACTCGTTTTTTATTTGTTTTATATTGCAATCCCGCATATGAGTTGCTATAATAAATGCGTTGCGTTAACTTGTGAAAGAATATAGAAGGAGTTACCGGAAGAACTATGAACGAATTAGATGAATTGCGTGTCAGACTGGCGGTATGCGATGAGCAGATTCTGGAATGTCTGTTAAAAAGAAATGCGATAGTAGAAGACATTATGAAATATAAAGAGGCCCATAACATGCGGATTATCCAGCCGGACCAGGAGAAACGGCAGCTGAAAATACTTAGGGAAACATTAAAAGGACAAAAGCACGAAAAAGAAATCATTGATACCTTTGCCCGGATTAATTATAATAGTAAAAGAATACAGGCCAGGCACCTGTTTAACTATAATATTTTCCTGATCGGATTTATGGGAAGTGGTAAATCTACCATTACGGATTATCTTAGTACGATGTTTGCGATGAAATCCGTAGAGATGGACGCTGTCATATCCAGACGGGAGGGAATGAGTATTTCAGATATATTTGCGGAATTTGGAGAAGAATATTTCCGGAATCTGGAGACAAACCTGCTGATAGAGCTGCAGGCAAAAAGCAATGTAGTAGTGTCCTGCGGGGGTGGCGTGCCGATGCGGGAAAATAATGTGGCGGAAATGAAAAAGAACGGAAGGGTTGTACTGCTTACTGCCCGTCCGGAAACAATTTATGAACGTGTGAAAGACAGTCATGACCGTCCGCTGCTGGAACATAACAAAAATGTACCATATATCTCAGAACTCATGGCAAAGCGGAAAGAAAAATATGAGGCGGCGGCAGATATCATTGTAGAGACAGACAATAAGGATGAGCTGCAGATCTGTGAGGAAATGGTACAGAAACTACTGGAGATGGATGGAAAAAGTATCTGACAGATATTATATTAAGATATTATGTTAAGAAACCGGGGGTATCAGATGATCTGATTTACCTCCGGTTTCCTGGTTTAAAGTAATATTCAGGGTCTTATTTAACTCAACTCAACATATGTTTTCTATCAGCATGGCTGTAATCATAATGTACCTGCGATATGGTACAAATTTGTTGTGAAACAGTTGTCAGATGAAATCACGTTTGTCCAGTACATTCAGAATATTCCGGGCCTCTTCTGTTCCTTCAATAATTCTTCTTGCACGGACGCTGTCTCCGATATTCATAATCTCAGTCCGGCCGCTGTCAAAGTTATGGATCAGCTGGTCGAGAATCGGATTGTTAGAGCGCATACCAAGACATACAAAGCCGTAATCAAATGGAAGCTCCTGTTCGGTGCCGTCGGGATTTTTTACAAGAAAAGCAGCTTCTTTTACTTCCAGCAGGGCAGTGTTTGTCATTTGTTCCACGCCGTGTTTTTCCATCAGGTTAAAAGTGCCTGTTTTGGATACCGGGTCTATGCCATTCCCGATGACGGACATCATTTCTACAATGCTGACTTTTGCGCCTCTCGGGGCAAAATATTCTACCACATCCAGTCCCACAGCGCCGCCGCCAATAACGACTACTTTTTTGCCAGCCATATCTTCCGGATAATCACCTGCAACTACGTGCTCAATCATATTTAATATAGAAGAAACCCGGCTGCCTTCCTTGTCAATCACATCATGCAGTCCTTTAATCGGAGGCAGAAGCGGACTGGAACCAGTGGCATTGACAATAATGTCAGGATGCAGGCTCCCGATCTGTTCTACCGTGGCTTCTGTATTTTTAAATATAAACAGGTTTTTCATTTTTTCTGCCCGGTGGATCAGATAATTTGGAAAATCCACCAGACGTTTTTTGTCCGGAATTTTTGATATCTCAGCAGACAGGCCGCCAAGATAAGGTTTTTTTTCGATCAGGAATGTGGTGCATCCTACTTCCGCAGCCGTACACGCAGCTTCCAGACCGGCAGTACCAGCGCCGATAACCACGACGTTACACTGGCGTTTGGCCTGCTTTTTCTTATAGCCCTCTCCGGTGTTGATGCCGGGATTTACCGTACAGCGGATCGGACGGTTAATACCTATCCGGTGACCGGCACATCCGATGTTGCAGGAGATACATTTGCGGATATCACGCACATCTCCAAACTCCACTTTATTGACCCATTCCGGATCTGCGATCAGGCCACGGCCAATACCGATGAGGTCCGCATCACCTTTTTCCAGTATTTCATCTGCGATTTTCGGATCACGGATATTACCCATGGTAATACATGGTTTATGGTAGCGGTCTTTCACTGCCTTTGCCATATAGGAACGCCAGCCGTCTGGCAGATAGTTGGCGTCAATCTGGTACTGAATCGAACCGTTCAGTCCGGCGGAGACGTCAAAGACATCTACTTCTTTTTCAAAATACTGCAGATATTCCAGCGTATCCTCCAGCGTATTGCCGCCTTTTAAAAACTCGTCGGCGCTGATGCGGACAAAGATAGGGAAAAACGGTCCTGTCTGACGGCGAACTTCTTCTACGACCATTCTGGCGAACCGTGCACGGTTTTCCGGCGTACCGCCAAATTCATCGGTCCGGTGATTGGTCAGCGGTGACAGAAACTGGCTGAGCAGATAGGAATGTCCACAGTGAATTTCTACTGCGTCAAAGCCGGCTGTCTGGGCACGTCTGGCTGCATCACCGTATTTTACCACGATTTCAGCGATTTCTTCTTTCGACAGAGGGCGTGGTATTTCCCCGCCTGCCTTGGAAGGAATGTCAGAGGCGGATACCGGCTGCATTCCTGTACGCAGCGCCTGTGCAGAAGCGCCGGCGTGGTTAATCTGGATAGCGATACATGCCCCATGGCGGTGTACGGTCTCGCACAATTTGTAAAAACGTGGGATATAACTGTCGTGGTCGATGCGCAGCTGGGTTGTGCCATTGGAACCCTGCGGGGAAAATACACTGGCGTTCTCCACAATGATCAGGCCTGTGCCGCCTCTGGCACGCTGCTCATAATAATCCATGTGCAGAAAACTCATTTCCCCGTTCTGTTCACCGTAATTTGTACCCATCGGTGTCATTACGATACGATTTTTCATCGTCATACGCTTTACGGTAAATGGTTCAAAAATATGTCTGTATTCATTTTTCATCAATCAATACCCCCGGTTTGTTGTTGCGGCGCTGTATGGCCAGACTATACCTGCAGCATCCGCAAAGTTGCATATTGAGGTTGTTAAATTATGTATAACAGAATACGGGCAGTTCTGTATACGGATGAATTTACTATAACTGAGAAATATAAATAAAACAAATTGATTTTTTTGACGAAATCTATAGAAATTGACTATAAATTCTGTTATGCTGTTTAAAATACACGGTAAAATCGTACGGAGTGTATCTGAAAAACAGCTTTTTGTTAATGACAGGTATGGATCTGGAGAATATAAATGTTCAGATACGTTCCGGGAAGGAGTATGTGCGTACGATGAATCTGAATCAGATTAATTATTTTATAACACTGGCGGAAACAGAACATTATACCAGGGCGGCGGAAAAACTATCCATTACACAGCCCACATTAAGTCATGCGATTTCCATGCTGGAAGAAGAACTGAATACGGAACTGTTTGAAAAAAGAGGACGTAACGTAGTACTTACGAAATACGGAAAGCTTTTTCTGGAATATGCGTCAGAATCCCTGCGCCTGCTGGATAACGGGATTAAAAAAACGAAGACAATGAATGGCGAAAACACGGGGATGATAGAACTGGCGTATATTTACACGCTGGGGCTGGAGTTTGTGCCCTGTCTGGTCCGGGATTTTCTGACAGACTATCCGGATCTGAATGTCCGGTTTAAATTTACAGTAGGCAATACGGGGGAAATTATCCGGGGATTAAAAGAAGAAAAATATGATCTGGCGTTATGTTCCCGCAGGGAAAAAGAATCTCAGGTGCAGTTCCTGCCGGTAGGGGAAGAAAATCTGGTTGTGGTGGTGGCAAAGAACCATCCGCTGGCGGCAAAAGATGAGATTGCGCTGGAAGAGACAGAACCATACCAGCAGATTTTTTTTACCCAGGAGAGCGGGCTGCGTCCTACCATTGAGAAATTGTTCCGGCAGGCGGATGTGCAGCCTGAAATCGCTTATGAAATCGAAGAAGATAACGCCATGGCGGGACTGATTTCCAGAAATTTTGGAATTGCTGTTATGCCGGATATACCGATTCTGAAATATCTGGATGTAAAAAGACTGCGGATTACAAGGCCGGTCATTGAACGGCATATTTATATGGCGCAGGTAAAAGACCGTTACCAGCCGCCGGTTGTCCATAAATTTATGCAATATGTGCAACAGCGTTGCAAAAATAAGTTGATTATATAAAAAAAATGTTATATAATGATCCACGAGGTTGTTAAAAATTAGTCAAACGGGCAAACAGGACATAATTTTATACCGAAACAGACAGCCGGATCAGGCATCCGGCGAAATTGACAGCAGGATTGGGACAGAACAGAATCTATATTTTCAGAAACATTTGTTTCAGAAATATTTAATTTGAGAAAGAGTTAATAAGGAACCATAAAGAATACTGACAATCAGATTCTTTATGAAAGTATGAAAGTATGAAAGAAGGAAATGAAAAATGGCAGAAAGAATTACAGGTCATACAGAACTCATTGGATTAATGGCATATCCGATCAGACATTCCAGTTCTCCGGCAATGCATAACGAAGCATTCGCATACCTGGGACTGGATTATGCATATCTGGCTTTTGAAGTAGATAACGATACATTAAAGGATGCTGTACAGGGACTGCGGGCGCTGAAAATGGTTGGTTCTAACGTATCTATGCCAAATAAGACGGTTGTGGGCCAGTACCTGGACAAACTGTCGCCGGCAGCGGAGCTTTGCGGCGCTGTAAATACAATTGTAAATGACAATGGCGTCCTGACCGGACACATTACAGATGGTATCGGCTATATGAAGTCATTACAGGACAATCACATTGATGTGATTGGAAAGAAGATGACTATCGTTGGTTCCGGCGGGGCAGCTACAGCCATTGAAGTGCAGGCAGCGATGGACGGCGTGTCGGAAATTTCGATTTTTAATATTAAAGATAAATTCTGGGAGAATGCGGAAGCTACTGTAAAGAAGATTAACGAAAAAACCAGCTGTAAAGTTACACTGAATGATCTGGCGGATCTGGATAAACTGAAAGCGGAAATCGAAGATTCCTATCTGTTTGCCAATGCCACAGGTATGGGCATGAAGCCTCTGGAAGGACAGACCTATATTCCGGATAAATCTTTCTTCCGTCCGGATCTGATTGTAACAGATGTAGTGTATTCCCCACGTGAGACAGCCATGCTGAAAATGGCCAAAGAAGTGGGATGTAAGACAATGAACGGTATGGGCATGATGCTCTTCCAGGGAGCGGCAGCTTTTGAAATGTGGACCGGTAAAGAAATGCCGATCGAACATATGAAAGAAGTCCTTGATATCAGATACGAATAATTAATTACAAGGGGCTGTCGCATAAAACGGAAATTTCATAAAGGCTTATCCTGCAATGCGGCAGCCGCATGGAGGATAAGATGAAAACAAAGTATTTATTCAGTGTACTGATTCTGTATATGAATTACTTTATTCACGGAATCGGTGCGTCACTGTTAAGCCAGCAGGTTGTCAAAGAAATGCTTGTGGTGCAGTGGGGACTGGGAGTAGACGAGAAAACGATTATGCAGGTGACAGCCATTGCCGCCGCGCTTGGTCTCGGACGTCTGATTTCCCTTCCGTTTGCGGGACCACTGTCTGACAAACTGGGCCGTAGAATTTCCGTTTTAATTGGTGTAGCTTCTTATGCCATCTTTTTTGTAGGTATTGCGTTTTCGCCAAACGTTACAGTGGCTTATGTGGCTGCTGTGCTCGGAGGCATTGCGAACTCATTTCTGGATACAGCCACGTATCCGGCAGTTGCCGAAATTATTTATGCGTACACAGGCATCGCAACCATGGGAATTAAGTTCTTTATATCTATTTCCCAGTTGTTAATGCCGTTTTTCCTTGGCGTGTGCGCAGGCACATCCATGTCCTACAAGATGCTGCCGGTTGTATCCGGCGTGGCAATCGCCATCCTTGGCGTATTATGTATTTTTGTACCGCTGCCTACAAATGCGGGAAGCGGCAAGTCAGAATCATTTATAGACAACTTGAAAAACGCACATTTTTCACTGGAGAGTCTGGCGCTGATCTTTATTGGTTTTACCAGTACAGCAACGTTCCAGCTGTGGCTGAACTGCGCACAGGTATTTGGAAAAGAGATCGCCGGCATTCCATCCGAAAAAGTTTCCATTATGCAGACATATTATTCTGCGGGAACGATGGTTGCTCTTGTGGTAACCAGTTTTTTAATCATGAAGTTTAAACAGGTAAGATTTCTTGTCATTTATCCGGCCATATCAGCAGTTATGCTTGTGCTGGTATATATGATCAAGACGCCGGTGATCTGTTATGTGGGCGCTTTTGTCATTGGTTACGCAGCAGCGGGCGGCGTACTTCAGATGGCAACGGCAACGGTCAATGACCTGTTCCCGAAAATCAAAGGTACGATCACCAGTCTTGTGATGATTGCCTCCAGTCTGTGCAATTATACAATCTTAAGTGCGGCGTCGAAAATGACAGCTACAAATGTTATTCTTATGAATCTTGTAATTACCGTTATCGGCATTCTTCTGGCAGTATTTGTAAACCTGAGATACGGGACGCTGCTGGAACATGCGGATCAGTCATGATAAAAGAAAACAGGAGGTATGGAAATGAATCCAGTAGTAGTCAGAAATATAAAAATCGGTGAAGGAATCCCGAAAATCTGTGTACCAATCGTTGGTATTACAAAAGAGGATATAATTAACGAGGCAAAAACCTTTGACGCTATTCCGGTTGATGTGGTGGAATGGCGTGCCGACTGGTTTGAACATGTCTTTGAAATAGAAAAAGTAAAAGAAGTACTGGCGCAGTTAAGAGAGGTTTTAAAAGATACGCCAATACTGTTTACTTTCCGTACGTCAAAAGAAGGCGGAGAAAAAGCCATTGAACCGGACGTGTATGCGGCGTTAAATAAAGCTGTGGCGCAGACGGGACATGCGGATCTGGTAGATGTGGAAGTATTTACCGGAGACGAAGTGGTAAAAGATATTATCGAGACTGCCCATGCGTGCGGCGTCAAAGTGGTGGCTTCCAATCATGATTTTGATAAAACGCCTGAAAAAGAAGATATCGTAGGCAGATTACGTAAAATGCAGGATCTGGGTGCGGATATTCCTAAAATTGCGGTAATGCCGCAGAATAAAAAGGATGTTCTCACACTCCTTGCGGCAACAGAGGAAATGACCCGTAAATACGCAGACCGTCCTGTGATTACCATGTCCATGGCAGGTACGGGTGTGATCAGCCGTTTGTGCGGAGAAGTATTCGGTTCCGCCCTGACATTTGGGGCAGCAAAAAAAGCTTCCGCTCCCGGACAGATGAGCGTCAATGATCTTGCGCAGGTACTTTCACTGTTACATAAGAGCCTTTAATACATACAGCGTCAGCATTCTGTGAATGGTGGCGCTGTACACATATTTGGAATCATTTTGAACAGGACTGAATTACGTTTCAGAACGGTGATCTGAGAGCGTGTATGAAAATGTTTTAACGCCCTGATTGTTGCTATCTCGTTGTATCCGGCAGCAGATCAGCAGGTTTTGTACATCATTGTGAGGCGGAAAACGGACAGTTATCCTGTCTGATCTGCTGACCGGCATGAAATCATGAGGTTACAGTTCAGCCGGGGACTTTGCGGACTGTCCCGGCGTGACCGGGTACCTGTTGCAAAGCCTGTACCCTGGCGGGTATGCCATAAAAATATATAAATTCCGGCAGTGGGAATCCGGCGCATAAATCAGTGCAGACTCATATGAGCGGATTCCGTTACGGTTCGGTCCAAAGCTGAACTGTAACTCATGTAGGAGGAATTTATGAAAAAAGTATTGTCATGGCTGAATGACAGTCTGGAAGAATTTCTCATGGTCATAAGTCTGGTTTTGATGACACTTATTATGGGCATACAGGTTTTCTCCAGATATGTCATGGGTGCATCGCTTTCCTGGTCGGAAGAACTGACAAGATATATTTTCGTATGGGCCGGATTTATTAGTGTCAGCTATTGTACAAAGCGGTGTATTTCTATCAAAATCGAACAGTTTGTGGCGATGTTCCCAAGACGGGGAAAAGCCGTTTTCAAACTGGTCAATCATACATTTGAACTGGTGTTTTTCTGTTATCTGATACCATTTGCCGTGAAATATCTGATGTCTGCGGTACACAGCGGTCAGGTCAGTCCGGCATGTAATATCCCGATGTATTATGTGCAGGCAGCACCCCTCTTTAGTTTTATCCTGGTATCTGTAAGAATTGTGCAGCGCTGGTATATCGAGCTGCAGACGATCAGATACAAAGGAGAATACGAAAGCGCTTCTGATACTGGCGGAGCGGACAGAAAGGGCGGGTGAGTATGTCAGCAATTGTAGTATTTATTATTTTTGTCATCTGTCTGGTCATTGCCATACCAGTGTCCATAGCGCTGGGGATCGTATCTGTGCTTCCGGCCGCCTTTGATTCGTCATTTACAGCTTCCGGGCAGTTTGTGATCCGTTCCATGCTGGGCGGAATTGACAGTTTTCCGCTGCTGGCAGTACCAATGTTTGTACTTTCAGGCATTGTAATGGCAAAAGGAGGAATTTCAAAAAAATTATTTGATGTGTTCACGTTTTTTTTAGGAAAACTGACTGCAGGCATACCCTGCGCTGTGATCGTTACTTGTCTGTTTTATGGAGCGATTTCCGGTTCTGCGCCTGCGACGGTGGCTGCGGTAGGCAGCATGACGATTCCGGTTCTTGTAAAACTGGGTTACGACAAAGCGTTTTCCACAGCGGTTGTGGCAGTATCCGGAGGACTGGGAGTAATCATTCCGCCGAGTATTCCGTTTATTATGTACGGCATGGCTTCCGGGGCTTCTGTCAGCGATCTGTTTTTGTCAGGTATTATACCGGGGCTGCTGATCGGGGCGCTTCTGATGCTGTATGCGATTTATTATTGTAAGAAACACGGGGAGGACCGGGAGAAAATAAATGCGGTTGTCATGGAACTGCATGAAAAAGGACTGCTGGCAGTTTTAAAAGACAGTTTTTTTGCGCTGCTGAGTCCAGTAATAATACTGGGCTGTATTTACTCAGGTATCGCCTCACCTACGGAAGCGGCAGTTATTTCTGTGTTCTATGCCATGATGATCAGTTTGTTTGTGTACAGGACGATACAGGTAAAGGATATCTGGAATATAATGATAGAAGCAGTCAGGACCTATGCGCCGATTATGTTTATACTGGCTTCGTCTGTGGCGTTTTCCAGGGTGCTGACACTGATGCAGGTGCCCCAGGCAGTCAGCGGGTGGATTCTGACCCATTTTACCAGCCGGGTAGCTCTGTTGTTAATTATTAATCTGTTTTTGCTGATCGTAGGTATGGTGATGGATACTACGCCGGCCATACTGATCCTGACGCCGATCCTGCTGCCGATTGTGCGGGAAGTGGGGATGCACCCGGTACATTTTGGTATAATGATGGTAGTAAATCTGGCCATCGGGTTTGTAACTCCGCCTATCGGGGTCAATTTATTTGTTGCCAGTTCACTGACTGATATACCGGTTATGAAGATTGCGGGCAAAGCGATGCCAATGATCGTGTTTTTTCTGATGGCGCTGCTTTTGCTTACCTTTGTACCAGCTATCAGTATAGCGTTTATATAAGGAGGTGAACCTGATGCGACAGCGTCTGTACCGGAAAATAACAGGAATCCTTTTGTCATGTCTGGCTGTGGCGTTTTGCCTGGAACTGGGCGCCTGCGGGAGTACAGGCAATACTGGTGAAGAAGAACAGCGGTATGCCTGGCCGTTATGTACGGCCAGCCCGGAAGATACGGTTACCCAGATTTACGCAGAGACGTTTGCTGAAGAAGCGGGAAGACTAAGCGGCGGCAAAATTAAAATACAGGTTTATCCCAACAGTACCCTGGGCGGAGACCGGGAATTACTGGAAACCTGTCATGACGGAGACATCCCTTTTGTCATTCAGAATACGGCGCCCCAGGTGACATTTATGCAGGATCTGGCAGTCTTTGATATGCCATGTATGTTTGATACAATAGAAGAAGTACGTCAAAAGGTGGATGAAGAGAAATTTTATGGTCTGATGGAAGAGGTTTATCTCAAAGGCGGCTACCAGCTGCTCGGCTATGCGGACCAGGGATTCCGTGTGATGTCCACCAATAAAACAATTCACAGATTTGCGGATTTCAAAGGACAGAAAATCCGTACCATGGAAAACCCGTATCATCTTAATTTCTGGGATGCGCTGGCTGCGGCTCCGACGCCGATGACTTTTAGCGAGGTATATATCGGACTACAGCAGGGTACCATTGATGCGCAGGAAAATCCCTACGAGGTGATAGTTTCAAACCGCCTGTATGAACAGCAGGATTATGTGGTGGAAACAAATCATCTGCCCCATCTGATTTCACTTATTGTCAGCGACAGCTTTTTTAAAGAACTGCCAGAAGATAAACAGGCGGTGCTGCTGGAAGCTGCGGACTACGCAAAACAGGCGGCAAGAAAAGCGTCGGATGAACGTATTTCAGATAAAATAAAAGAGATCGAAGCCAGCGGCACGCGGATCGTAACGCTGGATGCGGCATTAAAAAATGAAATGCGGGAAGCGTCGCAGCCTGTATATGACAAAATTCGTCAGGTAGTGGATGCGGATATTATAAAAGCTTATATGGAATAATTATATGAAATAAAAGAAACGAACAAAAAACTGCCGTGCCATTATATTATGGCACGGCAGTTTTTTGTTCCACACACAGAAGTTAATAAATCATACGATCCCCGGTTGACTTTTTCAGATCAGGGAATTATAATATACTTAGTAATACTAAGTACAAAGATTTAGAAAGTACTAAACTGACAGGAAAATAAACTGGGAAAGAAATTTAAAATGAATAGTAAATACCTGAAACAGATGAAAAAAGGTGTTCTGGATATGCTGATTTTAAAACTACTACAGAAGAAAGAAAAATATGGATATCAGCTTATCAGTGAATTAAAAGAAAAAAGCGGAGAATTGTTTGTGTTAAAAGAAGGGACGTTATATCCTGTGCTGTACCGGCTGGAAGATGACGGACTGGTGGAAAGCAGCTGGAGCGGCCCCAGGGGGAAACAGATGGCACGAAAATATTACCGGATCACGGGAAAGGGTCTGGAAGCCCTGACTGAAATAAACGGGCTCTGGACGGAAATGAAAAATGGAATTGCTCGGATTATGGAGGAATAGATCATGATAGCGGAGACATATGTAACACAGATTGTAAAAAAGATCAGATGTTCCAGGAAAAAGCGCAGGGAAATCCACCGGCAGATACTGGCTGATATTACGTCAGCCATGCAGCAGGGAGACTCACTGGAAAAAGTGATGCTGCGGATGGGGGAACCGGTCGCAATCGCTGAGGCTTTTAACGAAAGCCTGCCAGAAAGGGAGCGCAGGATCTATAAAAGAGGGATAGTGTTAAAAGCAGCGGCGGTTCTTGCGGCAGTATTGGTCATTCTGATTCTGCTGGCGGGATGGTTCGTCCCAAGGGGTTACGCCATTGGCAGCAACGGAGTCTATGATGCGGACGAGGTTGAACGGCAGGCGAAGGAGATTATACGCCTGCTGGACGCAGAGGATTATGATACGCTGCTGGCACGCAGTACACCACAGATGCAAAAAGTACTTACAAAAGAAATCATTGACGACGCAAAAGCGCAGACTGGCGTCAATGAGGACTGGGGCAGACTTCTGGAATTTGGAAAGTGTTATATGCAGGAAGTAAAGCAGCAGGGAAAGACGCTGGCAGTGGCCCAGATCACGGCAGCGTATGAACATGCCTGGGGCACGTATACGGTATTTTTTGATAAAGATATGCTCCTTGCGGGTATCTATATTAAATAGTATATAATAGGCTCTCGGAATCTTGAGCCTGCCGACCAAGATTCACCGGTCGGATGAA
>CANRTU010000056.1 GCA_947642745.1 uncultured Eubacterium sp.
AAGAATAAGCCTGTAAGCTGTTTTTCTTGCTTACAAACTTATTATACGAGGAGTACTGATCCATGAAAAAAATCCGGCGCATACTCGCCCTGGCAGGCGTTATTTTACTGGTTATCATGTATCTGGTTACACTTTTTTGCGCTATCTTTGATACAAGTAACGGTATGTTTATGTTCAAAGCCTCTGTCATATGCACCATCCTCGTTCCGATTCTGCTATGGGGCTATACGGTCATTTACCGTCTGGCCAGGGGCAGAACCGAGCAGGAACTGCAGGATACGCTGCGAAATCTGACCGCGGAAAAAGAACAGAAAAACCAGAGTGTGTCTGAAAATTAAGATCCGCCGCACACACTCCGGTTATTACGCAGTATCCATATATGATCCTGTCTGTCCCGCATAACCGGCATGCCTGAAAAAGACAGTATATGATCTGCAGACTGTTTTTGCGGTTATACGGGAAAGACGGGTTAACAGTATTGTCTGTGTTCTGGAAATATACAGCCATCCGTCAGCTGATCCAGCGTCATAAATAAAAGATACCATGAATGATAATCCTTATCCACTGTACGACTGGTAAGGCCGGGCCTTTATTTTTGAACTTTAAAACTGACTGCGCAAACCATAATTTCTGTCCGGATAAACCTGCCAATCAGTGGTATATGTTAATTACTCCGGATCAGATTCTGAGCCGTCTTCTTTTTCTTTATCTGAATATGAATCTGCGTCTGTATCTGTATGCTTATCTGAATCCGCATTTTCATCTGTATCCGTTCCGGCTT
Source organism: uncultured Eubacterium sp. (assembly GCA_947642745.1). GTDB lineage: Bacteria > Bacillota > Clostridia > Lachnospirales > Lachnospiraceae > Eubacterium_J. Next base: position 782 of record CANRTU010000056.1, read on the forward strand.
CTTCTGCTTTAAATTCCTCCGGCGTTTTTTCAAACATCGTATAGGCTGATTCTGTCACCAGATATATCCGGCTGCTTTCACTGGTCTTTACATAATACTGGTCCAGCATCGTATTTTTGTCTCCAAAAATCAGGGATGATGTGCCATTTGTAGTTGTAATTGTTACGGTACGGGATGGATTTTTAAATCCATAGTCTGCATTTTCCTCCGCTTCTACTTCTGTTTCCGCCGTGATGGAACCGGCGCTTTTTAGAAATGACTCAAAGGCGTCCTGATCCAGCTCCAGTTTCTTATGACCGGCTGCCTTCCACTCCTCCTGCTCCTTTTCAAACTGACAGCTGGTACCGCCTGTATCATAACTGATACTTGTCACATCTTCCGGCGCAAAGGAAGTCAGCGTAATCACCGCCTCCTCCTGCTCCTTTTCTTTAATTTCCTCCTGTTGCCGGTTATAAGCACGTACGCCGGTGTAAGTACCGGCCAGCGCCAGAATGAATATAAGCAGAACCGCAAACTGTATTTTTTGTTTTTTCTGCAACTTATATCACCTTCCCTGGAAAGATTTTAAGATCCTGTGGTTTTATATTTTTCTGTCCTGTTTACGCCCGCCTTCGTCTGATCCAGATGACCAGGCCCAGGACAAGCAGCGAAAGCGGAATAACAATAACTGTTATAATCCCTGCCAGCACAGCCGTTCCCCGGGGAATCGTCAGCGCTTCCAGTGTATACTGTTTTACTGGAATCACAATCAGGCTGGATGTGCCATCATCTCCCACAAAACTGCCCACAACTGAAGTAAAAAATCCGGAATTACTGCCGTATACCCAGCTGTCAGCTTCTTCTCCCAACATCAGCGAAGATGTGAGCACCACCAGCTGCGCCTGCGTATCTGTATCTGTTACAGAAAGTCCCAGGGTAAACGGGCCGTCTTCATCTTCTTTTTCTTTATCCAGCGACTGCATATTTTCTACGTCTTTTTTCAGAAACGCCTGGTCTGAAGTGACAAACAACGGCGCAAAGACATGTGTTTCCTCCTCTGTGTCATCTGTCTTCTGTTTAGGATAGGACAGTCCCTGGGCATACGGCACACAGACATATCCGTCTGAGACGGACGCTGTCATGGCGTCACTGGCAATTTCCGGCAGCAGATACATCGGATTGCGGTAATAACGGCTCCCATCCGTTTCTATTATAATTCCTTCCTGCAGCCGCAGCTGGTATGCGGCCAGTAATTCTTCCAGATGATCCATCTTTTCTGTTGTATACTGGGTGGAAATCAGCGCTTTGCCGCCATTTTCCAGATACCGCAGTATTTTATCCACATCATCTCTGGATAAATCCGAAGCCGGGCCGTTTATAATCACAGCTTCACAGTCCTGTGGCATCTCTTCTGTTTCCAGCAGATTAATGGTCTGCAGGTTTAAATTCATTTTTTCGATGGCTTCTTTGAAACTGCCTGACAGCGCTGTCTCTCCATGTCCGGTAAGCTCATAGACAGTCTGCAGATCTTTGCTGGTCACATACTGAATGGCGCTGGTCAGCTGCCCTTCCGCATCATAACCGGTGGTCTGGGACGTATATGTCTGGTAATCCATGACCGATTCATAAATATCGCTGTAGGAAATGACTTTGGACCGTTCCCCGCAGACTGCGATGATGCTGTTGACCGGGATATTATCCTGCGTATATTTCTGGTAAAAATTCGGGGATACAGCCGGATCCATATAGGTAACCTTTACTTTTGGGGAAAGTTCCTCATATGTGCGCAGCGTATTGTCAAGCTGCTGGTCCGCAGAAGATTCACCGGCCAGCACGTATAAATCCACCGGTTCCTTCAGTCCGGAGAGCAGATGCTTCGTATCTTCTGAAATGGCATAAAGCCCGGCATACGTACAGTCAATCTTCGTCCAGGACGAAGGCAGCGTATCAGCTACAATGTTTAAAAGCACCACAGCGATAATGGCCGCCGCCGCAAAACCCGCATGAAAGACACCTGTGCCTATCCGCCTGGCGCTTACTGACCAGCGCCTTTTCTGAATGGACTGTACCGTCAGAAACAAAAACAGGCCGGAAATGCTGATGTAATAAATAACCGCTGTCAGATCCAGTTCCCCGCCTGACAGCCGGTCCAGCCCGTCCGTCAGGTTATAACAGTTTAAAATCTTCGTAAGCAGATTGCCGGATGTGGAAATCAGCCCGGTGACCGCTCCCATCATATACCCGGCAAACAGAAATACAAAAGAAAGCACTGCGGCAATAACCTGGCTCTCTGTCAGTGACGATACGAACGTACCGATGGCAATGCAGGTCAGTCCATAAAGCCAGAATCCGGAAAGCGCCACAAAGTTTTCTTTGTATGGCACAGTCCCGAAGCTGCCGGCGAACAGCACAGACAGACCAGTTACGGCCATGGCCGCTGTAAATACCGCCGCCAGCGCCAGATATTTGGCAAGCACGATTTTTCCCACACTGACCGGAGCGGTGAGAATCAGCTGGTCTGTCTTTGCATGACGTTCTTCCGCCAGAATGCGCATGGTAAGCACCGGCACAGTGATCAGAAATAAAAACGTCATGGAATTAAGCGGATATGTAATATACGGATTTCCGTATGACAGGTTATATACATAAAAATACAGAAAATAAAACGCCAGGGTAACCGCAAGAAACAGCCATCCGGTCACTGTCTGGAAACAGACCCTGAACTCTCTTTTAAAAACTGCCCGCATCGCTCTCCTCCTCTCTGTCTTCTGCTTCTGTTACGGACGGCATGAGAGGCTCCCCGTCTTCGTGTCCGGACGCCAGCGTCTGTTGTTCTCCTGTCATGTGGCCTGCGCCCTGTTCTGTCAGCTCCAGGAAAATTTCTTCCAGCGACCGGCCGCCTGTATGCATGTCAAGAATCGGCAGATCCGCCCCGGAACACGCATAAAATACCCGTTCCCTGATATCCTCTTCTGCTTCTGTTTTTATTTCAGCCACACAGCAGCCCTTTTCCATTCCCTGTTCCAGGGTAAAATCCGCCAGCCCCGCATGATGCAGTGCGTCTGCCGCCGCTTCTTCTGTGCCTTTTAAAAGCAGGCGCAGTTTCCGCTCCCCGGACATGCGGTTTACCAGATTCTGCGTCGTATCGCTGGCCACCAGACGACCGGACGAAATAATAAAAATATGTTCGCATACTTCTTTTACTTCTGTTAAAATATGGGAACTTAAAATAACTGTATGGCGCCTGCCCAGGCTGTGGATCAGCTCCCTGATTTCGATGATCTGTTTCGGGTCCAGCCCCACGGCAGGCTCATCCAGAATAATAATTTCCGGAAAGCCCAGAACTGCCTGCGCAAATCCAACTCTCTGACGGTAGCCTTTTGATAAATTACGTATCAGCCGGTTTCTTACATCCGTAATTCCTGTCAGTTCCATGGCCTCTTCCATATACTGGTATTTTTTTGCTTTTGGCAGTTTTTTCAGGTCCGCAGCAAATTTCAGATATTCGCCTGTGGTCATCTCTGTATATAACGGCGGCATTTCCGGCAGATAGCCGATGCACCTTTTCGCTTCTTCCGGCTGCTTTAAAATATCGTAGCCGTTGATTTTCACCGTCCCTTCTGTAGCTGCGGTGTATCCGGTGATAATATTCATCGTTGTGGATTTTCCGGCGCCGTTTGGGCCCAGAAAACCATATATTCTGCCCGGCGCAATGTCCAGCGACAGATCCGAAACCGCCACATGGTCACCGTACCGCTTTGTCAGATGGCTGATCTCAATCACATATATACCTCCATTTCCTGATTACTTTTACAGTAATAAAATAATGGAAAAATGTGTTTTATTCACGACCAATTTATGATTTTTTTGTGAAAAGGACCGCCCGGACCAGTTTCCAGTTCCAGGCCGTTCCCGTCTGCCGGTAAAAAGAATATCAGTGCGAATAAGAACATACATCAGCTTTGTATTCACAAAATAACAGACTTTCGGGACTTAAGAAGGACGTTGTCGCAAAGAACAGGAAAACGGCATGATAAAGAAAATAACGAACAGAAACCAGATAAAGACTTTCTAATCAGACAGAGGTATTCCAATGAACGACTACAAACCACCATTTCACATAACGGATAAAATGACATCACTGATTGCGGAAATCAGCGAACAGATTGGCCGGATTACCGTTTTGCAGGAAAGAACCATCAACCCACACCTAAGGCGTGAAAACCGCATCCGGACCATCCACTCCTCCCTTGCGATTGAACAAAATTCACTGTCGCTGGAGCAGGTCACGGCGATTCTGGACGGCAGGCGCATTCCGGGCAACCCGAATGAGATCAAAGAGGTACAGAATGCCTATGAAGCCTGCGAATTGATGTTGCGGCTGAACCCGGCATCCATGGACGATCTTCTCAAAGCGCACAGACTTATGATGAAAGGTCTTGTACCAGAAAACGGGAAATTCCGCTCCGGCGGTGTTGGCGTTTTTGATGGAGAGAGACTGATCCACATGGCTCCTCCGGCAGAATTTGTGTCAGAGCATATCCGCAACCTGTTTAACTGGTATCAGCAATCAGAGCTTCACCCGCTGATTAAGAGCGCTGTCTTCCATTATGAGTCTGAGTTCATCCATCCTTTCGCAGACGGCAATGGACGCATAGGACGGATGTGGCATCGGCTCCTGCCGGGCAAATGGAAAGAACTATTTTTCTGGCTGCCTGTTGAAGAACTGATTCAATCACGGCAGAAGGAATACTATGACGCCCCTGGCGCAGCAGACAGGCAGTGCCGGATTTGTGGAACTGATGCTCACAATCATAAAAGACAGTCTGGCAGAAATTCCGGTTGCTGGCCGTAACGCCGGCCAGGTCACCAGCCAGGATTAAACGCCAGCCGGACGTCCTCTCTCTGCTCCTTTCCATAATACACTGCCAGCGGCAGACCTTATGAATCATACATGGTTACTCTCAGTGGACAAGGGGACATACGTTTTTGCACCCTGGGTACCGCCTTTTAGCGGCTGGCAGGGCAACGGAATAAGCGTACTGGACGTACGCCGAATGACGTTAACGCCGCCATCTGCCAAAAGACGGTACCTGGGGCGTGTATCCCTTTGTCTGCTGAGGGTATCTTTCATTTTAATCATGGCACCCGGAAGTAACCATATATTCCGGACGCTGGTAAAAGGCGTGCTGCCCCGGCTGTTTCCGGAAATATCCGTTTATCTTTCTGTCTTCCCCGCACGTATTCCGACAGACAGAATAACCGGGCACGGGAAAGTATCCGGGTTAATTCCCAGAAAATCACAGATAACCCGGGCCTGCCATACATGGAAGAATACCGCAGGAACTTCAGCTTTATTCTGACGACAGCAGGCCTGTGAGGAAACTGGTATAAAAAGGCATACGTCTTTTCATACCAGAGCGGAATAAATTTTTTTATTCCATACAGTATCCTGTTTTCAGAGATAGTTTTTCAGATCTTTTTGTACCTGCTCAAACGTTTGATACAAAATGGTACTCCATCCGATTTTGCGTGGATATTCCAGATTAATGGCATTGTCGTCAATAAACAGGCATTCTTCCGCTGCCAGCTGGTATTTGTCCATCAGATAATGATAGATTTCTTTTTCCGGTTTGACATATCCGGTCTCAAAGGAAAATACCGCCCCGTCCGCCAGCGGCAGGAAATCAAGGCCGCTTTCTTTTGTCAGTTCATAGGTTCTGCGGGAATAATTGGACAAAATATAAACCCGGTAACCGGATTCTTTCAGGGAAGTAATAAAGGGTTTCGCATAGGAATACTGCGTAATGGTCTCTATATTGCGGTCCCAGAATTCCTGAATCTGCGCCTCATATTCAGGCGCTTTTTTCTTAAAACACGCCAGTAACGCTTCGTCTGACTGCACGCTGCGGTCGTATTCATTCCACTCCGGCGCACGCACTGTGGCGTCCGCCACAGCCTCAAAAGCCTCCCCTTCCAGTCCTGTTTTTAACAGCACGTCCTGCCAGTTAAAATCCACCAGTACCATTCCCACGTCCAGAATAATATTTTTTATCATTTTTGATTCTCCTTTTATGTATATTGTGTTTTTTATGGAAAAACGGCAGTCACAGACAGCTATACGCAAAAGATGATCCCCCGCAGAAGCAGTTGATCATCTTTTTACGCATCGTCCCACAGCCATAAAGACATAAATACGCCGCACCCGTGTAGTATGTCAGGGACCGCAGGTTTATTTACGGTAAATAATGTCTTCCCTGGCCGGTCCGTTGGATACCATGGTCACCGGATATCCGATCTGTTTTTCCACAAACTCGATATAGTTGCGGCAGTTTTGTGGCAGTTCCTGATAATTACGGATGCCGGTAATATCGCATTTCCATCCCGGCAGAATTTCGTATACCGGCTTAGCTTTTTTCAGCTGTGCCGTTACCGGAAATTCTGTAGTGACTTTCCCGTCTATTTCGTATCCGGTGCAGACCGGTATCTCATCCAGATAACCCAGCACATCCAGAACGGTAAAGGCTACTCCGGTTGTACCCTGCAGGCGGCAGCCATATTTACTTGCCACACAGTCAAACCAGCCCATCCGGCGTGGCCGTCCGGTGGTAGCGCCGAATTCCCCGCCGTCGCCGCCACGTTTTCTCAGTTCATCCGCTTCCTCTCCAAAAATCTCTGTTACAAATTCCCCGGCGCCCACCGCACTGGAGTATGCCTTACAGACAGTGATGACCTCACTGATTTCATAAGGCGGTATGCCTGCGCCAATAGCGCCGTAAGCCGCCAGCGTGGAAGAAGAAGTTACCATCGGATAAATGCCATGATCCGGATCCCTCAGCGTACCAAGCTGGCCTTCCAGCAGCACTACTTTTCCTTCTTTTAACGCTCCCGCAAGAAAAGCGGATACATCCGCAACGTATGGCGCAATCATCTCTTTATATTTATGAAGCTCTGCCATCAGATCTTCTGCTTCTAACAACGGTTTATGATACAAATGTTCCAGTAATATATTTTTTGTCTCACAGACACGCCGCACTTTTTCAGCAAGCAGCTGCCCGTCAAACAGTTCGCTGACCTGGATACCTGTTTTCGCATATTTATCTGAATAAAATGGTGCGATTCCTGATTTTGTGGAGCCAAACGACCTGCCGCCCAGCCGTTCTTCCTCGTACTGGTCAAACAGTACATGGTAAGACATGACAATCTGCGCCCGGTCCGACACGAGAAGCTTTGGCGCCGGAACTCCCCGGTCTGTAATGGATCTGACTTCTTCCAGCAACCGTGGAATGTCCAGGGCAACGCCATTTCCTATGATGCTGGTTGTATGCCCGTAAAATACACCGGAAGGAAGTGTATGCAACGCAAATTTGCCATAATTGTTTTTGATCGTATGGCCCGCATTGGCTCCTCCCTGAAAACGGACGATTATATCGGCATGTTCTGCCAGCATATCTGTGATCTTACCTTTTCCTTCGTCACCCCAGTTAGCTCCTACTACTGCTTTTACCATCTGACTACCTCCCTGCATCAGCCATTTTCTTATGTCTTTCCTGCAGATAAGGAAAAGGGCAGGTGTAAAAACCCGCCCTTTCCACTATCCGTTTTTACTTTCTGATTATACACAACCTGCCATAAGAAGTAAAGACCTGTTGGAAAAAAACCACAGTGTTACCGGCAGTTTTTTTCTCCCGCCATAAATCCATATGTTTTTCCACGGATATCCGCAGGCCCTATATTTTTATCCTATGGGAACAGGCGATGGCAAGCGCTCCCGGTCCGATATGGCATGATACGCTTAAAGACAGGGGATTGACCACGCACTCATGATCCGGAAATACTTCTTTTACTTCTTTTTCAAACTGCAGCGCCGCTTCTCTGTCATGAGTATACGCAATATCTATATGAAGACTGCTTCCGGACGGATCATGAAAACGGTTTTTACAATCATCCGTCATTGCGTCTGTCATAATGGTTTTGGCCTGTTTCACGGTTCTTGCTTTGGCAAACGCGTCCAGCTTCTCTCCCTGGATCTGAAGCACCGGCTTTAAACGCAGCAGCGTGCCAAGGGCAGCGGCCGCTGGTGTAATGCGTCCGCCTTTTTTCAGATATTTTAACGTATCTACCATAATATAAATGCTGGATTCCATTTTTTCCCGCTCCAGTATATCCTTTATTTCCACGGCGCTTCTGCCATGTGCGGCCAGCTCCAGGGCATCCAGTACCGAACGTTTCTGGGTAATGGAAATCCGCTGGTTGTTCACCACCTGCACCTTTCCGTCATAAGACTGCGCCAGCATATACGCTGTCTCACAGGAGCTGCTAAGACCGGAAGACATGGGAATATGCACTATCCCGTCATATTCTTCCAGCAGCCTGTCCCACTGGTCCGTCACATCTCCCACTGCCGGCATGGAAGTGGATATCTCAGCTCCGCCTTCCAGCATTTCATAAAATTGTTCCTGTGTCAGATTGATATCTTCATAGTAGGTCTCCCCGTTCATAAAAAAAGGCATCGGCAATACCGTGATACCAAGTTCAGATGCCTCGCTTTGTGTAATTCCGCTATTTGAATCTGTAACTACAGCTACTCTGCCCATTTCATATATCCTCCATTCATTGAGTGCCCGGTGAATGTGTGGAACCTGCACTTTTTATACAGTTTGTCCGTAGCACATTGTAACATACCCGGAAAATACTTACAAGTAAAAGACGGCGGCATTTTCCACTCTGTCTTAGAGCGTGTTTGAAAAATGCTTTCTGCGGGATGCAGCACGCCTTTCCCCAGCGTCCGGGATATACGATTACCTTCCTGCTGTTCATTTACAAAAATTACAGATTACCATGCATAATTCATTATGTCCGCTCCGGGGCGATCCTGCCCGCAGGACTCTTTACCTTACACGCGCATGTTCCTGTAAAGCAAAGAGCTTCTGTCCTGTGCCGGATACACAGAACAAAAGCTCTTTTTCAGAATGATCCTGTATCAGACGCTGCCATCTGAAAGGGTCATCCTTTTTTATCATATTACGAAAGACAGATTACATCATGCCCATTCCAGGATTTCCTGCCGGCATTGCCGGAGTTTCTTCTTTAATATTTGCCACTACAGACTCTGTGGTCAGTAATGTGGATGCCACGGAAGTAGCGTTCTGTAATGCGCTTCTTGTTACTTTGAGCGGATCCAGAATGCCGGCTTCTACCATGTTTTCATATTTTTCTGATACTACGTTAAATCCAACGCCAGATTCAGATTCTTTTACTTTATTTACAATCACAGAACCTTCCAGTCCCGCATTTGCCACGATATAGTACAGTGGAGCTTCCAGCGCTTTTAAGATAACTTTCGCTCCGGTCTTCTCATCACCTTCCAGTGTATCGGCCAGCTGCGCTACCTGTCTGGACGCATGGATATATGCTGATCCGCCGCCGGCAATAATGCCTTCTTCCACGGCTGCCCTGGTAGCGTTTAACGCATCTTCCATACGAAGTTTGCTTTCTTTCATTTCTGTTTCTGTAGCCGCTCCCACACGGATAACCGCTACGCCGCCGGCAAGTTTCGCAAGACGCTCCTGCAGTTTTTCTTTGTCGAACTCAGAAGTTGTCTCTTCAATCTGGCTCTTAATCTGGCTGATACGTGCGTCAATGGCGGATTTCTCACCAACTCCGTCTACGATAACAGTATTCTCTTTCTGTACTTTTACAGATTTCGCACGGCCCAGCTGTTCCAGTGTAGCGTCTTTTAATTCCAGTCCCAGTTCGGAAGAAATAACTTCTCCGCCGGTAAGAATAGCGATGTCTTCCAGCATGGCTTTTCTTCTGTCGCCATAGCCCGGAGCTTTAACTGCCACTACGTTAAATGTGCCACGCAGTTTATTTACGATCAGGGTAGTAAGCGCTTCGCCTTCTACATCTTCAGCGATAATCAGTAATTTCGCTCCGGTCTTTACAACCTGTTCCAGTAACGGAAGAATCTCCTGGATATTGGAAATCTTCTTATCTGTAATCAGGATGTACGGATCTTCCAGCAGCGCTTCCATTTTATCCATATCTGTTGCCATATAAGCGGAAATGTAACCACGGTCAAACTGCATACCTTCTACAAGATCCAGCTCTGTCTGCATTGTCTTGGACTCTTCAATGGTAATTACGCCGTCTTTGGATACTTTTTCCATTGCGTCCGCCACAAGATTTCCTACTTCCTCATCGCCTGCGGAAATAGAAGCTACTTTTGCGATATGGTTTTTGCCGTCTACTTTCTGGCTCATATTCTGCAGCGCTTCCACTGCTTTAGCGGTGGCTTTCTTCATTCCTTTTCTTAAAATAATCGGATTGGCGCCTGCCGCCAGATTGCGGATACCTTCTGTAACCATTGCCTGTGCCAGTACTGTCGCTGTTGTCGTACCATCGCCAGCCACATCGTTTGTTTTGGTAGCAACTTCTTTAACAAGCTGCGCACCCATATTTTCAAACGGGTCTTCCAGTTCGATTTCTTTTGCGATGGTCACGCCGTCATTTGTAATAAGCGGAGCGCCATAAGATTTATCCAGTACTACGTTACGTCCTTTTGGTCCCAGTGTTACACATACCGTACTTGCTAACTGATCTACGCCTGCTTCCAGTGCGGCTCTTGCTTCTGCACCATATTTAATTTCCTTTGCCATTGTTCTCTTCCTCTTTTCTTAATGATATAAAATATGATAAAAAATATGATAAAATGGTTAAAAGCTGTTTGAAACATTCCGGCTTTGTCCGGAGCTGACCCGCAGCTGCGGGCTTATCCTTATTCTACGACTGCGAGAATATCATTCTGACGTACGATCATATATTCTGTGCCGTCCAGTTTTACTTCTGTACCTGCGTATTTGGAGAAAATTACTTTCTGCCCTTCCTTTACCTGCATAGTAACTTCCTTGCCGTCTACCACACCGCCGGGACCTACAGCGATTACTTCTGCCTGCTGTGGTTTTTCCTGGGAAGCGCTTGTTAAAATAATTCCGGATTCGGTAGTCTCTTCTGCCTCACACTGCTTTAAGACAACTCTGTCTGACAATGGTACTAATTTCATGAATATGTCCTCCTTTTAACGATTCTGTTTATTTACAATAGTATATTTCATGTTATTAGCACTCACTTGTTTTGAGTGCTAACTGATAGATCATATAATATGTTTTTATTCCCTGTTTCGCAAGTTTTTCTATTTTTTATTTTTCTTATATTTGCAAAATAAATCTCACTTTATCTCACTGTATCTCACTTTATCTCACTTTTACATTTTAATTATAAAAAAAGTATGAACTCAATAAAATAGTACTTTATAATTTTGCCCGAAATCCGGACCATTCCCAGAGCGTGTCGATTATAGCAGGAAAAATATGGCACTGATTCCGCCAAATAAACCGCCGTCGTCCAGATTCAGTATACGGCACCCTTCCTTATAATCTGCTGACCTTACATAAAAATTATAGTGTCTGCGGTATTTAACTGGATCTTCGAAATAATTCCGGCAGAATACCAGCCCCGGCTCGTTTTCATCCATCCACACCCGGTAATCAATTCCCGCTTCGTCCAGCAGCTGCCGGTTTTTTTTGTACATCTCTTCTGATTTTGTTCCATACAAAGAGCACCAGCAGTGTTTGTTTAATTTCCGTTTCACTTTTTTAATTATCCCCATACATTTCACCTTTTCTTTCTATTTACACCTATAGCCCTACTACGTTTAGAATACTACATAACAGGCCTGTAATGCAACACCATTCGTATTATTAGTAAAATATCGGTGACACTATTAATGACACTTCAGAACAATTACTTTGACTTATAATAAATGCAAAGTTTTGACAGCTTTTTATAAATATCATAATACCCACGGAGGAAATTTTTATGCCACTTGATTACAAAATGATAGGCAAAAATATAAAAAGAAGAAGAAAAGAGCTGCATATCACACAGCAGCAGCTGGCTGATGATTTGTATATTTCCCTAAGCCTTGTCAGTAAACTGGAACGTGGTGTAAAAGCCGTCAGTATGGATACCTTTCACTCAATTGCTGAATATTTAAAGACAAGTATCGCCACGCTTATGGCCAATCCTAACGATCCTGTCGTTCAGCACAATGAGCTGATACGGGAAATTGATGTGATGCTGGAAGATCTGGATAACAGACATCTGCGGATTTTAAACCAGCTGATGAAAACATATACAAAACAGGTGCAGGAAATCTATCAGTTTCCGGATGGAGCTGTAAATCCGGATGCTGACAACAGGGGAAAACCTCCTTATTAAAGCAGCATTGGCAAACAAAAATCAGTATCAGACATATCCTGTATTTCAAAACAATCGTGGTTCTTTCACAATTCCGATACAGGAGAGATTTGCAGACGTATCTGTGTCGCATATGTATCGTTCTGTCATTTTACATATGGGTTTTCTTTGCGGGATGTTCTTTCCTGTAAAGAAACAGACAGGCAGAAACGCAAAGATCTTCTGATCTTTGCGCCCTGCCTGTCTTTCTATGCGAAACTTCTTTCATGATCCCGCCAGTATCCGGACTTTCTGTACTGGTTTGTGACTTTTATATTAATCTTTCAGCATCCGCTCCAGTGCGGTCACTGCTTCTTTTAACGCATCGTCAATCCCGGCCGGATTTTTCCCGCCTGCCTGCGCCATATTCGGCCGTCCGCCGCCACCGCCGCCGACTTTTCCAGCTACAGCCTTAATAAGATTTCCGGCATGGGCGCCTTTTGCCAGTGCGCCTTCTGTGGCCATGGCCATCAGGCTGACCCTGCCCTCTGTATCCGACGCCAGCAGAATCACGCCTTCACCCAGCTTCGCTCTCAGCTGGTCGCCCAGATCCCGCAGGCCGTTCATATCCACACCGGATAATTTTGCCGCCAGCAGTTTCGTCCCTTTCACGTTTTGTACCTGATCCATCACGTCGCCAAGGGCTTCCCTGGCTGCCTTTGCCTTTAAGGATTCATTTTCCGCAGACAACGCTTTATTTTCCGCAATCATATGCTCCAGCTTTTCTGTCAGGCCGGCCGGTGTGGATTTTACCATTCTGGCCGCTTCCTGCAGCAGCTGCTCCATTTTATTATAATATGCGAATACTGCCTGCGAAGTCAGCGCCTCAATCCGGCGTACGCCGGCAGCCACGCCGGATTCTGAAATAATTTTAAATGCGGCTATGACGTTTGTGCACGCCACATGGGTGCCGCCGCAAAGTTCAGTGGAAAAATCTCCCATGCGGACTACCCGGACTGTTTCTCCGTACTTTTCGCCAAACAGCGCCATTGCCCCGGTTTTTTTTGCCTCATCCAGCGTCATAATATCTGTCCGCACACTCAGTGCGCTGGCAATCTTTTCATTGACAATTGCCTCTGTGCGTTCGATTTCTTCTTTTGTCATGGCGGAAAAATGGGTAAAATCAAACCGCAGCTTGTCCGCCGTCACTTCCGAGCCTGCCTGCTCCACATGACTGCCCAGCACTTCCCGCAGCGCTTTTTGTAACAGATGGGTGGCGCTGTGGTTTTTGGCGATATCCGCCCTCCTGGACGCATCCACCTTCAGCGTTACCGTATCTCCTGTCCTGATCATGCCGCTGATACAGGTGCCAATATGCCCGGTTTTTTCCCCGGACAGCTTTATTGTATCTGTAACCCGGAAAACGCCTTCTTTAGTTTCCATCAGTCCGGTATCCCCGGTCTGTCCGCCCATGGTAGCGTAAAACGGCGTCTGCTCCACAATAACCGTACCGCAATCACCGTCAGAAAGCGCTTCCGTAAGTTCCGTATCCGTAGTCATGGCTGTAATGACAGAGGTACGCTCCAGCTGCTCATAACCTGTAAATTCTGTGGTAACCGTCTTATCAATGGACTCGTATACAGTGGCGTCCGCACCCATATAATTGGTCACCTTTCTGGCTTTCCTGGCTTTGGTACGCTGTTTCTCCATGCAGGTATTAAAACCTGCCTCGTCCATGGTAAATCCTTTTTCCTCCAGAATCTCCCTGGTTAAATCCGGCGGGAATCCATAAGTATCGTATAATTTAAACGCTTCTTCCCCGGACAGCTCCTTACTGCCGTCCGCTTCCATTTCCTTTTGCATGTCGGACAAAATGGCAAGCCCCTGGTCAATGGTCTTATTAAATTTTTCTTCCTCCTGGGTAAGCACTTTAAAAATAAATGCTTTCTTTTCTTCCAGTTCCGGATATCCGTCCCGGCTCTCGGCAATTACCGTTTCGCACAGCCTGGCCAGAAATGTCCCCTCAATGCCCAGCATACGCCCGTGACGTGCCCCGCGGCGGATTAAACGGCGCAGTACGTAGCCCCTTCCTTCGTTGGACGGCATAATGCCGTCGGATACCATAAAAGTAGCAGAACGGATGTGGTCTGTAATCAGACGGATGGACACGTCATCCAGCGCATCCTGCTGGTAGGTTTTGCCAGACAGTTCACATACTTTGTCCCGGATGGCTTTCATCGTATCAATGTCAAATACAGAATTCACGTCCTGCATAACCACAGCCAGACGCTCCAGCCCCATGCCTGTATCAATATTTTTCTGGGCCAGTTCTTCGTAATGTCCTTTACCATCGCCGTCAAACTGGGTAAATACGTTGTTCCATACTTCCATAAACCGGTCGCAGTCGCAGCCTACTTTACAGTCCGCACTGCCGCAGCCGTAAGTTTCTCCCCGGTCGTAATAAATCTCGGAGCATGGTCCGCAGGGACCAGCCCCATGCTCCCAGAAATTGTCGCACTTACCATCCTCATCCCGGTAAAATCTTGTAATCTTTTCCGCCGGAATGCCGATCTCTTTGTTCCAGATTTCAAAGGCCTCCTCGTCTTCGCCGTAAACAGACGGATAGAGACGGTCTTCCTCCAGTCCCAGCACTTTTGTGAGAAATTCCCAGGACCAGGCAATGGCTTCGTGTTTGAAATAATCACCGAAAGAGAAATTGCCCAGCATTTCAAAAAAGGTCAGATGCCTGGCGGTCTTTCCCACATTGTCAATATCGCCGGTACGGATACATTTCTGGCAGGTTGCCACCCGTCTTTTCGGCGGAATTTCCTGTCCGGTAAAATATGGTTTTAAAGGAGCCATCCCGGCATTAATTAACAGCAGGCTGTTATCATTGTGGGGCACTAAAGAAAAGCTCTTCATGGCCAGGTGTTCCCTGCTTTCAAAATATTCCAGATACATTCTGCGTAATTCATTTACGCCATAACTTTTTTTCACGTTACATGTCCTCCAAAGTTAAAACTGGTTAAAATTAATTTCTATCCCTGCGGCATGTTTTTTAAGACACGCTCCGGCATACATAATGCGGGCGTCTGATACTGCCCGCATTGTCTGTGTCCTATCTTCTGCCCTGATTGATCTGCGGACGGTAAGAAGCCGCTTTCTCTTCCTTGCGCTCACGCATCTTTTTGCCTGTCAGGGTGCCGATATAAGCAAGAGCCACAAGAATAACCATTTCAATCAGGTATTCCAGAAATTTCGCAATAAATGCTGTCATGGGATATCCCTCCTGTTTTCTTTTTGATATATGGTGTCATAATAAAGCTATTATAATATTGTTCGGTTTTGATTTCAACCTGTTTTTTTGCCGGGCCAGAGCGCAGGAGCGTGCTGAAAAATGCTTTCTGTGAGATGACAGGCTTCAAACTTTGCGGATGGAGAGAATGATTTTTCAACCACGCCCCCGGACTATAGCGGACACTGGCCAGTAATGCATGGTTATCTTCTATTTTCATATATGATCAGCAGAAAGATAAGCGCATATTCCGGCCGCCATTTCAATAACTTTTCATTGTAAAAAAAAACTGCTTATGATATCATAAAAAGTATCCGGCATATCTGAAACTTTGTCAGGACAGCCGGAAGAAAGGAAGTATGTCATGCACATCAAAAAGTTTAGTACAGCCGCTCTGGCCTGTACCATGTTATTCACCGCCTGTTTTCCCTGTATGGTATACGCCAGCGGATCAGACGGATCAAAGCGTACCGGATGGGCGGATGCGTATATGGAAACGGTCAGGACGCTGCACCGGGAAGACAAAAAGCGGAAAGCGCAATACGCTTCAGAATTTACCCCATATCAGCCATATACCTATTCCCTGACTGATTTTAACAACGACAGTATCCCGGAGCTGGTAGCGGAACTGGACGGTTACCATGTGAGCATGTATACGTATGCGCCGGATGAAAATAAGGTTTATACCGTCATGGACCAGTGGGGATATGGCGCCATGGGTAACACAGGATATGAATATCTGCCGGGGAAAAATTATCTGCGCAATTATAACAGTGATTTTGCCGGGGCCGTCAGGTATACCTATTATGGAACGATGAAAAATAATAAAATTGTAAGCCTCTATCCGAAAAAACTGAAAATCATGTATTATAAAGATAAAAATCACAATCAGCAACCGGATGAAGGCGAATATACCGGCGAACCGTATTATTATTACGGCGGTCGCCAGATCTCCGAAAAGAAATATAATTCATATTTAATAAAAGGAAAATTCAGGCCTCTGGCAGGAACCATGAAGTATAAGCAGATAAAGAAAAACCTGGTCAGCTTATGTAAAAATAACGACTGAATCTCCTGTGGAAAGCCCCGGCGCCATGAACCGGCGCTCATCCTATACATAAAGCCAGATAAGACGCATGGATTTATCAGAAACTGTTCCATGCGTCTTATTTTATTCTAAGCTACCCGTGATATCTGATCCGGTCCGTCAGAGATTCTTTTTTCAGATTTCTGCTCAAAAGCCAGGACAGCGAAAGCTGCAGCAGCGCCACCGTCACAACCATCAGCACAATTTCCAGCACCGGCACACGGTATACATTCATTCCAAAATAACTGTTTTTCCTGGCATAGTCAAAAATCAGCATACCGGCCGGAAGTCCTGCCAGTACCGCCACAATAGCGGTACCCGCCGTAAATAACAGTCCCTGCAGCTGCAGGCTGCGGTTCAGCTGGCGGCTGGTCATGCCTACAGCCTGCAGAATGCCGTATTCCTGCCTTTTGGTAATAATATTCATAATCATCGTATTGGCCAGATTCATAAAACCGATCAGCCCGATAATGCCCAGAAACAGATAACAGGCCACTTTCATGGTACGGGAAGCAAATTCCGCCATTTTCAGCGCATCTTCCAGTGAGGACAGCTCCACATGGCTTACATCCGCAAGCACTTCTTCCAGACCCTTTCGCACCGTGGCTACATCTTTCTGATCACAGTCCACCCATAGCCACCCCGGGGAGGCGCCGGAAAAACCCAGCCGTTCGTATTGTTTTGTTGTAATAGCATAGCTGGCGCCCGCACTGCCAAAAGATCCTTTCAGCACACCTTCCATCTGGCAGCTTTTTGTGCCGTCGGTCATCTTTGCCGGCAGCTTCTGGTTTAACGAAAAACCGGTGTCTTTTAAAAAATGGGACCAGCAATAGTAAATCACATCTTCTGATTCACTGTCTTTGTAGTCCAGCACGCCGGCTCCCTGGCTATATCCTTTCATCCTGTTAAAGTTTTCTTCATCAAACACCACCACATCTGTTTTTTCACCGCCGATTTCCGCCAGCAGAATGTCCATGCCGCGCACATCCGTAACCCCGGGAATTTCCAGAATGCTCTTTACGAGTGATTTATTTAACGGATTATTTTTTAATATCACGTCCAGATTATTTTCCGGATAAGCCTTATCCCGCATGGAATAGTTCAGCTCAAGCTGAAACTGTCCATAAGGCACGGACTTGCCCGCCTCATATTCTGAGTCAATGTTGCTGATGCAGTTTGCCAGTGTCACAAACAGTACGCAGGATAAGCCCATCGTAAGTATTGTAGTAACTGTGCGCCGGCGGCTGGCGGCAAGGTTCGCACTGGCCAGGGAGCTGACTGAAAGATTTTTCTTTCCTTTGCGGATGCCGGATTTCCGTCTGCCGGTACGTTCCTGATAGCGGACCGCTTCCACCGGAGAAATGGCCGCCACGATCCTCATGGGCCGGTACAGCGCCACCCATACTGTAAAAAACGCAAGAAGGGCCGCAAATCCCAGCACGGGAACAGAAAGTAACGGTACCATCTCATAGTCTTCTATTCCACCGGACTTCATATTCTGCCAGATCAGCCATCGAAGACCTGCCCAGGCTACAGCAAATCCGGCAATTACCCCGGACGGAATACTAAAAAGCGCCAGATACATCCCTTCTCTGAAAATGAGGCTGCGCATCTGCTTTCTGGTAGCGCCAAGCGCCCGTACTTTTCCATATTCCTGAATTTTTTGTACAATGCCTACCTGAAAAATATTATAAATGACAACTACAGACAGTATCATTACAATAAGCGCAATAAAACCGCTGATCATAATCGTCTCATATCCCGGATCCAGAAGCCAGATTAAATAAGCTCCGTTCACAGTTAACCGCTCTTTTGCGATGCCGCATTTTTCCGCCAGACCGCCCATAATCTCTTCCGCCAGGTCATAATTATCCACAATACCGTCCGCAAGGCGGAACAAAACAGAATAGCGCCGATCCTCTTCCTGATAGTGCGCCTCATAAAAAGCTCTGGAAACATATACGGTATAGGCAGTCTGCTCTACCGGAACTTCACGCTCCTTTAATATCCCGCTTACTGTAAATACCAGACTGTCATAGGACTGGTCCAGACCTTCCCGGTAATTTAGTCTGATGGAATCTCCCACTGCCACATCCCCGCAGCCCAGACTTTCAAAAAATCCACGGTCCGCCACGATTTCGTTTTCTGTTTCCGCAAAAGATCCGGCAAGCAGCCTGGTATCCAGATTGGACATACTGCGGGCATTCTGGTCCGCCATCATCACACTGACTTTGTACTTACTCCCTATCATTCCTGCGCCTGCCATAAACCCGGTAGTGGAAAATTCGCCGTGCCGTTCTACTTCTTTCAGCTGTCTGGTGGTGACAGACTGGAAACTGCCGTAATAACTGCCGTACTGCAGGCCCGCATTGGCTTTCTGGGATCTGATCATCCCGTTGGCGCAGGTACAGATCACCGTCAGCAGAACCGTACTCAGAAAGATGGAAATCATAATCAGAATACTTCTCGTTTTATTTTTCCTGTCATTGCTTAATGCAATATGCGTGATTGTATTCATCCAAAATTCACCACCTGTCCGTCTTCAATGACCATAATCCGGTCCGCCACCTGCGCAATCTCTTCATCGTGGGTAATCATTACAATTGTCTGTCCGTATTTCCTGGCAGTCATTTTTAAGAGCGCAATGACTTCGTCGCTGGTACGGGAATCCAGGTTGCCGGTAGGTTCATCCGCAAAAACGATATCCGGCCTTGCCACCAGCGCCCTGGCTATGGCTACCCGCTGCTGCTGTCCGCCGGAAAGCGTATCTGGCAGATTGTGAATCCGGTTCTCCATATCAAGGGTTGTAATCAGCTCCCGCACGTATGCCTCATCCACATCCCGGCCGTCCAGTCCTAACGGAAGCACAATGTTTTCCCATACATTAATAGAAGAAACAAGATTAAATGCCTGGAATACAAATCCGATTTTTCTTCTGCGGAAAACAGCCAGCTCATCTTCTTTCATTCTGGAAAGATCTTTGCCTTTTACGAGCACGCTTCCTTTATCCGGCGTATCCAGTCCGCCCAGCATATGCAGCAGCGTACTTTTACCAGAGCCGCTCTTTCCCACAATTGCTACAAATTCCCCTTTTTCAATGGAAATATTCATATGGTCTACTGCACGCACCAGATTTTCTCCCGTGCCGTAGTATTTACACAGATCAATCGTTTGTAATATTGGATTCATGTCAGGTTCCTTTCTTTTGCTGTCCCAGCTTTGTGATATGATCTATATTAACACAGCTTTCTTACGGACAGCTTTCAGTATGGCAGAAAAAAACTTACAAATTTGTAAGGCAGGCGCTCAGACTCCGGCAGCTTTTTCCTCCGCCGCATGACCATGCTCCCGGATGGTCATGGGATACGGTCGTAAAAAGTACCCGCCGCCTGTAAAATCACAGGCGGCGGGTATTTCTGCTGCAAAGTCTGCAATGTATATAATTATGAAACACAAAGCCTGTTATCCCGGCTGCATCTTAACATATACTTAATTCTGATATCCGGTTACTGTAACGGTATCGTCACAATCCAGCTGTGCTAATTTTGTGTTTTTCGCTGCGTCCAGAGCGGTCAGCTGGTTATTCTGGCAGTATAACTCTTCTAATTTTGTATTTTTGTTGATATCCAGCGCTGTCAGTTTGTTGTCCCGGCAATCCAGTTCTTCCAGCGCTGTGTTTTTGTTTACATTCAGGCTGGCCAGCTGGTTGTCATAACAATACAGGTTCTGCAGTTTTGTATTTTTAGCTACATTCAGGCTGGTCAGCTGGTTGCTGAAGCAGTAGAGGGTTGTTAACTTTGTATTTTTGCTCACATCCAGTTTCTTCAGTTTATTGTTGCCGCAGGAAAGACTTACCAGATTCTTGTTTTTGCTTACATTCAGGCTGGAAGCATTGATACCGTCGCAGGAAAGCTCCTTTAACGCTACGTTTTTGCTCACATTCAGGCTTCCCAGCGGATTATCATCGCAGGACATGTTCCAGATTTTTGTATTTTTGCTGATATCCAGTTTTTTCAGCTGGTTGCCGCTGCAGTACAGTTCTTCCAGAGCCAGATTATTGCTGACATCCAGACTGGTCAGTTTGTTGTCCACACAGTACAGATACTCTAAGTTCGTATTTTTACTTACATCCAGTCCTGTAAACTTGTTACTGCCACAGTACAGACCTGTAAGTTTTGCATTTTTGCTTACATCCACTTTTTTTAATTTGTTGCTGCCGCAGTATAAAATCTCGAGATTTGCGTTTTTGCTTACATCCACGCTGTTTAACGCATTACTGCCACAGTATACATAACGGAGTTCTGTAAGACCCGCAAATGAAATTTTCCCGGACAGACCTTTATTGTACCACTGAATTTCTGTCAGTCTGTATTCGCCGTTTATCAGCGTCCAGCTGCATCCGTCATCTATTTTTCCATTCAGGGATGCGCCGTTTGCTTTCTGTTCCTTAATAATTTTTTTAATTGCCGCCAGATCCTGCGCATTATAGTTTACTGACGCACTGGCCTGTATCATGCTGCCTGTCATAAAGAATGCCGCAACGACAGCAAACAGGACAGAAAACATGCCTGCCAGGAATCTGCCCTGGCTGTTTCGCTTCTGATTCTGAACCATATGTAGTTCCTCCTTATTTTTGAAATTTTCTTTGACAGAAAACTCCTGTAATGATCGCCGGTGTACCTTCTGTACCTGGCTGTCCGGCCCCGGAAAGAGGACGGCGCTCCTGTTGTGTGACTATATACATATACTTTGCTACCAATTATTGTAACTTTGCATGGTACACATGTCAATCTTTTTTCGCCGGTGAATGAAATTCAGGCGCCTCGCCAGACATGTGGCTGATCCTGTAAAGTAAAAGTATCCGGCTCTGACGGATACTCCGCCTGCGGCGGGCTGACTCTGGCAGCATCTTCCTCTCCGACGCAGTGTTCCCGCTTCGCCGGGGCAGACCCTGCAATCCTCCCGGAAGGGGTTTAGGACGCTCTTTCTTATAAAGTAAAAAACCGTCGCAGCGCTTCTTTTACATGCAGGGCATATATCTCCTGTATGGCCGGAATCTGCCCGAGTCCTTCCATCAGACACAGCGTCCTGTAACCGGACCGCTCCATGACTGTCTTCCAGGAATCCGGACGGCTTCCTGCCATTTCGCCGCGCACATGGGCGCCAGCGGAGACCATCAACGGAAAAAGAACGGCTTTGCGGTAGTTTCCCCGCCTTTTTAGCGCCTCAAGAATCTGCTGTATGCCCGGTTTCCCTTTCATCACACCGGTATAATAGTCTGTCAGGCCAGACCGTTCAAAGGCATGACCCAGCCTCACATAAGCTTCATTCTCACCGGTGGCGGTTCCGTGCCCCATGAGACAGACCGCCGTCTCTCCATCCATATAAGCAGACAGACGGCCTGCCACCGCTGCCGCCGCCGCATTAAAATCTTCCTCTTCTGCCAGCAGGGGTTTCCCCAGCGCAAGCCGCATATGTTTATACTGAAAGATTCTGTCCGTGAATGTACAAACGGACGTTTTTTTACCGTCAGACCGGTGCGCCGCTTCCAGGGCGGCTGCCAGCCGTCTGCATTCCAGACCGTCCGTTACAAAGACAGGCTGAACGACCATTCCCCTGATCCCGTCCTTATCCCCACGTTCCAGTGCGGAAAACAGGGTGTCTGTTCTTTGCCCGCTCTGTGCGTTTATCATTCCGGCCAGCTGCCGGCTCATATATGCCCGGCGTACTTCATACTCTGGAAATTTTCTGGCGATGGCGGCTTCCACAGCGCCCACACCGGCTTCCCCGCTCTGGATATATCTGGTGCCAAAACATACGGTCAGAACTGCCACAGGAGCCGTCCCTCCGGGGTTCTTTACATCCGCCACGCCTGCTCTCCCACAGTCTGAGAGTCGTTTAACATTTTTTGTAAATACCGTTTATAAAATTTCATGTTTACATACTGCATGATTTTATGGTAAAAAACCGGATTTGCCATACCTCCGGCCACTCCGATGACCGGCAGGCCCTGGATAAATTTCATCAGCAGCATATCCGTTGCCAGCGCACCGGCTGTCTGTTCCATCTGCTGCTGAAACCCGCTGTCATCTGCCGCCGTTGTATCATCCGCCATAAGTATTTCGTCCACCACTTTATCGCACTGTGCGAAGGCTTCTCCCCGGGACACGGCGGCCTCCATCATTTTTAATATCAGATAACGCTCCCGCTGCAGATGATAATCCACGCCGTAACCGGACGCCGCCTTATAAATGCCCCGCAGCAGCATTCCGCTAAACACCACAATATCCGGCAGACCGATCCCAAACAGGCCAAGGCCCACGCCTTCCGCAGTTGTAACCGCAAGTTCCTTTAAGCCGTCTTTCTGCACGGCTGCCCGCATATTTTTAAGTTCCCTGCTGGTGCCTTTTATGTTTACCGCATAATCACGGATTTTAAAATCATCTGTAAGGTCCGTCCTGGAATAGCTTTTTTCTATGATTCCGGTTCCCTTTTCAAAAATCTGTGAAAACGCACGACAGAACGCCCGTTTTAATGTATCGCAGGCTTTCGGCGGAATTTTTTTCTCCAGCGCCAGTTTCCATTCCGGCGTCTTTTGCCCCGTGGCTGCCTTTCGCAGTTTTTCTTCCTGCCGCAGCAGACGCTGGTATTCTTTTCTGGCCGCTTTTATCCGCTTTCCGTCTTTTCCCGCTTCTTTCTGTTCTTTTTTATACATTATCATTCTTCTTACTTTCTATTTATATTTTTTTATGAATCTTTTGTATTATCTTTCGCCACACAGGGCAGCTGTATGATAAAACGGCTGCCGGGCCGCTCTTTTTCACTACCCCGGCCTGACCGGACAAAAATAACGCCCTCATGTTTTTCGATAATCTCCCTGGCCAGATACAACCCCACGCCGGACCCGCTTTCCTGCCGGACCCGCCTGTCGCTGACCCGGTAAAAACGCCTGAAAATCTTATGGAATTCCTCCGCAGGAATGCCGATTCCCATATCCGCAATTTCGATCCGCACAAAACTGATATACCGTGAAAGCACAACCCGGATCTCCCCGCTGACAGGGCTGTATTTGATCCCGTTATCCAGCACATTAATGAAAGCCTCGCACAGCCATTTCTCATCCTGCAGTACGAAAATATCTTCCATCGTCTGGTCATAATCAAATACAAATTCCAGCTGCTTTGCCGACGCTTTCGGATATACCCGGTTTACAGCG
Organism: uncultured Eubacterium sp.; assembly: GCA_947642745.1. Classification (GTDB taxonomy): domain Bacteria; phylum Bacillota; class Clostridia; order Lachnospirales; family Lachnospiraceae; genus Eubacterium_J. The sequence continues at coordinate 24,599 of CANRTU010000056.1, forward strand.
GCAATTACGGTATCCAGCACCGGCGCTTTGCCCAATTCCAGCTGTATCATTCCGGCTTCCAGCCTGGATACCTGTATCAGGGAATCCAGCAGCTCTTTTAACGCCTCCAGCTGCCTGTGACACCGCTGGTAAAACTCTTCCCGCTCCGCCTGGCTTAACGTACGGTCATCCAGTACGGAAAAACAGGTGTCCAGGGCCGCCACCGGCGTCTTTAACTGGTGGGAAATATCCGTGACCAGTTTTTTTATGGACTCCTTCTCCCGGTCTGACTGCTGTTTTGTCATATCCAGGTGTTCCAGAAGCAGCTCCAGCTGTTCGTTTACCCGGCAGGCCGGTCCCTGCGTGTCCTCTGTCCGCGGCAGCATATGCAGATCCCCACTTCCCTCCCGCAGCTGAAAGAGATACTGCCCCAGCTGCCAGAGCCATACATCCCGCGCTGCCTGCTCTTTCTTCCGCCGCCACGCCACGGCCAGCCAGATCAGCGCCAGCGCCCCGCCCGACAGCAGGGCTGTCATAAGACACATTTTTACAAATGCCTGGTAAAACCTGTTATGTGTATTCTCATAGCCATACTGCTTTAGAATTGCCGCCCCTTTTTCAGCGCCCGCCGTGCCGTATTTCAGTATGTTGGCTGCTGTATCCATACGCTGCGTATGATCCGCCGACAGCATCTGCTCCACAATGCCCATCTTGTCCCTGTAGTCCTGATAATAGCAAAGATCCAGGCACAGATTTATCATAATAAAAATAAAGACAGGCAGCACAGGCATCCAGAGGTATTGTTTTTTCCCCGCTATCACTGGTCTGCCGGTTTCTCCTTTCTGTTTTATATAAATCTGTTTGATACAAATGTTCCAGATTATTATTTCTGATCATATATTCCGGTGTTACTTTGTCTGTGCGTCCCACACATACCCCAGTCCCCGCACATTTTTAATATACCGGGGTTTTGCCGGATTTTCCTCGATTTTTTCCCGCAGCCTGCGGATATTTACAGCCAGTGTATTCTCATCCACAAATTCACCGTCCATATCAAATAAATGGGTCAGAATCTGCTGTCTGGAAAGAATCTGCTGCGGATGATCCAGAAACAGGCACAAAAGCTTCCACTCATTTCTGGTCATGGAAACTTCCTCCCCCTGTACACAGGCCCGCATTTGTTCCGGCCAGATACAGACCTCACCGGACCGGCGCATTGTCCCGCCTTCCCGGCTGTTTTTGCGAAAAAAGGCTTCGATTTTTAACAGCAGCACCGACAGGCTGAAGGGTTTTGTAATATAATCGTCCGCACCGGATTCATAACCCATCACCTGGTCCAGCTCCTGGCTTAACGCTGTCAGACAGATAATATGCACATTGCTCTGTTTTCTCAGCCATACAATATAATCCAGTCCGCTGCCATCCGGCAGGTTAATGTCACAAATCACGATTTCCGGCTGAAAGGAACCTGCCTGCGTCTTTGCCTCCCCCACCGTATGGCAGGAACAGATCTCATGCCCGGCTTTTTTCAATGAAAAGGATATGCCCCGGTTTACACTGTCTTCATCTTCCAGAATCAGTACTTTTCCCATACGCTTTCTGTCCTTTCTGAATGTTATGCCGGACTTGTTTGCGGTCTGTTGCCCGTAAACTTTTCAGCATTGTTTTTATTTCCCCTTACGGACGCCGGACCAGTCTCCAGTTCCGTTTCCCATACAGATTACCATTTTTTAAACAGATATTGTTACAATTCAAAAACTTCATTTTCTTTTGTAATATCCACAATCCGTTTTACAAAACTATCATTGTCTGTACGGCTCTTATATGTGCGGATCATGGAATAATCCTGCCACATATGCATGGGAAATACATGGTCTGCGTCCACATGCTTCATAAAGTAATCAAAGCCCTTAAACGTATCCGCCCCCTGCCTTGGATCAAGCGGTATAAACGCCAGATGAAAATGCCGGTCCGCAATCTTTCGCATTTCCCGCCGGTATCCCCGTTCCATTCTGCCATTTACGAGATCACCGGCGCCTTCCCAGTACCACCAGTGCAGATCACCGGCATGATAGATACAAATCCCCTGAGCTTCCACACAGAAAGCCACGCCGGCATCTGTGGAGTTTAGCGTATCCACCCGCACGTTTCCGGTCTCATAATGTTTCCAGGGCGCCACATAGGTAATTTTATCCATAATAGATTCTTCATATCCGTGCTTTTTTAAATAATTGCGGCTCATCTTACAGTCTTTGGAAAAAATAAAACGGGTGCGTGGATACTGTGCCGCCAGCTTCAGATTGTCCATATCGAAATGGTCCCTGTGGCTGTGACTGGAAAACACATACAATTCTTTTTCTGCGTCCAGCTGCGGAAGCGTTCCCGTAAACTGAAAGCCATTGACCCGGCTTCCATCGAAATAGTCGAACAAAAGATACATCTGGTCCAGCTCCACCAGAAAGCTGCTGTGATGTAAAAATATGATTTTCATAAAACCAGTTTCCTTTCATAATATCCTTATTGTATGGTTTTTATTTCCATAAAGGCTCATAAAGAGCTTTTTTGTTTATAAGATTAAAAACTCACATACGTACCCCTGGTTAAAGCATCCGGGATCAATGATACGGGTATCAGACTATCTTCACGTAATAATCTGATTTTACCCTGTCATATGATTCCTTTTGAATTTCAAATAATATTAAAAATTACTTCCGGAAACATTATAGCAGTTAAATACCAGTATTTCCACAATTTCTTAACAGAGATTAAAAAAGTATCCGGCTTTGCCGGATACTCCGCCTGCGGCGGGCTGACTCTGGCA
>CANRTU010000057.1 GCA_947642745.1 uncultured Eubacterium sp.
TACTTCTTCCAGTTTTATAATTCCCTGTTTTCTTTCTTTAGTAGTATATACTCCTTTATATGCACCGGTTCTGACTCTATGATTCAGTTGTCCAATATCCCCATCCCGGTATATGTAAGAATATACATTAAACAACATTGAAAAAGATACGACAGCTGCCAGGATACAGGACGCAGCAATGCCGGTCAGCGCCGTATCTGTTTTATCCATCCGTTCCCGAAAAGCAAGTGCCGCAAACAAAAGCGTCAGAAAAGATCCGTTACTTAATAACAATGTCCTTGTAACCGGCTCTGCATATGTTGTCAGTGCAGTTACAATCATCCATACTCCTGAAGGGAACCAGAAAAAAAACAGCAGCAGGCTGCACAATTTCTTATATTTATGTGTATACAATACAAACCAGGGCGCTGTCAGATATAAATGCAGGCAGATATAATAAATAATAATTAACAATCTGACATTATGATATTCTATTACATAAGATATGCATGATAACACTGTACCATATGTAAGTGATAACAGCCTGAAATACTGTTTATCATAACACCGTCTCTTATATGTGATAATCGCACAAATAACAGCTGCCAGCCCTGTATAAAACAAAAGATGTTTTATAATGATATCCAGCAGCACAACTTTCATAAATGGTACAAACTTATAGATACCATCATTTTCAATCCGGAAATATGCCACATCCGATAATAAATATTGAAACCCTTTGATAAACCGGTATATATTCCCACTTTTTATTATCAGGTATCCCGTTGTAACACCCGCTGTCAATATTCCTCCCATAACAAAGCGGAACGTAATTACGAACTTTCTGTCTCGTTTTAATTCATACCCCGCAAGCATAAGAACAATTATAAAACAATAAATCAAAAGCTGGGCATAACATAAAATTGCCGCCGCCGCACATATCCCGGAAAAAAAGGCATAATGTTTTTTTCCATTATCATATAATGACGGTACCAGCAATATTCCAGAAATCCATATGATAAACAAAGCAGGCCTGTCAGCACGAAAAACTGTCAGACCATGAAAAAAGGGAACAACAGCAGGCATGATATATATAATTCTTATATACCCTGGTTCCAGGTATCCTTTCAGAAGTCTGTATATAACAGACATAAACAAAACCGTAAGTATAAATGAAACCAGCCTCATATATAAAAACATGCCTTCCGTACTGCCATTCAGCCGGATATATATTTTACTAAACGGAGCCATAAGCAGTGCCCATCCGGGGATCTGGGACCAGTTGGTCACAAACGGGATTGCGCCGTCTGCCACGAGATATGCCTCGGCCACAGAATACGCTTCATCTGAAAGTTCCGCCCCAAAGAAAATCCTTATAAAACTGCCTGCACCCACAAACAGCAATATAATAAATAAAACTATATGCATTATTTGTTTTTCATTTCTTTTACTTAACACGCTTTACCTTTCCGTCATTTTTACCAGCTTTACCTGATAATGCTGTATAACGTTCTATATGACTGATATCCAGTAATTTACCCAGCTCTTTTTGTGACTGCTTTGTCTGAAGATGAAATGGTGTAAATGTCAGCTCGCCAAATACCGGTTGTCCGCATTCTTCATACAGATCTACCCTTACATAAGGAAAGTCTTCTGATAATACTTTTGCGATCTCCACCATCCGGGGAAAACTTTCAGGTATATGAGCCGTACCTGTGGATGCCAGTCCCTCCAGCTCATGTCTGTCACGAAAATTCAAATCCACAAATACGCTGTTAAAACCACTGACCTGATTCCTGTTCATTATAATTTCAATATACATTGGCTTTCCATTAAAACAATGAAATTTATAATCTTCGGGAGCATCATACCCTCCCTCTCGTGAATGTAACATTTTTTCACATATAATATACTGCGGCGTCTCTCCGACGAACAAATCTCCTGTAATAAGATAATAATAACTATACTTTTCTTTCACCTCTTTTAACTGCCTGACAGCAGCTTTTATATGAAAAGGCTGTCCTTTTCTCTTAAATACATGGCCACTATATCCATTGGATATTTTCATCACATATTCTTCCGGCAGATGATTCCAGGGTATATTTTCTATATTATCCCAGACACCATACAATTCATTTAAAATATGCCCAAGCCCTTTACTCTTCACATAATTCCTGACCTCATATTTATTATAGCACTGGGCCACCAGCGGACTGGTGTTATAAATAAAATACTTAAGCCACAACATTTTTTCATGAAAATATAATGGATGATATAAATTAACTGGTCTGATCAGTTTTTGCTTTTCTCTTTTCATCTCATGTATGGCATGTTTCCCCGGATTAGTTTTAAGCACATACTGCCAGTACCGTGACATAATCCGGTCCTTTTCTTTTATTATTATTCTTCCGGCTGTTTTTACCGGCCCGGGTAAAGATCTCATCCTGTGTACCTCACTTTATTTTTGTTTTATTCCACAGATAAATCCAATAACAAATGCCTGTGAGAAAATATACGAGTATTCCCGCCAGCGCAGCCCCGCTGATTCCCCATCTTTTTATAGAAAAATAATCTATGACAAAATGAACCAGACAGGCAGATACAGACATTAATAAATTAAATCTGGTATATCCAATAGCAGGCAGTATATTCATTGGAAGCATTCTGATTCCCGCATTCATACTATGGGCAATCCACAATAAAATCATGATTCCTGTAATATCAGCATATTGATTCCCATATACAATTCTGATAAAAACTGGTGAAACAATAATTCCCATTATACAGATTCCTGAAATGACAAACAGAGTTAGTAATCCTGCCTGTCTGGACTTTTCCCATATTTCTTTTCTGTGTTTCATTTTTGCAAACAACGGAAAATAGTATATAGCAATGGAAGAAGTGACAAATGTGATCTGCTGTGGAATCAGATTCGCCACTTTAAAGTTTGCAGAAGCAGTCGTATCCCTGACCAGATTGTTTACCAGAAAACTTTCATTGACAGGCATTATCATGGAAAATATATTTGCGATTAAAAGCGAAATTCCAAAACCAATAAACTTCCAGGCTTCCTCCTTCGAAATTTCCCCGTAAGAAACATCTGCCACTTCTGGCTTTATTACTTTATATGTGAATAGTATTACAACCACTATTGAAATATAACGGGCCGCAATCATACTGTACGCCCCGATTCTGAATACCAGTACCAGACTGACCACTAATACTGCTCCCGTCTGAAAAATTCCGGCATAAGCATAATCTTTGTATTTTAATCCCGCTCTCATAAATGCCTGTAACACAGTTGCGGTAAAATAAAAAAAAGGATACAGTCCCATCAGATACATATATATTCTGGCCTGTTCAAACGCTACCGGAAATATTTTTACCAGACAAAGCACAAACCCAACTATAACCACTTCTGCCAGTAGTCCATATTTTAACGCAAATGTTAAATAAGATTTATTTTTTTTCCTGCACTTTCCCACGCAAAACTTTAAAATTGCTGAATCAAGACCAAAACCTGTTATCAGATATATATAAGAATAAATATTATCCGCATACCCAAGGTAAGCGTAATCTGTTTTGTTAACAAAACGGACAATCATAATACTGGAAAAAAAAGCGATTACTTTCGAAAGCGTTCCCCCAAGCAGTATATGAAAAAAACCATTATGAATTAGAACAGCAATCTGTTTTACCGCTTTATCGCAAAAATTTTTCATATATATCTCCGGTTTCCTGAATCTGACATAAATTTAAATAATAACACAAATGCCATAGTCATAATGACTGAAACACTATAAAAGATATCAACAAATCCTCCTTCCACCATGGAAATATACAAAAGTGACATTTCCGCATAAAACAAGACTGATGTTGCTGTTTTCTTAAATCCCGGTATCCTGTACGCAATAAATCCAATTATAATTCCGAAAATAACTGGCGCCACAATCACCCCCGCTATTCCAAAGTTCGCATATGCTTCTCCAGTAAACACAGTATTCATTACACCTGCTGTATTCTGCTGTACACCTTCCGGATTAAATATTTCCATAACAATTCTGGCAGAACGCCGGTTGGATGCTGCAGGAATGATAAACTGATACCAGTGTGTAAAACTGGCTCCATGTAGAAACGGATGCTCCAATGGAAATATACGAACGTGTAAAAACAGCCCTGCTATCTGCGAAAAAATAATACGCCCTGCCGGCCCGGAATAAATTGAAAAAATAGCCGCTCCCTGAGAAAGCATAAAGACATAATAAAATAATATAATGAGTATTCCAAGCGCTACTAAACCATAAAATTTTTTATTATTTTTAACGCCTCCCAGAAGCACCTCAATTAAATAAAGCCCCAGCATATAATTAATCACTGGCGCTTTCGATAAATCATATACTACAACAAAAATGCTTAATACGAATAAAAACGGAAAGAACATATACCAGAATCTTGTTCTTGTCAGCCGCATCATAATATAGGCATAATATGACAAAAACGGTGTCAGATAAATCATTATTATATTTTTGATATAAATGTTTCCGCTGAAACTCCTTCCGGCGGCCTGCCTAAGCACAGCCGGATCCGCCCCCTCTTTAAAAGCCTCAAATATTGGCACATAACCAATATTTCCTGTGACATAACCAATCGCAAGAATACAGATTGCTGTAAGTACAATTACAATTCCCTGTATAGCCATCCTGTTTCCCGCAAAGAATGTCCTGCCTGCTATGTAAGCTTCTATTTTCCGTACTGGAAGATTTCTGATATAAATGCGTTTCATCACAATCAACACTGCCGGAAACATCAGAACTGTGTATACCAGTATCCAGTATGTGACATGTATAACCTCTTCTGATTTTATCGCCTGAATAATATAATGATTTCTAGCTCCAATATAGACCAGCGATGCCCCAGCCAGATTAAACACAAGAATATAATAATAGAGAACACTTATCATATTAAGTTTTGAAAAACTCAGACTTCCTGCCGCACGCTTAAATAAATATGTAAATAATACAAATACTATTGCCACAACTATAATTTTAGCTACCATTCTAACCTCTGCAAATTATGATGTTAAGTCTTCTGCAACAGTCCTTGCACGGGAAATCCACAAATTATCTTTTTTTACCCTTGCACAATTTTTTCGTTTTTCTTCCAGCAAATAAGGATTTTCCAATATATCTTTCAGAACCTTTGTAATTTCACGAACATCATACCCTATGCTCCAGCCGATGTTATTTTTTTCTACAAAATCTCCGATTGCCATTCCTTTCGTGGAAAGTACCGGTATTTCATGGGCAAGATATTCATAGGCTTTAAATGGTTTTGCCATCACCCGGTATCTGTCCCACCGGAACATAAGCGAACAAAGATCCGCCCCGTCATAAAATTCTTTCAGATCGCCGCTATTTTTATGTATAATATGAATATGATTGTTGAGCAGACTTTCATAAGTTGTTTTTTCTTTATTCCATTCTTCTTCTCTGCAGCATATTGTCAGCTCACAATTATCTATCTGACTGACCGCACGGACCAGTTCTGTAATCTGATAATATTTTCCAATACCTCCCACGTAAAAAACAGATAAAGGATTTTTACTGAAATCTCTTTTAACATTGTCTTTTTTATTAATCATAAGATTTTCCGCTCCGGGCGGAAGCTCCTTTGCGATTCTGGTCAGACATTCCGCATCCAGATAGTCGCATATTTTCAAATCTGGAACATAAAACCGGTCCAGCAGTCTTTTATACTGCCAGATGTCATACTCATAATTTCTCAAAGAAAAAAACTTTTTCCAGCCCGGTAATACTTCTCCATACATATTAAATTTCCAATATATATCGCAATAAAAAAGTCCTATTCGGATTCCCTGTTTCTTAATATAATGAAAAAAACTAAAATCAAAAAACGGATGCAGCGGATAATGATGCGGCTCTGTAAGAAGTGTAGGCATTGTACTGCTTTCTGAATACATAAAATCAAATTTGTAACCCTGGTTTATATATGTACGCAGTCTGTGAATTCTGGCTTTTCTCTCTTTTGCATATCCCTGTATTACATATACCCTGTATCCAATTTTCTGAAATGCCTGTATCATTTTTTTCGGACGCAGCATCCGTGCACGCTCACCATTTTGCTCCAGCTTATATGGCAGATAAAAAATACACCGTTTCATATTTCAACCTCTGTTATTTTTGACTATCTGTAAATACAGATCTTCTATTCTGTTAAAACAATCATTTAATTCAAAATTGTCAGTTACATATTTCCTGCCACACAATCCCATATTTCTGCCTTTACTTTCATCTCTAAATAACGCAACGATTGCACTGGCTATCTCCTGTGCATTTCTTCTGTTTACTATTACAGCTGACTTTCCCGGCCTTACCGCCTCCCGCATACCAGGCACATCTGATATAATAACAGGTACACCGCAGGCCTGCGCCTCCACCGCTGACACCCCGAAAGATTCCGAATCCAGCACCGACGGAATGACCGCCACATCCATGTCTGCCCATTCCTGCGCAGCCTGCTCCTGACTGATAAATCCCAGCCAGGCAGTGATATCCCCGATGCCCAGCTGACCAGCCAGTTTCCGGTACTCCTGTTCCTTTGGGCCTTTTCCCGCAATACGCAGCTTTATCGGACAGTCCGGACTGTTTTTTCTGATAATTGATACTGCTTCCAGTAAATAATTAATACCATATTTATCAGATAATCCTTTTATGGTACCTATTACAAAATCCTGCCCTGCGTTTATCTCCAGACGAACCGTTATCAGATTTTCACAAACTGAATCTGCCTCACCCTGCTCTGGAAAAGTGTTTGCTATCTTCTGAAAGCTGCAGTCCAGTTCATAATGTTCCAGGACATGATCCCTTGCATACTCTCCCATACGTTTCCGTCTGTCCGCATCATCATAAAGTTCCAGAATGCGCCGGGCGATTGCCGCAGCGTCTTTTTTTGGAACAACTTCACTGGATCTGCCCGGTACAGTCGTTTCCAGCAGCCCGGCCACGTCTGAAATAATCAGCGGCGTCTGGCAGGCCTGGGCTTCCACGGCCGAAACGCCAAACGATTCATACAACGCAGAAGGAATGACCGCCACATCCATATCCGCCCACTCTTTAGCCGCCTGCGCCTGGGAAATGTGTCCGTTAAACACCGTGAAATCCGCAATGCCGGATTCTTCCGCAAGTCTTCGATACGTCTCTGCCTCTGGCCCTGTACCGGATATCCGCAGGGAAAGTGAAAGTTCCGGCCGCTGTGTGTGAATCATGGATACCGCTTTTATCAGATAATCAATTCCATAAAGATCATCCAGCGTCTTTACAATACCAATCACAAAAGGACGGCTGCCTGCGGGCCTGGTTCTTTTATCCGGGCTGAACAGTTTCATATCCACGCCAAATGGAGTAATTTCAAATTTTTTACTCGTATACCTGACTGCCTCATCCGCCATTGCCCTGCTTGTTGAAAACAGCATGGATGCTTTACGCAGGCTGAATTTTAACAGCGCCTTATGTAAAGGGCTCTTCTTTGGAAAATCGTATATATCTGATCCCCATACTGACAGAATATAATTTTTCACCCCGCTAAGCGCCATTGCCGCCCCATAGCTGGTGGCATAATGGGCATTAATAATATCCGGCTGTTCTTTCTTTATAATTTCCCGAAACGTCCGGCCGGAAAAAAGATACCGGATTTTGCTGAAATCGCTGCCCTGCGGCCTGGCAGAAGTCTGTATCGTATATACCCGTACCCCCGGAATTTTACCTTTTGTAAAAGATATAACAAATACTTCATGACCATGTCCGGTAAACCATCTGCACCATTTCACAATATGAATACTGTCCGCTGGTCCGGCAAAACATATTTTCATCTTATATACTCCGTTTCAATCTGGATGCCGGATTTCCGGCTGACACACTATCCGGCGGCACTGACTTTGTAATAACCGCTCCCATACCGGCTGTGGCATGGTCGCCGATGCTGATCCTGTTCCTTACCGAGGCGTTGATTCCCAGAAACGCTCCCTCACCAACGACTGCGTATCCTCCCACAACCACCCCGGCAGTCACCTGCGCATGGGACATAACGTGGACGTCATGCCCGATATGCACAAAGGCGTCCAGCTTCACACCATCCTCCAGCACCGTGTCGCCGGCGCTGCCCCTGGATATGTTGCTGTGGACCCCCGCTTCCACACGGTTCCCGATCCGCACCCTGCCAAGAGATGGGATCCTGATCCTGTTTCCGCCAGCGTCCTCCGCCATCGTAAAACCGTTTGCGCCGATCACCGCATACTCATTGCATAAAAAATCGTCCCCTACGGACGCATGGCGTATGACGCTTCCCGCCAGGATGACCGCACGGTCCCCGATGGATACGTCGTGCCCGATCAGGCATCCCGGCTCTATATACGCATCCCGTCCGATCCTTGCGGTCTCACTGACATAATACCCGCCCTGTGCCTGTATGTATCCCGGCCCGCCTCCCGCGCGCCTTTTCATCTGTTCAAAACGGGATGCGTACCGGGCATAATCAGCCTGTGGGAATTCCGAGAACAGGAAGCTGTGCCGTTCCATCAGGCTGTCCGCCACGTCCATTCCTTTTTCCGCAAAGATGAGGCAGTGCCGGACAGATTCCAGATTCGCAAGCAGATGACTCACCTTTGCGGTAACATACATGGCCGTCCGGGACCTGGGGGCGCCGATATAGGATACGCCCTGTATGGTTTCCTCCGGCCCCGTACCGGAAACGTCCCGTAATGCGGGAATACCGGTATCCGTACCAGGGCCGCACTGCGGTAAGGAAGCCGCACGGCATGGGTCAGAACTATCCAGCCGCATGGAAACATGTCTTATATCCTGATTTATATTCTTATTTTTGTTCATGCCGCCACCCCGCATTCCTTTCTGTCCACAATCCCGTACCCTTCCCTCCGGGATACGGCAGTACAGGCTTTCCCCGGATATAAAATACCACATCCGGGACCGCCGGTTTTATTCCTGCCGGACGACTGCGGAAAACCTGCGGGCAGGCAGCTTTTCCGCCGGCCGCACCGGTACATGGGATAACATGCCCACGGTTTTATCCGGTACTTTCGCTGTTTAGAAAATCCCCCCCCCCGGACGGAACCAGCCTGCCATCCGACAGCCGGTATTCCCGCCCGCAGCGGGGACAATGAAAGTCATGTTTCAGGATATGCCCGCATTCGCACACCCATCCGGTCTGTTCCGCCGGCACGCCGGCCACCAGCGCATGGGATTCCACATCCTTTGTCACCACTGCCCCGGCGGCCACCATGGCGTATCTGCCCACTGTGTGTCCGCACAGAATCGTACAGTTCGCCCCCAGCGTGGCGCCCCGGCATACCAGCGTTTTACGGTATCCCTTCCTGCCCTTCGGATAAGCAGCCCTTGGCGTCAGGTCGTTCGTGAAGACCATGGACGGCCCGCAGAACACCCCGTCCTCCAGTTCCACGCCTTCGTAAACCGATACATTGTTCTGCACCTTTACGCCGCTGCCGATTTTAACGTTTTCCGCTATGTTCACATTTTGTCCGAAGGAACAGTTTTCACCGATGACCGCCCCTGACTGTATGTGGCTGAAATGCCAGATTTTTGTACCGGCGCCGATTGTCACATTTCCATCCACAATGCTGGATGGATGTACAAAATATCCGTCCATACACGCTCCAATCTGTCTGTTCTCAGTGCTGCCCCCTGCCAGAAGGCTGACACGTACATTTAATTCCTCTATATGGTTTATCCTATATGGTTTATCCTGTCTGTTTTATTTTCCAGAACCTGCCCTGTATTCCGGATCTTTCCGCACCAGTACCCTGGCGCTGCCTGTGATAACCGCTTTCTGGTCCTGATTATACACTGCCGTATCCAGTGTCACGATATCTCCTTCTACCCTGCTTACCGTGGCACATGCGGTAACCGTGTCCCCGATATACACCGGCGCCACAAACTTTACGTTCTGCTCCAGGTATATGCTGCCCGGGCCCGGCAGGTACATGCCGAGCACGGTGGAAATAAACGACGCCGAGAGCATACCATGGCAGATTCTCCTGCCGAACGGTGTCCGGGCCGCAGCGGTTTCATCCACATGCACCGGATTAAAATCCCCGCAGATTCCGGCAAATCCGTATACATCCGCTTCTGTCAGCGTTTTGGATACCGATGCCCGGTCCCCGGTTTTAATTTCCTGATATTCCTTCATGCCTGTTCCTCCGTCATGCGGATCAGCCGAAACGCCCCCGGAAGTCCACAGTCGCACAGCTTTCCAGCGGCAGGCCCACCGCAGCGCCCTGCGCCGCCGAGCGGTATACCGCCAGCACCAGTTCCAGCGCACGTCTTCCCGCCCGTGCGTCCACAAGTGGCTGTCTGCCGTCCCTTATGGCACCGGCCATGTCCGCATATAGCGGCGTATGTCCGAAACCATAGACATCCGGCGGGTCTTCCTGACAGCTTTCCATTACATGGGCGGCGTCTTCCTGTCCGTCCGCAAACCGCCATTCCTCAATCCGGTTGAGGGACGTTCCTCCGGCCCTGACCGTTCCCCTCTCACCGAACAGACAGAGTGTCTCCTCCAGGTTGCGGGGATATATGTCCGTGGTTCCCTCAATGATCCCGTAAGCCCCGTTTTTAAATTTCACAAGCGCCATCCCAAGGTCTTCCGCCTCTATGTAAGGGTGCCCCAGCCGGTCGGTCATGCCGATGACGGTGTCTATTTCATCCCCCATCATCCAGCGCAGCAGGTCGATGCTGTGAATGCACTGGTTCATCAGCGCACCGCCGTCCTGTTCCCAGGTGCCACGCCACTTCGCACCGGAATAATACCCCCGGTCCCTGCACCAGCGTACATGGACCGTCCCGTAATACAGCCTGCCGAACCTGTCCTGTTCCAGCGCCTCTCTGATTTTCCGTACGGATCTGTTAAAGCGGTTCTGGTGGGACACGCATACCTTCAGCCCCTTTTCATCCGCACGGCTTATGACCGCATCCGCATCGGCCAGGGACAGCGCCACCGGCTTTTCAATAATCAGGTTGCACCCGGCGTCCAGACAGTCCAGGGCGATCCTTGCATGGCTGCCGGATTCCGTGCATACCGCCGCCAGTTCCGGCTTTTCCTTTTCCAGCATCTCCCGGTAATCCGTATACTGACGGACATTTTCCAGACCGCACATCTGTGCTTTCTCCTGTGTGCGTTCCACCCTGGTGTCGCAGATACCAGCGATATCCAGCCCGTTTTTTACTGCGGCGGCGATATGGTTTGGCGATATCCGCCCGCAGCCGATTAATGCGTATTTCATGACATTCTGCCTTCTTTTCTGTTTGATTGTTTTGTTATCTATTATCAGTAAAACTGTTTCCTTACCATGTGTGGCGCCCACGGAAACACGCTCCGGCATTTCCCGGAGAACCGCCCGTCTTTTTACAGCCCGCTGTCATTGATCTTTTTTACCTTTGCCGGAATTCCGTACGCAACCACATTTTCAGGAACTGTTCCCGTCACCACCGAACCCATTCCGATCACGGTATGTCCGCCTATCTCTGACTGGTTTTTCACCGTACTGGCCACAATGTATGACTCCGGTCCGGTACGGACGCTTCCAAACAGGTCCGAACAGATAACCGTCGTGTTTTCACCAAGTACCGTGTTGTGCCCGATGTGGGTGGACGGCGCAATTTTTGTCCCGCTGCCGATGATCGTATCATCCAGCGTGCCCTTTGCAATATTCACATGGCTTCCGATAAAAACCCCGTCTCCAATAAACACGCCTCCGAAATGCGGAATCATGCGCTTTTCCCCTGTACGGGCATCCCTGCTGTAGCCGAACCCGTCTATGCCGATCACCACACCGGACTGGATCACACATCCGGTTCCGATGCGTACCCTGCCGGTAATGACCACGTTATGCCCGATGACGGTATGGTCCCCGATATGTACCTCCCCGTCAATGGTACAACCGCATCCCACGGATACTGTGGGAGCAATCTCCGCTTCCGGCGAAATAAAGGTGCCTGCCCCGGTTCCTCCTTCCGGCTGTGCCTTTCCCCAGAAATGCTGTAAAATACTAAAAAACAGTTCCTTTGAATCATCTGATACAATGTATGCCCCGCATTCCGGCAAAATCCCGTCCTGTATGACCGCACAGGCAATGCCGGACGGACTGCCGGCTTTTTCATAACCATGCTGTGTCTTTATCCAGGTCAGTGTGCCGGACCTGTAATGTTCCAGCGGGGAAAAACCGCTGACTGCGCTGTCCCGGTTACCGTGAAAGCTGTAGACACGTCCGCTTTCATCCAGCCAGTCCAGTATATCCTGAATCACCATTTCGTTCCCTCCCGGTATATGGTCCGCTCCCGCCACGCCGTCCCCTGCGCTTTTTCCGGAGAGATATCCCCCGGAGACGGATTTTCTTCCGGCTCCCGCAGGTTCCGTATGCAGATAAACAGCAGATTTTGCAAAGTGCACGGACCTTTTCAGATCAGCTTCTGTATATAGTTCCGTTTTCATCCATTCTCATCACAGATTCCAGATCCGTGAAGTTTGCCCCCAGATATGCGTAACGCTGCCCGGAAGCGTCATTTATAAAACCGCTGAGCGAAGCGTATATATCTTTTTCCGTATGATTGTACCAGAACGGATGAGTCAGGATATGGAGCCGCTGGAACCTGCCGGAAGCCGCTATTTCCTCCACCGGTTCCCGCCAGTGTCTTCTGGAATCCGACAGGTATTTAAATCCATGGAAAAATTCCTTCCCATAGCTGTTGGCCATACCGGGTATTTCAAGATCCGCATCCAGCATGATCTTTCCCGGACGGTGCATGGAAACCGCATCCACGGGAACGCCTGCCGCTTCCCGCAGCAGGGCCGCCTCCCGCAGGATCATTTCCACCATTACCTGTGTATCATAATACCCCCCCCCGGTACAATCCGGATAGCAGGTTTCATCAAAGTGAAGCCCGATGTGATGGCCGTAACCTGCCAGTTTTGCCAGCCCGTCCCTGCCTTCCTTTGAGAAAACATTATAAAAATCCGATGTAAGCTGTACAAAATACGTGGAACGCACCTGTTCCCCGTACTCCAGTCCGGCCAGTTCCACGGCCTTTGGGATACTGTTGTCGATATCATGCCGCAGAATCACGCACCGTTTCTGCTGTTTCCAGCCGTGGTAATCCGTAAGCGCATATCCCCGTGCCCGGAGCAGGTCCACCAGCCTGAAGTAACATCTGTATGTAAAATCCAAGAGCCGCCCCCTTTCCGCCGTCACTGCGACTCCCCGCAGACTGCGGGGCTTATTCAGGGAGTGTCAGAAAATCATTTCTGCGATCCGCACTCCCGGTTTTGTACCCTTCAGGGCATGAGCCGGAGAATTTATCTTAAATCTGGTCAATGCAGCAGCTCTCTGCATTTCCGGAAACCATCCCTGATATTCCTGATTTTTATATCCGCTGCCCTGCGGCCTGCTGTGGCTGGAATCAAGCGGCGCTTTCTGCGGCATTCCGGCACTACATGGAATATCCGGATTATATGTGATTTTTAAAGATATCTGGTAACCGTCCGGAATAATCACCGGACACGGTGTGCCCGGCTGACAGAAAAGATATACGGATACTGTCGGAAACAGTCAGGCAAAGGCGTCCGGAATATGCGCTTATCTTGCGGACACCAAAATGCAACAATGACAGATGACCATGCATGATCAGGCATGGTCCGCTCTAAAGCACCTCAATATTGTCCCTGTCCTTTATGTCCTTCATCACGTTTTTCGTGTCAAACACTGCCCTGGCGTGTTTCTGCACCATTCCGTAATCCACGTTGTGGTGGGCCGCCGTCACCATCACCAGGTCATACCCGGAAACGGCCTCCGGCGTCAGCTGCGGGATGCTTTTCCCGCTCTTCCCGTATATATTGCGGAACTCCGGCACCCACGGGTCATAGTATTCCACATGCGCGCCGTTTTTTTCCAGCTCCTTCATCACCCTTACCGCCGGCGACTCCCGGCAGTCCCCGATGTCGTTCTTGTAGGACACCCCCAGCAGCAGGATCCCCGCCCCGTTCATGGCCAGGCCCCGCCGGTTCAGGATCCCCGCCGCACGCTGCACGCAGTACTGCGGCTGGCTGTCGTTTATCACCATGGAATTTTCGATCAGCGTCGTGTGGAACCCGTACTCCCTCGCCTTCCAGGCCAGGTAATACGGGTCCAGCGGGATGCAGTGCCCGCCCAGGCCCGGCCCCGGGTAGAACGCCTGGAACCCGTAGGGCTTTGTTTTCGCGGCGTCAATCACCTCCCACACCGGAATGCCCATGGCGCAGCACAGCCTGGCAGTCTCGTTGGCCAGCCCGATGTTCACGTTCCGGTACGTGTTCTCCAGGATCTTTTCCATCTCCGCCACCGCCGGGGAGGAGACGGTATGCACCTCGCCGTCCAGCACGGCCCGGTACATGGCGCTGATGGCCTCCGCGGCGTCCGCCCCCACGGCCCCCACCACCTTGGGCGTGTTCTTTGTCCTGTAGATGAGGTTTCCCGGGTCCACACGCTCGGGGCTGAATCCCAGGTAAAAATCCCTTCCGCAGACCAGGCCGGAGCCTTTCTCAAGGACCGGCAGCACCAGTTCCTCCGTGGTCCCGGGATAGGTGGTGGATTCCAGCACCACCATGGTGCCCGGCTTTAAATACCGCGCAACCGCCGCCGCGGAATCCCTGACATAGCTGATGTCCGGCTCCTGGTGGATGTCCAGGGGCGTGGGCACGCAGATGGCTATGAAATCCGCCTGCCCGGCAAAGGAGAAACTCGTCGTGGCGGAAAGCATTCCCGCCCGTACCAGTTCCTCCAGGTCGGAACTGACCACGTCCCCGATATAATTTTCCCCCCGGTTTACCATGTCCACCTTTTCCGGCTGGATGTCAAACCCGATGGTTCTGAATCCGGCCTTTGCCTTCTCCACCGCCAGGGGCAGTCCCACATAGCCTAATCCCACAACCCCTGCCACAATCTGTCTGAGCCGTATTTTTTCCAGTAACGCTTCTTTCATTCCGGATCTGTCTCCTTTGTCCTGTTATTTTCTGCCGCCGGTTTATGATTGCCGGCGACCGCCTTGTTTGTTAAATGTTCCTGCGCCTCTTCCAGCGCTCGGACAATCTTTCTGGCGGCATGGCCGTCCCCGAAAGGCTGGTAACCGGCCTCCACCGTCTGGGGTGTGAACAGCTTTTCCCGGATTTCCCCTGCGTCCGGCCGGGACAGCTGGTTCCTGTTTCCTGTCATCGTCTCCGGCCATGCCACAAAGTCCAGGATGGTCACGCATTTTTTCTCCGCAAAAAAAGCTTCCCGCTGCAGTCCTCCCGAATCGGTCACCACCGCCAGCGAATGACGCACCAGGGCGGCGCTTTCCAGGTAGCCCACCGGGTCGCACAGGATGATGTTTCCAGGCCCCCGCTCCCGCCGTAGCCTTGCGGCCCGCTCCCTGTTGCGGGGATGCACCGGATATACCGTCCTGTCCGGCAGGCTGTCCATGGCTTTGAATATTTCCGCAAGGGCATGGTCGTTTACCGTGTTTTCCTCCCTGTGACAGGTCATGTAGTAATACCGTTCCGGCACACGTTCTGCCGTATGATCCTGCCAGGACAGCCTGATATCACTGACATCCAGCCGGCGGCTGTATTCCTTGAACGCATCGTACATGGGATCGCCCACCAGCCGGCCCCGTCCGTACAGCCCTTCCTTTTTCATTTCCCCGTAACCGCTTTCCGTGCAGGCCAGCAGCAGGACGGACACATGATCGGTGCAGATGCGGTTGATCTCTTCCGGATTGTGCATGTCATGTACCCTGGCCCCGGCCTCCACATGGCAGATCGGAATATGCAGTTTCGCCCCGCAGAGGGCCGCCGCCAGTGTGGAATTGGTATCCCCGTACACAAGCAGCCAGTCCGGCTGTTCTTTCTGAAATACTTCTTCCAGGGCAGCCATCATACGGCCTGTCATCACGGCATGGGTGCCGCCGGAAATGCCCAGATTGTAATCCGCTTCCGGCAGATCCAGTTCCCTGAAAAACTGCCCTGACATGTTATCATCATAATGCTGTCCCGTATGGACGAGAATCTCCCGGTGTTTTTTTCTTAATTCGCGGGAAACTACCGCCGCTTTGATAAACTGCGGCCTGGCTCCCACCACTGTTACTACTTTCATATTTTTCTCCCGTCTGACACATATAAATAAGATCATGCAGATAACCAGAATCTCCGGATACTGATCAAAGACCAGATAAAACCCTGCCGTAAAAAGCAGGACATGTAATCCGTAAAGCTGCCGGACAAAATGGCCGTCTTCCACTCCAGTCAGAGCAGGCGCCTTTTCTGCTGTCCGTTAAATATCCAGCCAGACGCCGGTCCGCATCCGGTGTCACTGTGCCACATTGTCCGGATATGCTGTATCAGAACAGTTTTTCAAACCGGCTGGCCAGTTTTTCATATGTAAAATACCGCATTACGGCTTTTTTACCGTTCTGTCCCATCTGTTCCCGTTCCGCCCGGGGCAGCTGTACCAGCTGCCTGATACCTTCCGCCAGCGCCCTGGCGCTGCCGGACGTTACGCTGACGCCGCAGCGGAACTGCCGGATATAGTTATTTGGCGCATCCACGGCGTACAGTATGGGTCTGCCGGACATCATGGAATCAAACAGTTTGTTCATGCTGATTCCATACTTTGTCACTTCCCCGGCGGCAGCCACATACAGGGCATCCGCTTCTTCAAGCAGCAGCGGCACTGCTTTCTTTGGAACTTTTGGAAGAAAGAACACCTGATCATCGCATGTATTGCGGGCAAGTTTTTTTAATTCCAGGGCATAATCATTCTCATCTCCCACAAAAACCGCCACCGCACCACTCCCGGCGCATTCCTGTACGGCCCGTACCAGCAGATCCAGCGCATATCCTCTGGTAAGGCTGCCAAAAAATAAAATAATAAATTTCTGTTTCTGCTTTAACCGGTCAAATGCCTGTCTGTGAAGTTCAGGCAGTGCCTGCGGATGCTCCCACTCCCCTGTAACCACCCCGTTTGTAAGGGCATGAAATTTATGGGGCTCCATTCCATGGCGTACCAGGTAATTCCTGGCGCCAGGCAGCAGGGAAACGACTTCGTCCGCATGGCGGCAGAATGAATTTTCCGCAATCTGCATCAGCGCCACAAACGGATGCCACCGGCTCATGCCATACAGACTGGTAAGGCATAACGGCCACATATCATGGATTTCATGGATATGGCGTGCTCCTGATTTTTGGCAGATCCGTTCTGCCGCATAAGTATCCAGTGGATAAGTGGAAGAACTGATAACCACATCCGGCTGCAGTTTCTCTGCGATCTTTCCGGCATAATTCCATAGTTTATATACAAAACGAAACATGCTGGCCGCCCGGTGAATTCCGTTTCCCTCATACGTTCCGGTCTTTAACCAGTAATAAGTAATCCCGTCAATCCGCTGCTTTTGCATATCCCCGGAAACAGACGGGTTTTTCATACGCAGATGGGAATAGTCCCCTGCGATCACTGACACTTTGTGACCATGTCTGATCCATTCCACGGCCATATAATAAGGCCGGAACTCCATCCCCATTTCCGGAGAACCGGCGTAATGGTCTATGTATATGATATTCATTATATTCCCCACTTTTCATCAGAAGAAGATGTATTCCGGACAGGCGCCGGCAGCCGCACCATCCGTGGGGAACCGTTTCAGAATACTCCCGGCCAGCCGTATCTTTTCCTGTTGTCATTCTTCCATGACAGCAAGAAACTTTTCTGCCAGAACCGGATAGGTATACCTGCACAGGATTTCATCACGTCCCCTTTTGCCCATCTCATTTCTCTGTTTTTCTGACATGTTTTTTAATTTTCTTACTGCCCTTCCGATTTCCCGTGGCCGCTGCGGACGCACCACAATAGCGCAGCCGCTGTCCGTAACCGGTGAAGACGGCGCATTCAGCGCAAATATAAGCGGTTTTGCCGCCATCATGCTGTCAAACATTTTGTTCATGCAGATTCCGAAACGGTATAACGGCGAATCCTTTGATCCCATATAAATACAGTCAAAATATTCTGTCAGGGCAGGGACGGCCCGTTTATCCACCGGAGGAAGAAATGTCACGCAGGAAAGCCCCTGCTCTTTTGCGTACCGCATCAGGTGCGCCTTTTGCGTACCACTGCCGGCAAGTACATAGTGTATATCCAAATCCCTGTTCTGTGCCGCTGCTTCAAGCAGCGTGTCCAGACAGTTGGATTTTGCGTGCCCGCCAAAATATCCCACCAGGAACTTCCCGCTGGCACGCAGCTGTTCCAGCGTCTGTCTGTGCTGTCCCGGCAGCTGTGCCGGATTTTCCCATTCCTGTGGATCAATCCCGTTCGGAATGTAATGGAACCTGTTTTTCTTAAGCCCGTGCCTGCACATGTAGCCGGCCGCATGTCCGGCCAGGGACACTACCCGGTCCGCATGGCTGTACGCATAATTTTCTCCCCACTGCATACACAGTACAAAGGGATGCAGTTTCGGCATTCCTCCGATCTCCACCAGCGTCAGGGGCCACATGTCATGCACTTCATGTATATGCCTGCATGTTCCATTTACCCCCCCCCCGGCTGCGATACAGTGCGCCGGATATGCGTCCAGCGGATAGGTAGAGGAGGAAATCACTACATCAGGCTTCAGATGGCGGATGATCCGGTCTTTCCATTTTAAAAGCCTGTAACAGAAACGGAACATGGAAAGCGCCCTGGCCGGACCGTTTCCTTCATATGTCCCGGTCTTTAACCAGTAATAGTCGATCCCGTCAATCCGCTGCCTTTGCATATCCCTGGAAACAGGCGGATTTTTTGTCCGCAGGTGGGAATAATTCCCGGCAATCACCGATACCCGGTGCCCGAGCCTTACCCACTCCCTGGCCATGTAATAGGGCCGGAATTCCATCCCCATTTCCGGTGAACCGGCATAGTGGTCTATGTATAATATATTCATTGTGTTCCCCTTTTTCTGTGTCACTTACGCCAGAAAGCGTATTAAAAAATCAATCCTGTTATCTGCATTCCACACTTTGCGTATCGTTCCGCCAGATTCAGGTTACATATCCTGCTATATCCAAAGGACACGATGCTGCGTGCCCTCCGGGTATGCGTCCTTCATCCGGCGCAAAACGCGCAGTGCAGATGGCAGGAATAACATATCAGTCACGCTCCAGCACAGCCGGTATCGTACGAAGCACCGTACGTATCTCCCTGCGCAGGGAGTAGTTCCTTATTTCCTCCAGGTTTATGCGCATCTTTTCCGGCATGATCTGTCTGATGTAAACCCGGTCCGTGTCCAAGGCGCCAGCCAGCAGCCTGCCCTCGTCCCTGTAGCGGATTCCGGCCTCCGACGTCACGCCGGCAGGCACCAGGAGCGCCGCGCGCATTTCCCGGGTATATTCCCGCACATACCGCACAGCCTCCGGTCTTGGACCTGCCAGGCTCATGTTTCCGTCCAGGATATCAAACAGCTGCGGCAGCTCGTCCAGACGGTATTTCCGCAGAAACGCCCCGGCCCTGGTCACCCGGCTGTCACCGGATACGGTGACGGCCGCACCCCTGCGGTCCGCACCGTCCTCCATCGTGCGGAATTTGTGTATCCGGAACAGCCTGCCGCAGACGGTCACCCGCACCTGGCGGTAAAATACCGGTCCCGGGCTGTCCAGTTTCACAACCACGGCGATGGCAGTCATGGGCACAGCCAGAAAAGCCAGCAGCAGGCTGGCGGCGGCGATATCCCCTATCCGCTTCAGCGCCAGGGCGCCCCGCCTGCGGTCCAGTATTTCCCAGTAGGGCCTTACCTGCGGCACCCGCATGAAATCCGGCAGATCCTCCCAGGGTACAAGCAGAGCTTCCTGAAAACGTGCATGCAGCCTCTGTGCCGCACTGGATGCCGGAAGTTCTGTTTTTTGCCGGATGCCGGCAGGGCCATTTTGGAAAGGAGTCCCTGCCTTTTTGTTATTTGCCCGTCTGTTTTTACTTCTGGATTGTGTCACTGCTGTTCTCTCCCGCATATTTCCATAAAAAGTATCCGGCTGCGGACTGTTTCACGTGTTTTCCTTACCTGACGCAGTCCTTCACGATTTCCAGGTACTGCGCAGCCGCATACTGTACATCGCTGTCGTCCATCCGTGTATGCAGCGGCAGCGTGATCTCGTTTTCATACAGCCGCACCGCATTGGGATACCGGGCCTCCTTTTCCAGGTATTTCCGGTACCCGGTCATCAGCGGCAGCGGCCGGTAGTGGACATTGCACGACACCCCCCGCTCCGCCATCCGCATGATGATTTCCTTCCGCTCCCGTTCCCCGGCTCCCGGCACCCTGGTCATGTACAGATGGCCGGAGGAAACCATTTCCCCGGTACGGTGGACCGTGTGCCACACACCCGTGCCTTCCAGCATCCTGTCGTATACGTCCGCCAGTTCCAGACGCCGCCCCAGAAGCTCCGGATACCGTTCCAGCTGCGCCAGGCCCAGGGCCGCCTGGATGTCCGTCATGTTGCATTTGTACCAGGGGGCCACGATGTCGTATTCCCAGCCGCCCGGGCCTGTCTTTGCCAGTGCGTCCCGGCTCTGTCCGTGGAGCGACATCATGCGCAGCAGCCGGTATATTTCCCTGTCATCCACCCCGGACACCGGGCGCCAGACCACCGCCCCGCCTTCCGCCGTGGTCAGATTTTTCACCGCATGGAAGGAAAAAAAGCTGAAGTCCGCCAGACTGCCCGCCTGCCGCCAGCTGCCGCCGGATTTTAACCGTGCCCCCAGCGCATGGGCGCAGTCAGCCACCAGCGCCACCCGGCCCAGGGCTTCCTGTATCCGCTGCCCGGGCGGAAACGGGGAAGAAGGCCGGAATATCTTTCTGGTACCCTCCACGATTCCGTACAGCCTGTCATAATCACAGACCACGCCGCCCAGATCCACAGGTATAATGGCCTTCGTGGCAGGCGTCACCGCCCGTTCCACGGCGTCATAATCCATCTGCGGGCCGTCCGGCCCGGCATCCACGAACACGGCCCTTGCCCCCGTATGGATCACGGCCGACGCCGTGGCAGAATATGTATAGGCGGGCACAATGACCTCGTCCCCGGGCCCGATCCCCAGAAGGCGCAGGATCAGTTCTTCCGCCGCTGTAGCGGAGGAAAGGCACACGGCCCCGGCCGTGCCGGTAAACGACGCAAGCCTTTCTTCCAGTTTCCCCGTCACCGGCCCCGTGGTGATCCAGCCGGAGCGGAGCACGTCCGTTACGGCCTTTATTTCCAGCTCCGTGATGTCCGGCGGGCTGAAATCTATCCGCCTGTAATCCGGCGGGCTGTCTGTCTGTTTCATATTGGAACACCTGCTTTCGTATATCATCTCTTCTGTTACACTGTCCGGAATGCATGTGGATCTGCCGGGGCGGGCATCGCCTGCCTGCTCTTTTATGGCATAGTATTTATATACCTGTTCCGGAATCTATGCGGGTCTGTGTCACGAGGACGTAATCGCATATCCGCAGCGACGCCGGACGGACATCACCCGCCAGTTCCATTCCGGCACAGTATTTACACATCCGGCCGCCATCATATATGCATATGGTGACGCCATGATAGTATTATACATCCGGCCGTGAGAGGCTCCGTGACGGTTCTTCCGCTGCCACGGAACCGCCTCTTCTGCTGCCAGAACTGGTGAAACCGTAGTGCCCAGCACACTGGAGATATCTTCCCGCCCATATGTAAAAAGGCATGGCTGCGCCATATGCACCGGAAAGGCTTCTTCCTCCCTCGCGCCGCATGATTTTATGACACCTTTTCTTACGCCACGGCGGCTGCCTCAGCACGCAGAAAATAGCGCCCCGCTATGTCCTGTATTCTGCCGCCTGTGTGCCCATGCTTCACAGACGGAAGGATACATTCCTGTCACCTGCTGTCCGGTTTTTGTATTATCTTAATAAGCAAAAATAATATAAAACCCTGGTTTTTATGTTTAACACTGAATATATATTTAACTATACTGTCTGCCCTGGAGCGTGTTTGAAAAACGCCTTCTATGAAATATACCCTGAAGTGCATGATATACCCTGAAGGGCATGGTATGCTTCACACTTAGAGCGTATTTGAAAAATGCTTTCTGACAGATGTGCGCCACACTTTGCGGGAGATTTTTGCCAGATTCAGGACGCATAGCGGGCTATGTAACCTAAATCTGGCGCAAATATCATGCAAAGTGGAGAGTGCAGATGGCGGGAATGATTTTTCAAACACACTCTGGTATCCTAAAGGGTATAATCTGAAAAAAATATCCCAGATTTATGCGGCATACCCTTTGGACATAGCGGGCTATGTTAATTAAAGTGGGGAATGCGGATCATGGGAATGATTTCCCAGACATGCTCCCGGGTAACCTGCGTACCGCATCTGTCTCTTTCACCGCCACAACACTTCTGTGACAGACAATAACCAGCAGCCAGCGCTGTAACTTCATTTCCAACATTGTCTTCTGATACTGTTGAAATTCCTTCTGTAGCGGCGGCTGTCAGTATGACGTCATTTATGGGTTTCTGTTCTCATACCGGACGTATAAAAACATCATCCCGCGCCCGGCAGACATCACTGACAGAATCCGCGTACAAAATTATCTGTATCCTGTTACAAATGAAAGAAATCACGACTTGTTCAGAACCCGCGGCACATCACACCGCCAGGGACGGACGCCACACACAGTCCGGAAACGGCAGGCAGCACAAAGATTATTACGCACCGCCCATGATTTCAGCCACTGATTTCATGATTTTCATATATACCGCATAGCTGTCGGATTCTTTCGTTCCTGACGGTTCCCACATGCCGGCCAGACTGGTCTCAGTCGGTTCCGGCACGCCCCAGAGCAGCTCGTCTGCCTTTGCGCCCAGCGATTCGCTGATGCCGGCAAATGTGTCCATACTCATGATGCGTGTCCCCCGCTCAATATGCCCCATAAAGGACGTGCTGATACCGCATTTTTCTGCCAGCGTGCCCTGGGACCAGCCCTTTGCCTTCCGTGCCTGACGGATTCTCTGGCCAATCCGGCCGTAATCCAGTTCCCGCATTCCAATCCTCCCCTGTATAGATTTAAACTTCCCGACAGTCTGACTATCTGAACGGACTGCGGACCTTATTTATGCCGGGCGGCATCCGTCCCGGACAGCTGCCAGCCGTAATGGCAGTATGTATCTGCGCCTGATTTGTGATGCATTCCGGCCGCTTTCCCACGCATTGCGCCTTATCCGGGACAACAGTACATGTGTACCGGTATCATCAGAACATGTCTGAAAATCATTTCCTCCGTCCGCATGTCCCAGAGGGCATGATATAGGAATGATTTTTCATACATGTTCCGGGCCGGATATTTCGTTCCTGTCATGTTTATCGTTATTATCAAATAAAACTATCGTCTTTTATACACAACATTTTGCATGAAAATGTTATGTAAAGATATGCCTTCCAGAGCGCCACAACATGTATAAATCCAGTCACAATATGAAACCGCATCGTATATATAAAATACCAGCATTACATGTAATACTTCCATAAGTCATTATTTCAGCTTGTCATATCGGAAAATGTTTTGAAAAAGCAAGAATTATTTTATGAAAAACGCACAAATTCTGATAGAGTTACAAAGATTATATATCGAAATTTACCAAAAAATGAATTAGAGTTGCAAATGTGAAAAAAATAGTATAAAATACTTATTGTTAACATTTTCATGCAGAATGTTATACAATCCCCACATTCCACAAAATAAAAAGTCCCATAACCAGACAGATCCCGCACCATCCGGACGCAGATTTCTGCCGGCAGGCAGTCTTCCCCCGCCAGATACTTATGAAACGCTCATCTTTGCAGATTCAGAATAAAAACAATGGATTTCTTGTGAGAAATTATAAATAAGAGCAAATTCAGATAGAAATTATAGTTAGAATTACCAAAAAGAGAATTTAAGTTGCAAAACCTGAATAAATAGTTTAGAATACTTATTGTTAACATTTGCTACATAATGTTGCTTATAATAGCATTTCAGGGTATATCCGGACATCATTTCCATTCATTTCACAGATCCCCGTCTTAAAATATTTCAGGTTTCAGAACCTGACCAGAACCCGGATTCCGTTTGATTCACATATTTCCCAGCCATAACATACTCCGGGAGCCTGCCTTAAAAACCATTTACGACCCACACCTCCGCTTTGCGCCCTGAAGGACAGGATATATCACACAGGGTATGTATCCACGCAAGGCCCGATACACACCAGAGCGTGTTTGAAAAATCATTCCCAGCATCCGCACTCCCCACTTTGTACCCTGAAGGGCATGATACGGATTATTTTACCCGGATTTGGTCAATGCAGCGCTATATCATGCCCTTTGGGTACACCTCCTGAATCTGGGTAGAATCCTCCATATCATACCCTTTGGGTACATATGCCAGAAAGCATGTTTCAAACACGCTCTAAAGGACATAATACGGATCATTCATCCCAAATTTAATCAGCATGGTCCTCCATACCCACGGGTATGCTTTACCCAGAGGGTACGTACATTTTGTCTTTTGGTATACCTCATAAATTCAGGATAAACTCTCCATATCATGCCCTTTAGAGTACATCTCACGGAAAGCATTTTAAGACCGCTCTGAAATTCAGGCCTTATTTCACAATTTTTTTCATTCAGATATTGTCCCGTCCAGCTTCCTGTTTTTCATAAAGAAAGAATACGCCGCGTCAGCGTCCTGTATCCACCCTCTTTCCGCAATACTATAAAAACATCATTTCCAGCTGAATATCTTTACAATCATATCCGACGATTTTCAGTCTGTTCCTGCCCCTTTTAAAAGATAGCGTTTTCGTTACGAAACCATCTGTGGATGACTCCGGCGCACATTCAATGACTGTCGTTACATTCCCCTCACCATCAATATGAACTATTTTTGCCAGACCTTCTGAAAGACGGAAAGAAATATCCGCTTCTAAATACTGATCTTTTCCGTATCTTTTGTTCCATATTGTCTGGCGTCCATTAAACTTTGAAACTTTCAGCGAATATTCTTTGTCTGTGGAATGAGAAACAGATCCTGATTTTGAATAGTGATCCTCCTTTCTGGAAATTTTCTCGTCAGACTCATACTCCAGTCTGGCAAATTCATTGCTGCATGCCGTCATACAGATACACAGCAGACAGATCCATACTGTTTTTAACTTTTTCATAGTCTGTACCTCCCTGAAATTTTATGTTAATTATACCACATATTCCGGTCAGAAAAACAGAAAACAATAAAGAAAATGACCATTAACTGGCAGTCTGCATCGTTTTTCGTACTGCGTCAACCCGAATAATTTCAAACAGAAAATACTATCTCTTCCGTTGAATATCCTTTTCTGAGCATTTTTCTACTACCTGTCTGAGCCGCCGGATCAGGTACCATTCCTTCCCTCCTCCCGCAATTTTATGCACCTGTTTCCTGCTGTCCCTGTATTTCAGGGGACTCCCGCAGCATGGACAGATACGTTCTTCTTTACTGTTGATTAAAAATATCTCTGTTCTTCTTGTATTCCACTTCATATCCTGATATAATAATCATGCTTTTATGGCGGTTCCAGGATACGCTTCGCCGCGAAAGACAGGTGTTCCGGAACCTTTTCCTTTCTCCGTCCTCATGCCATGATATCGGTTAATTCTGTGACAGGCAACCAGAGTAATTACAGGGCAGCATAAAAGGGCAGCAACATAATTATATTTATACGGCAGCTCCTCTGCCATCAGACAGATACTCCGCGCATAATTCTGTCCTTTATCTATGGATATATTTCAATTCTGCCTTGCTTGTAGTATTCGCGGCCCTCCGTGCCAGCTCCTTTAATCTCGTCAGTAAACTCCGCCTTTGATTTACTGTTTTTCCCGGAACCTGGAATGACGGACCAGTCAGGTCCTCCACCGCTCAGTGACATCCTCCCTGGCAAAATTTTTTGAAATTTCCCATTGCCGCCTTCAATATGTACTGATCCTGTTTATTCATCCCCTGCATACCCGCATTTATGGAAATATAAGTCTCCATCAGTTCCCCGGAAAAACCATTCAGGACATCCTCCACTTTTTCCTTCACAGCCGCATCTTCAATCCCCTTTACTTCCGCCTTTCCGTCTATGCCAATGCTGGCTTCAAAAGAAGGTATGGGAGAAATTCCGGACTTCCCCATCTGCCGGGAGATTTCTTCACCGATATCCGCCTGCGGTTTTGCGGACGCTGTGGCGCTGTCAATCTCCTGTGCGGATGCAAATTTCCTTTGCCTGCTGCCTGAGTACATTATCCCCTGCCGCCTGTTAATGTTCCCTCTATGGGGACATTGTCTTAAAAATTTCAGCTCACTCTATTCCCCCAGCATAGCTGGGGATTGGCGTTTTCATTCATACACGGAATCTTGTCAATGTTCTATAACTGTGCTAAACTGAACACAACAACAAATCGTTAAGGAAAGAATCGAAGGTGATGCAAACGAAAAATTTGATATCCACCCCGCTTTCGAATAAGTGACTGGCAAAACTGTGACGGCAGGTGTGGGAAGACACGCGGCGTATTATGCCGGCCTTTTTAGCGCTTGCTTTGAAAAAC
>CANRTU010000058.1 GCA_947642745.1 uncultured Eubacterium sp.
GAAGGAAAGGCGGAGGGAATCCGTGAAGGAAAGGCGGAGGGAATCCGTGAAGGAAAGGCGGAGGGAATCCGTGAGGGAAAAGCAGAAGGAATCCGTGGAACGGTTTCCGTGTTAAGGGATCTGGATATACCTGTGCAGACGATCCTGTTTCAGATACAGAAGGAATACGGCCTGAGTCTGGAAGAATCACGCAGGTATTTATAGAACGGGCAGGAAAATATTTTTCCAGATCACATAACAGCCGCCGCTATGTATCATAGCGGCGGCTGTTATGTAAAAAGCAGTGTTGAATTGGATTGGAAAATACTTACATAATCTCCTGTAACAATTACATTATACCATATATGCCAGCCATTTCAAGTGTTTTTTTAATAAGTTATCATTTTTTTGAATCATATGGTTCTGTCACGATCTGTATTTTTAATATTCATTAAAAAATCGGCAGTTAGTTACAGTTCTTATCTGCGGGATTTATTGTAATGAACTTCAGATCATCTAAAAACGGTTTTCAACGAAAGACGGGAGCTCTTATGGTGGGATAATGCATTCCTGTTAGTTGTGACAGTGAAATAAATGGTTGTATTGGTTAATATTTCAGTTTTAATCTGACTGACATATCGTGAAACAATTCACTGGTTATTATCAGCTGTATTATTTAACAGTCAATATTTGCCATTGTGCGGGCTGCGGCTTTGGGAAATACAGATAAAGTAAGTTTCCGGATTGGACTAACTGTCCAATGCAGAATGAGGAAAAACAGGATATAATATTTTCATGACAATACAGAGTCGTTCCGGAGCGTATTTGAAAAATGCTTTCCATGAGATGTAACCTGAAGGGCATGATACGCTTCCTGGTTTGTAGAGAATTTATTCCAGTTTACAAAGCTGCATATAAAATATAACAATACAGAGGATTATCCGGGTATCAGGGAAGAAGCTGAGGAGCCCTGTGGCATAGAAACTTTATTTGCGGAAACCATATATGAGCGATACTATCCAATGGTCCGGGTGAAAAATGACAGAAAGGAGCTGAATGAGATAATAATTGCATTAGAGCGTGTTTGAAAAATGCTTTCTGAATTTTTAAAGGAATCAGTCGTCAAATAAGAATAATCAAAGGGAGAAAATATGGGTATTTTTGGAAGTATTGATATGGAACAAAGCGGGCAGAAAATGAAATGGATGCTTACAGGCGCCGGCTATGATGTAAAGACCATACAGAACTATCTGCGGCTTTCATGTCCCCAGCCGGTTTACCGCTGGTTTAAAGGACAGATGCTGCCTACAGTTGACCATTTGTTTATGCTGAGCAGACTTTTGGGAATACATATGGAAGATTTGCTTGTTGCAAAGGGAGCGCCCGAACCAGCCGGATATTGTTTTGTAGGTGATGGTCTGGTATTGGAACATACAGGCAGCGATACGATATGGGAAAGAATGTTCCACTACTATAAATATCTGGCTGGAAAGTCCCGGTAAATCAAAATGACAGTGAAAAAGGTTTTAAATGCTAAATGCCAATGAAAGCAGATATATCGCTGTGAAACACTTTTAATCATGTATTATGACTGCTTTCCGAAGTCAACAGGTTCATAATCCTGCAGTTTAGCCAGTAGTCCCTTTTCCGCCATCCGGACCTGGATGCCATCCAGTGTTTCTTCATTATCAGCAAGAATTGTATGATAATGGTAACCGGCCGTTATATTTTTTAACAGGCTGGATGTTCCGGAATGTATACTGTCCATAAATCTGTGGATGTCTTTTCGTGAACGGATATCCATATCAGCACGGACAACACCATATACTTTATGATAAACAAATACGTCCTGAATGCTCCCGCCCAGATCTACAATGAGGGTCATTTCTTCTTCTGTATCTTCATCTGCGTGAAAGACTTTCAGGATTCGGCTGGCAGACTGGATGGATGGGAGCATCATGTAACCTCTGCTGGCTGAAAAGATCTCTGCACCATTGGCACGCAGAAGAGCAATATCCTGAACAATAATCTGTCGGCTGACCTGTAACTGTTTTGCCAGAGCGGTACCGGATACAGGGTGATTTTGATTGTTACTTAAAATCTGCAGAAGTCGCTTTCTACGTTCGTTTCCATGCATCTGAGTGCTCCTTTCTGTGGAGAAATAAATCATTGTCTGCCAGTGTGTGCCTGAAAGAAATTTTTGTAGGAAGAATCGGTTTTTTATTTTAAAAGCTTCCTGTCTGGTTTATGCGTCCGCTTCTTGTACGGCATGGAGGTTCTTCAGTGAGAGATCCATAATGGGAGCAGAGTGGGTAAGCGCTCCACAGGATATATAGTTTACGCCCAGATCCTTCAGCTTTGAAATATTTTCAGCTGTTACATTACCGGAAATCTCAATCTCAGCCTGTCCCGCAATCAGTTCAATGGATTCTTTCATCTGTTCATAGGACATATTATCAAGCATAATAATATCAGCGCCTGCTTCCAGAGCTTCCCTGACCATACCGGCAGATTCGGCTTCTACTTCGATTCTGCGGACAAAAGGAGCGTAGTCCCTGGCCATGCGGATGGCGTTTCTAACGCCTCCGGCAACGCTGATGTGGTTGTCTTTTAATAGTACGCCGTCAGAAAGGTTATAGCGATGGTTGTTTCCGCCGCCAGTACGTACGGCATATTTTTCAAAAATCCGGTTATTAGGTGAAGTTTTTCTCGTGTCCAGCAGCCGGATGCCCGTGCCTTCCAGCAGGCTGGCAATGGAATGGGTATAAGTGGCTATACCACTCATACGCTGCAGATAATTAAGGGCTGTCCGTTCACCTCCAAGCAGGATGCGGATATCACCACGGATTGTAGCTATAAGCTGTCCGTTATGGACAGCATCTCCGTCAGTGACATAAAAATCAGCCTCTGTATGCGGGTCCAGGAGATAAAACACCCGTTCAAAAATCTGCAGGCCGCAGATAATACCGTCCTGTTTGCAGATTAAACTGGCTTCTCCCTGTTGTGGGTGGGGCATTACACTATTTGTAGTCACATCCTCGCTGGTTATATCTTCTTTCAGCGCATTTAAAATGAGAGGATCTGCGCTAAGCTGTAATGTTAGCGGGTCAAACATATGAAAACTCCTTTCTGTTTTGCGGATATCCGGGTAAATTTCCTGTCGTGGTATTTTATATGGAACGTCCGTTCAGCTTACAACAGGCCGGAAACAATGGCTGTGGTGGTCCGTACCAGCGATTTCGTGCTGGACAATGTGCTGATATTCTTCTGCCAGGGCTTTTCCATTCCGGTATGGGTCAAGACTGACCGGTGGAAGCGGTTCCGGAGAATACGGGAGCTTTCCTGTACATGTGATATCCCCGGCAGCCCTTGCGGCAAAAACCAGACTTTCCAACAGGGAATTGCTGGCAAGACGGTTTCTGCCATGGACACCATTGCAGGCGGTTTCGCCTATGGCATACAGTCGTGACATGGAAGTGCGGCTGTTATAATCCGTCTGAATACCGCCCATATAGTAGTGCTGGGCTGGAACTACCGGAATACATTCTTTTGTTACATCATAGCCCATTGATGCGCAATATGCAACAATATTTGGAAAATGCCGGCTGAGTTCTTCCGGAGGAATAGTACGCAGATCTTCCCATACATAATCTGTGTGATCCTTCTCCATCTGTGTCAGAATGGCTGTTGTCAGCTGGTCCCTGGGCAGCAGTTCGTTTACAAACCGCTGCATATGCCTGTCATAAAGCAGCGCGCCTTCGCCCCGGACAGATTCAGAAATCAGGAAACTGCGGTCTTTATCTCTGGGAGAATATAACGTAGTTGGATGAATCTGGACATAACTGGTGTTTTTAAGCGCAATGCCGTGTTTCTTTGCAATGGCAATGGCATCTCCGGTCAGGTGCCGGAAATTGGTAGAATGCAGGTAAAGTCCGCCAATGCCTCCGCATGCCAGTATGGTATGTAATGAGCGGACAGTGTCCAGACTGCCGTCCGCCTGACGGATAACTGCGCCAAGGCATGTATTGTTCCTGCTGATGACGTCCAGCAATGTAGTATGAGCCAGTAATGTCACATTAGGAAGCCGCCGGACACGGGCTAAGAGTTTTTCCGTAATTTCCCTGCCGGTAATATCTTTATGAAACAGGATGCGGTGACGGGAATGGGCGCCTTCTTTTGTGAAAGCCAGATGTCCGTTTTCATCCTGCTGGAATTTTACGCCATAGTCCAGCAGATCCCGGATAACACGCTGGGAGGAACGGAGCATGATCTCCACAGAACCGGTGTCATTTTCATAATGTCCGGCACGAAGGGTGTCTTCAAAATAGCTGTCATAATCGGAAGCATCCCGCAGCATGCAGATTCCGCCCTGTGCCAGAAAGGAATCGCTGTCTTCGGCATCTGATTTTGTAATAATGGTAATCCGCATATCCGCTGGAAGCTGCAGGGCGCAGTAAAGGCCGCTGCATCCTGTACCGGCAATTAAAATGTCTGTTTTCATAATATCAATTTCTCTTTTCTGGCTTGTGGCAGTCTGACAGCAGAGGAGAGATCCGTCAAAAATTTGCACTACGTTCTCCTGTCCGTTTTTATCAGACTATTTATTATTTAAGAAACATGTCTGGGAATGACAGTCCATCTAAACAGTAACGCCTATAGAATCTGCTGTTTATGGTAACATACTTTTTTATAACTGACAAGACAGATATCATGTTAATTATATATACATATATATTGACAGGAGGTACTTTGTTTTATATAATCAGTCTGGCGGATACAGACCAGCCATCAGGAGGAAAAATAAATGTATACGACTAAAACACTACAGGATGAGATCAGGAAACTGAAAAAGGAAAAGGACGTGTGTATTCTGGCCCATGCATACCAGAGTCAGGATATATGGGAAGTTGCTGATTATACAGGAGATTCTTATGGTCTGAGTCTGGAAGCGGCAAAAGTTTCCCAGAAAACGGTACTTATGTGCGGAGTCCGGTTTATGGCGGAAACAGTAAAGATTCTATCGCCGCAGAAAAAAGTACTGTTATCAGCTCCCGGAGCAGGCTGCCCCATGGCGGAACAGATGGATGTGGAAGCGGTACACAGTTTAAAGGAGACCTATCCTGATTATACGGTAGTGGCTTATATCAATACAACCGCAGAATTAAAGACAGTATGTGATATCTGTGTCACTTCGTCATCTGCTGTAAAAATTATCCGGGGACTTGCGGATAAAAATATTCTGTTTATTCCGGACTGTAGTCTGGGAGCCTGGGTGTCACAGCAGGTGCCGGAAAAAAATATTGTGCTTGTACAGGGCGGCTGTCCGGTTCACCAGCAGATCACAGTTGTTGATGTGATGAGTGCCAGAGAGCGGCATCCTCAGGCGAAACTGCTGGTACATCCGGAGTGTCTGCCGGAAGTTTCAGCGATGGCGGATTATGTGGGAAGCACAACTGGTATTATGGAATATGTTAAGAAAAGTGATGGGATGGAATTTATCATAGGAACAGAAAACAGTATCGTACAGCATCTGGCATTTGATTATCCCGGCCAGCGGTTTTATCCGCTGTCAGCCGCCTGTATATGTAATGATATGAGACGGACGACCCTGATGGACGTTTACCATTGCCTGCAGGGGAACGGAGGGGAAGAGATTATGCTTGCGGATGAAGTAATGGAAAAGGCACGGGGATGCATTGTCAGGATGATGGAAGCATAGATGTGGATTACCTGTTTTATGACAGCGGGCAGTGTATGGGTCTGCTGATAAAGAGATTTCATTGGGCAGAGAGGCAATACAGTGATACAACGCAGACTGACAAACTGTCAGGATTGGACATATAGCCAGCATAATTATGCAGCGGGATGATTTCACCTGGCAGAAAGTGTTACAATCTGTATCTGTCACAGTTATTGTTAAATATTCTGTTAATCTGGTGTGAACGGAGTCCTGCAGGTCCTTTGCATCTGTCTGAAGCTGGGAATGGCTCATAGCTGTCATATGGGTTTCTGTTGTTCAGCAGGATGCATGACAGGGTGTGGACTGTTATCACATAGTGATATAATTTTACATTATTTGAAAAAAATGCTTGTCTTTCTGTAAAATATATGTTATTATGATTTTTATAGTGTTATGCGATGCCTGATTCAGTTCATGGCCAGAGAATGAAAAGAAGATAAAGTATTTTATCGTACAATGATTATAATGAGGGATGTAGAATATGACGAATATTCTGGGTCCCTCTTTTATTTTTCTGGTTATGTATACAAACATCCTTCCGGAAACTTTTGCCAGAAAATGCAGATTAATGATTTTTGTCCAGCAGACAGTGGAAACCATATAGCCAGCAGCCGGATGTGCTCATGTTCCGGCGTATGTCTTTCGTCAGGGAAACTGGATCACCTGAAAACCAGTGGAACCGGACCCGGAGAATACAGGAGTCAGAACAAACCGGTGATTTGGAAAACTGCGCCGGAAACAGGAGGTTGTTCGTTCATATGTTAAAAGAGAGAGTATAAAGAGTATAAAAGAAGAGTTTTGAAACTCTGTGTAACCGGGCCTGGATATTCTGAAAGGTTATACAATATATAAGGAGGGAAAACCATGAAAAAGATAAGAAACTATATCATCCGGTACTGGTACGTCTATCTGTTTGCTGTTGGCTGCATGGTGATTGCCATTGTGCTGGATATGATTTATCCGAGACTGACGCAGCGCATTGTGGACGATGTGATTATTGACGGCCGGATAGAAAAACTGACCAGCCTGCTGGCTGGAATTGTGGTAGTGGGGATCGGCCGGTGTGTATTCGGTTATATGAAGGAATTTACTTTTGACAGATACGCTTCGGAAATCGGCTCCAGTATCCGTAAGGATTTATTTGCCCATATCCAGACATTGTCCATGCGTTATTTTGATAATGCCAATACGGGTGAGCTGATGGCAAGGGTTAAGGATGATGTGGACAAAATCTGGAACGCACTTGGATATGTGGGGATGCTGGTTCTGGAAGTAGTTATACATGTTTCTTTTGTGTTATACTGCATGTTTTCACTGAGCTGGAAGCTGGCGCTGGTTCCATTTACAGTCATGGCGTTGTGTGGCAGTATCGCAGTAGTACTGGAGCGCAGGCTGGATACCATATATGAAGAAATCAGTGAAGAAAACGCAGAACTTACCACAGTGGCGGAAGAAAACCTGGCAGGTGTGCGTACCGTTAAAGCTTTCGCCAGGGAACAGTTTGAGATCGAAAAGTTTCTGGCCCATAATGAGAGGTATTATGAATTAAATATTACCCAGTCTAAAATCATGGTGCGTTACTACCCCTTTTTCCGTTTCATCGGAAAAGCGCTTCCAGTCTGCATGACCATGCTGGGCGGCGTGGCGGTAATGAATGGCAGCATTACGCTGGGAACGCTGGTGGCAATGATCGAATACAGCCGTAACTGTACCTGGCCGACGGAAATGATGGGATGGCTGACCAATGACCTGTCAGCCGCAGTTGCGTCTTATAAAAAAATCAGCAGAATATTTGCCGAAACTGCAGAAATTACAGATAAAGAAGACCCGGTGGTACTGGGCCGGGTACAGGGGACAGTGGCATTTGAACATGTATCATTTGGATTGGATGGAAAGAGGGTTCTGGAAGATATTGACTTTAGAATTCCGGCGGGCGGAACCCTTGGCATTATGGGGGCAACCGGTTCGGGGAAGACCTCCCTGATCCATTTGTTACAAAGGTTTTATGATGTTACGGAAGGTTCGGTGCGGATGGATGGCGTGGATGTAAGGGATCTGACACTGAACCAGCTGCGGGGCAGCATCAATGTGGTGCTGCAGGATGTGTTTTTATTTTCAGATACAATTGAGGAAAATATTAAAATGGGCCGGCGGCATGATCTGGCCATGAAAGAAATTCGCAAAGCGGCGCAGCGCGCCAGGGCCAGCGGATTCATCGAAGAAATGGAAGGGCAGTATCAGACGGTCATCGGAGAGCGTGGCGTAGGCCTTTCCGGCGGACAGAAGCAGCGGATCAGTATTGCAAGGGCGTTGTCCAAACAGAGTCCGGTACTGGTTATGGACGACTCCACTTCTGCGCTGGATATGGAAACCGAGCATGAAATCCAGAAAACGCTGCAGGATCTTGAACATACGACAAAAATCATTATTGCGCACCGTATTTCGGCAGTCCGTCATGCGGATGAGATTATTTATCTGGATCATGGGCGCATTGCGGAGCGGGGAACCCATGAAACGCTGCTGGAAAAACGTGGGTTATACTATCAGACATTTCAGGCCCAATATGGCATGATTCCGGCTGGGCGCAGCTGAGAGACCGGAGGTTTTAAAGCTGTTATGAAACAGGTAAAGGGCAGGCTGGCAAAAACCAGCGGCCGGAAAGGAGGAACAAATGGCAGTTAATTCTTATCGTGAAGACGAACAGCTG
Source organism: uncultured Eubacterium sp. (assembly GCA_947642745.1). Classification (GTDB taxonomy): domain Bacteria; phylum Bacillota; class Clostridia; order Lachnospirales; family Lachnospiraceae; genus Eubacterium_J. The sequence continues at coordinate 8,427 of CANRTU010000058.1, forward strand.
GATGGCACAGGCAGAAAGAAAATCCTGCGCCGGCTGCTGGCGTATTTAATGGTTTATAAAGGAGCGGTGGCAGGAGTGCTTTGTATTCTGGTGGCAACGGTGGGTATTTCCCTGGTCAATCCGCTGCTGATCGAAGAAGCGCTGGACCACTATGTGGCTAAGAAGGATTTACACGGACTGGTGCGTCTGGGAATATTTGCGCTGGCGCTGAATGTAGTATTTATGATCCTGGTCAGGCTGCAGATGTATATTATGTCTGTAATATCAAATAAAATTCTGCTGGAAATCCGTCAGGATCTTTATGTACATATCCAGACGCTTTCGTTTTCTTTTTATGACAGCCGTCCCACTGGAAAAATTCTGGCACGGATCATCGGGGATGTAAATGCGCTCAAAGAAGTATTTGTAAATTCAGTCACCACCCTGATTCCGGAATTTGTCACGGTAACAGGCGTTGTGGTAATCATGCTGGTCAAAGACTGGCGGCTGGCGCTGGCTTCGTTAAGTACGATTCCGCTGATGACGGCGGGAGTCTGGCTGGTGCAGAAAGCGACCCACAGGCGCTGGCAGATTTACCGGAAGAAATCGTCCAATCTGAATGCCTACGTACATGAAGATATTGCGGGAATGCGGGTAGTACAGAGTTTCAGGGCGGAAAGCGAGACAAATGAGATTTTTGACGGGCTGGTCTGTGAGCACAAGGCAGCGTTTGTGGATGCCTGCAGGTATGCGGACATGTTTGGTCCGGTGGTGGATTTCTGCTGGGGCATCGGGGCCATGATGCTGTATCTGGCAGGAATCCGTATGATCGGTGTGGAACAGGTATCAGTGGGGCTTCTGGTTGCTTTTGGCAGTTATATTAATATGTTCTGGAATCCGATTCTGAATCTGAGCAATTTTTATAACAGTCTGGTTACGAATCTGACAGCGGCGGAGCGTATTTTTGATATTCTGGATACGGAGCCGGATATTGTGGACCGGGCAGATGTCAGTGAGCTGCCGCCGGTAACCGGTCGTGTGGAATTTTCCCATGTCAGCTTTACCTATGACAGGGGCACGCCGGCAGAGACAAAGGTGTTAAGCGATGTCAGTTTTCAGGTAAACCCGGGAGAGATGATTGCGCTGGTGGGTCCTACCGGAGCAGGGAAAACGACGATTGTGAACTTAATTAGCCGCTTTTATGATATTGAGGAAGGGGTTATTTCAGTGGACGGTTATGATCTGACGAAAGTATCCATTGAGAGCTTTCGTAAGCAGATGGGAATCATGACACAGGATAATTTTATTTTTCATGGAACGATCCGGGATAATATATTATACGGCAGACTGGATGCCACGGAAGAGGAGATGATCGCAGCGGCAAAAGCAGTCAAAGCCCATGATTTTATTATGAAACTGGAGCATGGATATGATACGCGGCTGAAAGAACACGGGGCAGGACTGTCCATCGGACAGCGCCAGCTGCTGGCGTTTGCGCGGACGATGATTTCCATGCCAAAGATTCTGATTCTGGATGAAGCCACGTCCAGCATTGATACCCATACGGAAATGCTGGTACAGCAGGGAATCGGGGCGCTGCTTTCCGGCCGGACCAGTTTTGTTATCGCCCACAGGCTGTCTACGATTCAGAATGCGGACCGTATTTTTGTCATTGATAAAGGCGGTATTTTAGAGCAGGGCAGTCCGCAGGAGCTGATGGAAAAAAAGGGAGCTTATTACAGGTTGTATATGGCGCAGTTTGCAGGCATAGCATAAAATGGCGCCATGGTTTGCATGGCGTCTCCCGTATTTACCAGAGGCAGTTCTTTATCAGGCAGGATTTTAAAAATCAGCCTTTCAAAAAACAGGGGATTGTGTTACACTATAATAAAATGCATAGCGTATCATATATGCGGAGATTATGTAAGGAGCGGAGGGACCAAAGATGGATACAGTCCGGATGCCTGAGGGCACAAAAGTCAGAAAACGTACACGTATTGGCCTGAAAATTGGCTGTGCGGCAGCTTTGATGCAGATGCTTTCTGTCGTACTGGCAGTTTCAATCTGTGTTTATATGTTCAGGGAGCTGGTTACGGAGATGCAGGGAGACCGCTGCACGACTGGCACTGATATGCTGGCCTATGAACTGGAGCGGATTCCGGAAGGCGGGGACATCAATCAGATGCTGGATGGACTGAAAAGCCGTACTGGCTGCGAGTTTACCATTTTTGAGGGAGATACCAGGGCGTATAGTACCATGAGTCTGAATGGTGAGCGGGTGGTTGGAACGAAACTGTCTGATGAACTGATTGAAATCGTACTGCGGCAGGGAAAAAATTATATGGGTGAGGCAGAAATTATGGGAGAAAGTTATTTGTGCTCCTATGTGCCAGTCAAAGGAGAGGACGGCCAGGCCAGCGGCCTGATTTTTGCCGGAATATCCATGACAAAAGCCAGGGAAGGCGCAAAACATGTAATTACACTGGCCGGGGTGGTCAGCACGGCTACGATCCTGATCTGTGTCATACTTATGGCCGCTTATCTGAAAAAGCGGGTATCAGCACCCATGGCTGAGATTACCAGGGTGGCCAGCCAGCTGGAAAGAGGAGATCTGGGACTGGCAAATGGCAGGGAAATCCGGGTCAGCGTCCGCTCCGGGGATGAGATCGGGATGCTTGGCCGGATTTTTGAGGATACGATTCACCGCCTGCGGTCTTACATTGGGGAAATTTCAGATGTGCTTGGAGCCATTGCCAGCGGAAATCTGACCCGCACCGCAAGTCAGGATTATATGGGGGATTTTCAGTCTATTAAAAAATCCCTGGATATCATTCAGTCCGGACTGAACCGTACTATCGGGCAGATTGCAATCAGTGCGGGACAGGTTTCTGACGAGTCCGACCAGGTGTCCGGCAGCGTTCAGGCTCTGGCGCAGGGAGCGACAGAACAGGCCAGTTCTGTGCAGCAGATTTCTGCTACAATTACAGATATTTCTGAAAACGCCAGGCAGACGGCTGACGCCGCTGCAGAGGCAGGTGAATTTGTGGACCAGGCCGGAGCCAGACTGGGTATCAGTATTGATTATGTGAAAGAGCTGAATGTAGCCATGGAAAATATTTCCGGGACTTCAAAGGAAATCAGTACGATTATTGCAACGATTGAAGATATTGCCTTCCAGATTAATATTCTTTCGTTAAATGCCGCTGTGGAGGCTTCCAGGGCAGGCGAAGCAGGAAAAGGATTTGCCGTGGTGGCGGAAGAGGTACGGAATCTGGCTGCCAGGTCAGATGAGGCCGCGAAAGCTACCAGGGATCTGATCGTAAGTTCTATTAAGGCAGTGACGGAAGGCAGTCAGGCAGTGGAACGGGTGAACGAGTCCCTGGCGCAGACCGGACAGATTGCCTCAAAAGTAACTGACCGGATGAGTATTGTAGTGGATGCGGTAGAGAAGCAGACGCAGGCTCTTTCCCAGGTCAGTGAAGGTGTGGAGCAGATTGCGGCTGTCGTACAGAACAATTCCGCCACCAGTGAAGAATGTTCCGCCGCCAGCGAAGAATTGTCTGACCAGGCCGGATTACTTAAAAATCTGACCAGTTCGTTCAGGCTGTAAGAAAGGCGGCTGTTGCGTTTCCTGAGTAGGGATATGCGAACAGTTACAGACAGAAAAGTGAATAATGGGAATATGCCAGAATAATATTCTGGTTTCAGCGTTACGCTATAATCTGGAAAAGTTAGCTGCCGCGGGAAAGAATGCCGGTTGCGGGACAGGTGAATTGATTGTAAGACACCATATCCTGCATCCATCATTGTTCCTGCGGCAGCTTTATTATCTGGGAAAGTGAAACGGGTCAGTCTGAATTTTTTTTATTTTTTGCTTGCAATATACCCCATGGGGGTATATAATGCTGATTATGAACAAAATATAGAAAGGCGGGAAATACCGGTGACAGAAAACAGGATTCAGAAAAAGGAAAACAGTCCGGACGATTCTGCCGGATGTACGGAAGATCCGGGGACGCTGCCAGGCTGTCGGGAATGCCAGGTCTGTAAGACAAAGGAGCGTCCGCAGCAGGAATACAAAGAACTGATCCACCGGCTGAACCGGATCGAAGGACAGGTGCGGGGCATCCGGAAAATGGTGGAAAAGGACGCCTATTGTACGGATATACTGATACAGGTGGCGGCCGTGAACGCAGCCCTCAACAGCTTTAACAAAATACTGCTGGCAAATCATATCCGGACATGTGTGACGCAGGATATTCTGGAGGGAAAAGAAGAGACTGTGGATGAGCTGGTAACTGTTTTGCGGAAATTAATGAAATAGTATCATCAGGCGGGATATAAACGAAACGAAAAACGGGAACAATTGTAAGAGATGGTTCTGCGGAATGAACAGCTTTCCGGAATTTTTCCGGGAAAATTCCAGTAGGAACCGGTCCCGGAGATCCGGAATGTCATTATGTGTCGTAAGGAGGAAGTATGGAACAATATACAGTAACCGGAATGAGTTGTGCGGCCTGCAGCGCAAGAGTGGAGAAGGCGGTATCCGGGGTGCCGGGAGTCATGTCCTGCTCCGTCAGCCTGCTTACAAACTCCATGGGAGTAGAAGGTACGGCTGACGCTGCCACGGTGATCAAAGCGGTACGGAATGCAGGATATGACGCAGCCAGAAAGGGAGCGTCTGCCACAGAAGAAAAGGATACTCTGTCAGAAGAAGATATGCTGGCGGACAAAGAGACGCCGGTGTTAAAAAAACGTCTGTATGCGTCTCTGGGATTTCTGATCCTGCTTATGTATCTGTCCATGGGTCATATGATGTGGGGCTGGCCGCTGCCGGCTTATCTGGCTGATAATCATTTGGCAGGCGGCCTGATACAGCTGCTTCTGACAATAAGTATCATGGTCATTAACCAGAAATTTTTTATCAGTGGATTTCAGAGCCTGTGGCATAAAGCGCCCAATATGGATACACTGGTGGCCCTGGGGTCATCCGCAGCATTTGTATATAGTACCTATGCGCTGTTTGCGATGACAGATGCCTGGACGCACGGCGACATGCATGGAGTCATGGCTTATATGCATGAGTTTTATTTTGAATCCGCCGCCATGATTCTGACGCTGATTACAGTAGGAAAGATGCTGGAAGCCCGGTCCAAAGGCAGGACTACCAGTGCGTTAAAAGGACTGATGAAGCTGGCGCCAAAGACGGCCACGGTTGTAAAAGACGGTATGGAGACACAGGTGCCGGTCCGGCAGGTACAAAAAGGGGATATCTTTGTGGTCCGTCCCGGGGAAAACATTCCGGTAGACGGAGTTGTACTGGAAGGCAGCAGTGCGGTGAATGAAGCTGCGCTTACGGGAGAAAGCATTCCTGCTGACAAAGTGGCCGGGGACATGGTATCAGCGGCTACGATGAATCAGTCCGGATTTTTAAAATGCGAAGCCACAAGAGTGGGTGAAGATACGACCCTTTCCCAGATTATCCGCATGGTTTCTGATGCCGCTGCTACCAAAGCCCCTATCGCAAAGGTGGCGGACCGGGTATCCGGAGTATTTGTACCGGCTGTCATAGCCATTGCTGTCATTACTACATTTGTCTGGATTCTGGCAGGAGAAAGCGTGGGATTTGCGCTGGCCAGGGGGATTTCCGTACTGGTAATCAGCTGTCCCTGCGCACTGGGGCTGGCGACGCCGGTGGCTATTATGGTAGGAAACGGCGTGGGAGCGAAAAACGGAATTATGTTTAAAACAGCGGTTTCCCTGGAAGAGACTGGCAAAATGGATATTGTGGCGCTGGATAAGACCGGTACAATTACGAATGGTACGCCGAAAGTCACGGACCTGCTTCCGGCGGAAGGGATAACAGAATCTGAACTGCTGTATCTGGCCTGCGCCCTGGAGATGAAAAGCGAGCATCCGCTGGCTGGCGCAGTGCTGGAATATGGACTAAAAAAAGGAGTGCGGCAGGCGGACGTCACAGATTTTAAGGCGCTGCCGGGTAATGGACTGACAGCCGTATTCCGGGGGGCGCAGCTGTGCGGTGGCAGCATGAAATTTATCAGTTCCAAAGCACAGGTGCCGGAGGATATGCGCAGACAGGCGGAACTGTTTGCGGAAGAAGGGAAAACCCCGCTGCTGTTTGCGAAGGATGGCAGGATTACAGGGATTATCGCTGTGGCGGATGTAATTAAGGAAGACAGTCCCCAGGCAGTGCGGGAGCTGCGGAATATGGGAATCCGTGTAGTCATGCTTACCGGAGATAATGAACGGACCGCAAAAGCCATTGGCAGACAGGCGGGCGTGGATGAAGTCATAGCGGGCGTTCTGCCGGATGGAAAGGAAAGCGTTATCCGTTCGCTGAAAAAACATGGTAAAGTGGCCATGGTTGGTGACGGTATCAATGATGCGCCGGCTCTTACCAGGGCGGATATCGGTATCGCTATTGGAGCAGGTACAGATATTGCGATTGACGCTGCGGATGTGGTGCTGATGAAAAGCCGGCTGAGCGACGTGCCTGCGTCAATCCGGCTGAGCCGTTTTGCGTTGCGCAATATTCACGAAAATCTGTTCTGGGCGTTTATTTATAATATTATTGGAATCCCGCTGGCGGCCGGCGTGTTTATCCCGCTGTTTCATCTGCAGCTGAATCCAATGTTTGGCGCAGCCGCCATGAGCCTGTCCAGTTTTTGCGTCGTTACAAATGCATTGCGTCTGAACCTGGTATCGGTCCACGATGCTGGTAAAGATAAAAAAAGAGTTCATAAGAAAGAAAATAAAAAAATGATGGAGGATCAGTTCATGGAAAAAACAATGAATATCGAAGGGATGATGTGTGGACACTGCGAGGCGACAGTTAAAAAATGTCTGGAAGCGCTTCCGCAGGTAGATGAAGCGGCAGTAAGCCATGAAACAGGCACCGCAGTGGTAAAACTGAACGGGGAAATAGCTGATGATGTCCTGAAAAAAGCAGTGGAAGATCAGGATTATACTGTTACAGGCATTCAGTAAAGATTTTGCTGGTAAATCATTTTTGAAGGGGCGGGAAATAGCGATTTTTGCCCCTGACAGGTAAGAAGGAGACAGTCTTTTAGAAATTCAGGATTTTTCAAGGCCCTGGATTTTTACCGGACTATCTCCTTCTTTTAACTGTCTGGATTTTGAGGTGTGCGCTTTTGGCTGAACAGCCTTTTGATCCTTTTGAACTTCCGGAAGTCCTTTTTCGGTATATTTCCCGGAAACCATCCCGTGCCCATACAGGGCGTGTGCGGGTCGCCGGCTGAGGTCAGGCCGGTGGCTCTGACTTATCAGGATATGGGGATCCTGCGCAAAAATCCGTCTTGCGCTGTGTGGGGGAATGGAGTATGATAAGCGGGAAAGAAAAGGGGGAACAAATAGTCATGTACGATAAAATGACCAGAAAAGACATTCAACGTATGGAAGAAGAAATCGAGTACCGCAGACTGGTAGTCCGTAAACAGGCGCTGGAAGCGGTGAAGGAAGCCAGGGCACAGGGAGATTTAAGCGAAAATTTCGAATATCATGCCGCAAAAAAAGACAAAAACCAGAATGAAAGCAGAATCCGCTACCTGGAACGGATGATTAAAACAGCCCGGATTATTGAAGCGGATTCTGATTCGGATGAAGTAGGGCTGGACAATACGGTGACAGTATATTTTGAAGAAGAGGATGAGACAGAGACATTTAAACTCGTGACCACGGTCCGGGGAAATTCGCTGAAAGGTATGATAAGTATTGATTCACCAATTGGCAAAGCGATCCTGGGACATAAGGTGGGAGACCGGGTATCGGTACAGGTCAATGATGACTACAGCTATGATGTGATAATCCGGGCAGTTGAAAATACAATAGATGATGGAACAGACAGGCTGCGCAGGTTCTGATATTATAGCGCCATTCGTGACAATACGCTGGAATATGGCTGGAAAACGGCCGATATAAGTACTACAGGCTGCAGTATACGCAGTCTGGCGGAGCCAGCGGATAGATTTATGTATGTTACGAAAGGAGCGTCTATGACTACTACGATTCAGGCAGGCTACATGGCAAGGGTCTGCGACAATTATTTAAAAACCCGTCAGGTGGCTGACAGCCGGCATCCGGATGAAGCATTTATTCACAGGATGTCCGCAATTTTTGCGAAAACAGGGCAGACTTCTGGCGGAGAAGACGGGGAGCAGGTTTCTGGCAGCGCAAATGTGGTGCGTATTGATGTGGACAACATGACTCTGGAAGAATACAGACGGTATATTTCCAATAAGATTTCCCAGATGCCGGTGGATCAGTCCAACAGACTGGACACAGTATCCGCGCGTATTTCCGACGAAGGGTTTGAAGCAATGCGCGGGAATCCGGAATATGAACAGTGGGTGCTGGATACCATAAAGGGCAGCTTTACAGCCAGGGATCCCTGGAGCGGTATGTGTGGCGGTAAATATGTGACGCTGTCTTTCGGGGAAACACCGGAAGAGACCAGGACAGAGAGCTGGCGTGCGGGTTTTCTGAATGGCAGGGAAAGCAGTCCGTTACCGGGTAAATCTGAAGAGGGATTCTGGGAACGCAGGGCACAGAGCAGAAAACAGCTGGCGGAGCAGTTTGAAGAAATGCAGGAACGAAAGGAATTAAATAAAGACTGGCAGAAGGGATTGTATTTTGGACCGTCAGCTGCCCTGAAAGCATTTCAGCCAAAGGGAAGAAACGGTGTGGGAATGTAGCGGGGATCTCCGCCGGAGAGCCGGCTGTGCGGACAGACGCATGGAAACCGCGGCATGTGCGGCAATAACATGCCCGGACTGTTTTACAGAGGGCATGGGAGGTTTCGAATGACAGAAAAACCATCCCGCATATTGTCTGTCAGAATGCTGCCAGGCAGTTTTTCCAGTATCTGGAAAGGTTCAGTCATCCGCCGGCGAAAACGGTGTGATGGAATCACATGCCGCACTGCGGGCGGTTCGAAACATCAGTATCTGCCGGATGAAGTAATGAACAGGAATAATCATAGCTCAGACAGAAAGGCCCTGTATCCGTCCTGTCTGGCAGCAAAACCCCCTGGACAGCCGTGCCGGGGGGTTTTGTGTGTCAGAAATCTCATTCGGATGCATAGTCAGGAACAGATATGACAGCCGGACTTATGCCAGTCCTAACGCTCTTAACGTTTTTGTGCCGATGACACCGTCTGCCGTCAGTCCGTTCGCCCGCTGAAACTTTTTAACTGCTTTTAATGTTTTGCTGCCTACCACACCGTCGGCGGTTCCGCATGCGTAACCATATTTGTTCAGCTTTTTCTGCACTTTTTTAACAGTACTGGTACTTACATAGGAGTACGGGCAGGTACCGTTATGATGTACATGTGCCGCATGGCCGCCACAGTAGTAATAGCCGGAACCCGCATAAGGACATACGCCGTTATTATGGGTATGTGCCGCATGGCCGCCACAGTAATAGTAATCTGTACTATAACTATAGCCGTAACCGCCACGGCAGCCACCGCCATGATGTCCGTGGGCATAAGCGGTAATCGCACCAGATCCGGCATAGGCAGCCGGTGCGACAGCTACCGCTCCGGCAATGGCAACGGCCATCAGTCTGCGTTTCAATCGGTTCATATAATACCTCCTTATAAAAATAAATGAATTAGTATATTCTTCCAGTATAACCCGGAAATGTCAGGAAAGACATAGGCATAATAGACAAAAATATAGTTGCGGTCTGGTACAATATGTGATATCTGCCTCAAATCCCGGCGGACATGGAAAATTACGCCGGAGGCGCTGTTCTCAAAAAAATAAAATTGCAAAGTGAGCGGTATAAATAGTAACTATTTATATAAATTTTCAAAATATGGTAGCGCATGGTACGGTTTTGCGTTATAATAAAACCACATTTACAAAGTGAATGAATATCGTATGATGCGGGAGATTATAAATAAGATCAGGTACATATTTGTCAAATCTGAGAGATATTCTGACATAAATCAAAGACGGGTATGACAACAATAAAAACTTGTTATATACAAAAACCGTCTGTCCCGGCATTATAATATTATATGAAAGCGTGTCTGGAAAATTAGTTCCATATCTGCATGGTACGGCGCCGGGAGGGAGCGTTACAGGACGTTTTTCCCGGATATAGTCAGCGTCCCACTGCATGATCCGCTGCTGGCATGATTCTTAAATTAGGAATAAATTCTTTGTGTTATACCATGCGGGAATATTGTGCTCTTTGCACGACTGTCATGCCTGTCACTGGAAAATCATATCCTTTGGAGACTGTAATACCAGAGGGGAAGGTTGTGCCTGCGGCTGCATCCGGAGAACTGCATTTCCAGACAAACGCTGGAAAGGAATTATAGATACGTTAAACATATGACCAGAGATGAAATACTGAAGCGTTATTTTGGATACGACAGTTTCCGTACCGGGCAGGAGACAATCATAGATGCGGTTCTGGCCGGCAGGGACGCATTGGGGATCATGCCTACCGGGGCCGGCAAGTCCATTTGTTACCAGGTACCTGCGCTGATGCTGCCAGGGATCACTCTGGTGATCTCACCGCTTATTTCACTGATGAAAGATCAGGTACAGGCTTTGAATCAGGCAGGTATCCATGCGGCTTTTATTAATAGTTCGCTGACCGCCGCACAGGTATCGAAGGCTTTGCGTCTGGCAGCCGGCGGCCGGTACAAAATTATTTATGTGGCGCCGGAGCGGCTGGAAACATATGAGTTTCTGCAGTTTGCCACCGGAGCGCAGATTTCTATGGTTACCGTGGACGAGGCCCACTGTATTTCCCAGTGGGGACAGGATTTCCGTCCCAGTTATCTGAATATCGTGGATTTTGTCCGGCGGCTTCCGGTTCGTCCGGTGATCAGCGCCTTTACCGCTACCGCCACTACGCAGGTACGGGAGGATATTATCTGTGTGCTGGGATTACAGCAGCCAGAAGTGCTGGTTACCGGCTTTGACCGGAAAAATCTGTATTTTGGCGTGGAAAAACCCCGTAAAAAAGATGACTGGGTCTGTCAGTATATTCAGTCGCACAAAGAGGAGAGCGGCATTATCTACTGTGCCACCCGCAAAAATGTAGATACGCTCTATGAGCTGCTTCTGGCAAAGGGAATACCGGTGGCCAGATATCATGCGGGACTGGAAAATGCCGTACGTCAGCGCAGCCAGGAGGATTTTATTTATGACAAATGTCCGGTAATGCTGGCTACCAACGCTTTCGGCATGGGAATCGACAAGTCCAACGTGCGTTATGTACTGCATTATAACATGCCCCAGAGTCTTGAAAATTATTATCAGGAAGCCGGACGAGCCGGACGTGACGGAGAGCCGTCGGAATGTATTCTGCTATATGCGGCCAGGGACGTGATGATCAACCGTTATCTCATTGAGCATAAAGAAGATAACGAAATTTTTGATGAGGAACAAAGGCGGGCGGTCCGGGAACGGGACGGACAGCGTCTGAACGCCATGCAATATTACTGTATGACCACAGAGTGTCTGCGCAGATACATTCTGCGCTATTTTGGCGAACAGCTGGCGGAGGATTGCGGCAACTGCTCCGGCTGCAGGCAGGAATATGAAGAAGCAGATATTACTGACAGGGCGGTAAAAATCATCCGGTGTGTACAGGAAACGGGCCAGCGCTATGGAGTTAATGTGATCGCAGGCACGCTGGCAGGGGAAAACCGGGCAAAGTTGCGGGAATATGGCGTGTCGTCTTATGAATCTTATGGCAGTCTTTCTGACATGACGGAACCTGACATCCGGCGGATGATTGACCAGCTGCTGCTGGCTCAGGTGCTGGCAGTCACATCTGACAGATATGCGCTGGTGAAACTGACGGAAAAAGCGGCCGGCGTACTGCGGCAGGGCACTCCCGTGATTATAAAAATGGCAAAAACACAAGACCAGCCGGACCGGGCGGATAAGCAGAAAAAACAGGCGGCAAACACCCGCAGGTCAGATATTCTCAATACAAGAGGGCTGGAACTGTTTGAACAGCTGCGGGCACTGCGCAGCCAGATTGCCAGTGAGGAAAGCCTGCCGCCGTATATTATATTTTCTGACCGGACACTGACAGATCTGTGTATCAAAGTACCGTTTCAGAAAGCGGACATGATGCGGGTCAATGGTGTAGGCGAGCATAAATATGAAAAGTACGGGCAGCGTTTCCTGGATAAAATTCTGGAGTTCAGCGGCGGCGTGCGGGAAAAGTATTATTTTGGCGACATGGAAGAAGCGGCGGACACCGCGGGCACCGGCGGATCATCTGATAAAAAGCCTAAGGAAAAAAGAATGGCGTTTTATCTGACGGCAAAGCAGGCGGGACAGTTTCCCTATGAGGAGCGTTATCTGGCGCCAAAACTGGCAGAGGAATTAAACAGCCTGCGGGATCAGGAAAGGACGAAAAAGATATCCGGCGCCGAAATCTATCGTCTGATGCAGGCAAAGGAGTACGTCCATGAGCGGAAGGTGGAAGGAAAATGGCAGAAGATTATTACACCGGAAGGAGCGCAGGCAGGACTGTTTCTGGATACCAGGGTCAGTAAGGCCGGAAACGAATATGAGGACGTATATTACAATGAACAGGCGCAGCGGATGATTGTAAATGGATTTGTAAAAGGAGAAGAATAATGGTAAAGCATGTGATCTTATGGCAGCTGAAGGATGAGTACTCCTGGGAACATAAAGAGCAGATCAAAAAAGAAATAAAAACCGGCCTGGAAGGATTAAAGGGTAAAATACCGGGGCTTGTGGACATACAGGTACATATCAGCGGTCTTTCATCCTCCAATGCGGATCTGATGCTGGATACGGTATTTGAAAATGAAGAGGCGCTGAAAGGATACGGAGTACATCCTGCACATGTGAAAGTAGCTGACGCCAGTGTCCGGCCGTATACGAAAGTGCGGATCTGTATGGATTATGAAGTGGATTTTGCCGCTGCTGACGAATAGTATCCGGAATATGGACATATGATCCGGTGCCGGCCACGCAGGCAGCCATGCTTAATAAGATGAGATCCGGTACATGGATCTATATAGTACCGGAATCCATTTCTTCCAGAATGGAAGTGCAGTGCCCGCAGCGTGTTGCGGCAGCCGGAATTTCCATCTGGCAGAAAGGACACAGTTTTACTGCGGGCAGATCCGGTTCCGCGTCTTCTGATTTTTCCGTACGGGCCAGTTTCAGCGCTTTTGCCTGCAGGGCGTTCAGACCTTTGAGCATTAGAAAAATAATAAATGCCATCAGCAGGAAATTTACAACTGCGGTAATAAATTTTCCATAGTTCAGGGTTACTTCACCCAGTATATTCAATGACAGCTGATCAAAGTTCATGCCTCCGAACAGACCCAGAACAGGAGATATGATATCCTCTGTCAGAGAAGTGACTATGGAGGAAAAAGCGCCGCCGATTAATACGCCGACAGCCATGTCCATTACATTTCCCCGGGAAATAAATTCCCGGAATTCATTCATAAAACCTTTTGCTTTCATGGGAGATTCCTTTCTTTTGTTTATTATGACATTTTCTTATTTTAACCGAACCTCCCGGCTTTTGCAATGGGAAAACAATTACAGGCTGCATTATGTAAGTAGTTCAGCCTTTGTCAGAATGCTGTTTTTAGAAAAGAGGATCAGAGCTATGAATGGGATGCAGCTTCGTGAAGTTACCATGGATACGAGTACCGTTTCCTATACGCTGATACGGAAAAATGTCAGAAATATAAATCTTCGTGTCAAAACGGACTGTAGTGTGGTGGTGTCCGCAGACAGTGCTGTACCTGAGACATATATAGATGATTTCGTGCGTTCGAAAATTCCGTTTATACTGAATGCTTTTGACAAAATAAAACAGGAAGAAAACCAGGCTGTGGCGCCGCTGCGGTTCGTGACAGGCGAGCAGGCGCTGCTGCTGGGCAGGCGTCTGCGCCTGCGGGTGGAACCGGTACAACGGCAGCTGGTTCCGGGTTTTATCAGCCAGTGGCAGGAAGGCCGCATTACGTATTTTTCCAGAAATAAAAACGGAGAAGCGGTGTTCTGTCTTGAGGAATGTCTGTACATGTATACCAAAGAGCCGGAAGATGAGCTTCATAAACGCAAGCTCTATGAATCCTGGCAGAAAATACAGGCAAAGCTCGTGTGCGGGCAGTCAGGACGACGGTTTTATCCGGTGTTTCAGAAGCTGGGAGTTGCCTGGCCGGTAATAAAAATACGCAAAATGAGGTCCCGCTGGGGTTCGTGTATTCCGGGGAAGCAGAAAGTTACTTTTAACAGCCAGCTGGTGGAAAAACCGCTGGAAAGTATTGAATATGTGGTGGTACACGAATTTGCGCATTTTATTCATCCGGATCATTCCAGGGCGTTTTATGGTCTGGTGGAGCAGATACTGCCGGACTGGAAAGAACGCAAAGAGCTTTTGCGGTATTAAAGTTCCTGAAGGTTAAGACGGTTCACTGGTAATGCGGCATGTATACAGGTTCATGATATGTGATGGGGGCATTGATACAGACACACTCTAAGGGAAAAATTGAAAAATATAACTGGAAGATGTTCCATTCTGTTTAAAATGTGTTAAAATAGATGCAGATTGTGCAAAGGATGGCGGAGGGAGGATCAAAGCAATGAAAGGAGAAAACAGGGAACAGCGCAGACAGAATACAACGAACAGGCCAGGCACATATATACATAAAACAAGAAAACTTAGTATCCGGGCGAAAGTGTTGCTGCCCACAGCTATCATCGTTGCGGTTATCTGTATCTGTCTGGCGCTTTTATTCAAATCCCGCATTGAGACAGATATGGTTAACACAGGTTCGCAGCTTGCGGAGTATGTGGGAAAGCTGGCAGAAGAAAGTGTAAATGGCGATCTGCTGGAAATACTGCCGCCGGGAGGAGAGGGATCCTCAGCATATACAGTGCTTGCGGACGCTATGAAAGCTACAAAAGAAGGTTCTGCGCTAAAATATATGTATACGCTGTCCACAGATGGGAAGAAGATATATTACGGTGTGGATATAGATCCGGAGGATGCGAAACCGATTGGCACAGAATTCACGCTCCGGTCATATGATGAATTAAAACCGGCGTTTGAAAACGGGGAAGTAGTCCGGGACAGCAGTATCCGGACGACAGAGAATGGAGCGCTTATTTCCGTATTTGTGCCGATTTACAATAATAAGCAGAAAGTAGTCGGTATCATGGGCTGCGACTATGACGCAGAAGGAATTGTCACAGCGGTAAATGAAACCATGCGCACAGTTGTTATAATCGGTTTCATATTCTTTTTTCTTGCGGTGCTGTTATTTAATTTTATTATTGGCAGGATCATTAAAGATCTGTGGAGTGTGGATGACAGAATTTATGATATTGTAAATAGTAACGGGGATCTGACACAGACGATCCAGATCAGGACCGGAGACGAAACAGAGTGTATTGCGGGACATGTGAATGAACTGCTGGCATATATGCGCCAGATTATGCTTAGCATTTCAGACAATTCCAGGAAGCTGAGCAGCTCGTCAGAAAATGTGGTGTCCCATCTTAAGAACACACAGGAAAATGTTTCGGAAGTATCTTCCACAATGGAAGAAATGACTGCGACCATGCTTGATACGACAGATGCCATTGGCAGGATCAATGATTCCATCAATGAAATTTATGACTTTATCGGTCATATTAATGAACAGGCACAGGATGGAGGAGTTCTGTCCGACGAAATCAAAGAAAGCGCACAAAAGATACAGGCGGACGCTATAGCGGAACAGCAATCGGCAAAACAGCTGACACAGGAAATTTCCAGGAATGTATATGGAAAAATCGAAGAGTCAAAGGCGGTCAGCAAAATTGGCGAGCTGACAACCAATATTATTAATATTACAGACCAGACTAATCTGCTGGCTTTGAACGCCAGTATCGAAGCCGCAAGGGCCGGGGAAGCCGGCAGAGGGTTTGCCGTCGTTGCGGACGAGATCGGAAAGCTGGCGTCAGACTCCGCCTCTGCGGCAGAACAGATCCAGAATGTCAGCAATGTGGTAACCCATGCGGTGGATGCGCTTGCGAAAGAAGCTGCCAGAATGATAGAGTTCGTAGAAGAAACGGCAATGAAAGGATATTCGGATCTGGTACATACTAGTGAGGAATACTTTCAGGAATCCGGGAAAATAAATTCCATGATGATGGAATTCCGGGGACAGGCGCAGCAGCTGCAAAGTAATATGGACCAGATACGGCAGGTCATGGAGGCGGTCAGTCATTCTGTGGAGGAAAGTACCAGTGGCGTCAGCCGTATTTCAGAAATGTCTTCAAGCATTAACGAAAATGTGGCGGATATTGAGGGGCAGGCAGATACAAATATGGATATTGCCAACAGGCTGGATATAGAAGTTAATAAGTTCCGGCTGCAGTAGCGGCCGGACAGGTATTTGTGCTGATTCAGATAATAATAATCCGGAGGTGGACAGCTTGAAATTATCAGAGTTGAAAAAGGATCAGAAAGTAACGATACGTTGTAAGTTCAAAACACTTCTTGTGGATATGAATGCGCAGGTTGCGGAGATCAGGGGAGAGGTGATATTGCTGAATCTGATCCGTCATGAAGGCCAGGTCGTTGATTTTTCCAGCCCGAATGTGCAGATCATTACGATTTATGAGGATGGACTGGATATGCCGAGGGCCTGGGTGAATTGTAAGATCCAGCGCAGAACGGTGGGAGGAAGAGAATATCACGCACTGGCAGCGCCAAAACCCAGTGTCAGGGTTAACCGCCGGAAAGTGCCACGGATACTTATGAATGTGCCCGGGAAACTGCGTGTAACTAACGAGCCGGACGGGCTGGACATTATCATTCATGATCTGTGTGTGAACGGCATTGGCATTCAGACCGAAGTAAAAATTGACGAGCATGAACTAAAGCATTTACAGATTGATTTCGTGGATGAAGAGGCGGATGAGGAAGTAATTAAAGTAGAAGCAAGGATGGTATGGAAGAAAGAATTAAAGAGCGGTGGATATTTTTACGGATGCCGTCTGAATCATACAGAAGAAAATCTTGGTTATTATATAGCAAATAAAATACGGGAGAGACGGGAATAGTTTTATTGTAAACCACAGGCACCAGAGAGTGGGCGTGGGAATGATTCGTTTTGTATGAAAGAAGGATTTGTGGAAATAACAGGATAAAATAAGCGCCAGCAATTGAAATATGTTTTGCTGGCGCTTACTGAACTGTGATGTCCATCGGATTGTACCGTCCCTTTCTTTGTTTTTGTGGATTCTGGTTTTCTAATCAGTTCACATTATCCACTTCTGTTTTCCTTGAATATCCTGATCCGAATCCATATATGAACGTTTCCGGCTGAATCTCTGATCACTTTTTCACGTATGTTATGTTCAAGGTATCTTCTTGCATATCATGAAACCAATCTGAAAACTTTTTTATAATATATGTCCATTGGAGTATACTCCTCGTATAATAAGTTTGTAAGCAAGAAAAACAGCTTACAGGCTTATTC
>CANRTU010000059.1 GCA_947642745.1 uncultured Eubacterium sp.
CGGCAGTAAACAGGATTCAGGGACACGGATGTCCCTGAAAGGTGCCTGTGAGCCATGGAAGGCGAATAGGCACCGGTCCGTCCGGTATGAAAGCCTTCCGTGCGGAAATCCTGGAACTGCCAGCTTTCCGGAGCCGGAGCAGCGGCAGGGGCAGCACCGCCTTTCCACGGCGTCCGGAAGATACGGTTATCTTCCGGCTGCCATAATTAAAAATGAAAGATAACCATGTATTATACGAATTGTTCGATGCAGGGTTTGTCATTTTATTCTGTTTTTTTAGTGGAAAGACCAGCGGGGCATACGGATTCAGAATTGATTTTCAGGCAGGCTGCGGTACTGTGGCGGGTCTGCGGGTATATAAAGAGGGAAATATGTCAAAAG
Organism: uncultured Eubacterium sp.; assembly: GCA_947642745.1. GTDB lineage: Bacteria > Bacillota > Clostridia > Lachnospirales > Lachnospiraceae > Eubacterium_J. The sequence goes on from CANRTU010000059.1 coordinate 382, forward strand.
CGTTATTTATAGCAGAAAAACCTTCAGTGGCCAGGGAGTTTGCCAGGGCGCTGAAAATGGAAATGCAAAAACATGACGGCTATCAGGAAGGGCCGCGGGCGGTGGTGACCTGGTGCGTCGGACATCTGGTGACGATGAGCTATCCGGAAGTATATGATGAAAAATATAAACGATGGAGCCTGGCCACCCTGCCCTTTATTCCGTCCGAATTCAAATACGAAATTATAAAGAGCGCCGCAAAACAGTACCGGATCGTAGCTTCCCTGCTCAACCGCAGGGATATAGATACGATTTATGTCTGCACTGACTCGGGACGGGAAGGGGAATATATTTACCGTCTGGTAGAACAGCAGGCAGGGGTACGGGGCAAGAAGCGCAGGCGTGTCTGGATTGATTCCCAGACAGAGGAGGAAATCCTGCGGGGAATTAAAGAGGCGAAAGACTTATCGGAATATGACAATCTGGCTTCCAGCGCCTATCTGCGGGCAAAGGAAGATTATCTGATGGGCATTAATTTTTCCAGGCTGCTGACGCTCAAATATGGTTATGTGGTGGCGGATTACCTGAATGAGAAGCGGGCGGTCATATCAGTAGGCCGGGTGATGACCTGCGTGCTTGGCATGGTCGTGCGCAGGGAGCGGGAAATCCGTAATTTTGTCAAAACGCCTTTTTACCGTCTTCTGGCACAGATAGATCTGGATGGGCATAAAATAGAAAGCGAGTGGAAAGCAGTGGAAGGCTCCGCATATTTCCAGTCGCCAAAACTCTATAAAGACAATGGTTTTCTGGAAAAGGAAGAGGCAGAGCGGCTCCTTGCCCGCCTGAGTCAGCAGACGCCTGTTACGGCGCAGGTTCTTTCCGTAGAGAAGAAAAAAGAAACGAAGCACCCGCCGTTACTGTTTAATCTGGCGGAACTGCAGAATATCTGCTCCAGGTTTTTTAAAATCAGTCCGGACCAGACACTGGGGATCGTGCAGGAACTATATGAAAAAAAACTGGTCACATATCCAAGAACCGACGCCCGTGTGCTGTCCACTGCGGTGGCAAAGGAAATACATAAAAATATCAGCGGCCTTAGAGGAATCCCCGGTGTGCGGGGATTTGCGGAAACGATACTGGGAACGGAAACTTATAAAAAAATTGCCCGCACCCGTTATACAAATGATAAGCAGATTACGGATCACTATGCCATTATCCCCACCGGGCAGGGGATGGGCGCACTCAAATCATTAAGCGCCGTTTCCATGAAAGTATATGAAACGATTGTGCGCCGTTTTCTGGCCATTTTTTACCCGCCCGCCATTTACATGAAATACAGTATTACGTTTCAGACCGGGCAGGAGAAATTTTTTGCGGGATTTAAAGTATTAAAAGATCCGGGCTATCTGCAGGTAATGGAATATTCATTCTTTCAGAAAAAAGCCGGCGGACCAGAGAGTAAAGACGGCAGTGGGGAAACGGAAGGAGCAGAAGCAGAAACAACGGTGACGGACAGCGGCTTACTGGAGGCGGTGGCAGCCCTGAAAAAAGGAAGAACGCTGCCGGTGGACGGGTTCCGTATCAAAGAAGGAGAGACGTCCCCGCCGAAACGTTATAATTCCGGTTCCATGATACTGGCCATGGAAAATGCCGGCCAGTTAATCGAAGACGAGGAGCTGCGGGCCACCATAAAAGGAAGCGGTATCGGCACCAGTGCCACTAGGGCGGAAATACTGGCAAAGCTGGTCCGCAACCAGTACCTGGTCCTGAATAAAAAGACCCAGGTTATTACACCGGCCCTGTTAGGGGAGATGATTTTCGACGTGGTAAATGCTTCGATAAAAAGTCTGTTGAATCCGGAGCTTACCGCCAGCTGGGAAAAGGGTCTGACGTATGTGGCGCAAGGCTCCATTACCGGAGAGGAATATATGGTAAAACTGGAGCATTTTATCCGCAGCCGTACCAGCGGCGTACTGAACCTGAACAACCAGAATATGCTCAAAAATGCCTTTGATCAGGCGCAGGCATATTATAAAACGAAACAGACGGGAAGCAGCCGTAAGACAAAAGAAGCAGGCCGGAGACCGGCAAAAAAATCAGATCAAAAGAAAAAATAAATCAGAAAATAAATCAGAAAATAAATCAGATAACAGATCTGTAAAACAGATCAAATATAAATCAGATTAAAATCAGATATAAATCAAATAAAATTCAGAAAGGATAAAAGATAAAAAATGGAACAATGTAAAATTGAGAACCTGTTTGACTTAAATGAAACAATTGCCGCAGAGCTGTTTGCGGACGCTGTTTATCCCTGGGAAATACTGGGAAAGATTAACAGCTTTATTATCAGGCTTGGAAACACCCTGGACAGCAGCCGTTTTGAGAAACGGGGCGAGCATATCTGGGTGGCAAAATCGGCGGATATCGCCCCTACTGCCTGCTTAAACGGGCCGCTGATCGTGGATGAAGAGGCGCAGATCCGTCACTGCGCATTTATCCGGGGCAGCGCTGTCATAGGACGTGGAGCCGTAACCGGCAACTCCACGGAACTGAAAAACGTAGTGCTGTTTAACGGCGTGCAGGTGCCTCATTACAATTATGTGGGGGACTCTGTGCTCGGTTACAAAGCCCATATGGGAGCTGGTTCCATTACTTCCAATGTAAAATCTGACAAGACGCTGGTCACTGTCAGGGACGGTGTGGAAACAATTGAAACCGGACTGAAGAAATTTGGCGCCATGCTGGGAGATTTTGTGGAAGTGGGATGCAATACGGTGCTGAATCCCGGCACTGTGGTGGGGAGAAATACGAATATATATCCGCTGTCCATGGTCCGGGGCGTGATTGCGGCGGACTGTGTGTATAAAAACAAAAATGAGATTGCGCAAAAACAGCGCCGGGCATAATAGTATTCCATCGTGTCCTTCGGAGTCATCGTTAAACGGCGATAAATCCGTTCCACAATCAAAAAAGGGACTGCGGGAAACAGATATTTGTGAATGGGGAAAGCAACGACTCAGACGAACCGTTGCTTTCCGGATTTTTTAACCCTCTGACTGTTATTTCATTTGCTTTCGTAGTATCGCAGTTTTTTGGTTTTCCCTTTTTTAATCAGTACCCCTTCATCGGTCAATTCTCTTAAAAGCAGGATTGCTGTAGACTGGGATACGCCAAGAGCCGTCTCTGCATCGCTGCGGACAACAGAGCCTTTACTCTGGCACAGTTCCAGGACAGCATTGATTCGTTCTTCTTTTCTGGTCATGCTGGTAGGACCGCCTTTCACCAGACCACCGATTGTTACGAATTCAATCCGGTCTTCAAAAATACTGACAAGAGTAGCGGCGCTGAAAGAATAGTCCCAGTGAACGATAGTGCTCAGTAGTGCCTCACGGACTGCCTCTGGAGGTTAATCCCGCATATCTGAACGGTCCAGTCCGGAGAATTCTGCACGGGTGCGGTTATAACGGTCAATATAGTCAAAAGCTTCCTCCAACTGCTCCGGGAGTGAGCCTGACAATTCCCGGCGATCCCTGAATACGGATTTCTGACTTCCCTCAAAAACAGCCAGTTTTACCATATGTGTACACTGCTCAGACAACAGAAACGCCAGATTGGTATACGTATCATCTTCACCAATCAGGTGAAGCGTACGCATCTGTGTTTTTTTGAACTCTGCTTTCCGCTTTTTAAAGAAATCCGCTGCCTTATGAAAAGTAAGATTCTGATCGGGAGAACGGGCCGTTTCATAGCTGTCACCACTGGTTTCTTTCATCATATTCAGGATGGCGGCGTCTGTTGCCGGAACTGTGGATGCTCCCTGGCGAACATAAACACCCTCCGGCCGGATTCCTTTTTTACGCAGATAATATGGTCTTGCTGTTCCACGCTGGACAGTTACACACACAATATACTTTTCGTCCATGACATCATTACGACATTCTACGAACATAGTAATATCCGGACATACAGCATCTCTGATCGCACTGGTTACACGCAGCATGGTATCATCAGCATTGTCAACGCCACAAACTTTGCCATCATCGCTGACTCCGATATATAGTGTGCCGCCGTTATAGTTTGCAAAGGCAACAATCGTGTTTTTAATGTCTTCAACATATTCCCTTTTGAATTCAGTCGTTTTGTTTTCTACGAACATAAAGTATCCTCCATCTGAATCAGATCATATTCTGATCTGATTCTAATCAAAATTCTAATCATGATCCTGTTTTTTACAAGCAGATTCAGATTTTTATGAGATGGCAGATTAACCTTTTATCTTATAGGAAAGTGCGTCTTATGCGTCCTGCTATAAGAGAAAAGTCCTCCGGGCAGGATCGCAGGGTCTGCCCCGGCGAAGCGAAGGCACTGCGGCAGAAAGGAAAATACTGCCGGAGGCAGCCGGCCCCATGCGGAGTATCCGGCAGACACAGATACTTTTTACGAATAGATTTTCTGAACACGCTTAGAAATGTGCTCCGGCATATTCTGGTTATCAAATGCTACTGTTTTCTGACCTGTCCGGAAATCTGACAGAAAGGCATAAGAAAACTGCCATGCAGCCGGATCAGCCTTTTGCATGGCAGTTTTGATCTTTTGCGTTTCCCAGACATTCGCCATAAGTTTTCCTGCATTTTCCGGCAGCGCAAATATTCAAAATAAGATATTTATTTTTTCTGTCCGGTGGAGTCAAATTTTTCTGCCGCTTCCGACAGCTTTCCGGCCAGTGTTGTGAGCAGTACGGACGTGCGGGAAGCGTCGTCCATGGCTTTGGAACATTCGGAAATACTGTCCTGTATTTTTATAGTATTATGTAAGGAAGTATTGGTAGTGTCCGCCACGTCCCGGATAGCCGCATCAGCGTCCTGTATGGCTGATCCCACGTCATTTACCATTTCAAGGATCAGTTCTGACATTTTGGAGCTCTGATCGGAATCTTCGTAATAATTTTCACCGGTTTTTAAATAACCATTTAATTGTGGCTGTATTTTTTCATCAATAAAATCCAACAGCGCCTGTCCGTTCTCGGACAATCCGGCAAAGGCGTCTTCTACTTTTTCCACGGTAGTCTGGATGGAATGAACACTCTTTGCGGTCTCTTCCGCCAGTTTGCCCACTTCTCCGGCAACGACGGCGAATCCTTTGCCCATTTCCCCGGCTCTTGCGGCTTCAATGGAAGCGTTGAGGGAGAGCAGGTTGGTTTCTTCTGAAATACTGGCGATTACCTCGGTGAGGGCACGGATTTCGCCTACGATTTTTCCCGCTTCCAGACTCTGGCTGATTTTTTCATGCTGTACTTTGTATATTTCCCGGCTTTCCGCAATGGCGTCCTGCGCTTCTTTTTGTACATGGAACGCTTTTGCCTTGCATTCTTCTGCGGTCTGGCTCTGTTCAATGGCTTTGTCTTTCAACGCATCCATATAGCCGGTGATTTTGTCCATAAATGCGTTGAGATTTTCCACTGAGTTCAGGTTATGGCTGCTGCCGTTTACAACTGTTTCAGTGGAGCTGCCAATAGAGGTCATTCTGGAGGAAATTTCCTGGGTGGTGGTACACAGCTGTTTGCTGGAGGTACTGACATCCGAGGTATTACCCATAATAGCCGCCATAAATTCCTGCATCTGTCCGGTTGCGTCATCCAGGTCCTGGCAGGCGGCGCCGAATTCATCGTGTCTTTTAGAGTGGATCCGGTGGGTCAGGTTGCCTCTGGCAAGTTCAGAAGCGTGGTTCTGGATGGCACGCAGCGGACGGCGGAAGGTACCGGAGATAAAGGCTGCGATCAGTGCGCCTGCGATCAGTGCGGCGACGGTAACAGTAATCAGCCGGTTTCTTAAAAGGGTGACGTCCGCAAGCGCTTCTCTGGCAGGATAGGCCAGAGCCAGCGACCAGGCGGAGGTGCTGACCGGAGCATAGGCGCACAGGTATTCCGTGCCGTTAAAGACGTATTCGCCGGTTCCGCTTTCCCCTCTTTTCATCTTTTCCTGTACGTTAAGATAATCTTTGTATTCGGCCTGTCCTTCATAAAGTTCGCAGTCATTCTGGAAATTTTTGACTGTATTCAGATCCCGGTCTGCGATACGGATCCCTTCAGAATCTATTCCATAGGCAAATCCGTTACTGCCTACCTGTATATTTGCCACTATGTCATTGAAGTGTTCTGCGGTAATGACTCCGCCCAGCGCGCCAAGGATAGTTCCTTCGTTATCAATAATGGGTGCGGTGACGATCAGGATAATTTTATTGTCAGATTCGCTGGGTACCGGGTTGGTAACATAAGTTTCACCACTGAGCGCTGCCAGGAAATTGGCACGGTCCGCAATATTAAAGACTTCCTGGCCGGGCAGACGGGTATCTCCGTTTAAATCAGATACCTGAATCCGTTCATAGCCAAGACGTTTTGTTTCTGCGATGATAACTGGTTCCTGCAGGCTCCAGTCCATACTTGTAATGGCGTCCCGCCTTGCCAGCGTTTCAATCTGTGTCCGGTGCAGTTCCAGCAGCCGGCTTAAATTGTCGGCGTTTTCTCTGGCACGGTGCGCCAGGCTGCTGCCTGCTTCCCTGCGGATAATGCCGGCACTCTGCCTGTAGGCGATCAGTGTCAGTGTACTGCAGACAGCCAAAAGCAGCACAAACATTTCAAGCGTTAATTTCAGGCCGATACCGGCGGCCTTTTTGTGGTGTGTCTTACTTTTTTTCATGTTGGTTTCTCCTGTTTCTGTCAGTGTTTTGTCCCTGTTCCGGGACAGGCATTTGCATCTGCATGGAATTATTGTAACCTAAATAAGCGGTGATTTCAATCATGTATTTAGTCGTTTTGCCGGGACAGGGGACGGGTTTCATTGTCCGTGACTGTAAAGAAATAATACTTGACACAGTGAACAGGCTGTGTTAAGATACACAAGGTTCAAAAATGAGGTGGACATATGGAGCGCAAAGTGGCGCAGGCATATTTGTATGATTTCTACGGGGAACTGCTGAATGCGCACCAGCGCAGGATTTATGAAGATTTTATCTTTCATGATCTCTCTCTGACTGAAATTGCACAGGACGAAGGCATCAGCCGGCAGGGTGTCCACGATATGGTAAAGCGGTGTACTAAAACGCTGGAAGGATACGAAGAGAAACTGCATCTGGTAAGCAAATTTCTGGATACAAAAAGGCGGGTGGCACAGATTCATCAGCTGGCGGGGCAGTTCCGTACCAGCCATGAGGAGTCACTGCTGGACCAGATCGAACGGATTACCAATACGATACTGGAAGAGTTGTAATATGGCAGGGGAGTTATCACATGGCATTTGACAGTTTATCAGAAAAGCTTCAGAATGTATTTAAAAATCTGCGCAGTAAAGGGCGGCTGACAGAAGACGATGTAAAAGCAGCCCTAAAAGAAGTCAAACTGGCGCTGCTGGAAGCGGATGTAAATTTTAAAGTAGTAAAGAATTTTATCAGAACGGTACAGGAGCGTGCCATTGGATCGGATGTCATGAACGGGCTTAACCCGGGACAGATGGTCATTAAGATTGTAAATGACGAAATGGTTTCCATGATGGGTTCTGAGACGACTGAGATTGCGTTCCGTCCGGGCCAGGAACTTACAGTCATTATGATGGCAGGCCTTCAGGGTGCGGGTAAGACAACTACTACCGCCAAAATAGCCGGCAGGCTGAAGCAGAAAGGGAAAAAGCCGCTGCTGGCGGCCTGTGACGTTTATCGTCCGGCGGCCATAGACCAGCTGCAGATCAACGGGCAGAAACAGGGTGTTCCTGTATTTTCCATGGGTGATAAAAACAAGCCGGTGGACATTGCCAGGGCAGCGGTGGAGCATGCGGTAAAAAACGGATTTAACGTACTGATTATTGATACTGCCGGACGTCTTCATATTGATGAGGAAATGATGACGGAGCTGGTGGAAATCAAGGAACATGTGGATGTGTTCCAGACGCTTCTTGTGGTTGATGCCATGACCGGTCAGGACGCAGTGAATGTGGCGGTTACATTTAATGAAAAAATTGGTATCGACGGAGTAGTGCTGACCAAGCTGGACGGTGATACAAGAGGCGGTGCGGCGCTGTCTATCCGGGCAGTGACAGGCAGACCAGTTCTCTATGTGGGAATGGGTGAAAAGCTCTCGGATCTGGAACAGTTTTATCCGGACCGGATGGCATCCAGAATACTTGGTATGGGTGATATTCTTACGCTGATTGAAAAGGCGGAGGCGGAGATCGACCAGGAAAAAGCCAGGGAAATGGAACAGAAATTTAAAAAAGCGGAGTTTGGGTTTGACGATTATCTGGAGTCTATGAACCAGATGAAAAAGATGGGCGGTCTTTCCAGTGTATTATCCATGATGCCCGGTATCGGAGGCTCACAGCTGGAAGAGATTGAGAATGCCATGGATGAAAAAAAGATGGCACGCATCGAGGCGATCATTTATTCCATGACGCCTGCGGAACGCGGCAATCCTTCCATATTAAATATCAGCAGAAAACGGCGTGTGGCGGACGGGGCCGGCGTGGATATCGGTGAGGTAAACCGTCTGGTGAAACAGTTTGAACAGACCCGCAAAATGATGAAACAGATGACCGGCCTGATGGGCGGCAAAGGCAGACGTGGTGGTAAAATGGGAAGATTCAGACTTCCTTTTTAACATATACCAAATGTATTCCAAGGAGGTGAAAGAAGTGGCAGTAAAAATCAGATTAAAAAGACTGGGAAAGAAGAAAAGTCCTTTCTATAGAATCGTTGTAGCAGATTCCAGAACATCCAGAAATGGAAAGTCTATCGCTGAAATTGGAACTTATGATCCGTTAAAAGATCCGAGTGAATTTCATGTAGATGCAGAAGCTGCAAAGAAATGGCTTGCAAACGGCGCACAGCCGACAGAAACAGTAGCCAAGATCTTAAAGGCAGCCGGAATCGAAAAATAGTGAGGTAGATCTATGAAAGAGTTAGTGGAAGTAATTGCGAAATCACTGGTTGACCAGCCGGAGGAAGTCGTGGTGACGGAAACTGAAAGCGACAAATCCATCGTTATCGAGCTGCGTGTAGCACAGTCGGACATGGGCAAAGTAATCGGCAAACAGGGCCGTATTGCAAAAGCGATCCGCGCCGTTGTGAAAGCAGCAGCCTCAAAAGTAGAAAAAAAAGTGATTGTAGAAATTGTACAATAGTCGTCTGAATAGTAATCCGGACAGTAATCGTACAGTAACAATCATACGCTGACATTAGAAAGCATTGTGAGACAGTTGTTTTACAATGCTTTTTCCATACCCGTACTTCCGGAAACGGTATGGGTGTGAAACCATATTCCGCAGGACGGGTATACGGCGGCGCAGAAAAAAACAGCCCGGAAGAAAAGCCCGGGCAGAAAAGCCGGGGAAGGAGTGCGGCGTTTAAGAAAGAGACAGGTATATGTAAAAGAGAGAAGAAAGAAGATAAGAGAGAAGATAAGAGAGAAAAGAGAAGAAAGGATACAGACATGGAGGATTTATTGCAGGTGGGCGCAATTGCGAATACACACGGACTGCGTGGAGAGGTAAAAGTATTTCCCACAACGGACGATCCCACACGTTACAAACTGCTGGATACAGTCATTGCGGATACAGGAAAGCAGCGGATGACCATGGAGATTTCCGGGGTAAGGTTTTTCAAACATATGGTCATTGTGAAATTCAAAGGCATTGACCATATCGACGACGCGGAGAAGCTGAAAGGCACAAAACTGTTTGTGACCAGGGAGCAGGCAGTGCCTCTTGGAGAGGACGAATATTTCCTGGCGGATCTGGAAGGGCTTTGCGCCGTCACAGAAGACGGGGAAGAACTGGGCGTGATCAAAGATATTATACAGACCGGCGCCAACGATGTATATGTCATCGGAAAGCCCGGGGGGCAGGAAAAGGATCTGCTGGTGCCGGCCATTAAAGAATGCATCAGAAACGTGGATATCAGCGCAGGGCGGATGATGATCCGCTTACTGCCGGGCCTTAGGGAAGCAAACCAGGGCAGCGGGGAGAAGGAACAGCGATGAATATGCATATTCTGACCCTGTTTCCGGAAATGGTGGAACAGGTTTTTCATACAAGCATTACCGGACGGGCAGTGAAAAACGGTTATCTGACCCTGGAAGCAATTAATATCAGGGATTATACAAACGACCGCCATCAGAAAGTAGACGATTATCCTTATGGCGGCGGTGCGGGCATGGTCATGCAGGCCCAGCCGGTATATGACGCCTGGAAAGCCGTGTCGGATCAAGCAGGCCGCAGGCCCAGAACAGTATATGTGACTCCCCAGGGTACATTATTCCGCCAGTCCATGGCAAAAGAGTTCGCAAAGGAACAGGATCTGGTTATTTTGTGCGGACATTATGAAGGCATAGACGAGCGGGTTCTGGAAGAGATTGTGACAGATTATGTGTCCATCGGGGATTATGTTCTCACCGGAGGAGAGCTGCCGGCCCTGGTTATGGCGGACGCTATAGCCAGAATGGTGCCGGGCGTACTGAAAAACCAGGAATCGGCGGCGATGGAATCCCTGGAAGGAAATCTGCTGGAATATCCCCAGTACAGCCGGCCGGAGGAATGGAACGGCAGAAAAGTGCCGCCGGTACTGCTTAGCGGCGACCATGCGAAAGTGGACGCCTGGCGCAGGGAGCAGTCCATCCTGCGGACAAAGGAACGCCGCCCGGATCTGTTTGCCCGGGCGGAGCTGACAGAGAAGGAACGGGAGCGGTATTTCACATGATCCACACGTTTTTAATGGATCTGCGGACGCTTCCGGACCCGCTGGACTGCCCCGGCTGGCTGGAGAGGCTGCCGCAGCAGCGGAGAACAAAAATTCTGCGGCAGAAGCATTTATCCCTGCGCCGCCAGGAGTATGGCGCAGGCCTGCTGTTAAATGCCGGTCTGCGTCTGGCCGGCTGTACGGACCCCGGTAACATACAGTACAATAAATATGGCAAGCCGTTTGTGGATGATTTTTCTTTTAATCTGTCCCACTCCGGGGATTATATTATTCTGAGTATATGGCTTCCCCGGAAGGCGTCCGGACCGGACAGGGAGCCGCAGAATATTTGTATGCGGCAGCCTTCATGGCAGGGACCTGCCGGGTCTGCGTCCGGAACGGACAAAAAGCCGCTGCTTACAGTTCCGTTACAGGAGAATAAACCCTTGTCCTGCGGTCTGCTTACAGGCTGTGATATTGAACAGATAAAAAAATACAAATCTAATATAGCCCGCCGTTTTTTTACGGAGACAGAGTACCGGAATCTGGAAGAGAGGCAGGATCAGATGGCGCAGGCGGAATTATTTTTCCGTTACTGGACGGCGAAGGAGAGCGTGCTGAAACTGGCCGGAACCGGCATGGCGCTTCCCATGGATATATTTGACGTGAGTCTGGGTTCCGGGGCGGTTGTGGACCGGGAGCGGGCCACCGCCTGGTATGAAGCGCTGGATCAGAAAGATCCGGACTGTGCGGGGGCATATGAGATTCTTATGAACCATACGCTTTATTTAAAGCAGTACCGGTATAAGGATTACTGTATTACCGTATGCGGCACGGAGGACCGGTTTTGTGCGGATCTGGAAGTAGTAAGCGCTGAATTGCTGTTAAAATCAGATAAAATTGAGTAAAAAAGCTTGCAATGGGACCCGCCTTGTGATAAGTTAGATATGTTGCGGGAATATTCCCATAAGAAGAGATGGTCCTCTGATACCGGCAGTGTCAGGAACATCGAAAAACAGGAGGTTACCAGAAATGAATGCAACAGAAATTATGAAAAGTATTGAATCAGCCCAGATGAAAGAGGCTGCGCCACAGTTTCGTGTAGGTGATACTGTAAAAGTATTTGGAAAGATCGTGGAAGGAACCCGTGAGAGAATCCAGGTTTTTGAAGGGGTTGTATTGAAAAAACAGGGTTACAGCAACCGTGAGACTTTTACTGTCAGAAAAATATCCAATGGTGTAGGTGTGGAAAAAACCTGGCCGTTACATTCACCAAACGTGGAGAAAGTCGAAGTTGTCCGCCGTGGTAAGGTAAGACGTGCAAAACTGAATTATTTAAGAGGACGTGTGGGCAAGAAGGCAAAAGTAAAAGAGCTGGTAAAATAACAGTGATTATGTTACGGTTTACAGACAGGTCTGTAAACTGTAACCGTATGATGCAGTGTGCAAAGAGACAATTGGTGGAATTGCAGGATATCATGTTGCAGCGCTTACAAAACGTGCAAGCCGCAGGCAACATTTAAAGCAGTCCTCCGGATTGTCTCTTTTTTCGAAATACCTGCAGATTTCGATATGCCTGTCAATTTCGAATTGCCTTCAGATAAGGAAGTGTGGTGGAATATGGGAAGACGCACAAAAGGGCTTAATTTTGGAAAGAGAAGGGAAAAAAAGGTTAATCTTTCCCTGTTCCAGGAAATTCTGATCTGGATACTGGAAATTGGTATTACGATTATGATTGCGTTTGTATTTACGTATTTTTTCGGGGTGCGTTCCAGAGTGATCGGCCCGTCTATGTCCCCGCGGCTGGAGGATGGGGACGAAGTGCTGATCAACCGGTTTACTTATAAATTTATATCGCCGGAGCCGGGGGATGTGATCGCATTTCTGCCAAATGGAAATACAAATACGCATTACTATATAAAACGGGTGATTGCCGGACCGGGAGATGAGGTACAGATCAGGGACGGCGTGATATATGTCAATGGCGGGATCTACCAGGAAGAGACTGAAGTGTCCGGGACAGAGGATGCCGGAATTGCGGCGGAGCCGGTGACTCTTGGGGAGGATGAATATTTTGTGCTGGGTGATAACCGCAATAACAGCGAAGACAGCAGGTTTGCGAACATAGGAAATGTAAAAGAGGATTATATTATCGGCAGGGTATGGTTTATCATATCGCCGGGAGAGAAAATCGGACTGATTAAATAATCAGGAAAGGTAAAATTCAGGAAAGGGCAATTCAGGAAAGGAAAAATATATGCATTATCAGTGGTACCCGGGTCATATGACCAAAGCAAAACGGCAGATGCAGGAAGATATCAGACTGGTAGATCTGGTCATCGAGCTGGTGGATGCACGGATTCCATACAGCAGCCACAATCCGGACATTGACGAACTGGGCAGAAATAAAGCCAGGCTGGTCCTTCTGAATAAGGCGGATCTGGCGGATGAAGCCAAAAACCAGCTCTGGTGCCGGCATTACGAAGAGCAGGGCATATATGCCGTAAAACTGGACTCCAGAAGCAGGGCTGGTATGAAAAGCGTACAGGCTGTCGTACAGGAGGCATGTAAAGAAAAGATAGAACGAAACCGCAGACGGGGCATTATTAACCGGCCGGTCCGGGCAATGGTGGCCGGCATTCCGAATGTGGGGAAATCCACATTTATCAATTCCTTCGCAGGAAAAGCCTGCGCCAGAACAGGCAATAAGCCGGGAGTAACCAAAGGAAAACAGTGGATCAGGCTTAATAAACAGGTGGAACTGCTGGATACGCCGGGTATTTTATGGCCGAAATTCGAGGACCAGACAGTGGGACTGCACCTGGCGCTGACTGGTTCTATTAAAGACAGTCTGTTAAACATGGACGAGCTGGCGGTGGAATTGTCCCGCATGCTTGCCGCAGATTATCCGGGCGTGCTGGCGTCACGCTATGAACTGGACGAAACGGCGTCGCAGGATATGATATTGCGGCAGATCGCAGTAAACAGGGGATGCCTGAAAAAGGGCAGCGGGCCGGATCTCTCAAAAGCTGCAAACATGCTGCTGGACGACTTCCGCAGTGGGAAGCTGGGAAGGATTACTATAGAAACGCCGGACTGTGTATCTTAACAGTAAGGATAAATATGGGTGCCCTTTCTGGCATACCGGATTCAGAACACCACAGGATCATTCATGATCGTGCGGCTTCTTTTTGCGTGGCGCCGGAACCAAAATAAGGCCGTCCGGTATGCGCCCGCAAAGCCGCAATCGTATACCCGGACTGGAATCAGCGGAGGCGAAGGACATTCACAGTGATTGTATGATTTACACGGGCACTATTGGGAGATGATACATGAAAGCATTTGTGAAGGATATTACCGGTCTGTGTCTGTATCTGGCGATTATTCTGGGGTGTACGTATCTGGCCGTGCACTATCTGGCGCAGCATACGCAGGTGGATGGATCGTCCATGTCGCCTGCTCTGTATGACAGGGATCATGTGCTGGTGGACAAATTTACTTACCGGCATCAGGAACCAGAACGGTATGATATTATTGTATTTCCCTACCGGTATCAGCAGGATACGTATTATGTCAAGCGGATTATCGGGCTGCCCGGAGAGACTGTCCGGATAGACGGGCAGGGGACGATTTTTATAAACGGTGAGGCTCTGCAGGAAAATTATGGAGCGGAAGTGATTAATTACGCAGGATATGCCTCCACGCCCAGAAAACTGGGAAGTAATGAATACTTTGTACTGGGAGATAACCGTAATGACAGCCGGGACAGCCGGGACGCTTCTGTGGGACTGGTGAAACGGAACGAAATTATTGGAAAGGCTTTCTGGCGTGTCTGGCCGTTATCCGGTATCGGAAGCATAGAATAAAAAAGCCGTATACCCGTTTTAAGAGGGAGCAGACCGGGTATCGCATCAGATAGGGAGGTCACATGATAAAAAAAACGACAGACCAGATCAGAACGGAGTACCAGGCAGCAGCGTTAGCGATGCTGCCTGATTTTATTCACCGCTACAGCATGGATGAAAGGGCCGGTGTGAAAAAGCTGGTGGAGCAGGCCGGCAGGAAGCTGCGGAAACTGGAGCAGGAGCGGGCACGTATTTACCAGATGGGAGCATACGAGCGTCAGTATGCGGCGTACACCCATATCTGCGGAATTGATGAAGCGGGCCGTGGCCCCCTGGCAGGGCCGGTGGTGGCGGGGGCGGTGATTCTTCCAAAAGACTGTGAGATTTTATATATCAACGATTCCAAGCAGCTTTCCAGCGGACGGCGGGAGGAGCTGTACGGCACGATCCTGGAGCAGGCCGTGGCAGCCGGAACCGGTATTATATCCCCGGAACGGATTGATGAGATTAACATTCTGCAGGCTACGTATGAGGCAATGACCGCCGCTATAAATAATCTGGGTATACTGCCCGATATATTGTTAAACGATGCTGTTACCATACCGCAGGTTACTATCCGGCAGGTACCTGTCATAAAAGGCGATGCAAAGAGTATTTCTATTGCTGTGGCCAGTATTGTGGCCAAAGTGACCAGGGACCGGCTGATGGTACAGTATGATTTGGAATATCCCGGGTATGGATTCGCTTCTAATAAAGGATACGGTTCCAAAGAGCATATTGCGGCGCTGAAGGAGCACGGGCCCTGCGCAATTCACAGAAGGACGTTTATTACACATTTTGTATAGGAGGCGACGGCCGGACGCCCGCAGTCCGCACTGTATACAGACATTTATTACACATTTTATATAGGAGGCACGCTATGCAGATTGCAGATTATCTGGGACAATACGCAAATTCCCTTGCCAGCGGAGCTGCCACGTCACAGGCAAAGACCACAGGCAGCACGGTACAGAATCTGGTATCCAGCCTGTCTGAATTTCAGGAAGGGACAGTGTTTGAAGGCAGTATTAATTCCATTGATGGCTCTAAAATAATACTGGGTCTTGGCAACGGGCAGACAATTCCGGCCAGGCTGGATGGCAGCGTGAACCTGATGCTGGGCCAGTCAGTCTTTTTTCAGGTGAAATCCAACGACGGCAATACGATTGCCATAAAACCATATACCGGCGGGGCGGCCTTTAATCCTACGATCCAGAAAGCGCTGGATGCGGCGGGCATGGAAATGACAAAGGATACGATTGATATGGTAAACCGCATGATGGAGGAAGGGATGCCCATTGACAAGCATGCGCTGACGGCTATGCGGCATTCCCTGATGCAGAATCCTTCGGTATCCATGTCCACGGCCATTGCCATGACGAAGCTTGGTCTGCCGGTAAATGAACAGCTGGCGGCACAGTTTGAAAATTACAGTAACGACCGTCATATGATGTTAAACCAGATGGAACAGGTGATGGATGAACTGCCCGGGGCATATGCGAAAGTACCTGCTTCTGAGATTATGCAGTTTAACCGCCAGGTGCTGACAATTCTGGGAGACGGGCAGCCGCAGGACAACGCACCTGGCCCGGTCTTTACCAGTGCGCAGCCAGACGGCACGCAGCAGGCGGAGGGACAGGCGGTACCAGGCCAGCCGGACCAGTCTGGGACGCAAGGTTTGCGGGATGCGTCCGCAAATACCGTCCGGACGCTGGTGGAAAACCCGGAAGAAGCGGTACAAAAAAACCAGGAGAAGCCGGCGGGACAGCTGCCGCCGGCGGAACCGGAGGCAGTACCTGCGCAAAACGACCGGCCGGTGGTCATCCGGGAAGACCTGCCACGCCAGACCGGAGAACTTTTAAACAGGCATCAGCTGGCGGCGCTGGAAGCGCAGTTAAAAGAGGTATTTCCCCAGGCGAAAGATCTGAAACTGAACACGCAGCTGAACGCCAGGGAACTGCTGGACGCCATTGCAAAACAGCTGCAGGAAACACCGGAGGCGGATAAAGGAGCGGTAGCGAAGCTGTTTTCCGGTAAAGAATACCAGGCGCTCTTAAAAGACGTTATTGAAAAGCAGTGGACCGTAAAGCCGCAGGAGCTGAAGGAACCACACAAAGTAGAGGAGCTCTACCAGCGTCTGGACCGCCAGATGGCGCAGATTGAGCAGCTGGCGAAGCATACCGGCATGAATACAGGCCAGCTGTCCCAGTCCGCCCAGCAGGTGCGCAACAATATAGATTTTATGAATCAGATAAACCAGGCTTATACGTATGTGCAGATTCCTCTGAAAATGGCTAACCAGAACGCTCACAGCGAGCTGTATGTATATACGAACAAACGGAACCTGCGCAGACAGGAAGGGGAACTGTCGGCATTTCTGCATCTGGATCTGGAACATCTGGGCTCTACGGATGTATCTGTAAAAATGCTGGATAAAAATGTCACCACCAGATTTTATCTTTCTGACGACGCCTCTTACGATCTGGTGGAAGCCCATCTGCCCAGACTGCAGGAACGTCTGAAAAAATTAGGATACAACTGTACGGTGACAGTGGAAAACAGGGAAGAAAAAGTGGACTTTGTAGAAGATTTCCTGCAAAAGGGACAGCCCGCAAAAGCAGCTTCCAGGGGAATGGTCCACCGCTATTCCTTTGATGTACGTGCGTAAAAGGAGGGAACATGGCGCAGAAGAAAGGAGATAAGCCTAAGACAGCAGTTGCGCTTGCCTATGAGCCGGGACAGCAGGCGCCAAAAATTCTTGCCACCGGCAAAGGGGCGCTGGCGGAAAAAATTATTAATACGGCGGTGGAAGCGGATGTGCCAACCTATCAGGATGATAAGCTGGCAGATACACTTTCACGTCTGGAAATCGGGGATATGATCCCGCCGGAGCTGTACCAGGTAGTGGCGGAAATACTGGTATTTGTCAACGATATGGATAAAATCCGTAAGAAACTGGACGGACATATAAAATAAATAAGAAAACCAGAGCCGCTGCAGATTCGTTTGTGAAACCTTTGGGGACCCGGATGGATGTATAAAATAAACTGGTATCGCTGCGGATAAGAATATCGTGCGGAAAGCAGGGATCAGTATGCGGTGGTGTTGTTTGTGAACCATTGGGAAAGCGGATGGATGTATAAAAGAAATAACAATAATAACAGAGGTATATCCGGAATATGACGCAGAGGCCGGACTCAGTACGATACATGCCGGTAACAGAAGTAACAGCACAAACAAAGTCAGGAGAAATGGATAGAGAGTCGTGGGTACCCGGAACGCTGAACAGCCAGACCCGGAGGTAACGGGAAAAGCAGTGGCCAGTAACGGGAATTGCCTGGAACGCTGAAAGCCGGCACAGAAGTAACAGCAGAAACAGAGTCGGGAGAAATCAGGGAGGAAATTTGGAGAAAAATACAGGATCATCTTCTGGCGGGTTATCCCGTCACATCAGAAATAACAGGGCTGACGGAGCCAGATACGAAGACGCCGCGGTGCGGTATCTGAAAGAAAAAGGATACCGGATTGTAGAACGAAATTACCAGAACAGATGCGGGGAGATTGATATCATCGCTCTTGACGGAGAGGCGCTTGTATTTCTGGAAATAAAATTCAGGAAGTCCGCCCGCTGCGGAAGTCCGCTGGAAGCTGTGGACAGCAGAAAACAGGAACGTATCTGCCGCACTGCCATGGGATATTTTGCGCAGTACGGGTATTACGGGGACGGGGCATGCAGGTTTGATGTGCTTGGAATAGATGGAACCGGACTGGTGACCCATGTGAGGAATGCGTTTGAATTTACCGGTCAGTCATCTGTATACTGACCGGTGTCTGTCTGAAAATATGCCGTTGGGAATCAGACCGGTGATACAGTATGGAATTCAGAGTGGCTTGTACCAGAGCGTCTTTGAAAAAATCATTCCATACTGATTTCTGTACCAGATCCGGACAGATATATGCGGCGGAGTGTGAAAAAATATATGAAGCCGGTTTTGTGCCGCACTCTGTCATTATACGGAAAAGCCGGAATCAGTTACAGTGTTTCCAAAGATCATCCGGGATATTATGCCGGACACGGTTATCTGTCCGCCGGAACACCTCTGATTCCCGGCTCCTGGATATTCGTTCTGCCTGCCAAAAACAGTCTGGGAAAGGCGTCCGGAATATACGGTTAATCTTTCAGCTATACCCAAAGGATACGATGCGGCTGTCCCTTTAGGCTGAGCCCTTTATCTGGCGCAAATCTCCCGTGTCATGTCCTTCAGGGTACAGCTCACAGAAAGTATTTTTTAGACAGGTTATAGTGCGGCATACCCCATTATTGCAACGCCGCAGGTTTTCTTGCGGGTACAAGCCGTTTTGCATACCAGAAAGGACACATTCCGGTATGCAGGGTATATGTTATAAAAAACATGTTCCGGACGCATTCCGGGCAGGTTATAAATTGCCATGAAAACTGATTGCGAAATTCAATAGAAAACGGTATACTATGGTTATGAATCTGCTATACAGGGGATGATCATTATGGGGACAAAGAACTGGAAATTAAAAATCGCGCCGGCGCCCTTGAGTACAGAAGAATGGGATGTGCGTTATGATATCCTTCGTCATTCGTTATGGATTATTTTCAGATACCTGCTCTTACTGAATATGCTCTGGTTTCTGATGCTTTTAAAAGTTGGCGGTTATGGTTCCTGGCAGGAAGTACTTGGAAAAATTATTTTTACGCCCATGCTGCTGTTTGGGGTGGCGGGAACGTTTGTGACCTGTTATGGCCGCTTCCGGCTGCCGCTGAATGACCATATAGTACTGCTGATTTTAAATCTGACAATATTACTTGTAGTAGCCACGGACCGGTGGACATACAGTCTGCAGGTGATGTGCATTGTTCCGATTATTTTCGGGCTGTTTATCGGCAGCGAACGCCTGATTTTTTTTCAGGCCGTTGTTTCAATGGCCATGATGATCGGACACTATTTTATCGTAGACCTGGATTCTCTTCCAAAAGGGCGCAACCGGATTGTACTGGATATTTCGGGTCTTGCGTTTGATATACTGGTAATCGCCCATCTTATCGTACAGATCCGGAAATATACACAGATGCTGGATACACAGACGATGACAGATTCTCTTACAAGACTTCACAATCATGAAGCATTTTACGAAGAGCTGAACCGGAGGATGGAAGAATACCGGGTCCAGCCCGGGCCGTTAAGCATTCTGATTGCGGATATTGACAATTTTAAAAAGGTCAATGATACTTACGGGCACGCATATGGCGACCGGGTATTAAAGGCGCTTGCCGGTATTTTTCTGGAGGAAACAGGCAAAAAGTGTTTTGCGGCCCGTTATGGTGGCGAGGAATTCGCAATGATTATGGAAAGGGACCGGATCGACGCCATTACAAAAGCGGAGTCCATCCGCAGACATTTTGAACAGAAAATTATACCTACAGACAGCGGCATAGAAAACAGCTTTACGATCAGTATCGGGATTGCGGTTTACAATCCGCAGTACGAGACTTCCAGCCAGTTTTTTGAAATGGCGGATGAGGCGCTTTATCATGCAAAAGCCAGTGGCAAGAACCGGGTGTGTATTAAATAAAACAGATGACAGCCGGCACAATGTGGCTGACAAAAGGGCAGACTGATTTTGACCTGCGTGACGTCTGGCCGCCGGTCTGTGGGGAAAATGGCAGGAAGATGCCGGGGCGTGTCTGAAAAATCATTCCCGCCATCTGCATCCCTCACTTAGCGTTATATTTGCGCCAGATTCAGCCAACGTAGCACGCTACGACTCCCTCGTCTGGTACCAATCTTCTGCTATGTGTGGAAGACATCATGCCCTTCAGGGTATATCTGTCGAAGAGCATTTTCAAACATGCTCCAGGGAGAGTGGGATTGCGCCAGACTGCCATGCTTCCGGTGAGTGTGGCAGATATAAATAGAATTGTGTGTACCGGATAGTACAGACTCTGGTATATTCCAGAATGAATCTGATTCAGGATAAGTCACAGTAAAGGATGTAAAAATGAGAATAGAAGATTTTAAACGTTCCGGGTCCGGCGGTGTATTTTTCCTGAAAGAGGAAAAGGTGCCGCTTTTAAAATTTCACCTGCTGGAGGAGACGGGCATTGTGGAACATGGGTTTACCACACGGGAAGGCGGCGTGAGCACTGGTATTTTTTCTTCATTGAATTTAAGTTATACCAGAGGAGACGACCGTTATGCCGTGGATGAAAATTTTCGCCGCACAGCCATGTCATTACATGCCAGTGTGGAGGATTTTGTATTAACAGACCAGACCCATACGACCCATATACGCCTGGTAACCGCCCGGGACCGGGGGAAAGGAATTACGGAAAAGCGGGATTATCAGGATATCGACGGACTGATTACGGATGAACCGGGCATTGTGCTGGCGGCTTTCTTTGCCGATTGTGTGCCGCTTTTTTTTGTGGATCCGGCGCATCATGCGATTGGTCTGAGCCACTCGGGCTGGCGTGGAACAGTATCACGTATGGGACGGGAAACAGTCCGGGCCATGCAAGAAGCTTATGGCAGCCGTCCGGAGGATCTGGTCTGTGCCATCGGCCCGTCGGTCTGTCAGTCCTGTTATGAAATCAGTGAGGATGTGGCAGCCTGCTTTCAGGAGGAATTTCCTGCGTCAGAAGAGATTCTGCGGGCCACGGTTCCGGGTAAATTCCAGCTGGATCTGTGGAAGGCAAATGAACTGGTATTAACAGAAGCGGGCGTTACGCCGGAGCATCTGGCGGTGACAGATATCTGTACCTGCTGCAATCCGGATCTTTTGTTTTCCCATCGTGCCAGTCACGGGAAACGGGGAAATCTGGGAGCATTTTTAAAATTAAAACTTCCGGCATCCGGCGTGTTGACAGATCAGTAACGGTCTGCCGCCGGGCCTGATACGAATGAAAGGAGAAATCATGAACCAGGAGAAAGTTATTGTACTGGATTTTGGCGGGCAGTACAACCAGCTCATTGCAAGACGGGTCCGTGAATGCAATGTTTATTGTGAGGTACATTCCTGTCAGCTGTCTGTGGAGCGGATCAGGGAAATGAGTCCGAAGGGAATTATTTTTACTGGCGGTCCTGACAGTGTATATCTGGAGGAGTCGCCACGCTGCAGCAGGGAAATTTTTGATTTAGGCATTCCGGTTCTCGGGATTTGTTATGGTTCCCAGATAATGGCCCATCTGCTGGGCGGAGCCGTTAAGACGGCGCCTGTCAGTGAATATGGCAAAACAGAGACAAATGTGGATACGTCATGTACACTATTTAAAAATGTCAGCGGCAGCACGATCTGCTGGATGAGCCATACGGACTATATTGAACGTCCGCCGGAGGGCTTCAGGATTACAGCCCATACGCAGGACTGTCCGGTGGCGGCCATGGAATGCACGCAGCGAAACCTGTATGCGGTCCAGTTTCATCCGGAAGTCATGCACACGACAGAGGGGCAGAAAATGCTCTCAAATTTTGTCCATGATATTTGTGGCTGTGCAGGCCAGTGGAAAATGGACTCGTTTGTTGAGACAGCGATCCGGGAAATCCGGGAAAGAGCCGGGAATGGAAAGGTACTGTGCGCATTATCCGGAGGGGTGGATTCATCGGTGGCGGCAGTGCTGCTGTCAAAAGCAGTGGGTAAGCAGCTGACCTGTGTGTTTGTGGATCACGGTCTGCTGCGTAAAGACGAAGGAGACGAGGTGGAAGCGGTCTTCGGCCCGGAAGGTCCGTATGATCTGAATTTCATCCGTGTCAACGCACAGGAACGCTTTTATAAAAAGCTGGCAGGCGTAGAGGAACCGGAGCAGAAGCGCCGGATCATTGGTGAAGAGTTTATCCGTGTCTTTGAGGAAGAAGCAAAAAAGATTGGCGCTGTGGACTATCTGGTACAGGGCACGATTTATCCGGATGTCATCGAATCAGGCCTTGGCAAATCAGCTGTCATCAAGTCCCACCACAATGTGGGCGGACTGCCGGATCATGTTGATTTTAAAGAGATAATAGAACCGCTGCGTCTGTTATTTAAAGATGAGGTACGCAGGGCAGGCCGGGAGCTGGGCATACCGGAACATCTCGTTTCCCGCCAGCCGTTCCCTGGACCGGGACTTGGCATACGTATCATTGGCGAAGTCACTGCGGAGAAAGTAAAGATCGTCCAGGACGCAGATGCGGTTTACCGGGAAGAGATCGCCAAAGCCGGACTGGCGGATTCCATCAGCCAGTACTTCGCCGCACTGACAAATATGAGATCGGTAGGAGTAATGGGAGACGACAGAACCTACGATTATGCGGTAGTACTCAGAGCGGTGACAACTTCTGATTTTATGACGGCAGAGTGCGCAAACATTCCGTTTGAAGTTCTGCAAAGAGTAATGAACCGGATCGTGAATGAGGTGAAAGGGGTTAACCGGGTGCTGTATGATCTGACCAGTAAGCCGCCGGGGACGATAGAGTTCGAATAAACAAAAACGCTTAGTAAATCCAGTGTTTATGCGGGGTTGCGGGCTTTAGAAAGGTCTTTTGATAACAAATTGATAACAGTCGTTTGAGTGCGATTATTCTTGCTGTCAAGTGGTTTGTTGGTGGGGGAATGATTTTAAAGCGGTTTAGATGACTGGCATAAATCCATATTAGAAACGCCCTTAGCTGTGGGTAGTAACTCATGGCTAAGGGCGTTTTTGTCGCTCTTATGAATAAAATTCGCTGTTTACGATTTCAATCTGAAAGAGATTGTAATGGGGAGCATCTGCCGAAGAAAAGTGTTTTGTTAATACAGGACATTCCTCTAACATCCTTTGCTTGATGGTTGGGTCAACACATTCGGTTGCTATGCCGCTTACCCTTACCCAGTCCCGTGTGCCGTTTTTCAGTGCGATTATCTGAACTTTGTTATGTTCAGCAAGCTGTTTATACACTGATTTTGTGTCCGAGGTGGAAATGTATAGATTGTTATTGTATTCCATAATTGCGCCAAACGGTCTGCCTGCTGGAAAGACATTATTAAAAGTTAATACAAAAAATGTACCACATTCTTTTATGAAGTTGTATATTTGGCTCATTTGTATACCTCCATGTATTAATTTTTTAATCGGTCGTTGAATGCTTCAACTAAGGCATCGCTCAATTTCTTAGAGGGAGTTTTCGCCCAATGATGCGAATTATCAAATTTCGGGTAATTGTACCGCCACTGGTCGTAATCTTCCTTGCTGATTTCTTCAGCAGAGAGTTTGTCCGCCTGCTCTTTCCAAGCGCAGAGCATTTTCAGCAATTCGGCGGCATCCTTATTTTTGTCTTTGTTGACCTTTAAGCAGACTTCGCCGTTTGTTTCACTGATAGTAAGACCGTAAATGTCCTCAAGGGCAAATAAGGTGTGCATAAGCCCGATGTAGCTGTCAATGTCGGGGATGTCCAGAGCCTGCGGTGCAACGTCGAGAGCCTGCGCCAGTGCAGCCGTTAGGTCTGTTTTTGGCTTACGGGAGCCTGTTTCGTACTGTGCTAAGCGTACATCGGCACTCCGTTCAGGAAATCCGACAAGCATACCAAGGTATTTCTGTGTCATGCCCCGCATGATGCGGAAAAAATGTATTCTTTCGCCAATTGCCATGATGTTTCACTCCTTGTTCCTATGTTTATAAGGAGTATAGCATATATGCTTAATGAAAGTCAAGAGAAGTGAAACAAAAAAGTTTAATATTTTTTTGCAAACCTATTGACAGTAGCAAAAATGTTTAGTATTATGAATTTAGCAAAAACGCTTAGAAAGAGAAAGGAGAGGTTGTATGGACAACAAATTTATCCG
>CANRTU010000060.1 GCA_947642745.1 uncultured Eubacterium sp.
TGGTTCCTATCAACAAAGAATTTTACCCATAGACACAGAATTTTTTACAGCCTCAGATCCGCAGGCATAATCTGTTGTAAACATTTTTGTACAACGCAGACAATCCGGGCGTACGCCCGGATTGTTTGCGCTGTATGGCGGATAATGTACCAGAGCGTGTTTGAAAAATTATTTCCGCCATCTGAATTTGCCGGAATCGTGTGATAATTACACCAGATTCAGGTTACATAGCCCCCTGGTTATGCTCTGTTCATCCGGCTCAAATCTCTCATATCATGCCCTTTATAGTATATCATGCCCTTCAGGAGACAAATTGTGAAAGATATCATGCCCTTCAGAGTACATCTCACAGAAAGCATTTTTCAGACACGCTCTGATACTACAGCGAACAATACCTGATAATACATGGTTATCTTTCATTTTTAATTCTGGCAGCCGGAAGATAACCGTATCTTCCGGACGCTGGGGAAAGGCGTGCTGCCCCTGCCGCTGTTCCGGCTCCGGAAAGCTGGCAGTTCCGGGATTCCCGCACGGAAAGCTTTCATACCGGACGGACCGGTGCTTATTCGCCTTCCCTGGCTCAGAAGCACCTTTCAGGGACATCCGTGTCCCTGAATCCTGTTTACTGCCGGAAATCCGGGAACTGCCTGCTTTCCTCCGCAGTCACACCGGCAGGGGCAGCACGCCTTTCCCCGGCTGTTTCCGGCAGTATCCGTTTATCTTTCCTGTCTTCCCCGCACATATTCCGTCAGACAGGATAATCGTGTATGCTGGAATATCCGGGATCAGTTTCGGAAAATTACAATGCAGCTGCGGCTTTCCACATATGAAGGAATATGGCAGGAACTTCAGCTTTATTCTGGCAGACAGTATGTCTTCGGGGAAGCTGGTATATAAATCAGGCAGTATCCGGAACGGTTTCCGGAAGAATTATGTGTAAATCCGGTTATTGTCTGACAGAAGAACACAGGAAGCCATTCTGCCGGTATATGCAGTGTGCCCGTCTGCGGTAAACTGCATCCGGTCCGGGAAACGCCTGACGGAATTTCCGGATCATCCGTCCCCATACGGATGCCTTTTCCCTGTGTACCGCATGGAGACTTCCGGCACAGGCATGGGAATCAGGGGCGGACATGTGTATATTCTGCCGGAAACAGCCGGCTGCCTTTCCCCGGCGTCCGGGAAATATACAGCTGTCCGTAGCTGATCCGTTGCATGAAATAAAAGATAACCATGTATTATCAGGAATAGCTCACAGTACCAGTATACAAAATTTTCCTGGAAAAAACAAATATTCTGTTACAGAACCTGTCTTACTATATGAGAGGACCGTTACGATTCATGGAGAGTACCCTTGTATGATTTTGTAACTGCGCAGCTATGGCGGAATCCGGATCATTACTGGTATGGCAGGACAGCGGGGGGGAGGGAAAACAGATATTCAGCGGGGCCGGACTGTAACGAAATAAATTCCCGGATTTATATTTTTGCCTTGCAAAAGATGGCCGTTTATGAGATAGTAGTAAAATAACAGATAATTATATAATGAGCAAACTGAATAGTGGATTTCTTGAGCAAAAGTACCTGACGGATATGATTACATATGCATGGTACTGCGCCGGGAGCCTTCTTAAACGGCAGGTCTTGAAAGGATCTGTAAAAATCCGCAGGCTCCCCGGGGTATGACTGGAAACGGCCATGCCTTCCCTGCCCGGCAGATGCCATACGGCCATGAAAAAAGAAATGTCAGCTTTTCTGAAATAAACTGGAAACATTCAGAGGGCGCAATGATTTTGGAGGGGTCATTGCGCCCTTTTTTACTTTATAGGAAAGTTCTGTAAAGTAAAGCCCTCCGGGCAGGATTGCCATGCGGCGGAAAGGAAGATGCTGCCAGGGACAGTCCGGATGCTTTATGATTCAGGGATATTGTATCAGACGGGAGGAGGTAAATATGCGTTCCATACGCACACAGGATGCCGTCGGGCGGGTGCTGTGTCACGATGTCACACAGATTATACGTGGCGTTACAAAAGACGCAGTGTTCCGGAAAGGGCATATGATTACAGAGGAAGACATACCCGTACTTTTAAGTGTGGGAAAGGAGCACATTTATGTCTGGGAAATGGATGAACACATGCTGCATGAAAACGAGGCGGCGCAGGTTCTATATGAAATCTGTAAAGGGCAACATATGCATGGTTCAGACATAAAAGAAGGAAAGATAGAACTGATTGCGGATATAGACGGGGTATTAAAAACAGACCGGGAAAAATTAAAACGGATTAACGGGCTGGGAGAGATGATGATTGCCTGCCGGCATGGGAACTTTCCTGTGAAAAAGGGAGATAAAATAGCGGGCACCAGGGTCATTCCGCTTGTGATAGAGAAAGAAAAAATGGAACAGGCGCAGGCAGCCGGCGCAGGCGCCCCAATATTTGAAATACATCCTTACCGTTTCCACACAGCCGGTGTGGTTACGACAGGAAGTGAAGTTTACAAAGGCAGAATAGCGGATACCTTTACGCCGGTCATTGAAGAAAAGCTGGCGGAATATGGAGCACGTATGACGGAACATGAACTGTGCGATGACGACCCGGCGGAAATTACGGCTGCGATAGTCCGTATGCTGGAAAAAGGCGTGGATATGGTTATCTGTACCGGGGGCATGAGTGTGGACCCGGATGATTGTACTCCGGCTGCCATCCGCAATACAGGGGCGCAGATAATATCATATGGCGCTCCGGTACTGCCCGGAGCCATGTTTCTGCTGGCGTATTATGACGGCCGGGTGCCGGTGATGGGTCTTCCAGGATGCGTCATGTATGCGAAGAGGACGATTTTCGATCTGGTGCTGCCAAGAATTCTCACCGGCGAGGTGTTGTCCAGAGAGGATCTGACAGTTATGGGTGAAGGCGGTCTGTGCCTGTCATGTCCGGTGTGTACATTTCCGGCCTGCGGATTTGGGAAAGGGGTTTAGATTATGGCGGAATTCATGCAAAATGACCGGCAGGAACAGGCAGCTGCGTTTACCCATTTTGACAATCAGGGAAATGCCGTTATGGTGGATGTGGGAAGCAAAGCGGATACGCTGCGGGAGGCAGTGGCTGAAGGATATATTACCATGAGCAGGGTGTGTTTCGAAAAGGTACAGGCAGGAGCGATGGGAAAAGGAGATGTGCTGGGAGTCGCAAGAATTGCCGGTATTATGGGAGCCAAACGGACCTCGGAACTGATTCCGCTTTGTCATATTCTGAATCTGGCCAGTGTGGAGATCGGATTTACCATGCTGCCGGAACAATGCTCCATCCGTGCGGTCTGCACTGCCCGCACCGTTGGAAAGACAGGCGTGGAGATGGAGGCGCTGACAGGGGTAAACCTGGCGCTGCTTACGGTTTATGATATGTGTAAGGCGGTGGATAAAAAAATGGAAATGGGGCACATCCGCCTGCTTGCCAAAACGGGCGGTAAAAGCGGGGAATTCAAAGCGGAGGAGAAGCGTTGACTGACCAGTACAAAAGAAACATTGATTATATGAGGGTTTCCATTACAGACTGTTGTAATCTGGGATGCACTTACTGTATGCCACAACCCATCCGTCCGGTTTCCTGCGAAGAGCGGTTAACTTATGACGAGATAACGGAAATCTGCCGGCAGGCAGCGGCGCTTGGCATCTGTAAGATTAAGATTACAGGTGGGGAACCGCTGGTGCGGGAAGACTGCGCCCTGCTGGCAGGGAGGCTGAAAGAGATATCCGGCATACGACAGGTGACGCTTACTACCAACGGGGTACTGCTGGAAAAGTATGCCGGTGCGCTGCACCGGGCCGGAGTGGATGGGATTAATGTCAGTCTGGATACATTAAACAGGCAGGAATACAAAAAAATTACCGGACAGGACGCACTGGACGCCGTACTGCGGGGGATACGGGCGGCGCTGGAATACCGGATGCCTGTGAAAATAAATGCGCTGCTGACAAAAGAGCGGAAACAAAACTGTCTGGAACTGGCAAAACTGGCCAGAAATCTGCCGCTGGACGTCCGGTTTATAGAAATGATGCCCATTGGAAACGGAAGGAAGTCCGAACCGGTTTCAGGCGACGAAATTTTGCGTATTCTGAAGGGGAAGTATGGAAAGCCGGAATCTGACCACCGGATACATGGAAACGGTCCCGCTGTTTATTATAAAATTCCGGGATTTCAGGGCAGTATCGGTTTTATCAGCGCCATTCACGGAAATTTCTGCCACCGCTGCAACCGGATCCGGCTGACCTGCGGCGGGCAGCTAAAGCCCTGTCTGGGCAGCATGGAAAGTATTCCGGTCCTGGAAGCCGTGCGCAACGGACGGACCGGGGAAATACGCAGACTGCTGACGGAGGCAGTCCTGGCAAAACCGGCGGGGCATTCCTTTGAGGATGACCCGCAGGCAGCCATGGATATGGAAATGGTAAAAATAGGAGGATAACAGGAGGAAAACTATGGGAATCATCAGGGCAATCTGCATCAGTACATCCAGGGGCACGCCTAAAATACAGACAGAGCGGGCGCAGATTCAGACGGACCGGGGCATTATGGGTGATGCCCATGCCGGCAGATGGCACCGCCAGGTCAGTCTGCTTTCCCTGGAAAAGATACAGCAATTCCGGGATCAGGGAGCAGAGGTGGATTATGGAGCTTTTGGAGAAAATCTGGTTGTGGAAGGAATTGATCTGGCGTCACTTCCCGTTGGGACCAGATTCCGGTGTGGGGATGTGGTACTGGAGCTGACCCAGATCGGAAAGGAATGTCACAGCCACTGCCAGATTTATCAGAAAATGGGCGACTGTATTATGCCCAGGGAAGGAGTTTTTACAAAAGTCATACAGGGCGGGGAGATCAGAAAAGGAGATCAGCTGGAAACCATTGCGCCCGCCGTGGACAGGCCTTATACGGCGGCGGTCATTACCCTGAGTGACAAAGGAGCCGCAGGGGAGCGGACGGATAAGAGCGGGCCGCTGATCTGTGAGAAGCTGGCAGCCGCAGGCTACGATGTGGCGGAGACACTGCTGATGGCGGATGGACGTGAGGCGCTGGAGCGGCAGCTGATACGGCTTTCAGACCAGCGTCAGGTAAGTCTGATCCTGACTACCGGCGGCACCGGCTTTTCCAGCAGGGATATGACGCCGGAAGCAACAATCGCCGTATGCGACCGGATGGCCAGAGGGATTGCGGAAGCGGTACGGGCGTATTCCATGACGGTTACCAGAAGGGCCATGTTTAGCCGGGCGGAATCCGGCATACGTAAAAAAACGCTGATCGTAAACCTGCCGGGAAGTCCGAAAGCAGTGGAGGAAACACTGGACTTTCTCCTGCCAGAACTGGAGCACGGGCTGGGAATCCTGCGGGGGACTCTGGGAGAGTGCGGACGTGAAAACTGACCGGCGCCGGAGGAGGTGAGGGCGTGCATGACATAAAATTACCGGGGAATAAAAAAAAGGAGAATGGCAGCATCTGTCATCCGGCCAGGAATAACATATGGCTGCTTTTGCTGTTTGTTGTCTGTCTGACAGGAAGTCTGGCAGCCTGCGTCAGGGGCTGGACAGCCGGAAAAGAGCGGCAGCCCCGGGAAGACCGGGCGGATCATGGACAGGAAAACGGGATACAGTCCGGGGAAAACGAAACGGAACAGACTGAGATTACGGTATTTCTGGCGGCCAGTCTGCAACATGCGATGACAGAGCTGGCGGAGCGTTTTTGCGATACCCGTCCCGGGGTGCGGATCAGTTTTAACGCAGACAGTTCCGGAAAGCTTCTGACCCAGATCCGTGAGGGGTTTGTGTGTGACCTGTTTTTTTCCGCAGCCGAAAGACAGATGGATGAGCTGGAGGCGGAAGGGCTCGTGGTGGAAGGTTCCAGAAAGAATGTATTAGGCAACCAGCTGGTCCTGGTGACGTCAAAAGACAGCGGAAGTACGGTGCGGGGACTCTCTGATCTGGGAAAAGCGCAGACAGTGGCGCTGGCCGGTCCGGGTGTGCCGGCAGGCAGATATACGAGACAGGCGCTGGTGAATCTGGGAATTGTGGAAGAAACTGGGGATGTTTCCGCAATCAGCACAAGCCGGATATCCCGGGCGTTTGGAGGAGTGATTATCAGCGAGCAGGAGAATGTAAGCAGGGTTATGATGGCAGTGCTCCGGGGAGACTGCGAAGTGGGGACTGTCTATCTCTCGGATATTTATGGTTATGAAGACCAGATCAGGATTCTGGAAAAAGCAGACCAGAAGCTGACCGGAGATATTATTTATCCGGTATGCCTGGTAAAAAACAGCGGGGCGGACGACAGACAGCAAAAGGCAGCCCGGGATTTTCTGCAGTATATTCTTTCAGAAGAAGCAGGGAACATATTTCAACAATATGGTTTCGGGATACTTATGCGGTGATGTTCAACGGGGGTGTCTGTCCGCAACGTCCGGGCGATGGGGTGAATTATTAACATAAGAGAAGGAGAACTTTATGGCGGAGATCATTCACGCTCTGGAACAACTGGACTGGAGCCCGCTTTACATTTCATTAAAGACAGGCGTCATTGCCACGTTTGTTTCTTTTTTTCTGGGAATATTTGCGGCGGGAAAGGCGGTGAAAGCTTCGCCTGTGGCGGGAGCGGTGCTGGATGGGATTCTGACGCTGCCCATTGTGCTGCCTCCCACAGTCGCAGGATTTTTTCTTTTGCTCGTTTTCAGTACAAGACGGCCGGCGGGGGCATTTTTATATGACACATTTCATATCAGGGTCATTCAGACACAGGCCGGATGTGTCATTGCCGCAGTGGTAATTGCCTTTCCACTGATGTACCGTAATGCCAGGGCGGCATTCGAACAGATAGATGTAAATCTGATATATGCCGCGCAGACACTCGGTATGCCGGAGTGGAAAATTTTCTGGAATGTGGTGATGCCCGCCGCAGGCCCCGGGGTGGCGGCCGGAACTGTCCTGACTTTTGCCAGGGCGCTGGGTGAATATGGAGCCACATCCATGCTGGCGGGAAACATACCGGGGAAAACCGGGACGGTTTCCCAGAAAATAGCAATGGTATTACAGGATGGCGATTATTTGACAGCCGGTATCTGGTCGGCCATTGTGGTACTTCTGGCAGTTATCATCGTGGCGGCCATTAATCTGGTGCAGGCCGGGCGGTCGAAACATATGAAACGCTGGCAGGTAAATAAAAAACGCTGTGATCAGGTAAAGGAAGAATGTCGGTAGATGTAAGGATAAAAAAGGATCTTGGGAATTTCGGGCTGGATGTGGCATTTGCCAGCGAAAGCCGGCGCATCGGGATACTGGGCGCCTCAGGAAGCGGCAAGAGCCTGACATTAAAATGTATTGCCGGAATTGAACATCCGGACAGGGGCCGGATTATGATTGATGATAAGCTGGTGTGCGATACTCAGACAGGGATTTTCTTAAAACCGCAGCTGCGGAAAACTGGCTATCTGTTTCAGAATTACGCCCTGTTTCCCTTCATGACAGTGGCACGGAATATAGCGGCCGGATTAAAAGGGAAAAAATCAGAAATTAACAGGCAGGTAGAATATATAATCAGACGATTCAGGCTGCAAGGTCTGGAACATCTGCGGCCGGGCCAGTTGTCCGGCGGCCAGCAGCAGCGGGTGGCCCTGGCAAGGATGTTTGTCTGCCGGCCCCGGATTATTTTGCTGGATGAGCCATTTTCCGCACTGGATGTGTATTTACGGGATCAGATGCAGCGGGAATTTATGGAAATGCTGCCGGAATATGGCGGCAGTATGATACTCGTATCCCACGACAGGGATGAAATCTACCGGATGAGCGAAGAGCTTCTCGTACTGGAAAACGGCAGGATTGTCAGACAGGGCCCCACCAGGGAGCTGTTCAGGCAGCCGGGAAATGTGGCCACCGCAAGGCTTACCGGATGCAAAAATATTGCCGGGGTAATTCCGGGCCCCGCAGGCGGACTATACGTGGACAGCTGGAAAATAACGCTTCCCCTGCGCCGCAGGGCCGGGGAGGGCATACATGCGGTGGCCATCCGTGCCCATCAGTTAAGTATGCAAAAGACACCCGAAAACGAACATCTGTGTTTTCCGGTGCTGCGGCCGGTGGTGACGGAAGACCTGGCTGAATATAATATATCTTTTCAGACATCTGAGGAAGCGTCCGGGCGCATGGACTGGAAGATTTCCAGGTATTTATGGCAATATGGAAAAGACAGGCTGCCCCGGTATCTTTATTTAAGGGAGCAGGATTTACTGCTGCTGGAGCATGACTGATATGAAAACAGTCTGCACCGGAAAAGGCGGCTTATAATTGATCAGCGTTCACAGTGTCTGACATTGAAAGAAAGAGGTGCATCAATGAACTATGGAGCGGTGATTCTGGCCGGAGGGAAGAGTTCGAGAATGGGCAGTCCGAAATCGTGTCTGCGGCTGAACGGAGTCCGCTTTCTGGATCAGCTGGCATATGAATTAAGGGGATTTCAGGAACTGACTGTTTCTGTGGATGATATAACAAAACATCCCGGAATCACATATCCTGTGATATGCGATCTGGTGCCTGACTGCGGTCCGGTGGGCGGGCTTTATACCGCATTAAAAAATAGCGGCTGCGACGCACTGGTGACGGTTCCCTGCGATGTGCCTTTATTTTCCAATGGGCTTGCCCGCTGGATGTGCGCCTGTCTGGAAGAAGAAACGGAAAGATATACCGGGGCGCAGCGTCCGGAGGCGGGGAAAGGCACCGGCAGCCCTGATCCGGAGTACAGCAGGCCGGATGCGGTTATTATGGCCACTATGGACGGCAGGATACATCCTTTGTGCGGTGTATACAGAAAAAGCTGCCTTCCGGTACTGGAACAGTGTATCCGGCAGCGGAACTACCGGGTGCGGGAGGCGCTTTCCAGGCTGGATGTTATGATCTGCCAGGCTGGAACAGAGTCTTTCCGTCTGTTTAATATCAATACGCCGCAGGACTTTACCAGTCTGTCTCTGTCCGGAGAAGCACGCCGGAATCTGCGGTCAGATACCGGGCGGACAGCTGTGTTCTGCGGCCGGGCGTCAGATGGTCTTTATCCGGTTTGCGGTATTGATGCGCCGCAGCCGGGCGCCGGCTGCGGGCATATATATCAGGAAACGGCGGACTGCCTGGCCGTATCCGGCTGGAAAAATTCCGGAAAGACCACACTGATTGAATCCCTGCTGCCGCTGCTGGCGCAAAGAGGACTTAAAACGGCGGTAATCAAGCACGACGGCCATAACTATGAGCCGGATGTGCCGGGGAGGGACAGTTACCGCTTTTTTCAGGCAGGAGCGGATAGTTCTGTTATATATGATAAGGATAAGTATACGGTTACCCGGCGAAGGAAAATCACAGAGTGGGAAATTACCAGTCTGGCACAGGGCGTGGATCTGATTCTGATGGAAGGGTTTAAAGAAAGCGGTTATCCTAAAATCGAGATTATCCGAAGGGAAACCGGACAGATGCCCATAACCGGTCTGAAGGGGCGTATTGCGCTGGTGAGCGGGATGGATATTCCGGCAGATGATAACTGCCGGAAGGATAGCAGCGATGCCGGACTGCTGCCGGTGTTTCATCCGGATGACAGCGCCGGACTTACGGACTTTATCATAGAAGCACGCAACAAAGGCATTTTGAAACAAAGATGGACAGATGCGGCAAAAACATAACCATACATACATATCCGGCAGACTGCGAAGGAGTCCGGGAACTGCCGCAAAGACCTGTCTGGCAGACCAGAGTCATACAGACGAAAAAAGCAGAAGGAGAGCAGAGTATGACGGAATATGAAAGAATAGGGGAAGCCTGCCGGATGCTGGAACATATCAGTCCGCAGCCGGAAACGGAATGTATTTCCCTGACAGAAGCATACGGGAGAGTACTGGCAGAAAACATAACGGCGGAATATGCGGTGCCTTCATTCTGCCGCAGCGCCTATGACGGATATGCGCTGCGCAGCGCCGATATCCACAGTGCGTCCCCGGAAGAACCGGTTACCCTGAAAGTGACGGAGACAGTGGCTGCGGGCAGTCTGGCCGGACATCCGGTAACAGAGGGCACTGCCATAAGGATTATGACCGGCGCCATGATGCCGGAAGGAGCAGATACAGTAGTAAAGCATGAAGATACCAGGTTTACGGAGCGGGAAGCCACCTTTTTTGCCAGAGCTTCCGCCGCCAATATTATACAGCCGGGGGAAGATGTCAGACAGGGCGAGCTTCTGGCTGAGGAGGGGCAGACGCTGGGCGCTGCCCGTGTGGCAGCGCTGGCGGCACAGGGGCTGGAATCGGTGCGGGTATACAGGAGACCGGAGGCCGCCATTTTCAGTACAGGCAGCGAACTGGTTCCGTCCGGGCAGAAGCCTGAACCGGGAAAGATCCGGAATACCAATCCCTGGCTGCTGGGGGGATATTTGCGAAAGTATGGAATTGTATCCAGAGACTGTGGCATTCTGACGGATGATGTCCGTATTATGGCCAGGCAAATGGGGCAGGCGCTGGACAAATACGATCTGCTTATTACTACCGGAGGAGTATCTGCCGGAGATTTTGACTTTATACCGCAGGTTGTGGAATCCATAGGCGCCTGTGTGCTGTTTCACCGGCTGCCCTTTAAGCCGGGAGGAGCAATGCTGGCCGCCAGAAAAGACCAGAAAGTTATCCTGTGTCTTTCCGGCAATCCGGGGGCGGCGGCCACAGGTATGCTACGCATCGGACTGCCGTTTATGAAAAGATTATGCGGCAGGAAAGACTACCGGTTTACAGAAGCGCAGGCAGCGCTGGAAGAGTCTTATTCAAAACACAGTCCCGGCGTAAGTTACTTAAGAGGCAGGGCCGGGATCACTGACGGGAGGCTTGTATTCAGGCGCAACGACAACCAGCGCAACGCATCGGTGACGTCCATGACAGACTGTGACCTGCTGGCGGAAATTCCGCCGGGAGACTGCAGGCTGTCTGCGGGAGAGCGGGTAAAAGTATTTTTTGTCTGACTATTGTACGATGTTACAGATATTTGTCATGTGCCTTCTGGAAAGGAATGAAACTATACTGTTTTATCTGACCGCTGAGCGATGTTACAGGCGTTTGTCGTGCGTATTCTGGAAAGGAATGAAACTATGCTGATCAGTTCTGACATGAAAATCAAACATAATTATGCTGCGTATAACCGGCAGTTATCCATATGCTGACGCTGCGGCAGGCAGTGGACCGGTGCGCTGTTTTTGGACAGGCAGGATTACAGATCCGCAGACAGGCAGTTTCCAGCGGGATACTGAAGCGGTATAGAAAAAATGAACTGATCTTCAGGGAACGGGAAGAAGTGCAAAGAGTTTATTTTGTAGTGTGCGGGTATGTGGCGCTGTTCAGGCTCAACTGCCATTGCGACCGGCGTATTCTGTTTATATGTGGAAACGGGGAGATGTTAAATGAGATTATTCTGGAAGAGCCGGTGGCGTCCAACAGCGCCCAGGCCTTTGTGGAAGTTACAGTACTGTCGTTTGCCAGAAGCCAGTTTCTTGAAATGATGAACAGCGACCCTGCTTTTTCAAAAGCGGTGTTTGATTCCGCTGCCAGAAAAATCCGCAGGCTGTATCATCAGATTGCGAATACTTCCAATATGTTTCTGCTGGAACGCCAGATCGCTTCCAAGTTGTGGAAAATGGCAAGGGACTTTGGCATACAGACAGATGCGGGCATAAGGATTCCGTTTGAAATACCGGTAACCTTTCTGGCGGATATGGCTGGCTCCAAACGGGAATCTGTTTCCCGGTCAGTGCGGGCGCTGAAAGATAAAGGAGTCCTTCTTGTACAAAAGAACCGTTTTCTCATTCCGGATATGGATAAACTTCAGCAGATTGTATATGAAAAACATGGAAAAGCGTGATATATGTCACGCAGACCAGGCCTTTCTTTTGATAAAATTTTATCAAAAGAAAGGCTTTTTTACTCTATAGGAAAGATCGTTCTATAGAGAAAAACCCTCCGGGAGGGTCGCCGGGTCTGCCCCGGCGGAGTGGAAAAATGCTGTCCGGACAGCCTGCCGCAGGCGGCGTATCCGCCGGAGCCGGATACTGTTTAACAGGAAAGGGGAATGATATGGGAATTCAGTTTCAGCTGGAGGAAATGGAGAGTCTGTTCGCAAAACTGGCGGACACCAGGGATATTTACGCACCTGTTCTGAAACAGGGAGAAGGATGCTTTTCAGATACGGATATTATCCGGTACGATAAAGTAACGTCCCTCACAGATATTGAATGGACTGTGAAAACGGATTATTCGTTTAAAGAAGCGCTGACTGCCATTAATGAGACGCTGTTTTATTTTACAGAAGATACGGCCACTGTGCCGCAGGGTCCGCAGAAAGACCGGATGGTATTTCTGCGTGCCTGCGACCTGCACGCATTAAAGCGTCTGGATCAGATTTATTTAAAAAACGGATACGGGGACGCTTATTATGCCAGAATCCGGGAAAAGACAAAGTTTATTCTGATGGGGTGCAAAGAGAGCTGCAAAACCGGCTTTTGCGTCAGTATGGGTACAAACAGGTGTGAAGATTACGATGCATATATGAAAGTGGATGGAGATCTTGTTTACCTGGATGTAAAAGACGGGGATCTGGAACAGGTATTTGCAAAAGGGACACAGACAGAAGTCACACCGGATTTTGTAACGGAAAATTATGAAAAAGTTGTGCTGCCGCAGCAGTTATCCAGCGAAAGTTACGGACTGGATATCTGGAAAGAATACGGGGAGAGGTGTATTGGCTGCGGCCGCTGTAATTTTGTCTGTCCTACCTGTACCTGCTTTACCATGCAGGATATTTTTTATAAAGACAATGCAAGGGTGGGAGAGCGCAGGCGTGTATGGGCTTCGTGCCAGGTGGACGGGTATACGGATATTGCCGGCGGCCACGGGTTCCGTCAGAATCAGGCGGACCGTCTGCGGTTTAAGGTCATGCACAAAATCCATGATTATGAACAGCGTTTTGGTTATCCTATGTGCGTAGGCTGCGGCCGGTGTGATGCGGTCTGTCCGGAATACATATCCTATGCCGCACTGGTAAACCGGTTAGCAAAGGAGGAGGCGTAAGATGAAAAACGAATATATTCCACAGTTATCTACAATACGTGAAGTGATCCGTCATACGGATCTGGAGTATACGTTCCGCATGGAATTTGACGGAGCGGTAAAGCCGGGACAGTTTTTTGAAATTTCCCTTCCTAAATATGGGGAAGCGCCGATTTCTGTCAGCGGTACTGGAGACGGTACGGTGGATTTTACAATCCGCCGGACAGGCAGGGTAACCAGCGAGATTTTTGAAAATTATGCAGGCGGCCGGCTGTATATCCGGGGACCATATGGAAACGGTTTTGACGTGGAAGATTATAAAGGAAAGGAACTGGTGGTTATAGCCGGAGGAACCGGAGTATCCCCGGTGCGGGGCCTGGTGGATTATTTTGCCCGTCATCCTCATGAAGTGGCGTCCATGACGCTGATTGCCGGTTTTAAAAGCCATAAAGATATATTATTTAAAGATGATTTTATATTCTGGGAAGAGCGGATGAACGTCATTCAGACGGTGGACAGCGCACCGGAAGGATATGAAGGACCGGTGGGAATGGTAACAAAGTATATTCCGCGGCTGGAGTTTACAGATCTGGCAAATGCGGCGTTTATCTGTGTGGGGCCGCCGGTAATGATCCGGTTTACGATTATGGAAATACAGAAACTGGGCGTGGCGGACGAACAGATCTGGATTTCCCATGAGCGTAAGATGTGTTGCGGACTGGGCAAATGCGGACACTGCAGAATGGGATCAGTCTATGTATGTCTGGACGGTCCGGTGTTTAACTACGCAGTGGGCAGAGATCTGGCTGACTGACGGACA
This sequence comes from uncultured Eubacterium sp., assembly GCA_947642745.1. Taxonomy (GTDB): domain Bacteria; phylum Bacillota; class Clostridia; order Lachnospirales; family Lachnospiraceae; genus Eubacterium_J. The sequence continues at coordinate 13,913 of CANRTU010000060.1, forward strand.
GGAGGAAAAAGAATGAGTCTGGATATTAATACTAAAAAAGCGAAAAAGAACGCATTCCGTATTACAAAACAGCGGGGAATCGGGGCTTCCAGAATCCGTGTGCCGGGAGGTTATCTCGACGCCAGAGTACTTGGAATGATACAGGAAATCGCCCGGACATATGGGAACGGCTATGTACATCTGACTACCCGTCAGGGGTTTGAAATCGAAGGAATCCGTCTGGAGGATATGGACGAAATCAACCAGAAACTGCAGCCTGTGATCGACCTGGTGGAAACGAATCAGACGGAGGCGGGCAAAGGATATCCGGCATCCGGAACCAGAAATATTTCCGCCTGCATCGGCAGCAATGTCTGCCCTTTTGCCAATTATAATACGGCACAGCTGGCAAAGCGCATCGACAAAGAGGTTTTTCCCAACGACCTGCATTTTAAAATAGCCTGTACCGGATGTTCCAACGACTGCGCAAAAGCCAGAATGCATGATTTTGGCATTATCGGTATGACCATGCCCCGGTATGATCCGTCCCGGTGCGTCAGCTGCCAGGCCTGTGTCAAAGGGTGTAAATCTCTCTCTGTCAATGCGCTGCGTGTGGAAAACTACAAAATTGTGCGGGATGAAGAAAAGTGTATCGGATGTGGCGTCTGCGTGACAAAATGTCCTGTCAGGGCATTTACAAGAAGTAAAAAGAAATACTACAAACTTACAATCATGGGCCGTACCGGTAAGAAAAATCCAAGGCTTGGAGAAGATTTCCTGGTCTGGGCAGATGAAGAAACTATTATCAAAGTTATTAAAAATACATATAAATTTGTTGAAAAGCATATATCTCCGGACGCACCTGCGAAAAAAGAACATATTGGTTATATTATAGACCGGACAGGATTTGAAGAATATAAAAAATATGCCCTGGAAGGCGTAGAGCCGGATGGAGAAACGAAAGTAAACCAGTGTGTTTACTGGAGCGGTATTCACTTTGACCGGTAATCAAATCTTACGGAAAGGAGAACAGAATGAAGAGCGGAATAAAGAACAGAATGAAAAAAATACAGTCCACATGTAATTACTGTGCTCTGGACTGCAATCTGGACTTTTATGTGGAAAATAACCGGGTTGTAAAGACAGTTCCCACCAGAGGATATCCGGTAAACGATGGATTTTGCTGTATCAAAGGAATTTCTCTCAGCAGACAGCAGACTACGGTAAAACCATGCGCCCTTCCCAGAATCCGGCAGGCGGACGGCAGTCTGAAAGAAGTGTCCTGGGAAGAGGCCTTTACCCATGTGGCAGAACGTCTGAAAGCGCTGCAGGCTGAATACGGAACGGAGAGTGTGGCCGGTATCAGCACCGGGCAGCTGACACTGGAAGAGTTTGCCATTTTCGGACATGTTATGCGTAATTATCTGAAGACAAATGTGGACGGAAACACCAGGCTGTGTATGGCCACGGCAGTCGTCGCACATAAGCAGAGTTACGGATTTGACGCTCCCGGCTATACACTGCAGGATCTGGAAGAATCAGATACGATTATTTTCATCGGGGCCAATCCGGTGGTGGCCCACCCCATTCTGTGGGGGCGGGTGCGTCAGAATCAGGTGCCCGGACATAAAGTTATCGTCATTGATCCAAGAGAGTCAGAGACAGCGATGAATGCGGACTACTGGTACGGTTTAAACTGGCGCAGTGATCTGCTGCTATTGTATACAGTGGCGAATCTGCTGATAGAAAAGGACTATCTGGATCATGCGTTTATTGAAAACCATACGGAAAAGTTCGAAGAATTCCGCACATTTGTCAGTGACTATACACTGGAGCGGGGTATCAAAGGCACCGGACTTTCCGGGGAACAGATTCTGGAGCTGACGGAGCTGATACACAACGGCAAAAAAGTGTCGTTCTGGTGGACGATGGGCGTCAATCAGGGATACGAAGCGGTACGTACGGCGCAGGCCATTATCAATCTGGCGCTGATGACTGGAAATATTGGAAAGCCCGGCACAGGAGCCAATTCCATTACCGGCCAGTGCAACGCCATGGGCTCCAGACTGTTCAGCAACACGGCAGTGTTATATGGCGGCGGGGATTTCACAAATCCGGCCAGACGCTCCCGTGTGGCGTCCGTGCTGGGAGTGGATGAGAGCTTTCTGGCAGAAAAGCCTACGAAAACCTACAACCAGATTATTGAAGGCATAAATGCCGGAGAGATTAAAGGCCTGTGGATTCTTTGTACCAATCCACGGCACAGCTGGGCAAATAATGAGACGTTTGCCGAAGCGGCAAAAAAGCTGGAGCTGTTTGTGGTGCAGGATATTTACGGCACCATTGAGAGCGCAGAGGACTGTACCGTTTATTTTCCAGTAGTTCCGGGGCTCAAAAAAGAAGGAACGTATATCAATCTGGAGCGGCGCCTGTCCGCCATGCGCCAGGTGCTTGCAAGGGGAGAGCATGAAATATCTGACTATGAGGCAGTGCTGGGCGTAGGAAGGGCGCTGGGTATGGGAGATGCGCTAAAGGGCTGGGAAACGCCGCAGGACTGTTTCCGGCTGATGAGAGAATGTTCCAGGGGAATGCCGTGTGATTTTACTGGCGTGACCTGGGAGGGACTGGAAAATTCCCATGGCGTCCAGTGGCCGTATCCGGAAGGGAAAGAGGAGCAGCTGCGGGATGATCAGCGGCGGCTGTATACAGAAGGCGTCTTTTTTACCCCGTCAGGAAAAGCGCGGTTTATGTTTGAGGCAGTAAGGGAGAATCCGTATCCACGGTCAGAGGAATTTCCATTTGTATTTAATACAGGCAGGGGCAGCGTAGGACAGTGGCATACCCAGAGCCGGACAAAAGAGGTAAAATTCATAGAGGATGTATCTCTGAAAAAGCCGTACCTGTATATGAATACAGAGGTGGCGCAGGAAAACGGAATCCATGAGAATGACTGGGTCCGTGTGTTTTCTGTCAATGGGCGGGACGCCCTGTTTACCGTAAAGCTTACAGACCATGTGCGCAGGGAGGAACTGTATGCGCCGATTCATTACATCGAATGTAACAGATTAACACCGTCCTGTTACGATCCGTATTCCAAAGAACCGGATTATAAGGGAGCGGTGGTACGTTTTGAAAAATGTCAGGAGGAGCCTTATGTATCGAATAAAAATTGACCGGAGCCGCTGCATAGGGTGTCTGACCTGTGTGACAGCCTGTATTGTCAGCCATGAATCAGAAAGCGCCGACGCCAGAAACCGTGTGGTCATTGACAGCGAAACCCGTCCGGCGCCGATCTTCTGCCGGCACTGTGAGCGGCCGGAATGTACATATACCTGTATGACCGGCGCCATGAAAAAAAATCCGGGGAACGGCTATGTAGAATATGACAAAGAGCAGTGCGCCAGCTGTTATATGTGTATTATGTCCTGTCCTTACGGTGTGCTGAAATACGACAGCCTGTCGAAGATGGAGATTATGAAATGCAATATGTGTGTACACAGAAGTACGGACGGTACCGCAAAGCCAATGTGTGTGGAACGTTGTCCGATGCAGGCAATTACGCTGGAGGAGGTGCACGGATGAGAACGACAGAAAATGAAAACAAATATGAAAATATAAATGAAAAGAAGAAATATATAGTGCTCGGCTCTTCTGCCGCAGGCGTCAGTGCGGTACGGGAACTCAGAAAAAATGATCCGGACTGTGAAATTCTACTGGTATCAAAAGACAGGTTTATTTATTCCAGATGTATTCTTCACCAGTATCTCTGTGGGCAGCGTTCCCTGGAAAAACTCTGTTTTGCGGAGCCGGATTTTGAAACCCGTTACCGTATCATCTGGAAAAAAGGCGTGGCCTGTACCGGCGTATATCCTGCCGGTAAACAGATATCCCTGGACAATGGGGAAACAGAGACGTATGATAAGCTGCTTATTGCCACTGGTTCCCATACTTATATCCCGCCGGTAAAAAATCTGCGGCAGGCCGTAAATGTCGCTGGTTTCCGGAATATAGAAGATATTGAAAAGATAAAGGCAGCAGTCACCGGCAATCAGCCAGAACAGCAGATACTCCTGCTGGGGTCGGGTCTGGTGGGGATGGACTGTGCCGCCGCACTGTCAGAGATGGGGGTGTCACTGACACTGGTGGAAACGGCGGGATGGCTGCTGGGCAGACAGCTGGATCAGCGTGCGGCGCAGACATATCAGGATATTCTGACCCGGAAAGGCGTGACACAGTATTATCATACAGGGCTTTCGGAAGTGATACTGGATGAAAACAACAGAATTACCAAAGCGGTACTGACCGACGGGAGGCAGCTGGACTGCGATTATTGTATTGTAACGGCCGGCGTACGGGCGAATACCGGATTTCTGGAAGGCAGCGGACTTGCCACCAGCCAGTACGGGCTAATCTATGACGAAAACGGACAGACCAGTGATTCCAGTATTTACGGAGCCGGCGATGTGTCCGGCATGAGGCCTATCTGGCCGGTGGCCGTGAAGGAAGGGATCGTGGCGGCCGGCAATATGACCGGTGTCAGACGGAAAATGACTGACTTTTTTGCCAGCAAGTCCACAATGAATTTTTTTGGAATCCCGGGTATGTCCCTGGGCGATGTAAACGGGGACCAGACGGAGGGCTGCACGGTGGAAATCCGGGATACAAAGGATTCTTATAAAAAGATTGTGCATAAAAACGGAAAAATTACCGGTGCGGTTCTGCAGGGTGATCTGGCTTACAGCGGAATTTTACAGCAGCTGATCGCCAGGGAAATTGATATTACAAAGGTGAAAAAACCAGTATTTGATATTGACTATTCTGACTTTTTCCATATAGACGGGAATTTTGAATATTTTTATGAAAATTCCATTGTGTAATAGCTGGTTTCCGGGATACCGGAAGGGAGCGGCGTCCGGTATGTGTCCTGCGGCTTTTCTTTCAGGGGCGTTAAAGACACATGCCGGATGACCATGGAAACTGATCAGTCAGTAAAAGGGGGGAATTTATGATACAGCGTCTGGAAAGAATGCCGGTTCCCGTACTGCCTACATTCGTAGGAGCACTGACACTGGCAAATGTATATGCGGGTCTTGGTTACCCTGTGATACGGCATCTTACAATGTTTGCGGCAACAGTGATCTGGCTGCTTTATGGGGTTAAGATCCTCTGTTATCCAAAGACCTGCCAGAAAGAATACCAGACTGTGGTACCCTGCAGTCTGTATGCGGCATTTTGCATGGTACTGATGATTCTGGGGAGTTATTATTCTGAAATGCTGCCGGGAGCCGGCAAAGCCATCTGGGGCGCCGGAGTAATCCTTCACCTGGCGCATATTCTGGTCTTTACATACCGCAATGTGATCCGGCAGCGGGACGTCAGTACGTTTGTGCCAAGCTGGTTTGTGACTTATAACGGAATTATGGTCAGCTGCGTGGTGGGTTCCGGGATGGGTGTGAACCATCTGCTGAAATATATTGTATACTATGGGATTATCATTTATGTTATTCTGATTCCGTTGATGATCTGGCGGCTGTGCAGGGTAGAGGTGAAGGACGGAGTATATCATACAATGGCAGTAGTGCTGGCGCCCTGCAGTCTGTGTCTGGTAAGTTATCTGAATGTGATCCAGACGCCGGACCGCAATATGGTATATTTTTTATATTTTTGCGTACTTGCGTCCCTGGCATTTGTGATTGTGAAGCTGCCGGCATTTTTTAGTTTTTCTTTTTCGCCGGGCTTTGCGGGAATGACTTTCCCAATGGCCATCGGTATCGTGGCTTCAAATAAAATGAGTGGTTATCTGCAAAACACGGTGGGAAACGAATCTCTGGCTGCTGCGGTCACCGGACTGGCGGGAATCCAGATCTATCTGACTTCCATGATTGTAGGTTATGTTCTGTTGAATCTGGTTATTATGGCGCTGGGAAGAAAGCGGCGGTAGCAAAGCAGGGAAGGTGAATCTGTCCGGACTTTCCGGCAATATTTGCCAGTATCATTCCGGACACCTGTCTTTGTGCGGAGAGTGTGGTCAGCCGGTAAGCAGCATCACATTCAGCAGAAAGGAATCTTCTTCTATAACGATATCAATGTCACCCCGGTAATTTCTGGCCACTCTGCGGATATTCGTCAGTCCGAATCCATGTTCCCCGCCGGTTCTGGTAGTCAGGGGCAGTCCGTTTTGCATAAGAAGCGGCGGGCCGGGCAGCATACTGTTTTTGATTTCTATGATAAAAGTATGTTTCCTGTGATAAGAAGAAATCCGGATATAGGGATCTGTACACAGCTGCGCCGCTTCCAGTGCGTTGTTCAGCGCATTGCTCAGAACAATGCCGATATCAAAGGCGCTGACGCCGGGGCTTTGTGGATAATGGAAACTGCATGTAAAATCAATGCCTTTTTCCAGAGCTTCTTTCTGCTTTTCCCGTAATATCACATCTGTCACGGGATTGCCGCTTTGCAGATCCTGTACGGTTTCCTGTACCTGCTGCTTTAATCTGGTAAGGTATGTTTCTGTTTCTAAGGACCAGGTCTGGCGGATCAGCCGGCCGCAGTCAGTGAAAACAGCCGCAGGCTGCGGGCTGTCCGCACATCCGGCGCCAGGGGCAGTATATTCTGGCGGCAGGACTGTGTGGTATGCGGCATTGTGACTGGCAGCAGTCCCCGGGCTGCCGGAGCCGGTATTTGCAGAGGGCCGGCTGTTTGCGTACAACTGTTCCAGGATCATTACATGGTTGCCCATATCGTGTTTCAGGCCCCGGATATGGGCATACAGTTGTTCCACTTCGTGTATGTGCTGTTCCATGTCCGCCAGCTGTCTGGACAGTATGGTAGCTTCCGTTTCTTTCCGCTGGCTGTCTTTAATGTGCTGATAGGAAATGATGGCGGTCAGGACAGAGGCAAAAGAAAGTGTCGTATACAGCAGCTGGATCCAGGAATGCTCCGGATGAACGTCCTGGATCAAAGATCCGGTATCCGATTCATAGACCAGGGAATACATATGCAGCATACAGTATCCTGCCAGCATGGTCATAACGGGAGCCAGCATGAGACATAGTTCCCTGACGGACATATCTGCCCGCTTGTCGTGATATACCCAGTGGATGATGCGGGTGACCATGGACAGGCCGACAATATTCAGCAGGATGTGGATGATCTGCATGAAAATAAACAGGATAAACTGTAAAACCGGATGTTTCATCATTTCCCGGGGCATAATCAGTATCTCATAGAGACAGGACCAGGGAATCAGAATCATGCTCCAGATGAGCCATTCCATCAGATACCAGGTCACAGATAAAAAAAGTTTCTGCCGCAGATTATGTTTATCTATCAGGTACATGACAAGAAATCCCGCAGTGATTCCGACAGCATAACAGATCATGAAATCAATGCTGTCAGGATAAAATTTCAATACAATCATAACCAGAGTATAGGCGAATCCTGTACAGATCACAGATCTGCCTGCGGGAAGAAACGGTTTAAGAAACCGGTAAAACAAAAAACCGGTCAGGATGATTCTTATGGTTCCGGTAGTATACGCCACTATATTCCAGTATAATTCCCAGTCTGTCATAGTCATAAATTCCGCCTTTCGATACCGGCTGAAATGAAACTCTCCGGAAGGAAGGCTCTGCGGCGGAGAGGAAAATGCCAGGCCGGATACGTTTTTATGTGTTTAATCTGAATCTGATTCCCCTGCGTGAACGGTCCGCATCATATATTTCATATAATGTGTAACAAATTCCTGATAGCGTTTTTTGCCCATCAGGGCAGATCCCTTCTCAAGCCAGACTCTGGAGGAATCATAACGGACCACATACCGGAAATGAACCAGATAGGCTCTGTGGGTACGAAAAAAATCGTCTCCGGCCTGTTTCTGCAGCTCTGATAACCGGCCGTAATATTCGATGTCCTCATTCATTTTGTGTACAATTATTTTGCGGTTAAACACTTCCGCATAAACAATATCTTTAAAAAAAATCCTGATATGGCTGCTGCCGGATTTCACAAGCAGGAATTGTTCCGGCTTATGATGTGTCTCCGTGGTAAAAGCCGCAGCGGGAAGGCCCGCTTCATACTGTGCCACGGCATTCTGGAGCACGGAGACAAATTTTTCTTCATGAAATGGTTTTACCAGATAGTGGAAGGCGCCCACGTCGAACGCTTCAAATACATATTCTTCCAGCGCTGTCACAAAAATCAGAATGGTGGGCCACTGCTTTTGGCGTAGTCTGCGTGCTGCTTCCATTCCGCTGACACCAGTCATCTGGATATCCAGAAGCAGAATATCCGGCGGCTGTTCTATAGAAGACAGCGCTTCGCCGGATTCATAAAAGTATATCCTGGCATGCGGATATAAGTGTCGTATTTTTCCGGCAAGCAATGTCCGGATATCCGGATCATCGTCACAGATTGCGATCTGCATGTGAGTGCCTTCCTTTCTGTCTGTTTATTTTGGAAAGTATTGATCGTGATACACCTGCGACGCCCGGACATCTTCCGGAGCGGAGGTAAAAATGCGCCGCAGGCGTAGTATCCGTCTTCGCCGCATACTTTTTATTATACAGGAAAATGCGTCCTGTAAAGAAAAAGCCCTGCGGCGGAGCGGAAAAAGCTGCCGGAGGCAGCCCGCCGGATACCTGATACTTTAAAAGATAGTATAACATAAAATCCTGCCAGTCTGTTCAGGTATTTGACAACAAAAAATATGTCCTTTACGACAAGCGGATTGATTATCATGAACGCTGTTCCGACATAATTACTGTATCATAAAATTTAGTAAGGAGGAAGCGGATTATGAGAATAAATGGCATGGAAGGCGCAGGCGCCCAGCCGTTATCGTCCGGAAGCGGCAGGCCGGAGGACGCCTATAGTAAAAATCTGAAAAACCAGATTGAAAACGCACAGAAAAGACTTCAGGAACTCTCTTCAGATGCGCAAATGCCGCCGGAAGAAAAGATGAAAAAGCGTCAGGAGCTTATGAAAGAAATAAGCAGCCTGCAAAACCAGCTCCGGCAGCATGAGATTGATCTGCGCAAACAGGCGCAGGAGCAGCAGAAAGAAGAACGCAGGGCGGAAAATTCTGCCAGCGGGAAACAGGGAGAGAAGGGAAACGGCGGATTATCAGGCAAAAGTATGGAGGCAATGATTTCCGCTGATAATTCCATGAAACAGGCGAATGTGCATGGCAGCATCCGGACAGAACTAAAGGGCCGTGCCGGAGTACTGGAAGCAGAGATTAAGCAGGACGGTATGCGGGGCCTTGATACCAGCGCAAAAGAAGAGGAGCTGGCAGATACAGAACAGAAAGCCGCAGAGCAGGCAGGCGCACAGACGGACATACTGGCCCGGGCAGGCAGTGAGCTGCGGGAAGCGTCTGGGGAAGACGCTGAAAATGCCAGGAAAGAAAAGTCCGGCCAAAAGCACAATTCTGATGAAAAGACAGCGGCAAACCGGGCAGGAGAAGCGGCCAGCCAGCCAGATCCGTCAGACACAACAGCGGCGCAAAAGGCTGAAAATAAGCAGGCAGCCGCAGGCGACCGGCAGGACGACAGAGACGATCGTAAATCCGACGAAGATGAACAGAGGATGAAAATCATTGCGGGCGCAGCGATACCGGCAGGCTATACGCCGGTGGATATCAGGCTGTAAATTGCCGTAAATCATAAAAGTTCCGGGGACATCTGTAAGGGATGTACCCCGGAATTGTTTTATCTTATAGGAAGGAGCGTCCTATAAGATAAAACCCTTCCGGGAGGATCGCCATGCGTCGGAAGGGAGGATGCTGCCGGGGGGGGGGGAGCGTGTCTGAAAAATATTTTCTGCCAGATGTACCCTGAATGGTATGATAACGCTCCGGATACTGGGGTTTATTTAAATCCATACCTGCGGAACGAACAATATGCGGTATGGATGCGGCAGGAAAAAAGTAACGGAGGGATTTATGGACGAGAAATTTAATATTTTTATGAAAACAGTTGATGAACGTTTCTGTGATTTTGTAAACGGGATCAACGGGTATCTGACAGGAAACGGCTGCAAATGTGATATCAAAACGCAAAAAAGCGGCTATGTGGTGTCCTATGTGTTAAACAGCAGCAAAAGGACGCTGGCTACATTTGTATCAAGGAAAACGGGGATGTAACTTCGCATTTATCCCGAACATATACAGGAATACCAGGGTTTTCCTGACACACTGCCCGAAAAGGTAAAAAAGGAGATCCGGAAAGCGTCCGTCTGCAAACGCCTGATTAATCCGGATGACTGTAATCCCAAATGTGTCATGGGCTATACGTTTGCGCTGGATGGAGAGCAGTATCGGAAATGCCGTTACATGGCGTTTCTGATCACGCTGAGTAAGGAAAATAATCCGTATATAAGAGAATTTCTGGAACAGGAACTGAGGGCAGGAAGAGGAGAGTCTGACTGATGGAAATCTATGCTCCTGCCGGTATATATCTGTTTTTATCCCTGTCTGGTTTCATCCGGCAGGGATTCTATAAGAAAACATTTTGATAGAAAATGTTAACAAAAAGTATTTTATACTCTTTATCTGTCTTTTGCAACTCTAAGATAAAAATAAGAAGTATTGACCAAAATATAAGAAATATTTTTGGCTTTATCTGTATATTATACACAATAAACCGCCCGAAAATCCGTGGAAAGGATTCATTACATACTATTCTATATATACAGTCCCACACAGGCGGCAAATCCGGCAAAAATATAAAAAATATTACCAGATATGACTGCCAGGCGGATTTTTGCGCACAACATTTTCTATCAGAATGTTACTCTGTATCCGCAGTCAGAACCGTATATCAGGA
>CANRTU010000061.1 GCA_947642745.1 uncultured Eubacterium sp.
GCCCTTTCAATTATCATAGAAGATCTGATTTTACAGAAAAAATTTCACACCCTCGGAAAAGGCGGAGATAACTTCAAAACCGTACCTATCGCTATTACATACTTTTTCCGAATGGTATCCAGAAGTTCATCATTCTCATCCTGTTCATATAATTTTTCGTTTACCAGACGCTGAGCAAAAAACTTCAGATGAGTGACAAAGCGGTAATAATAAACACTTTCCTGATTAAATTCTACCTGAAAATGATATTTTATAATGTTGGACAACTCAACCATAATATCCATGATTCGTTGCATATCCAGGGTATTTTCATTCATTCTCGCCTCTGCAATGTGAAAAGCAAAGAACCCGGCCTCATCATCTGAAAGCCGTACACCGGCATGCTTCTCTACAATCACTAATAAATGACAGCCTATTTCATACTCCTCACTATAAAACCGGCGGATATCCCAAAGCATCACGTTTTTAACTTCTATACCGCTTTGATAACGCTTAACTGCTCCATAAATATGATCCACCAGACCCAGATACAAGAGTGTACTTTGCTCAATATGCAGCTTCTCCTGTATATAGCCTATGATTTCATTCCCCATGATCAGATAATCCAAAGGAATATAGGAAAGAAACTCCCTGAATTTCATATTTACACCAGGTTCCGACAGTACAAAAATTTTTTGTATTTTAGAATCATCAATCTTGTCCCCCACCCTTTTTTTAAAAGCAAGTCCGCAGCCCACCACAATAATCTCCCTGCAATCCGTATCTTTTGTTTCTACCGCATTGTTGTTATAAATTTTTACAATACGCATTCTGTGCTCCTCCCCGAAATTCATATGATGAATGAATTTCTCGCTGGCAGTCCATTTTGAATTTATTATAAAACAAAAAATACCCGCTTATTAATCTGTATAGAAATCCCAACAGATCCAATAAACAGGTATAGCTTACATAGTAATAACCATCCTTCAATTATTGATATATTAAAAAAAGAATACTGTCAACGATTAAAAATTTTGAGTTTCCCCATTCAGGGGAATGGAATCAAAACAGTCACAGAGGGTCAGATTTGTGACCACAGTGGCAACTTGTAACCGCCGCTCCCATGCTGCCCTGACACAGCCCCAAAAGCAAACAGGGAATTCCAGCAGCACCTGATATGCCAGAGGCCCTTGTCTTCAGTGGTTTCCCCGATGTTCTGTTCATTCCCTTTTCAATGATTTTCGCTTCTTTTTTAATCTTATTTTTCTCTTCAATGTTCCTGTGTGTTTTCTTCATTAATTGGTTTAAATACATCTTCCGTTTTTCTATTTCCAACATACACACATGCAACAATATTTTTTGTCACACAGTCCCTGTTCCCATTTTTAACCATTCTTTTCCTCCAAAATTGTTTCGATCCACTGCCAGATTCCTGCCTCTGGCGGAGTAAGTCTGATTCAGCAGGCTGTAATCGTGATCCTCCAATTCGTGACTCAGCAACCGGAAAGATTCATCATTGGGAATGTTTATATAACCCGGTTTCCTGCCCGGCCGCCTCAGGCTGCGCAGGTACTGATACTGTCATGCTGCCTCTCCTTCCTGCCTTCCTTCCGGGACACTGGATTCATATAAAATATTCACAAAATTACCCGTCGCATATTTACTATCCCGGCAAAACAGGTATAATATTCCAGGATATAAAATAGTATCCGGCTTCGCCGGATACTACGCCTGCGGCGGGCTGCCCCCCGGCAGCATCTTCTTCTCCGACGCATGGCGATCCTCCCGGAGGGGGTTTCTCTTACAGGACTCTCTTTCCTGTAAGATATAATAGTATCCGGCTTCGCCGGATACTACGCCTGCGGCGGGCTGCCCCCGGCAGCATCTTCCTCTCCGACGCATGGCGATCCTCCCGGAGGGGGTTTCTCTTATAGGACGCTCTTTCCTATAATAGAAAATAGTATCCGGCTCCGGCGCGGGACAATTATGCCCGGAGGGCTTTTGCTTTACAACAGGTTATGATAAAGCAAACACACGATTCGATAAAACACAGAAAGGATCTGATTTTATGAACAAAGACCTGACACTGGGCGAGCCCCGGAAAGTTTTATGGACGTTCTGCCTGCCCATGTTCGGCAGTATTATTTTCCAGCAGCTTTATAATATTGCCGATTCCTTTGTGGCGGGAAAATTTATTGGTGAAAACGCACTGGCGGCTGTGGGCAACAGTTATAATATTACGCTGATTTTTCTGGCGTTTGCCTTCGGATGCAATATCGGCTGTTCCGTCATAGTGTCCCGTTTCTTCGGCGCCAGAAACTATACATCCATGAAATCCTGCGTATATACCGCACTTATCGCCAGCAGTGCGCTGTGTCTGCTGTTAATGACCGCCGGCCTGCTCTGGTGCGATACACTGCTGCGGCTGATGGCGACCCAGGAAGAAATTATGGCGGATTCTTCTTTATACTTAACAATTTATATCAGGGGACTTCCGTTTTTATTCTTTTATAATATCGCAACCGGTATCTTTACCGCACTGGGAGACTCAAAGACGCCCTTTTTATTTCTGGCCGCTTCTTCCAGCGCAAATATACTTGCTGATATTATATTTGTAAAGGCATTTTCCCTGGGTGTGGCCGGCGTGGCCCTGGCCACTTTTATCTGTCAGGGCATAAGCTGTGTGCTGTCCGTTGTACTGATGCTAAAGCGGCTGGCCGCAATAAAGACAAACGAAAAAGCGGCTTTGTTTTCGTGGGCTTTATTAAAAGAACTGTCTGTCATCGCCATCCCCAGCATCCTGCAGCAGTCCTTTATCTCTGTTGGCAATATGCTGATCCAGGGATGTATTAACAGCTTTGGGGTCAGCGTCACCGCCGGCTATTCCGCTGCTGTAAAGCTCAACAATCTGGTCATTACCTCATTTACTACGATTGGAAACGGCATGTCCAACTTTACGGCCCAGAACACCGGCGCTGGTAAGTACGGGCGTATCCGTGAAGGTTTCCACGCCTCCCTGCGGCTTGTATGGACCATCAGCCTGCCTTTTGTCCTGCTGTATCTGTTTGCGGGCAGATATCTGCTGCTGTTGTTTATGGACCGTACTTCCGCCGGAGCGCTGGATACGGGCGTGGCATTTCTGCGGATACTTTCGCCTTTTTACTTTGTCATTTCCACAAAGCTGATGGCCGACGGAATACTGCGGGGAACCGGAGATATGTGGCGGTTTATGATCGCCACCTTTACGGATCTGATCCTGCGTGTAGTACTGGCATTTGTTTTTTCCGGTATTTCAGGAACCCAGACAGGTATCTGGTGCGCCTGGCCGGCGGGGTGGTCGGTAGCCACTGTCTTATCGCTTTATTTCTATCAAAAAACGGCCGGAAAGCAGCCGGCATAAATCTGCGGCTGTAATATAACAGACGGGGGATACGCCGCTATCCGGTGTATCCCCCGTTCCTGCCCGAAGACTGATCCGTTTCACCATTTCCATAAACCGGATATGCCCTTACGCTTTATCTTTCATCCTCCGCCATCCCGATCAGGTCGAACTTCTCTGTTGATACCACAATCTGGAATTCATCCGTATCCGGTTTCTGGCATTTCACCCGGATTGTCCGGTCTGTCATATGATAATACCATCCTGCGTCCGCTTCTTCCCATCCTTCCCGCACCAGGAAACGTGGAATACGCTTTCCGTCCACGCTGACCCAGAACGCACCTTTCTGTTTGCTTACAAGGCGCAGTGTCAGGCGTTCCACAGTCTGCGGATACGTGCCCTCTGTGCGGAATGTAATCGTGGTACGTTCTCCGCTCTCTACCTGAATATGGGTTCTGGCAAAAACGCCCTGCAGGTAATCTTCGGAATGTCCGTCGTCGTCATACAGTACAAATTCTGAATCCTGTTCCGCTGAAATAAGGAAATCCAGCTGTTTTACCCGGTCACGCAGAATGTGTTTCACATCCCCGCTTGTCACATAAATGCCCGAACCTCTTAAAAATACCGGCACTGACCGGAAATCCACCGGAATGCTGATAGTCTGGCCGCCTTCATATTCACGCAGATTGTCATTCATATCATACCAGAGGCATCCTGCCGGCAGGTATATGGTCCTTGTTGTGGCGCCTTTTTCCACTACATTTGCTACCAGAATACTCCTGCCAAACATAAACGTCATGTTTTCGTCCCCATAGCAGGCCGGATCTTCCGGAAATTCCAGAAACAGCGGCCGCCAGGCAGGCATTCCGTTCTGGCTGGCCTCATACATCAGGCTGTACAGATATGGCAGCATCTGGTAACGCCGCGCAAACGCCGCACGGATTTCATCCCCGTATTCCTCGTACATCCAGGGCTGTGTCACTGTATTGTCACAGTTGGCGGAATTCAGGCAGAACCTTGGCTGGAAAATTCCATTCTGTATCCAGCGCAGCAGCAGCTCCCCTTCCGGCGCCGGCCCGGCAAACCCGCCGATATCGCAGCCCATGTTGGCGCATCCGGACAGCCCCATGCCCAGAATCGTGGCAATGTTATATTTCACCGTGCGCCAGTCCGTCAGATTGTCCCCGCCCCAGACCTGGGCATAACGCTGGATACCGGCGAAACCTGCCCGGTTAATGATATAGGGCCGTTCTCCCGGATATACTTCCGCCAGCGCCTGCTTACCTGTATAAGCCATCAGGTTGGAATGGAGAATTTTAAGCTCCACCATGGTGCCTTTTTTTCCTTCAAAATCGCACTGCGCTTCCCGGTCTTCCACACCGTCCATTTCACAGTTATCGTTCCATACTGTCTTTGCGCCCTTTTGCAGCACGTTTTCCTTCAACAGCTGTTTCCAGACGCTGCGGCCGGCTTCTCCCGTAAAGTCAAAAAACCTTCCGGTGCCGCCCCACCAGCGTCCGTAATAATCCTCTTTGCCATCCGGCGTCCGGATAAACACGCCCTGTTCTTCGAACAGATCCATATAGGGATGCCGTTTCAGAATGCCCGGCTTCAGGTTCGGAATTACATTAATCCCCCGGTTGTTCATTTCCTGAAAGAATGCTTCCGGATCCGGAAACCGTTTCTTATTCCAGTTAAATACATAGCGCAGATTGTCGTCTTCGCCGCTGGTATAACCGGATGCCAGCCAGAAATTGTCGATCAGGATCTCTTCTTTTTCATGTTTATCAATAATCCTGTAGATTTCCTGGTCACAGTTTTCTTCCAGTTCTGCGTAATACATTGTGGAAGCGCAATAGCCCAGCGACTGCTTTGTAGGCAGCGCACTGCGGCCGGTCAGCCAGGTATAGCGCTCCAGTACGCCGGATACGCCTGGCCCGTTGATCAGAAACAGATCGGTGTCGCCGCCATCCGCCTGATAATAGCAGTATCTTTCCCAATAGCCGGAAATCTCCTGGCCCATGTCAAACACGCTGTCATAAGAATTATGGTAAAACAGTCCCACCGCATGGCGTTTCTGTTCACTGATTCTGATATAAAACGGAATGTGCTTGTACATCGGGTCCCCGGTCTGCGGATCATGCCCAATGGCGTCTTTCGGACTCATGCGCATGCGTCTTCCTTTTTTGTCCAGATGCCCCGTCTTTTCTCCAAAACCATAAAAATGGTCGGTCTCCCGGTCCATTCTGGAATAGTGCGCCGGCCTGCCCAGATGATCTCTTTCAAACGCCCGCTCACGCAGATCCTGGTACACTGTCTCCCCGTCCGCTGTAAGCAGACGGAACGAAAACGGATTTTTACAAAGAACCAGGTCCAGCGTCCCGGTATGAAAAACGATTTCCTCATCTGTCTCGTCATACTGCGCCATGAGCGGCTCAATGCGTGTGCGTTCTTCCGCCAGCAGTGCGTCCATCCGGTCTTCCCATGCGGTCGTAACAAGCGTATAAGAAGCTTCTTCAAAAGTCCGGTCAAAGGAAACCCGGATGCGGATCACATCGTCTGACATAAATACAAGCATCACGTCCGCCGCATCCCCGTGGATCAGGTATCCGTTGTCCGTTTTTTTCAACGAACAGAATTTTCTAAGTAACATGCTTCTCCTCCTTACATTCCGATCAGGTCGAAATCTTCAAATGAAACTGTAAGTGTGATATCCCGCCCCGGATTCGGATATTTTACCAGAACTGCCCGTTTCGTCTGGCTGTAATACCAGCCGCTTTCAGCCGCCTCGAATTTTCTCCGGTTCAGATAATGCTCCAGCTTCTGATCCGCCAGCGTTACCCAGTACGGACTGCGATCTTTGCGGATGATTTCCGCCAGCACCGTTTTTACCGTGTCCTCATAGCTGCCTTCGCTGCGAAACGTCACTTTCACCACATCCGTTCCTTCCATATGAATAGTGGTTTTGCGGTACGCTCCCTCAAGATAGCCGTTGCTCACGCCGTCGTCGTCATACATCGTATAATCCCGCTCCACGCCCGGAACCAGCAGCAGACGCAGCGCCGTAACCGGATCACGTTCCATATTCATCGGCTGGTTATCCGCCATCGGGATCACCGCTCCTTCCCTGACAAACATCGGAATTGTTTCCAGCGTCACCGGTACCTGAATGGTCTGGCCGCCTTCATAGCAGGCATAATTATCGTTCCAGTCATACCACCTGCATCCCTCCGGCAGATATACCTCTTTGGTCACAGCGCCCTTTTCAATTACATTTGCCACCAGCAGGTCACGGCCATACATATAGACAAAGCTCTCGTCATATACTTTACGGTCGTTCTGGAATTCATACACCAGGGCACGCATGACCGGCGCCCCGTTTCTGGTGGCTTCATATTCCGCCGCATACAGATAAGGCATCATCCGGTAGCGGAACAGCACGGCGTCACGTATGAGTCCCGCGCTGTTACGGAACATCCATGGCTCCGTCACCGTATTGTCATTGCTGGCCGAATGGATGGAAAACCGTGCCTGGAAAATACCCTGCTGCACCCAGCGCACAAACAGCTCCTCCTGCGGAGCAGGCCCCGCAAAACCGCCAATATCCGCACCTTCGTTTGGCTGTCCGGAAAGTCCCATGCCTGTGATAATCGGAATATTGTATTTCAGGCTGTCCCAGCTGGTGCAGTTGTCGCCGCACCAGGTCTGGGCATACCGCTGGATTCCGGCGCTTCCGCTTCTGCACACCGAGTAAGGACGGGCGTCTTTGTTATGTTCCCGCACAGCATCGTTGCTCATTTTGCACATCAGGGTGGACATCACTGGTTTCAGCTGTCCGATGGTCCCGCCTTTGCCGTCAAAATCACAGCGGCAGTCCTTATCCATCAGACTGTCATATTCGCAGTTGTCATTCCAGATGGAATCTGTGCCCACGGCAATGACATTTTTTATAAGATAATCTTTCCACGCCCTGCGTGCCTGTGGTCTGGTAAAATCCCAGAAAGCCCCGTCGCCTCCCCACCATTTGCCCACGCCGCAGGCATCCGGATTGTGACTGTCCTTTACAAATACATCCTTTTCCCGGAATTCCCCAAACCATGGATGGCACAGCAGAATACCCGGCTTTACGTTTGGCACATTCTGGGCGCCTTTTTCGTTCATTGCCGCAAAATATTTCTCTGGTGATTTAAACCGTGTCGTATTCCAGGTAAAGACGCACCGCTTATTTTCATAGCTGGTATACCCGGAAGATAGATGAAAGCCGTCGATGGGAAATCCTTCTTCTTTTATCGTATCAATAAAGTCCAGCACCGCATCGTCGCTGTCTTTTTCCAGCTCCGGATAATACATGGACGAGCCCTGGTAACCCAGCGCACGTTTTGGCAGCAGCACCGGACGCCCGGTCAGCAGCGTGTAATGGTCCACCACTGACGCAATCGTACCGCCGCCCATCAGAAACAGGTCCACATCCCCGCCGTCCGCCTGCCAGTATGTATAGCGTGGCCAGTAATTGCTCTTTTCACAGCCCATGTTAAACACAGATTCATAAAAATTGTGGTAAAATACGCCCACAGCCTTCCGGGTGTCCCGGTCCAGGCGGATGTAAAACGGAATATGCTTATACAGCGTGTCCATTTTCGCAGCGTCATATCCCATGGCATCCGTGGCACGCTCCCTCAGAAATGTTTTATTCTTATTCAGCTCTCCTGCCTTTTCGCCAAATCCGTAAAAACAGTCCTCTTCTTTCATGCGGGTATAGGAAATGACACGGCCGTTACTGTCTTTTACAAAAGGACAGCCGGGCACACTGGCATACAGCTCGTCCCCGTCTTTGTCCAGAAGCCGGATGCAGAGCGGATCTTTTTCTATCACAAGCGCAAGGCCCGGTACCGACAGGACGATCTGTTTTTCGTCTTCTTTCTGTCCTGGCATAACCGGCTCCACTCTGGTACGTTCTCCTTCAAAGAGGCCGTCCAGCCGGTCTTCCCAGGCAGTGGTCATCAGCACATAGGATTCTTCTGCCAGCTCCTTGTCAAAGGACGCACGGATACGGACGATTTCGTCTGTCAGAAAGCAGATTTTCAGGTCCGCACTGTCTGTATGGGCCAGAAAGATCCCCCCTTTGTGCTCCATGGAAATCAGTTTTGTACATATATCCATTGATATAGCTCCTTTCTCTCATAAATACGCCCTGCCCGCACAGTGGATTTCCTGTTATAGCAGGGCCTGTTTCCTGTTCCAAAAGGCAGGGCCGGCCGCACCGCCTGACGCAGCAGCGGGCAGCGCCCTGCCGCCTGACGCTCTGTGACAGATTGTTTTCATCTGTTACCAGAAGCCCCGGCTGTTTTCCGTTTCAGAAACCGCTTACACCAGTCCGCACAGCTGTGGGATAAACAATGACAGCGCCGGAATATAAACAACCAGTAACAGCGCCACCACCATGGCAATGAAAACCGGCACAATATATTTCGTCACCTGCTCGACGGTAACACCGCCCACATTACAGCCCACAAACAGTACCGAACCTACCGGAGGCGTAACAGAACCAATTGCCAGATTCAGAATGAGCATAACCCCGAAATGCACCGGGCTCATTCCAAAGCCTGTGGCTATCGGCAGGAAAATCGGCGTAAAAATAAGCACTGCCGGCGTAAGATCCAGAAACATGCCAAGCACAAGCAAAAATACATTCATAATCAGCAGCAGAATATATTTATTATCTGTAATTCCCATCAGCATACTGCTCAGCGCCGCCGGAATCTCAGAAATACTCATTGCGTAAGACATAATGTTGGACGCCGCAATCAGAAACAGAATCACAGCCGTATCCATCATACATTCACTCATCAGTTTCCACAGCTGCTTTCCATCCAGTTCCCTGTACGCAAAACCCAGTACCATACAGTACAGGCAGGCCACAATACCGGCCTCAGTGGCAGTAAACCAGCCCAGCAGAATTCCGCCCATAACAATAATCATCATAAATATACTTGGAACAGCGTCCACCAGCACCCTGACCAGCGGATCGCTTTCTACTACTGTGGAACCAGTATAACCTTTTTTCTTTGCCATGAAAATAGCAACAGCCATAACACATACGCCCAGCAGCATTCCCGGAATGTACCCGGCCATAAACAGTGCGCTTACAGAAACGCTGCCTGCTGTAATGGAGTATAAAATCAGCGGACCGGACGGCGGTATAATTACGCCCGTAGGCGCTGAACAGATATTAACCGCAGCGGAAAACGCATCGTCATAACCTTCTTCTTTTTCCAGAGGTCCCATAATCTTGCCTACTGCGGAAGCAGCTGCCACGGAAGATCCGGAAATAGCGCCGAAAAACATATTGGTCAGTACGTTGGTGGCAGCCAGATAACCGGGAATCCTTCCCACAAAAAACCTGGCCAGGCGCACCAGCCGTCTGGCAATACCGCCTTTGTTCATAATACTTCCCGCCAGCATAAAGAACGGCAGCGCCAGAAGCGCAAAAGAATCGATTCCTTTAAAACATCTTTGCGCCACCACATGGGCCAGCACGTCCGTCTCAAATCCGCTTAGCAGCAGCACAACGATGGAGGAACATCCGATACTTACAGAAATCGGTACCCCGATAAACATCAGCCCGAAAAAAATCACAAATAATATGATCGCAGCCTGTACGACTGTCATAGTCACTCTCCTCCTTTCTCATTCCCGCTTTCCGAAAACATGGAAAGATATCTCAGGATTTTGGCAAGCACCACAAACACCCCCGAAGCCGGAAGGCATCCGTATATCAGGCTCATCGGAAGCCGCATGACCGCAGTCAGCTGCTCCGTATTTGCGGCTACCATCTGTACACCGCCATAAATATACACATATATTACAAAAACCAGTACGATAATATCGTCCACCACGCCCAGCACTTTCAGCGGCGTTCCGCTCAGACGGGCCGTCAGAATTGTGAGCTTCACATGCTTGTCATGGAAGAAACAGTAAGCAGCCCCGATCATACCTGCCCAGATTAACAGATAGCGCAGCAGTTCCTCTGTAAATGTGGACGGATCGTTTAATATCCATCTTGTAAAAATCTGCCAGGTGCCAAATATGAGCAGCACCAGCATAACCACAGATGTAATTGCGCTCATGGCCACATCCAGCGCTTTTTCCAGTTTTTTCAAATCATTCCCCTCCTCTCACGTTTACTTAAAATTCTGAATTTGTTCACAAATCTCCCATATTTCCGGAGACTCTTCGGCAAGACGGTCATAAATCGGCTTTACAGCTTCCTGGAACGGCGCAAGGTCCGGTTCGTTAAATTCAACGCCCATCTGTTTTGCGTCTTCCACAGCCTGCCGGATCGCCTCCTGCCATTTTTCCTTATAGGTTTCCTTCGCATTGTCCGCCGCCGTCTTTACGATCTGTTTCTGCTCGTCTGACATCTTCTGCCATGTCACATAACGCAGCAGCAGTATATCAGGAATCCTTGTATGGGTATCGTAGCTGTAGCATTTTGCCACTTCCCCGTGGCCTCCGTTTGTCAGCGCCGTCTCGTTATTTTCCGCACCGTCTATGACGCCGGACTGCATTCCGGTAAACACGTCGCTGATGGACATCGTTGTGGCGGAACCGCCAAAGCATTCCATCATTTCAAACGCCATCGGGGAATCCATGGTACGGATTTTTAACCCTTTCAGATCTGCGGGTGTGTTAACCGGAGTGTCCACAGTATAAAAAGAACGTGCCCCTGAGTCAAACCAGGTCAGTGCGATATATCCCTTATCCGCTGTGGACATGTACAGCTCTTCTGCTTCTTCACTATCCATAAACCCGTAAAAATGTTCCTCGCTGTTAAAAATATATGGCACAGAAAACGCCTGGTATACCGGTGAAAAAGATTCCAGCGCAGAAGCGGAAACCTTTGCGATATCCAGAGCGCCGATCGGCAGCTGTTCCAGATTATCTTTTTCACTTCCAAGCGTTGCGTTCGGATAGATCCTGACGGTAATCTCTCCGTCTGTATTTTCATGGATCTCCTGCGCAAACTGCTCCAGCGCCGCCTGAATCGGATGTTCCTTGGACAGTCCGTGGCTTAACCGCAGCGTCACCCCGGAAAGGCCCGCCCCGATTTCCGATTCATCCAGCTCTTTTGATCCGCAGGCAGCCATCATCAGCCCAAATACCCCTGCGGCAGCCATGACGCACGCTCTCTTCCATTTTTTCATGTTCTCTCCTCCAATCTGACTGCCAGTCTTCGCAGCCAAAATCCGCCTGTCTGGCAGTTTTATATGCTACCTGGCCTCTATTCCAGTCATCCAGTCCAGTATTTTGCAGATTTCCTGATCCCAGTAGTCCCAGTTGTGCATGGCCCCCCGCGTCTGTGAATAAGTAATCTGCGCTCCCATTCCGGCGAGCCGTTCCCTGGCTTCCACATTCATCTGAAACAGAAAATCCTCTGTCCCGCAGGCCTGGTACAGTTCCGGAACCTGTCCTTTTTCCGCACACCGGCGGTAAAGTTCAAAAATATCTTTGTCCGTGCCCGCCAGATGCTGCGGGTCCTCAAATGCGTCCTTCCACGGAAACGGTCCGTCGATGCTCCCGTCCGCACACTGCTTAGCTAAAGACGCAATGTCCATGGCCGCCGACATTCCCGCAATTTTACTGTACCGCTCAGGATAAGTAAGCCCCAGATACCAGGCGCCGTAGCCTCCCATGGAAAATCCGGCGATATAAGTATCCTCCCGCTTCTGCGATACCGGGAACAGTGTTCTGATAAACTGCGGCAGTTCTTCTGTCATATATGTAAAATACGCATTTCCGTGGGCCATGTCCTGATAGAGGCTGTTTTCCACCGACGCCATAACCGCCACAATATTGTGGGCCTGTGCGTACCGGTCAATATTGCTGAACCTGATCCAGCTGCCGCAGTCTCCATAAGCGCCGTGCAGCAGATATACTACCGGCAGGCCATTCTCATAGTCATAGCGTTTTTCCGGTCCCCTGGCGGTAATCTGCTCCTGCCCTTCCGGTGTGGGAATGACCACATTGATTTCCGTATTATGTTTTAGTACCGGACTGAAATAATGACAGTTTAAATACATCTGTATCTCCTCCTTTTCTTCCTGATCTGATTCCCTGTACATATCCTGAAGCTGAATCCTTTTTCAGCCTTATTCAGCGTCCAATCCACCGGGCGGCCTTGTCCTGTATCATCCGGGCCAGTATTTTTTTATCCATCCAGAGCAGTCCTGTATTTTCCTGCCATTTCCTGCCGGTCTGTTCTTCCAGGAACTGGCTGAATCCCCGGTCTTTGACGGCCGCTTTCGGAATCATTACCGCATTCTGCCTGTTTTTGAAAATATAAAAATAAGCCTCGTCCTCAACCAGCCGGTCCACTTCCTGATAGCCGAAAATCTTCCTGCCGTCCCCGTAAATACCAGCCCCGTTAAATACATAAGACACCGTGCCGGGCGCACCGTGCCGTTGTGCAAGAACCCGTTCCGCCTGCATCTGGCTGTGAAAATCCTTTCCAGTAATCATCCAGCAGCCCGCCAGCATACAGACTGCCTTTGCCGCCACTGGCAGATCCGTAAGCAGCGCCAGCAGAATCAGAATTCCTCCCATGCAGATACGGGTCAGCCGGTGCATACGCTCATAAGTCCCGTATTCTGTACGGAACATCCGGCGGATGGCATCTTCATCAAATACCATGCTGACACTGTATCCAGAATGAATCCTGCGCATCTTCTCCACCTCCTTCCAAAATCCCCGGCATACCTGCCTGTATGTCCCTGTGCCCTGCCATAAGCGTGTCCCGGAAACAGATACCCGCCTGCGGCGTTCTTCGTCTCATACCTTTCAGGCATCTGATAGTCTGTATGGTATCCCATGCCCTTTCTGACACAGACCGGGAAGCATCTGATAAAGTATCCGGCTGCGGCGGGCTGCCACCGGCAGCATCTTCCTCTCCGCCGCTGTGCTCCCGCTTCGCCCTGGCATACCCGGCGATCCTCCCGGAGTGTTTTTATCCAGGGCGTTCTTTCCTATAAGATCAATCAGTATCCGGCTTCGACGGATACCCCGCCTGCGGCGGGCTGCCACCGGCAGCATTTTCACTTCCGACGCTGTGCCCCGCTTCGTCCGGGCAGACCCGGCGATCCTGCCCGGAGGACTTTGAGCTTACAGGACGTTCTTTCCTAATAAGATGAAAAAGGCAGGTGTATCATGTCTTCTGGTACATCTGTCAGAAATGGTTTTTCAGACATGCTCTGACGCATCCTGAAAGCCGGATTGTCACTTTCCGGATATCACATCCTGCATGGTACTTTTCTCAGGATACAGGGTTATTTAATGTGCAGATTAGACAAATTTACTCCTCGTTTTTTGTTTATTATGTCTTTTCTGCATCATCTAAATATATTTTATTCCTAATTTCTTTATTTTTCCTGTCTATTTGTTTTAAAATTCTTGCAAAATGTGATTATTTTGTTATAATTTTAACAAATATGTCAGAGGGACAAAGATATGATACGCAAAATAGAACACTATACGGATTTTATACTGACGCAGGAATACGCCAGAAAACGTCTGGAAGAAAACAGCATAACAGTCACCTGGTTTACCAACCACGAAAATACCCGTTCCATCGTACATTCCCATCCATACTATGAGGCGGTGTTTGCCGTAAGCGGATATGACGTGGCGTACTCTGCGGACGGGGATTTGTACCAGTTAAAATGCGGCGAGGTGATCCTCTTTCCATGCGAGCTGTACCATGCGGCAAAATATGACTGCGGTTCCCAGTATTCCGAACGGATTGTGGTACAGATTGATTCCGAATTCTGGAAATCCACAGCCAGCCTGCTGGGCCTGGAACATGCGGAATGGAACCATACTGTCACCGTATTTGACGCAAACGCCGTAAAAGCCTGGGATATGCGCGGCCTGTTTGAGCGGATGAACCTGAACGCCGCCCTGGACGAAGAATACCGGACGGCCGCATTTGCCGGTAATCTGAGTGAATTTTTTATGATTATCTGCCAGATCGCAAAAAAGGGAAATGTCTATGCTCCCACCGCCACCAGCTCCCTGGTGGAACGGGCCGTACTGTATATCCAGGAAAATTACACTGATCCAAAGCTGAATGTGGCAAGGCTTATGAGCTATACCTATACCAGCAGGGGACATCTTTCCCGGATGTTTAAAGCGTATACGGCGGAAAGTATCCACAGCTACATCACCGATCTGCGGATGCAGCACTGCTGCCAGGCCATCGCTGACGGCCGCTCCATTCTGGACGCCTGTACCGAAAGCGGATTTTCCGACTATAGCAGCTTTCTGAAAGCTTTCCGGAAACTCTATGGGATGACGCCGGTGATGTACCGGACGAAACTAAGGGAAATGAATCTGAGAAATTCATGAAATATTTTACAGGTATGTTCTGCGGGTGGCAGCTGGTGCGTATTTTAAAGACAGCTGTTTTTCCATGAAAGCAAAAACCAGCCGGATAACAGACCGTACACAGACAGTCCGTTATCCGGCCGGCATTTTGTCCGGACATTTTTAAACGGGACTGCGCCCGCCTGTTTCAGACCGCCCGGAGACAGCGCAGGCTTGCACACAGGTTACCGTTATAACTGGCCCGTCATCATAATTGCCGGACAGCCACAAACCGGTTATGGGGCATATCCACGCCCCGGTAATGTCTGGTCCTGCTGTCCCTTAATACCAGGCCGTTTCGCTGGAAGAAAGAAGTATCAGAAAGCAGCAACGGGATCTGGCAGCTTAATCATTACTTCTGCATAACAGCATTTTAAGCAGATTTTTATTTACATATGGAAATAAAAATCTTTTACCTTTGTCTCAGTTTTGACTGAAATTTCTCCTGCCACCGCAACTATGATTATAACAAACAATACTGTCATAATCATTTTTTTATCTATATTATATTACTATGATTTTTACATAAGCACATTTCCCACTGGACGTTTTTGCCATAATTGTTGCATACCCCTTTCTTTTTCCCTTTACAAGTCCATCATTGTTTACAGAAGCTATTCCGGGGTCGCTGCTTGACCATTTTATCTGATCCGTGGTTTCTATAGGATTCAGTGTGGCTTTTAGTTTCTTTTGTGTTCCCTTCTTTAATGTAAGGGCTGTTTTATTCAGACTAATACTTTTAGCCGGGACTGTTACTATTACTTCACAGGAAGCTGACAGCCCATTGCCCGTAGTCGCCGTAATCCTGGCAGTCCCCGCATTAATACCACGCACAACGCCCTGTGCTGTTACTGTTGCGACAACTTCGTTGTCAGATGTCCATTGTACGGATTTATCCGTTACATTCGATGGAGTGATTACTGCATCCAGTTTCATTTTCTTATTTCGTGCAAGGGAACATTTCTTTTGGGACAAAGAAATGCCGGACGCTTTCATTTCATCAACTGTAAGATCAAAAGTACAGTCTGCATTAAGATAAGTAACAACTGCGGTTTGTGCGGCCGCCTTGTCCATATCTATGCCGGAAACCATATCCGGGGTTATTCTTGTAGAAGTGGTTACTCCATCTTCATATGTAATTGACAATATGCCCCCTGACAAATCCAATACATCCCCCTGTGAATATGTCATCTTCTCTGGATACTTAGCAATCTCCAGCTTTTTGACACGTACCTGCGGGCAGGAACATAACTGCGGGTACGGATACGCAGACAATTCATCAACCATCCAGGTTCTTTCCGATAAAGAACCATTGATGTTAAATCCAGTAAAAGAACTGGCGTGTTTCATCTGCGCATCCGTTAACGCTTTACAAAGACGATAATAATCATTCTCAGAATATCCATCCCCTGCTGAAACAGAGCCTTTCAGGAAATAATTACTGGAAGAATCACTATAATTTCCATCGTTTCCTGTAATAGCGCCTACATATTGTGTGCTGGCTGGTACATTTATTTTTCCTGTGTTATAACACCTTTGCGCAATACCGCCTCCCGCAATCCCTCCAATACGGTTTTTATCAGCAGAGCTGTCCTTTATCGTAATTTCGGCCATATTGCAGCAGTCACTTGTCACATTTCCAGATCCAACAATCCCTCCTGCAATAAAAACAGTATACCCTCTGCCAGAAGCCTGTATCCTGCCATCAACATAACATCCGGAAATCGCACCTTTACCCATACGTTCCCCTTCTGCGTTTCCCGCAATTCCTCCTATATCAAACCATGTATCATATGAGTAATAGAATGCTGTCTTTACATTGATATCGCAAGCCACCATCCCCAGATTCCGGACGGTTCCTCCTTCTCCAAGTTCCGAAAACAATCCTACTTCACGTCCAAGGTCTTCCAAATCTCCATAGATGTGCATTCCAATAATCCGATAACCATTCCCATCAAACGTTCCCGAAAATTTATCCAATGGTGTCCAGCCATGTCCGGTATCCCATGAACCACCAGGAGAGGTTTCCTGCGTCATATCAATATCATTCATTAAAATGTACTTTCCATTTGGGTTATTGTTGATCCCATGCAGTTCATCAATACTCCGGATCGGTGTATAGC
Organism: uncultured Eubacterium sp.; assembly: GCA_947642745.1. Classification (GTDB taxonomy): domain Bacteria; phylum Bacillota; class Clostridia; order Lachnospirales; family Lachnospiraceae; genus Eubacterium_J. The sequence goes on from CANRTU010000061.1 coordinate 16,900, forward strand.
CTTCCGGGACTTCCATTGTAAATGGCTTATGCAACAGGTCATCCCCTTTATCTGCCTGGCCGTACTGGCCATCCGGATTGTCATTCCAATTATCATCCGGGTTTTGATCCCAGTCATCAATGCTTTCATATGCCCGAAAAATGGCATCATTAATTTCGTAATTACTGGTAATTTCTATTGCATATGCCTTGTATATTCCGGTACATAAGCATACGCTTAACAGTGCGCAACAGGCTGCTGTCATATGTTTGAAATTCTTTTTCATTGTATTTTTCCTTTCAGTCTGAATTTTCCATTTCATTTATCCGGCATCATTTTCGTATATCACCCATTGTATTCCACTATAGCCGCAACCTGCGTGATTGTAGAATGCCATCTTCCCAAATCTCACATAAGCGATAAAGTAATCATCTTAAACACAGTGCCGCAGTCTCATATTTTCCCGAAAATATGTTATTCGCAGTTTAATAACAATCAATCGAAGAAAATTCAAACCTTGACGCATTACTTTCACCAATCGCTTCAAACCTCCATGTCCCTCCTGCCTTGAGGTTGTTAATCGCTGCTACAGCCGAACCAATCCGGTTTCCAGAAGAATCGTAAAGATCAAAAGTAACGCTGACATGGGAATATGTCTGATCAGAAGTATTTTGAACAATACCTGTTATATAGGTTGCAAAATAATCATGCTTTCCAGCAGGTTCTTCGATCCACATGAATCCGTTTGGGAGATATTTATTGACGTATTCATATAACGGCATAGTGGTTCCATCACCAAGGATGGCCCACATCGTACCCGTATCCTTTTCAACAGAAATAAAAAACTGTGTATTCTCATCGGCCATAAGAGAAAAATTATATACCTCCTGCCCACTTTCCTGCAGGATCCCCTCATCAACATATCCAAGGTAACAGGCATCCTCCATTTGCTGAGCGTTTTCAATCCAGTCATAAACCAGTTGTTCAGCCTCGTCCTTCGTATTTTTCTTTCGAACCTCCGTTTTGCCTGGCAGCCCGTCTTCATCCAGACCAAACAGGATGCTGTAGCTGTCATAAAACCACTTTATTTCGTACAAATCATACATTTCCTGACAATCCGGTGCCCGGCCAAAGATTTCGACCAGTTTATCATAGTCATGGTTCAGTTTCTGTCCATTCACCTCATATTTTTCCGGATCACCCGCAAAATAGGAAACATATCCTGCGCTGTCAAAATTAGCCACAATGACCAGGCGTTTACCATTTTTGCTTAAAATCTGAATAAAATCTTCGCTGACGGTCTCATCATCCGGCTCGCCAAACGCGGCAATTACGTCTTCCGCTTTCATCTCCATAATTGTATCGACCGGAATGCCATTATAGAGCAGCTGGTCAGCGGTATCGCCAGCATCCTGTTCCGTCTTCTCAGTGGCAGACGTTTCCGAAGGCGCTGTTTCTTCTGATTTCATGTCAGACTTGCCTTTGTCCCCGTTATATGCGCAAAACAGGCTGACCAGAAAATCTGTGGCATCATCTTTTGTAGAAAATTTTTCTCCGTTATATACCACGGATTCAGGTTCAATCAATGACATGCTGTCATCATCAGGATCTGGCGACACTTTAAATGTTACAGCAAATTCATTGCCCGTCCCCCTGTCCGCCCCATTTATATCAACATAGTGGATATCACCGGACTCCCGCACTTTCCAGTCCGGCTTGTTCATATACTGGTCAAAGACAGCCTCGTATGTGATATCCAGCCCCTGCGCTTCCTCCAAAGGCTTATGTCCTTTCACAGTAGCCACATAATCAATTTCTTCTTCTGATATGCCAGACGCAGCAGCGATGGCAAGAACAGCTAAAACCACCATTCCTAATAAAATCAGAGTTTTTCCCTTTTTCCTTTTTTCAGGCACATTTACTGTATGATCAGGCGCTTTTATATATTCCTGCCCGGAAAGTGCCGCTACAGAGTCAGATTGCCCGGCTTCGTCAGCTACAAGCCTTGCACCGCATTTCTGGCAGAACACTCCTCCATCTACTGCTTTCATGCCGCATTTCGGACAAAACATTATGATCCCTCCCCCCGGTAATTTTCATAAACTTTTTCCAACAATAAACGCAAAGTAAAATCATCCTGCATTCCGCCGTTTATATCCAGACTGTCCACAACAAACTGCTCACCAGTAATTTTGAATGTAACCCTTATGTCTGCCCGTTCACCCCGATATTCACAGGCCCCCGTAAATACCACATAAGAATAGCCATCCGTCTCATATTCGCTCCATTCTCCATTGTCAAAGAAATTTTCAAAGGCTTCTTCAACTGTCACTGATTCGCTGTACTGAGACAGACAGGACTGGCGTACTTCCATTCCGGGGTTCAGAATATACTGTAATCCACCCGGAAACGCATCTTCCAGTGAAATAATAATAACAAGGATTACAACAGCGAAAGACACTACAAATCTGACTGCTTTTCGCTGTCTTTCCGTAGATTTCAAAGTTTTCAGTTCCTTTGCCGCATCAAACGGCAGATCAGGATTGAAAAATTTGTTTATATAGCTGCGGACCGCAATCGCTTCCCGCAGAATCGTACGAATTTTTTCATTGTTATTTGCGGCATCGCAGGTTAACAATGCCCGGCTGCCATCATCAAATACTACCTGATATACTGCATATTTCCCTTCAATCAGGCATTCTCCCTTTGTACCATGCCGTGCACCTTTAAAATAAGGATAATTAAACTTCCCGCTAAGCGCCTCGATCAAAGTCTGGGAAGTCATTCCATCCGGCAGCCGGAGTTCTTTTGAACTTTTGTCATAAATAAACTTTGTAACATAATCCGCGCCCCAATACTGGTAAATAAAATAAATGCCTGTTGGAATGGCAACCAGTGTAATTAACGATGAACAAATGATCCGCAAAATCAAAACTGCTAATAAAGCAGCTGCCAGAAGACCTGATGCGATAAATATCTTTTTTGTCAGCGTTTGTGACATAAATTCGTCCCACACTTCACCCCAGTCAACACTGTCATCCTGCCCGCCAGAATCACCTTTTTTAAACGCAGGCGGAACGTTTAAGCTGTGCCCGCAGGATCTGCAGGTATCGCTGTCAGCATCCAGGACTGCGCCGCATTCTCTGCAATGCGGAATAACATTTACGGTCTGTCCTGATTGATCAGTAAATGAAATATCCGCCCCGGTTTTCGTAAACGTATGCTTAATAAACTCAGCCTCCTCCATCGTTATGTTCCTCTTTAGTAAGACAGGCGCTTTTTCCACCAGTTCTTTGCCCTCTCCGATCCCAATACCTATCCACTTATTCATTGCCGCTATGACCTTTATCTTTAAATCCCCCACATTCATAAGGGTCGCATCTAAGCCTGCTGCGGCTGTCACGCCATCTAAAGCATTTGAATCTGTTTCCTGCGGCATATTTCCACCGGCAGGATCAGGCAGCTCCAATTGCGGCGCTGTTTCATGAAACAGCCTTGCACCGCATTTCTGGCAGAACACTCCTCCATCTACTGCTTTCATGCCGCATTTCGGACAAAACATCATGATCCCTCCTTAATTACAATTTTTCAAATAGTATTCCATAGCCGCCTGCAGTACAGGGGCTGTCCTATACCAGAAACGTTTTGGTATGTATCCCCTTTACAGTGATTGCCTCAGGCATGCCCGGGGAATCCCGCCGCACGGCCATCCATCACAAATCCATTACGCACCGCATCAACAATATACACCTTTTGTCCAGCCTCAGAATCAGGTCTGATACAGACTGTTGCCAGACTCTTTTTCCCTGGCCCGGACTCACAGTTTGTTATCTGCATAAACTATTTTTGTACTACGTTTATGGCAGAAAGAAGCGCCTTCTGCCAGCTGTTCTCCTCATTTGTGACAAAACATATTACCCGTTTCTCCTTTCCTGTAATCACATCCTGTTCTCTCCGGTTTGCCGCATCCTTATTATAATTGGAATTTTATTGTTTTAGGTCTGCCAGCAGCAGACATTATCACCCTTCTCTCCATATCGTTCATTTCATTCTGATTCGTCTTCACTTCTCCTCCTGCGCAGCATCCCCGCAATAAACTTTACGGTATACCATCCTGCCCCGGCAATCCCGGCACGTTTACGCCTGTCATTCGTCCGCTTTACCAGGTCTGCCATAAATTCCGGACGGTACAGCCGTACCGGGCAGCCGGTCTTATCGCCATGAAAATATTTAAACAATTTCAGGCATCACGCCCGATCAGCCCATATCGTTCCAGATAGCTGTCATTCAACGCTTCCGCCTCATTCCCGTCTACGCTGAATGCCCTGCGGATTGTTATCCCGTCTGAATTGTCCGGGTCAGTGTCACTTATGAGAGTGAAAGATTAAGGCAAATGACTAACCGTATAGAAAGTGCCGGATTATTAAATCCAATGATTGTCCGCCCTGCGGCTGATAACAAATATAAGATGATATGCGGACATAACAGGGCAAAAGCAATGACATCGCCCGGCCGTGATGTTTTCAGGGCAGATATAAGAAGATGCCTGTCAGATGACGAAGCAACCCGGCTTTATTATGACTTATCCTGCCTTTCGCTACCGCTTGCGCAAGCCACTGTCAGATGACGAAGCAGCCCGGCTTTATTATGACAGCAGCCTGAACCAGTAGTCTTTTACCAGCTGGAGCCGCGCACAAACGATTGAAACAATAAAATAGCACGATGCGCCGGTTAAAAATAATTCACATCAGGGAAAATGGAATGATTTACTGGAAAAAACAGATAAGAAACCAGAAGATGAAACTTGTGTCCACACCAGACAAAAGTCTGATAAAAATCCGGACGGGCACTGCCCAGGGATAAAATGACACGACAGCCCGGTATTTCCACGGCTGCATTCAGTAAATACAGGCGCATCCTGAAACCGCCTGAAGATACATTAAAAATAACCGGACAATTACCTGATGATGAAACTATAACATTTGAAGCATCCCGCTTAATTTCAAATATAGAAAAAAAATCATCTGAATGATTGATTGGAGTATGCCATAAAACATAAAGATTCTCAAAAATTAAAATGGATATGCCGAAGCAGTTACCGAAACCATTAAAAAGGCTGGATACGGCCCCGTTTTGATATAAATGAATACTTTGAATCGCAAAAAAGAACAGGAAAATTGAAACCGTATTTGCAAAACGATGCCAGCTATTCCTGTTAAAATTTTAAATGAAATGTTATTTTCAACAGCTATTAAATCAAACAGACAAGTAATAACCTGCTAAATATACCGCAAAGTGGGGAACGCAGTTGGCGGGAATGATTTTTCAAACACGCTCTGGTTATACGTTATCTGCCCACTATCAATGGCGCAGATTCAAAAACATATGTCAACATCTGGCAGCTAATCATTACTCCTGAATTAAGAACAGAGCCTGGAATTATAACGATTATATATTCCAGGCCCTGTATGCCTGATCACATCCTGATACGTAACTGCTCTATTTCCTCATACATTAGTCCTGTATCTTCTGCAATTTCACTAACTGGCCTGTTACGTTTAATAAGCTTCCGTGCAATTTCAAATTTCTCTTCACGTCTTGCACCGTACAATGCCTGTGCTTCATCATGCCTTGCTTTTTCCCGGAGCCGTTCTTTTTCCCGGAACTCTGACGAAGCCGTAATCGTATAATAAGCATTAATCGCCCGGCTCATAACCGGCACCTCCATTCCCTTAATCCTTTCCAGTTCTTCTTCCGTATCCGCTTTGAATAACGAAAGCCACAGCAGCAGCATATCCTCCTGGTCTGCATCATCCGGCAGCTTTGGAAGCGCCTTCTCCATGCCGTGCCTTTCATAATACTGGCAGTCATAGTATTCAAAGATATAGTGTACATACAACGTCCAAAAATCAAAAACATAAGAAAAACTAATCTGTTTTTACACATATTATCCTGATGATAATATGAATTTAATGATAAAGTTTAAAATAGACAGCGATTGTCAAAATACTGTTCTTATAACTAATTTCTTTTATACCTCCCTCCATTTTATTTAATAATTCCCTTACGATATATAATCCTAATCCCGTGTTACCATTAGAACGTGATATATCTGCTGTATAAAATTTTTGAAAGAGCATATTAACATCTATATTCTTTAATTCTGATGTCGTATTTTTCACTGTAAAAATACCATTTGCTTCTATCGCAATTTCAATATCATCATTAGAATATCGTATTGTGTTTGTAATTATATTTTCAATAATTCTTTTGCAGGCAACCGTATTTCCAGTTATCCATACAGGAGCATTTTCAGTTTTAATAACAGGAGTCAGTTCTTTCAGTTCGCTATATTTATCAATCAGACAGTCAGTTACAATTCTGTTAATATCTATTTTTTCAACTTCCAGAATATAATCCTCACTGTCTATCAATGACAAATCATAAAATATTTGTAATAGTTCTGTTAAATAGTCTGCCTTTGCCTGAATGATAGAAAAATAGTGTTCCTGTTCTTCTTTATTTTCACAACTTTTTAAGAGTACTAAATATCCCTGGATTGATGTTAAAGGCGTTCTTAAATCATGACTGATATTAGCAACAGATTGTTTCAACTGTTCTTTTTCCTGCAAAATCTGAATTTTTGTTTTCTGTTCCATATAGTTTTTTTCGTTGATTGTACCTGCTAATTTCTCTATATGCTTATTTGATAAGGAAATTCGTAGTTTTCTGTTTTCACTAATCTGTTTTGTTATTTCACAAATTTGCCGTTTCCATGAAAAAAGAGAAAATGCCAATATTATATTTAATAAAACCAATAATAAATAAATCATTCACATTCTCTCCTTCTTAGAATATTTCTTGTAAATGTAAATTAACAGTTTCGGAATCCTTATTTAAACTCCTGTTTTCTGACAAGTATAACAGACAGGGGTAGCAAAAATAATAAACCAAAAACAAAATATGCAATTATTTCATTGACCAGTCCATATGCAAGCCGAAAAGTTCCCATATTCATCCAATAGTATAATGGATTGAGCCAGACTAAGTATTTTAGTATTATATGACTGTGAAAATTCTGCCATATTCCAGTATAAATTACCGCACCACCTAAAGTGAATA
>CANRTU010000062.1 GCA_947642745.1 uncultured Eubacterium sp.
GAATAAGCCTGTAAGCTGTTTTTCTTGCTTACAAACTTATTATACGAGGAGTATAGTAAACATGAAAATGGAGCAGTACAAGCTGGATTCGCATCCAATATGCAATGACAAGGCGGTGATACAGGGCGATAAATACAGAATAACAATGCTCACGCCCGCACTGGTCCGTCTGGAGTACAATGAAAAAGGAATATTTGAAGACAGGGCAACGCAGTCTGTATTAAACAGGAATTTCCCGGTTCCGGCCTATAAGATTGTAGAAACGGAAGAAATGCTGTCTGTCTATACGGAGAATCTGGAACTTTATTATGACAGGAAAACTTTTTCTGAAAACGGGCTGATGGTAAAAGTAAATGGCGGATGGGGGCGTACCTGGCATTATGGCGAAGAACCGGATGATCTGCGGGGAACAGCACGCACCCTTGACCTGACAGATGGGGCAAAGGCTTTAAGCATGGCGGCATATATTGGCCCTTCTCCCATTGATGATATTGTAATTGGCAAAGTTCCGATGGAACACGGGGTTATTTCCAGAAATGATTTTTCAATTGTTGATGACAGCCGCTCTATGGTTTTGACGGAGGATGGATGGATCGCTCCCAGAGAGCAGGGGCTTACTGACATATATTTTTTTGGCTATGGACATGAATATTTGCGATGCCTGAAAGATTTTTACTACTTGTGTGGAAAGACCCCGCTGCTTCCAAGATATGCATTGGGGAACTGGTGGAGCCGTTATCATCGGTATACAGACACAGAATACAGAGAGATGGTAGAACGGTTTGAGAGTGAAAAACTGCCATTTTCTGTAGCTGTTTTGGATATGGACTGGCATTTAGTGGATGACGTGGATCCTAAATATGGCAGTGGCTGGACAGGTTATACATGGAATAAAGAATTCTTTCCGAATCCGGCAGCATTTATGGAATGGCTTCATCAACATGGAATGAAAGTTACGCTTAATGTACATCCCGCAGACGGGATACGGGCCTTTGAGGAGCCGTATAGGCGTGTGGCAAAAAAGATGGGGATTGATCCAAAGAGTGGTATTCCGGTACAGTTTGATCCCTCCGACGCCCACTTTATGGAAGTGTATCTGAACGAAGTAAACCATCCGCTTGAAGAAGAAGGAGTGGATTTCTGGTGGCTTGACTGGCAGCAGGGAACTGTTACAAAAATACCTGGTCTTGACCCCTTGTGGATGCTGAACCATTATCATTATCTCGACAGTAACTGGAAGGGAAAGCGTTCCATTACTTTTTCAAGGTATGCCGGCGTGGGGAGCCACCGGTATCCGGTAGGATTTTCAGGCGATACGATTATTTCGTGGGATAGTCTGAATTTTCAGCCATATTTTACAAATACGGCAAGTAATATTGGCTATGGATGGTGGAGTCATGATATTGGCGGGCACATGATGGGAGTGCGTGATGATGAGCTGATGGCCCGGTGGGTTCAGTATGGTGTTTTTTCTCCAATTAACCGCCTGCACAGTACGGATAACCCGTTTAATGGTAAGGAACCGTGGAAATTTGATAAAATTACAGAGAGTGTGATGGGGGAGTACCTCCGCCTTCGTCACAGCCTTATTCCATATCTGTATACAATGAACCGGAGATTTCATGTGGAGGATATGCCGCTGATCCAGCCAATGTATTATGCGGAACCGGAACAGGAAGAGGCATATGCGGTTCCAAATGAGTATTATTTCGGTACGGAGCTGTTGGTTTCTCCGATCACGGAGCCTCAGGATACAACTGCAAGAGCGGCAAAAGTAACTGCCTGGCTTCCGGAAGGTCTTTGGGCAGATTTCTTCGAGGGCATTGTATATCAGGGCGGAAGAATGACAGACCTCTGGAGAGGAGTGGAGAATATTCCGGTTCTTATGAAAGCCGGGGCCATTGTACCTATGAAGAACATGAATGTTTTTGATAACAGTGTGGATAATCCAAAAGACATGGAAGTGCGGATTTTCCCGGCTAAAGATGGAAGTTTCACATTGTGGGAAGATGACGGAGATACAGCGGTGGATATGGAAGGGAACTGGGCTGCCACACAGCTTTCATTCAGTCATGGGGCGAAAGGAAAGTTTGTGATTGGCAGAGCAGAGGGTAACTGCTCTGTGATTCCGAAAAACAGGACATGGAAGCTGGTTTTTATTGGCGTAGAAAGAACAACAGTTGAAGTTACAAAAGATGGGGAAGCGGTTGAGGCGTCCGTATCTTATTGCGATTATACATCCAGCCTGATTATAGAAATCCCTGAAATATCTGTTGAAAAAGAGATATGTGTTGTATTTCCAGAGAGTTTGTCTCTGGCAGAGCAGAATATTACAGAACACTGTTTTAAGATTCTTGAAAAAGCGCAGATGGATTATAACGCAAAAGCAAAAGCGATGGATGTGATAAATAAGATGGGGAAAAAGGCAGTTGCCTCCCTTATGTCCATGAATTTGAATCCGGCAGTATTAGGGGAACTTTGTGAGATACTCACAGCTTAAAATGAGAAGATTTGCATGGCAGGGACAATATGTTGCGGTTAGTCCCTGCCATAAACAAAAGGAGGGCAGATTCAATGATTCCCGATTCTGGCAAGGGCAGAGTTGTATTCCGGAAAATCTGAATAGTCAGTGTCATAGACATAGCTGTATAAAATCAAGTGCCGTGGGAAAGAGAATTTGTCTTTCATATTGGAGGATTTGCATTTCTGTTCCAGTATGTAAAGTTCTGTATATACTGCCTGGACACTCACGCAAATATGATGGGAATGCTGGACATAAGGTATCTTTGGACATTTCCATACAGGAAATATCAGCGGGGTATTACGGATCAGCCGGGACCACACTCTTTAAACAGAATGAGATCCGTCATTGCCCCGCCGCTGTTATCCATCCATAAAGTAATATCTTCCGGACTATCTGCCGGATAACCTGCTTTCATATCCGCAATAAAATGCTCTGGTTCGTCACCATCTGACTGTTCAGACGTGTATATAATGTCCACTGTGAATATTTCGTTTACAGTTCCGTCATTTTCTGAACGTTCTGAAAGAACTGCGTGACAATCTTTGTAATCATAAAATAAAGCATACATTTCTTTCCATTCGCTTATAGTCTGTTCCAAAACCTTTTCACTGGGTGCGGAATTTTCTGCCGGTTTTTCGGCTTTTGCATCAGTTTCTTCTGGCATACTGTTTTTTTCTGCTACGGTACTTTCAATGCCGCTGTCCATAGGAGATTCTTTCTTTGGCTCATTTTCTTTACCGCATCCGGAAAGCAATATTGCGGACAGGATACTAATTACCAGAATATTTTTCCATAGTTTTCGTTTTCTGTTTTCCATTTTCAACCTCCATGTAATCATGATACTATTTGTTAAAGTTATATGGAAATGAACAAAAATACCTTACGTTCAGAATTCCCACCATGCCTGATTCAGGATTCAGAACAATTTCAGTCTGCGAGGATATTGTCAACCACGAATTTAATATCTTTTATTTCTTCTGCCATTCCCAGATATTCCGTTTCCTGTTCCGGATTCTCAGGATTCCACTGCACATCGCCTGGATAATAAAGGATATACGTTTTATCACTGGTAGAAAACAGATACCGGTATCCGGTAAAATCATATCCGTTTTCTACAAATTGTTCTGGTGTCATTGATTCCCCGTGGCAGACAATATAAAACAGAATACCGCCAGTAAACGCTGTTTCTTTGCCAAAGCCTTCTCTGATTTGCGGGTGATAAACGATATAGTTCTGACCATTTTTCTCTACGGAATATTTGCCCTTCCAGTCATCGGGCAGGATCATCGTAAGATTGATTTCTTCCAGCGTTATCGTTTCCTGCTCTATGGGTACTTCAATCACGCTTTCACGGGCAAATGCAAATGCACCTGCGCTAAAGCTGCAAACCATAAGTACAAAAGCTGCTGCGGCAGTCATGAAACGCCTGATTGTCTGATTACGATGCTGTTGTCTGTAATTCGGGATTTTTTCTGCCTGTTCAACAAGCCGGTCATCAATGTTTCCAATATGTTCGGAAAGCTGTTTATTGTTCATACTGTGATACCTTCACTTTCTAAATATTTTTTTAACTTACGGCGCATTTCGTATAGCATGGATTTTACCTTGCTCTGGCTAAAGCCTGTATATTTACAGATAGTTCCGATTGAATCAAAATACCAGTACCGCCGTATAAATATATTTCGCTTTTCTTCCTCTGACTGCCAGAGAAACTTATTAATCGTACTTTCGATAAGCTTTTTTTCGATTTCTGACTCTACGCTGTCTGTCCCGGATACGCAGTCGCCTAATTCCTCTAAGGATGTGACAACAGCAGGATTTCTTTTTGCGGCAGAAATATATTCATATTTCTTTAAAGACAGATTTCTGACAATCCTGCTTAGAAAGACAGAAAATCTGTCCGGGTGTTTATCCGGGATTGCGTTCCAGACTGCAAGGTAAGCATCATTGACACATTCCTCCCTGTCCTGGTAGTTTGATAGAATGTTGTTTGCGATATGATTACAAAGCCTGCCATATTTTGAAGATGTTTCTGTAATCGCACGTTCATCTCTTGACCAGTAAAGACTTACAATCGTCTCGTCATCCATAGTATGTTTCCACCTCCTGTCATTTTGCAGATAAACAGCCTTCACTATACTAAATACGGATTTTATTGTTTTGGTTGTAAAAAAAGAATTTTAATTTGCAGAAGAATTATAGCATATCTTTTTTCCGTCAGGGACTCCGCTACAAATCCTTTGTGAAAGACCGCATCAGTGGCACATTCCTGCTGTGCGGGTGGGTTTCTGATCACTTTTCCCGCCCGGCAAACCGGGTTTTAGCAGTTTTTCTCCAGCCCCGGCGAATTTATGATGCCGGGTGCAGGCCACATCTGCCCCATATTCAGCGAATATGCCACATCTGCCGGCAGGCTGTGGGACAGCATGGTAAACATTCTGTAACATTTTACTATTTATCTTTCTTCCTGGATATGTCTGTATAGCTCTGTTAGTTATTCTGAATAATTTATAAATTGTAACCGGTAAAATTTTGCTTTCTTTATGAAATCTTTAAAAACAGCAGCTATTATTTTATCATAATCAAAAGAAAGGACTGTACAAATATGGAAATGATTCTGAAAACAACAAACCGTAAAAAGCACCCGCGGGGAGGGCTGGAGCGAACAATAGCTGGTAATACAAGGAAATGACTATACGATTTTAGAGGATACCGTTTCGAATAATGATCCCGGGGAATGGGCTGGATATATCCGGCAGTTTGCGGTAGCAGACAAAACGGAAAAAGTATTGTTTCAGGAAAATATGGGAGCGGCTGCCTTACGGACGCTGGCGGATTTAGCGGAGAAAATTTTAGAGCCTGTGAAAAACAGACTGCAAAAAGACGGGCATTTCGTTACTGTCTATACGTCCGCCGGCCTTTACACGGAACTTCCCGTTACGCAGGATATGATTGATGCCATTATGGAGATAAAAGGCATTGAAAAATATGATGCATCAGCCCGGACACTTGTCTCTACAAACCTTATGATTGTTCCCGGCAATGTTCCTTTGAAAAGTGATGTGAATAACAAGGTGTACGCCAGGACAGTCGCAGGCACTGAAAATAACAGCTTCTTTCAGTCGGGGATCATGAAACTGACCGGAGGAAAACACATAACGGGAAATGAGAGCAATGCGGCGGTTATCAGGAAGATATGGCGGATCAGAACAACCTGAAAACGGGCGACACCATTTCTTTAAAGGCCGGTGAGAAGACGGAGGTTAAGATTATTGGTATTTATGAAATTCTTAAACCTGATCCGGTATTTGAGGGTATTGTCACGTATGAAAAACTGGAAAACCAGATTTTTATTGATACAGATGCTTTACAGAACTTATTCGGAGATATGCCGGTGGGATTTTACGAGGCTGAATTTACCGTGCATGACCCGGCACAGCCTGACAGCATTATATCAGAAGTGAAAGGGTTGTCCACTGTTGACTGGCGCTCTTTTGAAGCTCTGGCGGATAACCAGACTTATCTGGACGCTGCCGCACCATTGCAAAAGCTGCAGGCTCTGATGTCATCCATAATATGGGTAATCATACTGGTAAGCACCGCTATTGTCTCGTTAAGAATTTGAAACAGGGAAAATGTACGCTATCCCCGGGCCGTCCGGTTCCGGCAAGACAACGCTGCTGTCACTGATTGGCGGTCTGGATACCCCGCAAAAAGGTGAGATTCTTTTTGAAGGTGAAATTATTTCCCAGTGGGGGCCTGCCGCTTACAGGAGAAACCATGTTTCAATGATTTTTCAAAGTTACAACCTTATAGATTATATGACGCCGGTTGAAAATGTGGCTCTGACAGCGAAACAGGATGCCCTGCCTATGCTCCTGCGGCCTGGACTGACCGTCCGGGAAACAGAGCGCAATGTGATGAAGCTCTCAGGCGGACAGCAACAAAGAGTGGCAATCGCCCGTGCCCTGGCTTCCGCTACCCCTGTTATTTTAGCGGATGAACCCACGGGCGTTAGTCAGCAGTTTCCTGCTGCTTTAAGGTGATAATCGTATGAAAAGTAAGCGTATCTTCATTATAGTACATCTGCAAATTGCCATGATATTTGCTGACCACTTTGCGAATGCTTTTTAACCCGAATCCATGTCCGTTTTTAGGGGTATCCAGCTGCCTGCCCTTATGGAGAAAAGGATTTTTTCTACAGGAATTGATAACTGTTATCACAGTAAACGGCGTTTTTTCACGTTTGTCCGTATGGATTTCAATAAAAGAGTCAGGGATGATACCTGCCGCCGCTATCGCATTATCCAGTAAATTGCAAAACAGGGAAGTAAGGTCATTGTCTGCGATAAAATCCGTTGTCCCGCTTCGTATGTCAGCATGAAAAGTGATGTGACTGTCAGTGCATTGCCCCATATAGCGGCACAGAATGGAATTTAGCATTTCATGATCGCATAGCCTGGAAGATTCTTTCAGGTCCGGGGAAAGAATCAGCTGCCGGATATAGGCGCTTATTTTCGCATATTCTTTTTGCTCGTTGAGCATATCAATGGATTGCAGGTGTTTTTTTATATCATGGATTAAAATACGCTGGTTTTCATTCTGTACATGCAGCATTTTATAATACCGGGCCGAATCTGACTCTTTTTGAAGCAATAGCTGTATTTGTGTAAATTCCATGTTTTTTTTCTGATGATACTGACTGATTTCAAACATGAGCAGGTTCGCTGTCAGCAAAAAAACAGCGCCCGCCACAACCATCCAGCCAGATGATGGCGGGAGAGAAACAGATTCACCAATACTGATAAACGTAAACATAATAAAGATCGAGGTTAAGGGAATGAAAACAAGAAGAAGCAAAGACTGATCATACTGCCCTGTATTCTTCTGCGGGTTTTGCATCAGGTGCACCAGTATATAAATAATGGCAAAGAATATGAGTTTACTAAAGACCGAAAAAAATAAAAGATGATAAAATTCCCTGCCATTATCAAGGAAGTGAGGAGCAAACCGTTTGGTAATTCCATAAACAAGTAATTCACTCATTGTCATAACAGCCGTCAGTATGGAAGAATGAAAGACTGCTGTGTACCAGTGCAGATAACACTGGGTCACTAAAAAAAAGAAATTCAGCAAAAAATATAACATGATATTGATCCATACAGATTCAGACAGTGACACACAAAACAGGATAAAATAGAAACTGCATAGTACGGCAGGTTTTCTCCATAGGGGGCGCCCGGCTGGAAATAAACGGGAGGAGTACTGCCAGAGTATAACTGCTTCCACAAGAAAACTGAAAAAATAACAGAATGCGTTTGTCATTTGCTTTACCTCGTACTTTCTAAATAAAGGAGACAGGCTTCTTTAAATGAGCTGTATTTTCTTTTGGTCAGATAAGCAGACTGATTACCAGTCATATGAACCAGACTGCGGTCAAAATCTGTGACATGTTCAAAATTGATAATGAAACTGCGGTGTGTCTGGAAGAAACGGTTTTCAGGGAGAAGTTCCAGCCAGTACCGCATATTGTGAATGGATTCAAAATCACACAGCGTGGTATGTACCGTTACTTTTCTGCCCTGTGCTTCCACCGCTATGACAGAAGATGCGGGCAGTGTATGTACCCCCTGTTTTGTTTCAACCGGGATTTTTATTGTCATGGTATGATACAGGTCAACCGCATCTTTCATATTACGAAAAAACCGTTGTCTGGCCAAAGGCTTTGAAAGATACCGGAATACATGGAACCGCATTGCGTCATCCAGATATTCAGAATAAGAGGTCACAATAAAAATAATCATCTTATCATTCTTCTTTTTTAATTCTTTTCCCACATGGATACCATTCATTCCGGGCATTTCTACATCAAGAAAGAGAATGTCCTTTTCACCGTTATCTGCCAGCAGGGATTCCCCGTCAGAAAAGCAGGTCAGTTCAGGACATTTCACACCGATGCTTTCAAAAAAACTCCTGATATATTTCTGAAGCTGTTCAACTATCAGCGCATCATCGTCGCAGATAAGTATTCGCATGTGCATACCTCTTTTCCTGTGATTTCCCGCATTTGCCATTTTATTATACAATAAAGGTCCGGAAAATACAAAAGGACTGTATGAAAAGACATTTTTTGGCTGATTTTGGGCTTATGTTAATGCGTGTATGGTTCCGGGCGGACCAGAGATAAGCAAAAATTCGTCTGGTGCCGGTATGACGCAGGTTTATATTCAACCAAATGATAATTGTCTTTTATAACCTGTGAAGAAACATTTTCGATTGTTTAGCTGAATTCTTTATGCCGGTATATTTTTACGGAAACAAAGTAGGAACCGGTAAATATTACTACTGAGACTATGGCGGACACAATTCCGGTCAGGGGATGTTTCATGTCCGGTCCGCCAGTCAGTGGCGCTAAAATGGCAGATAATAAGACCGGTAATCCTGACGCCGCAATTGCCGATAAAATCATAATCATTTCATTTTTTTCTGTTCCTGTTTTCAGCATAAGTGGATACATAATTCCTGTCGTAGCTGCTGAAAGCGTCAGCCCAAACTCATAACCATAAAGTACAGACTGAACATTTGAAAAGCCATTTGTAACACAGGCATAGACAGCCGTAATGCTCCCCATAAAAATACCGGGCAGAATCAGTATTGCAAATGAAATATATTTTGCTTTAATAATATCGTTATATCTTACAGGCAAAGTCAGTTCAAACCTGTTCCATTTGGATACGACATCAGCATGTAGAGAAGTACCTGTATTTACGAAAAAAATAAATAGCTGCATAGCTATAATCATCTGAATAAAGGCGTCATGTTTCACAAAGAAAGATACAACTGCTAAAAACAACGCAACAATAAAAGATAGTTTTATATTGTTTTCCATTGAATAAAAATTATTGCGGATTAACCCTTTCATTTTTTTCTCCTTTCACATAAAGCAGCATAATTTCATCTATTGTAGCGGCGATAACCATTGCTCCCGGATATTTTTTAGCCGCTTTTTCTCTGTCGCCAACCAGTATCTGCCACTCATAATCCTGCCTGCGGTACGCTATCATATCGTCTTTATCAACAGCGTCAAACAGGGCTGTCCCGCATTTCATAATTCCATAGTGTTCCAGCAATTCGTCTTTTGGACTGCAAAAGATTATTTTTCCTGCGTGTATAAACACAATGTAGTCGGCAACCTTTTCCAGGTCACTTGTGATATGGGAAGATACCAGGATAGAATGATCCTCGTCCTGCACAAATTCTAAAAACATATCTAAAATATCATCCCGTACGACCGGGTCAAGGCCGCTGGTCGCTTCATCTAAAATCAGCAGACAGGGATGGTGCGCAAACGCCACCACAATGGATAACTTCATTTTCATTCCTTTGGAAAAAGTTTTAATCTTTTTTGCGGCGGGAATATGGAACCGGCATAACAGGTTCTGATAATAAGGCTGATCCCATGAAGAATAAATATCGCACAACACCTTACTTAATTTCATGGGCGTTAACTCTTCCGGAAAATTACATCCATCGAAAACAACACCGATTTTTTCTTTTACAGCGTAGTCAGAATTGTCTGTATCGTGACCTAAAATTGTAATTTTACCGCTGTCTTTTTTAATAAGACCCAGAATGGAATTGACGGTTGTACTTTTTCCCGCACCGTTTTCCCCAATCAGTCCCACGATACTTCCGGATGGGATACTGAAAGAAATATGATCCAGTGTAAAATTGCTGTATTTCTTTGTTAAGCCTGTAACCGTTAATGCCGTATTCATACTTCATCCTCCTCATACAACAGTGTTAAAAGCCTGATCAGTTCATCTAATTTTATTCCGCCTGACCGGGCAATCCCGATTGCTTCATTAAAATGTTCTTCAATCTTTTTTTGCTGTTCCTCCAGATAGAAATCCTGATTTTGTGCAGATACAAAACAGCCTTTTCCAGCGGTAGTTTCGATAAAACCATCCGCCTGTAATTTGTCATATGCTTTCTGTACGGTTAAAACACTAATATGAAGTGATTTCGCCATTGAACGGATAGATGGAATAGCTTCACCCGCCTGTAATTCACCACTCATTATCAGAGCTTTTATCTGGTCAGATATTTGTCCGTAGATAGGTTTACTTGTGTGATTGTTAATAAATAATTCCAACTGTCCTCCTCCTGCTTATACTGTATTGCATGGACAAGTACAGTATAAGACATAGTAAGGCGGATGTCAATATTAATATGGCGGAGATTTCTACTGCCAATTCCATGGGTGATGCACGGGCCATCATCCGGTTTTCAGGAATTAACATGTGATGAGAGAGTCACACAAGGCACCAGTTACGCTGTACGGAAAGCATACACAGAGACATTGTTGTCTGCTCTTTATAAACAGAGCGCAAAGAAGACCGTTCTGTCGACGGGATTTTATGGAGGAAAACAGATTATGAAAAAGCGTTTTAAAAATATTCTGGCAATAACAGGAAAGAAAAACGGACTGGCAGTGTTAATTTGTGCCATTATCTTTATAATTTGTATGGGAACGCCGGTGGTCTGCCAGATTGCGAAAGAAACTGTGAAGGATGCGGCCCGCCAGCCGGAGACAATGGACTTAAAAACGAAAGATGACCTTACTGAAAATATCCGGACGGATGAGCCTTTGCCGGAATCTGGAGGAGATTTTCAGAGAGCGGAACAGTTATCCGGAGATTACGCTGTTTCCACAGGGAACATGACGGTCGCATTATATGAAAGTAAACAGGATATTACGGACCGGCTTAACGAAACGGGCCTGAATTATAATGAATACGATTCTGATACGAAATATTCTGATCCGGCTTATAATAAATATGATTCCTATTATATGGCCGGTGAATCGCCGTTGGGAACGAATGAGGCGCAGGATGCGTCACTGTGCATATATTTTGCGGATGGTATATGTGTACGCCTGGAACTGCTGAATGGGGAAGCAAAGACTGCCAGAGGGATGCGTAAAGGGGATTCCTGGTCCGGGGTGACGGAAAAGTATGGAGATTCTTTTGAAACGCACACCTATGCGGCTCACGGAGTATATAACGTATATCGTTACTCCGGCAATGACTGTGTTTGCGAATTCAGCATACCTGAGGACGATCCGGATTCTGTACAGAGCATAGATATATATGTCCCGGAACTGAATCCTGTATATGATTATGGTGAGGAGCTGACGGACTGATGCCTGTGGGCAGGTGTCGGTCTGAATCATGATAAGAACACAGTTTCACTCCCATCGTGGAGCATTTAGCGGAAAAGCAGATTGAATCAGAGAAACGCTGTCAGAGGCATCTGGCAGAAACTGACAAAATGCACAGGAGCAGACTTATATGAAATCCGCAAAAGCCGGAAAGACAGGAAATTCTGTGCTGATGCCCGGATTAGTACACCCGACCGGGCCGGATATTATAAAAGTCTGCTTTTGACAGAACTGTCAGAAATGAAGCAGAATATAAACAAAATGTACTGAAATGTTAACAACACGTATTCTATACCATTTTTTTCTTTTTTGCAACTTGTTGTCATAATTTATCTTATATGGCCAGTTCCTGTAGCAAAATCCACAGATTTTTGTAATAAATATCTAAAAAATCAATATGTCCTGTATGAAAAACGGATGTGATCAGACTGATTCACAAATCCGGCCTTATTCAGGGTCCGGCGGAAGGTATCCGGATATATAGGGCTGTAAGTCTGCTATTTTTATGATTTCAGATACTATATGTCATTCAGATGCCCCGTATGGACATAATATTTCAGTACAAAATGCAAAGAACAAACGCTGTGAATCCGTCTGAAATAACTTACATAACGCTCTGTTGATTCTGTATGATATCAGGTCCCGGCTGAATCCGTCAGAGAGAAAAACAGTAAGCTTTATAAAACTATAAGAGAACGATTCAGGAGCGTGCCTGAAAATGCTTTTCATAAGAGATACCAACAGGATATGGAATGAGTTCAGACATGCTCTGGGATACCGGCTGTCTTTTGGCGGAGAGAAACGTCTGCAGGCGTTGGAGGTAGTAAATGAAAGAGCTGGAATATCCGTTTCATGCAAAAGAGATTCTGAAAAAGAAAAAATTATATAAAAGACAGCTGCTGGCGGATAAGACCGTACCGTTTCTGGATAAAAAGATTGCCATTCTCGGGGGCGGAACCACGCAGGATATCAGACTGGTGCTGGAGATTTTTTTACTGCATTACGGAATCCGTGCCACGTTTTACGAATCGGAATATAACCGGTATTATGAGGACGGGATGTTTCCAAATCCGCAATTAGAGCAGTTTGCTCCTGATCTGATCTATGTATGTACGAGTATCAGGAATATACCGGTTTTTCCGGAAATGAGCGACAGCAGAAAAGATGTGGAAGAGAAATATACTGTCTGTATGGATAAGTTCACCGGACTCTGGGATCATTTGTACACAACGTACCATTGTCCTGTGATACAGAATGATTTTGAATATCCGTTTTTCAGACTGTTGGGCAACAGGGATGCCTGTGATTACCGTGGGCATGTGAATTTTGTTACGAAACTTAACTGTGGATTTTATGAATATGCCCAGTCCCATGACAGTTTCTATATTTGTGACATAAACTATCTTTGTGCGTCGTATGGACTGGAGAAATGGTCGGATCCATATTACTGGCACATGTATAAATATGCCATGGCGGTACCGGCCATTCCATACCTGTCATTTAACGTGGCAAATATAATCAAATCCATATACGGAAAGAATAAAAAGGCGCTTAACCTGGACCTTGATAACACCCTCTGGGGAGGTATCATCGGGGAAGACGGCGCTGAGAATATAGAAATCGGGCAGGAAACGCCGCTTGCCCAGACGTACAGCGGGTTTCAGGAATATATACGCAGACTCGGGCAGACCGGGGTGCTGCTTACGGTTAATTCCAAAAATGACAGCGAAAATGCGTACCGTGGATTTGAAAGACCTGACAGCATACTCAGCAGAGATGATTTCGCAAGTTTTAAAGCAAACTGGAACCCGAAGAGCGAGAACCTTGCACAAACAGCCAGAGAGCTGAATCTGCTGCCAGAAAGCTTTGTGTTTGTGGACGACAATCCCGCTGAGCGGGAGATGATCCGGACGCAGCTAAACGGGGTAGCGGTTCCCGATATGGACAGTGTGGAACATTATATACAGATCATTGACAAATCAGGATTTTTTGAGGTGACAGACTTATCAGAAGATGATCTGTCACGTAACCAGATGTATCAGGAAAACGCAAAGCGTCAGCAATATAAGGTTTCTTTTGGCGATTATGAGGATTATTTAAAATCCCTTGATATGAAAGGGGAAATACAGCCGTTTATACCAGTGTATATGTCAAGAATCGCACAACTGACGAATAAAAGTAACCAGTTTAACCTGACGACGAAACGCTGCGGGCGGACAGAAATTGAAGAGGCGGCAAATGATCCGGGAAAGATCACGCTCTATGGAAAATTAACGGACAAATTTGGTGACAATGGTGTCGTAAGTATCGTCATCGGCAGAATCGGCGGACAGCATTCAGATGAACTGCACATGGAACTGTGGCTCATGAGCTGCCGTGTACTGAAACGTCAAATGGAATACGCAATGATGGATGAACTTGTAAACGCCGCAAAAGCACACAATATAAAGACGATTTACGGATATTATTATCCCACGGCAAAAAACGGAATGGTAAAGGATTTCTATGGGGCGCAGGGATTTGAAAAAATCAGCGGGGATGAGGGCGGAAATACTGTCTGGAAATTCCGGATACCTGCGCATTATCAGAAAAAACAGAATGTGATTGCGGTAAATCAGGCAGGTGAATCAGATGATGGAAATTGTTCTTCGTAACGGGATAAAACTTCCCGGTATCGGGCTTGGAACCTGGCAGATTACGGACAGGGCGCTTATGTGCAAAATTATTGTGGATGCGGTTCAAAACGGTTACAGGCTGATTGACACGGCGGCGGCTTACAGTAACGAAATAGCCATTGCGAAAGCTCTCGTGGCGGGAGGAATCCGGCGGGAGCAGGTACTCTTATCCGATAAAGTGTGGAATACATCCAGAGGATTTCAGAAGGTGCAGGATGCCTGCAGGCGTTCGCTGAAAAAAATGAAAACGGACTATTTTGATCTGTACCTGGTTCACTGGCCGGCTTCCATCAGATTGTATCCGGACTGGAAAGAGATCAATGCGGAAACGTGGCATGGAACAATTATATAAGGACGGTCTTGTCAGGGCCATAGGAGTGTGTAATTTTAAGGCCCGTCATTTGCGCACGCTTAGGCAGACAGCTGAAATTTTACCATTTGTGGATCAGATGGAAATACATCCCGGATTGTTACAGCAGGAAACGGTAAGCTGCTGCAGGGATATGGGGATTGCGGTTGAAGCGGCCAGTCCGCTGGGCAGCGGGCAGATTCTTACAAATGAAACACTGGGTGGGATAGCGCACGTCCATGGTAAATCGCCGGCACAGATATGTTTGCGGTGGCTGCTGCAAAAGGGGATTATTGCCATTGCGAAGACAACAAATGAAAGCCGTCTGAAAATGAATATGGATCTGTCTGGTTTTGAGCTCTCAGATGATCAGATGGCACAGATAGATCACATTCCCTATTGCGGAGGATCATGGACTGACCCGGACGAGGTGACTGAATTTGGATCATACGATACGTGAGAAATCATTGTTAAAAGAATTAAGAAAGAAAATATTTATTACGGGTTATAAGGGCGGTATGGCGCACCTTGCGTCATGCTATTCCTGTCTGGAGATGCTGTATGCGCTTTATATGAAAGATGTGCTCCGGTACGATAAAGACAATCCCGGATGGAAGGAGAGGGATCGTTTTATACTGAGCAAAGGACATGCGGGACTGGCGCTGTACAGCGTGCTGCTTACAGCCGGTCTGATAACTGATGCGGCATTTTCTTCTTATCTGCGGGAAAAGCCGCTGATTGGCGGGGAGCCCTGTATGCGGGATTGTGAATGGATCGAAGCGTCCACCGGCTCTCTTGGCCACGGGCTGTCTATGGGACTTGGTATGGCCATGGCCCTGAAGCAGGATGGCAGTCATGCCAGAGTCTTTGTCATGCTGGGAGATGGGGAGGCCCAGGAGGGAACCGTATGGGAAGCGGCAATGATAGCCGCCGCCATGAAACTGGATAACCTGGTAGTTATACTGGACAACAACCGGATACAGAAAATGGATTATGTGGCCGGCATAATCGGGGAACCGGCCTGGCAGGATAAGTGGGAAGCTTTTGGCTGGCAGGTTGTGGAAACGGATGGTCATGATATGGACGGATTCGCACGCATTGCGGGGATGTCAGGCGGATCAGGCAGACCCGTGATCATTATTGCCCACACAGTAAAGGGTAAAGGTGTTTCCATTATGGAAAATAATCCGGGCTGGCATTTTAAACTGCCGGGAAAAAAGGAACTGAAAGTGTTTCAGGCAGAGCTTGGAATATCGGATGAGGAGCTGGTGTAGATTATGAACCGCGCATATATTGGTAAATTAATGGAACTTGCGGAATCTGATCCACAGATTGTCCATCTGCTGGCTGACAGCGGTACAGGATATGATGAGATGTTCCGCAGGAATTATCCCGGGCAGATATATAATTTTGGCATTGCGGAAGAGAACATGGTGTCTGCCGCCGCAGGGATGGCTGCTGTGGGAAAAATCCCGTTTGTGTTTACCGCAGGCGCCTTTCTGGCGTACCGTTCCCTGGAATTTATACGGGATGATATATGCTTTCAGAATCTGAATGTAAAGATTACAGGAATGGGAAGCGGCCTGTCATGGAGTTCGTTAGGCCCCACACATCATACGACGGAGGATGTGTCAGTATTAAGGGCGCTGCCAGGTCTTCTGCTCCTTTCCCCGGCTACACCTTATCAGACGGCAGCCTGCGTGCAAAAGGCATATGAGCGGCATGGACCGGTTTATATCAGAATTGGCATGAACCGGGAAAAGGAATACTACGAAGAGGGTTATACACTGCCGGATTCCGGTATGGACATTGTGCGGCAGGGCGGCGACGCAGTGATATTTGTAACCGGAAGTATTCTGGAAGAAGTGATGAATGCTGCGGACAGACTAAAGGAAGCGGGAATGGACGCTACGGTCGTAAATGTTTCTGTGCCCAGACCATTTGACCAGAAAACGGCGCTGGATATACTTTCAGACGCCAGGCGGATTTTTACGGTTGAAGAACACAATATCCACGGTGGATTAGGTAGTATCTTATCGGAAACACTGGCATATAACGGAGTGGGCAAAACAATCGTCCCAGTGGGATTGCGGGATTGTTTTGCGGACGGATACGGGACGCATTCTGCGGTAAGGAAAGCAAACGGACTTGATAGTGAGAGCATTTACAGGACGGTTATGGAGGCCGTATAGACGATGAATGAATATACGACCACAAGGACGCTTTATGACAATGCGGATCTGGCTTATGGAGGCCATGCAGATGATGAATGAATATACATTTTCAGAAATAAAGACTGGGATGACAGCGTCGTTTACAAGGAACATAACAGAGGAAATGGAACAGAATTTCCGCCTGATCTGCGGCGATGAAAATCCGTTACACAAAGAAGATGATTTTGCCAGAATGATCAGCGGGGGAAAATTCCAGAGCCATGTTTCCTTTGGAATGCTTACGGCGTCTTTCTACTCCACGCTGGCGGGCATGTATCTGCCGGGGAGAAACAGCCTCATTCACAGTTATGATGAACTGTCGTTTATGAAACCGGTATTTGCAAGAGATACGCTGACTGTGGAAGGAACAGTAACGGACAGGCTGGACGATTTAAAATTAATCAGACTGAACGTACAGATAAAAAACCAGTACGGGGAAAAGGTGTCAAAAGCCAGGATGAAAGTGCTGGTATTAAAATAATCAGAAACAGGAGAATGTAAAAAATGACAAGAGAAGAAGTTTATGAAAGGCTTAACAATGTCTTCAGGGAAGTTTTGGACGACGATACAATCGTATTGCGGGATGAAACCGTGGCGGATGATGTGGACGGGTGGGATTCGTTTGAACATATCAATCTGATTGTGGGCGTGGAAGAAGAGTTTGGATTTAAGATTCCAATGGGAAAAGTTGTCACAATGAAAAATGTAGGCGAGATGGTGGACATTATTTTAGAGCATGTCTGAAAAATGCTTTCTGCAAGGTGTGAGTAGCCCTGAAGAATATGAGAGCGGATACGCTCTGGCATGGCGGCCATAATAAAAAGGAAACGTGATCAATGAGTCTGATAAGTTTTAACTTTTTTGTTTTTTTACTTGTAGTCTTTCTGGCATATTATTGTGTGAAACCGGCGCAAAAATATATACTTCTGATCGCAAGTTTATATTTTTATAGTTCTGTTTCGGCAGTAACGAAATGGAAGTTATGGGCCATGATACTGTTTATCGGAACAATCACGTATTCCGGAGCGTTACTTCTGGCCCGGGTAAAAGGAAAATGGAAAAATATTGTTCTTGCAGGATGTATATCAGCCATGGCTGCGGCGCTGGTTATCTTTAAATACGCACACAATGTGCTGGCGGTTCTGTCAGCGCTGTTTCATGTGTCTGCGGATTTCTCATGGTTAAAATTCAGCAGCGTGATAGGTATTTCTTATTATGCCTTATCAGCCATCGGATATCTGGTGGATGTATTCTGGGATAATACGAAACCATCCGGAAATCCTGTGGATGTATTTCTTTTTATTTTTTATTTTCCACAGCTTATATCGGGGCCTTTTTCCAGATTTGGAGAGATGTATCCACAGTTTGTAAGCCGCCACGGGCCGGATTATTCCTGTATAACCACAGGACTGCGGAGAATGTCCTGGGGTTATTTTAAAAAACTGGTTCTGTCAGAACGTTTTGGCGTGATTGTTTCTGCGGTTTATACAGATTATACCAGTTACAGCATGGTGGGTATTACAGGGGCGACTCTTTGCTATGCCGTACAGCTGTATACAGATTTTTCCGGATGCATGGATATCATATCAGGCGCTTCGATGCTGTTTGGAATCCGGCTTCCGGAGAACTTCAAAGCGCCGTTTTTCTCTGAATCCATTCAGGAATTCTGGCAGAGATGGCATATAACACTGGGCGCATGGTTCAAAGATTATCTGATGTATCCGCTTCAGAAATCGAAACCAGTCCAGTCAGCTGGCAAATGGTGCAGAAAAAAAACGGGAAAAAAATATGCGAAAAAAATACCATTTTATCTTTCCATGATGGTATTATGGTTTATAATCGGGGTCTGGCATGGCGGTACAGGATTTTATTTTATCGCCTCCGCCGGTATTCCCTGTATATATTTAATAGCTGGAGATTTATTCTGTCCGGTAATGGGACGGCTGACGGAAAGGTTACATATTAACACACAGTGTGAAAGCTGGAAATGGATCAGACGGATCAGGACATTGCTTCTTATATGTGTCTGCTGGATGCTTGTATGTTCAAATGGAACCGTTGCGTTTGGGGCAGTTGTGAAACATATGTTATCCAGCCCGGCTGGTTTTACAGCGTTTCATACAGCGATGGAGGCATTCGGGCTCACATATACGGACCTGCTGCTGATGATGGGAGGCGTTGTTTTATTATTCCTTTCGGATTTATGTGTGTATTGCGGGGAAACGATCTTTGATGTGATGGACCGGCAGAATTTTTTTGTCAGGACAGGCCTGATCTATGCGGAGATTCTTATTATTTTCATGCATGGAATGGCAGGTGCGTCGTCGTTTATCTATTTTCAGTTTTAAGTGGAGGAAGCGGATGGCTCATGGGGTTATAAGTGAAAAAGTAATATGGATTCGGCTGGCTGTTATCATCATTCCGCTGCTTGTGCTTTTGTGCGGCATCAATTATTATGAAGATCCGGCAAATTTATTTCATGATTATAACGAAAATGTGGCAAAAGCGCTTCTGGATGGCCGGGAGGCATATTTCGGAAGTGGAAATGGCGATGAACGGAGTGTAAAAATGCATACCATCAGAAATATGCCGCGGCATGTGGACTGTATTACGCTGGGGCCCAGTCTGGCCATGGGAATTTCAAAAGAACATGCCGGAACAGAAAGTTATTATAATTTGTCGGCCTCCGGACTGAATTTCAATGATTTTATGGGTGAAATCGCCTTGCTGGAAATAAGCGGGGTCACATATGACCGGCTGATCTATTGTGTAGATTCTTATTTTTTTGATGAGACATTTGCCGCTGCAGTCCGTAATCCGGATATTATGAAGTATGCGGAATATATGATAGCGAAACTGGATGGGAAGAACCCGTCTGTTCCGGAGGAAAAAACGGATACCGGGAATATTAAGACGCGGATTGGACAACTGTTTTCTGTGACATATTTTCAGGATTGTGTGGACTATATAAGAAGTAACCAGTCGGTAATCCTGAAAGAAAAAAGGTGGGGAATCATTGATGAGGACACTAAGGATTTAGCGCATTATGCCAGTGACGGCAGCTGGGTGTATGATGCGGAGTACAAAAGCCGGACAGTGGAAGATGTGATAAACAGTGCAAATGTGTATCAGATTGAACATCAGTTTGCATATGACAGACATTTAAGCGGATACTACAAGGATTATTTTGAGAAACTGATATCGTATCTGGTGGAGCGGAATATTACGGTTGAATTTTTTTTATGTCCGGTTTGCCCTGCACTTCAGGACAGACTGGAGGCGGACAAATCCCATTATTTTTTAATGGATGAGCTTGAAGTATTTGCGCACCGGGTGGCGGACAGGTATGGAATCCGGGTTACCGGGTCTTACGACCCATATGCGGCGGGGGTTTCGGACGATGATTTTTGGGACTGCCGCCATATGCGGCATGACAGATTAGGCGATTACTTTGATTTTAAAGAGTAAAGCGGAGGAAAAGTTTATGATATTTCCTGTTCCGGCGGGTGTGCCTGAAATGATGATAAGGAGTAAAATGGTGGAAAAATGCTTGTGATGTTACCGTGTGCCGGCGGATGCGCTTCAAATTATGGCGGATATAAAAAGTATATACCGGATTTGGAAATTTATGAATATCCCGGGCATTGGAGCAGGTATCACGAAGCCCTCATTCCGTCAGCCCGGTTAATGGTATCCCGGGTCATTCAGCAGATATGTTCCGGCCACAACGGAAGTATTTTCCTGTTCGGGCATAGTATGGGCGGCCTGACCGCCTGGCATGCTGCCAGGGAACTGGAGCGCAAAGGCGTGGATGTAAAAAGGCTTTTTATTGCCGCCTGTAACAGCCCGGGCTCTCTTACAGAGTGGATGGGAGACACGGAAAATGAGGAAGATATCAGGCGCTTTCTGCGGACAGTCAGGCAGGTACCGGAACATGTGTTAAACAGTGGTTTTTTCCATGAAAACCTGCTCCCGGTTATAAAAAACGACTTTGGGCTGGTAAAGGAAATGCACCAGACTGCGGATACAGGAACCGCTTCGTTTCCCATCACATGTTTTTGCGGAGAAAACGATCCGGTTGTAAGTGTTTCAGACATGAAAAAATGGAAGTCATTTACCAGTCATTCCTTTGAACTGGTATGCCACAGGGGAGATCATTTTTTTGTATACGATCAGGATACTGTAGCAGCAGTTTCATCTCAGATTCTGGAGAGAATGGGCAAATAACCCATATGGAAATTTATATTGGAAAATTTTCTGCGGCTGGTGTTTTCGGTATGTGCCGGAAACCGGTGACGGTATACCTGCCGCAGGCCAGTCTCCGTTCTGTTTCAGTTCTGTTTTTTTCAGTTTATTGTTTCAGCTGTGTGGTTTCTTCATTCCGGCTAACCAGAATTACCTGGTAATAACAGGTTTCCCGTCAGCATCTAATAACGGAGATAAACCGCCCGCATAACCTGACTGTACGAAAAGGTAATTCACGCCGGTTTCTTTATCCACCAGTATCATCTTCAGACCTTTCACAAGTGCGTTATCTTCTTTGTATACAATTTCAAAACGGTTCTGTTTACCCATAAATACGATCCTCCTGGATTTTTTTTGACAGAAACGATCCCTGGTCTGGACAGTGAATCGTCAAAGAATGACTGGATGCTTTTTATGTAAGTAAATCATAACTTCGGACATCCCAGGACGCCGGTCCGGGTCTTTCCTGTAAAAAAATTTACGGATCATTTTGTGAAGTCATGATACATTTATCAGCAGACAGATTATATCATAAGCCGGGTATGAAGTGCAACTGCTTTTGAAAATGTGGAAGTGCCTTCTGACGGCACGGCGTGACTGGTTACGGTCTGAAAATGCGTATTTACTGCGTATTCCGAAGGAACGTGATCCGGGAGCGAAGCAGACTACACTGGATACCGGTCCTCCGACTGGTTGCGTATATATCTGCCTGACTGTCAAAAATCCGGTGAAGCCGGCAGAGAGTGAACGTAAGCGGTATTTTCCGGCACGCAGCCTGTTCACAGGCGGATAGCGTCATCTGTATGCCAGGGGCTGGAACTCATGATGAGCATGTAGAAAGCGACAGCTCCTGTTGCTACTTGTCAAGGACGTATTCATCATTTTTCATCACTTTTTCTTGGTCTGCCCTGTTTCCCATGCTCTAAATCATGGAGAATGACACGCTTTAACTTATCCTTTACGTTTTGGGTACTCGTATCAGAAAAATGTACCTCGACTAAATAGGTTGTCTTATCAATTTTCTTTTGCAGACAGGGCGTTAATCGCCCTGTGGTGTTGGTCTGAATGTTATCGCTCATTATTCCTCCTTAATGGCAAAAAAATAGAGCATATAGATTTTTCAGTTTCTATATGCTCTAACGCTGTTACCATATTTGATTTTGATTGATATGATTGATTACGCTAACTGCATAACCTCGGATTCAATTTCTTTTATGTCACTTTCCAGTAATTCGGGGAAATACTCACTGACTTCATCAATGTTTATTTTCCCTTTTTTTAACATAAGTACTGCCTTTTCCATTAGTGTTTCCCTTTTAATATCTTTTGTATAAGTCTTCATAATCTGTTCATCATCAAATAAACTCATCATAATCGTTACTACCTCCACTTCTTTGCTACTTAGATACTGTTTTAATATGTTCCTGTCTTTGCAAATACGGATTGTTTCTGTAACCGCCTGTTTCGTCATTCCATGCTCTTTTATCTGCTCGTTAAAAACCTTGCAAAAAACAATGTACTCATTAATTATATTGTCCTTGTCGCTCTCATATATGACTTTGGCTTTTATCTCAATATCAATATCCGCACCGTCAAAAAACTCCTGCGATAAGGATATTGTATCGGGTTTTCTGCCTTTATTGCCTGTATATATCACATATAATTCAGGCTTTGGCATTTTTACTTTCTTACTCTTATATAGGCTCTGGCTGGTTCGCTCAAAATATTCATGGTAACTCTGTGCTAGATACAGCAGTATTCTGATTAAAATATTTACCGTCCAACTGGCTTGTGCCTCCAAAAGCAAAAGTAATTTGTTGTTACCTGTCATTATGCCCAAATCATTATATAAATTATCTGTAAGAACATTGTCTATCGTGACAATATCCAACGTATCCTCTGTTGTGTCTGTATCCTCTGGGTGCAATGTTTGATACAGTTTCAACAAATTCTTTTTATCTTGGAAAAGGTCTAAAAACACACTGTTTTTTGCGGTACGCTTTGCCTTAACTTCCTGTGTCTGTTTTGTATCGTCCGACACCTTGTCACCTCGATTTCTAAAATCTGTGGTAGGAGATACGGTATAGCTTACTCTTTCCACATTTCAATTATACAAAAAAACGCTCCCATTTACAATAAAATTCCCGTTAAATTTCTTCCTCCCTCCGCTTAATCTTGCTCTGCTGTCTGTTCTGCTGTCGGCTCTCATTCTGAAGTTCCCTCTCAAGGTTCTTCTTGTTGTAGCTGATTACCTCGGCATAAGCTAATTCTGTGGCAGTCTTGGTCTGCTCCCTGCCGATACTGTCATATTCAGACTGCAAAGACTGTATCTCAGCTTTCCACTGTTTCGGCGTTATCTTCTCGCCGTTCTGTAAAAGGCTCTGCATACGCTCCTTTAATTCGGGGTACTTCGATAAGCTGTCCTTATGCTCCTTATCGTAT
>CANRTU010000063.1 GCA_947642745.1 uncultured Eubacterium sp.
GCCAGACGGATTTTTCCGTCTCTTATAAACATTCCGTGGCTTCCGTGATAGTCCGAAACACCGTACAACAGCTCCCGGACACCCAGCCCCGGCAGAAAACGCTGTATTGCTTTCTCCGGAACCGGGCCCACAGAAACCGGATACAGATTTTCCAGCGGAATACATTCCATATGCTCTTTCCGGATGCCGTCATAAAAAAAGGGAGCATCATGCAGCCACCAGATGACCGGTATGTCCCTGTTTCGTTCTGATAAAAAAATATGGAAATTCATCGTATTACACAAAAGCATGTCATAGTCCTGTATCCAGTCCGCCTCATTCATGACTCCGGTCTGCAGATTTTCATCTATGACGACCCGTATTCCATTTCCCGTAAACCGCTCCCGCAGCGGCCCGTCCATCATGGAAGCCACCGTCACATGATAACTGTGCTTTTTTAATATTTCCGCAGTGTGAAGCAGCGCCACCGGCGGTCCGCCGGGCGTAAGCTCCTGGGACAGAAGCAGGATTTCCTTCACTTTTTGTCCCGCTTTATTTTTACTGTCTTTATCATACGGCGTACCCGCAGGACAGGAATGCGGATAAATAAAACGATGTTTATGACGCGCATCAGACATCCCGCAGGACAGGCGTCCGCAGCCGCCGTGATATATGACATCTTCCTTCTTTTTGGAGAATTTGTCATAACAGAATACCGGGCGTCTTGTTCTGGCAGGCAGAAGATCATGCAGGTCAAAAAAATGACAGATCCTTTGCTCCGCAACCCCTTCCCGCACAAGCTGCTCTTTCATTGCCTTTACATAAAAACTTAAAATTACAATTACATCATAAGAAAGCCGGATTCCTTCTTCCACAGCCATCACCTTTTTTCCATTCAGAACGGTATTGTGCTTTGCGGGAGAATTGTCCAGCAGCGCCACAATCTCTTCCGGCTCAAACCAGCTGATATATCTGTTGTAATAATCTCCTGTACCAAAAAGAAGAAATTTCATGACCGCAAACCATTCCTTTCCAGATCGTATCTTAAAAATGCTTTCTGTGAGCTGTGCCCTAAAGGACATGATATACCTAAAGGGCATGATATACCCTAAAGGGCATGATATACCCTAAAGGGCATGATATACCCTAAAGGGTACAAAGCGGAGAACGCAGATCATGGGAATATTTTTTCAGACACACTCTGGTACTACAGCGGACAATACCTGATAATACATGGTTATCTGCCATCTTGTGCAACGGACCAGCTGCGGATGGATGTATAATTTCCCCAGCTGTTTCCGACAGTATCCACATATCTTTCCTGCCAGCCGGGCATATTGCATCCTGTCAGGCAGGATAACCGTGTCCGGTGAATATTCCGGATGACTACCGGGATCCAGATATTCCATGTAATGCGGGAATGCCGCAGAAAGTGCTGTTTCATCCCAGCCGCAGCAAACCACAGGGCAGCGGATATATAAATCAGGAAATACCAGGGATGTTTCCATAAAAACTCCCATACAGGCGTCTTTTCACTGTCTGCCACATGGAGCTGTCCGGCACAGGCATGGAAATCAGGGACGGGTATGTGTATATTCTGCCTTTGCGAAGCGTCCGGGAAATATACATCTGTCCGCAACTGATCCGTTGCACGAAGGTGCTGACTTATCCGTTCATGGCTGCCAGAAATTTTTCCGGACAAAAAAATAATTCCAGATGCTCTTCTATTTTTTCGTGGCTCCATTCCCACCACCTGATCCGCAAAAACTGCCGGATGGATTCCTCAGAAAACCGGTATCTGATCCGCTTTGCAGGCACCCCGGCCACAATGGCGTAAGGTTCCACATCTTTATGAACGACTGCTCCGGCCGCTATCACCGCTCCATCGCCAATCGTGACTCCCGGCAGAATACTGACGCCGGCCCCGATCCATACGTCATTTCCAATCACAACCGGTCTGTTATTGCGGATCTCACTGTTCTGATAAGGGGCGTTGTCTTTATATCTGCCATATTTCTGAACCAGGCGCTGGTGACGTTTGAAATTATCCAGTGTCAGAAACGGGAACTCGTCCAGAAATGGATGTGTGGTCACACAGTCCATGGGATGATTGTTCCAGATTCTGGCGGACCCGTTGATGGAACAGTATCTGCCCACGGATTCTGCTATTGGAAAATCTGCCAGCAGCTGTCTGTATCCATAGGTATACCTGCCAATCCTGCACCCCCGGTAGACAATATCCTCTTCCGGAAACGGAAGCGTGCCATATTCAAACAGATAACACATATCCTGATGAAAGGAATAGCCCTTTTGCCACAGTTCTCTTAACACCTCACTGTGAAAATCCATCATGGCCACAACGACATACCATTCCTGCGGGTCCGCCAGATCCGTTTCCCACACCGGCAGGCCGCAGAACTCCCCGTACTCCTTTGCCCTGCGGTCCATAAATCCTTCAATGGAAAATCCCTGTCCGGTTAACACCTCAAAGGCTGACGCTCCCGCACTGGCCGCTCCCCATATAATTATTTTACGCTGTCTGAAACACCGGCGGATCTGTCCGCATTTCTTCCGGCAGACAGCCTGGTATTGTTCCTCTGTCAAATGATCACCTGCTTTTCTCTCACCGGCGCATAGCCCGTCCGGTATAACTTCCACTTTCCAGGACCTTTTAAATGGCGCCATGATTCTGATTTCAGTTATCGCCTTTTTATAATCAGCCGCCTCCCCGGATGTCTTTTATTTCGTTTTCAGCTGCGCTGCCGTCCGTCAGTTTATCACGGCTATATGTATAACCCCATGCTCCGGCAGCATGATTTTATTCCGTTTTCAGCCGCGCTGCTGTCCGTCAGTTTATCACGGCTATATGTATAACCCCGTGTTCCAGCAGCATGGTTACAATTTCTGTCATATCATACTGCACGGTTACCACCACGGTGTACGGTTCCTGCCCGCAGTCCGCATAAATCATCTCCGCCGGCTTTATTTCATATCCGTCCGGCGCTGTGCCGGCTTTATGGGGATCCGCATCGTAGACCGAGAGGCTGGCCACACCGTACTGTTCCAGCTCTCTGACCGCCCTGCGTCCCATAGTTCCCGCACCATATACACGCACATGTTTCTGTGCGAAAAAACGCTTCCTGTGTTCCAGACGGATAAAATATTTCTGATAAATCAGGGTTTTGGGAGAATCCATCTGTCTGACCGCTTCTTTCAGGGGCGAATCTTCCGGAAGCTCCCACATCCTGCCATTGATGCGTGGGTCTGTGATACGCCGCTGCAGGCTCCGGCGTCTTTTGCCTGTAAAAAAGTAATCAATGACGCCATAAAGACCGGTCAGCACATCATATTCCCGCCTGAACGTGGCGTTTACCGCATCGTCCCCGTAATTTTTTATAAACTTCACCGGCGTATAGGCATAGACGGCTCCTTCTTTCAATGTCTGCAGATTCATGTACATCTGGATAAAAATCGTGTTCATTTTGTTTTCAAACATATTTCCATGGGACACCCATCCTGATTTTTTAAAGACCACATTAGACAAAAAGCAAAAAAGAGCGTTCCCATCTGTAACCAGATCCAGCAGTCCGTCATATTCTGTCTGCTTACCCGTGTCAAAATATATAGTGTCTGTTATATCACCCATCAGAGGTTTCACAGAGCCACAGACACGGTCCTGTGCGTCATACAGGTCAAAGGGAGAGACAAGCACGTCAATTTCCTTTTCCGCATGATCCAGCAGATATAAAATCCCGGACAGGGCATGGGATTCCGGCAGGTCGTCGTTACCGATGATCCAGCAGTATTCCGCCTCTGAACGCATCACGCTGCGCAAAAAATTGTAATCCATTCCCCGGTTTTTTTCATTGACAGAAAACCGGATGGTCACCTGTGGGTAAGTCTCTCTGATCTGGCGGATTACCTCATCCGGTTTTTCTGTGGAACAGTCATCACTGACACAGATTTCCACCCGGTCTGCCAGATCGTCTGATACAATCTGCGCCGCCAGATGCTCCAGCAGTCTTTTTAATTTTTCCGGCCTGTTATAATTTGGAATACATGCCGCCAGCTTTTTTACTGTATATTCCTTTTGTATATCCCATTTAGCCCACAACAACGCTTTGCGAAAACCGGCCTGCTCCGGATGATCCAGCTCCCATTCCCCCTGGCATACCACATATCCCGGCGAACTTTTCAGCCTGTAGCCCCCCTGCTTTGTGATCCATCCGCTGATCTTCCCGTAATCGTCCGGATGATGATAGGTACATATGGCCAGTGCGGGATGACAGTTACGGACCAGCGCTTCCGCTCCCCGCAGCGCCGCAGGCTCGGCGCCTTCAATATCCATTTTGATAAAATCCACATCCCTGTCCGCAAAAAGCTGATCCAGTACAAGATGCCCGTCCTTTTGTGTATCTGACACAAAGCCCCTGATTACAGTCACTTTGTCTGTTTCTTCTTTAAATGTGATTTCCAGCGCCCTGCACCAGTCCGGATCTGCCTCTATCACATACATATGTCTGATCCGGTCCAGCACGCCCAGGGTAAAAATTCCTTCTGCCGCTCCAATATCCACCCCTGTGCCGCCTGTGCCCACATCAAAAAAACCGCTTAAATAACAGTGGGGAGATCTGTAGTCCTGTTCCATACAGGCATACCGGAAATAGTGCTCCGCCTTCGGCCCGGTATCATACGCCCCGGATAAATACATCCGGCGCCCTTTATAAATCCCATAATACAGACCGTATGTTTCGTCAAAAAAAACAGGCAGATCCTTCCGCATATATTCTTCATAAAACGGATAACAGTACATGCGTAAGCCATGTACTGCCACCCGCTCCAGGACTGCCGCAGATTTCATATCCGTATCGTGATACGTATCATGATCCCCATCGTTTTCCACAGTCTTTACGGCAGGCAGGTTCTGATACCGCTCACGGATCTGCTTTTCCAGAAACATGGACGGATACTCCACATAACGGATACACGCCGGATTCACCGCCAGCTTTTTAGTCAGCTGCTCCCAGATGCTCCGGTAATATACGGTGCATATCCATATCTCGTCGAAAGATATGTCCCCGGAATTATCTTTATTGTTATTTGTGGTCCGGTCCGCCAGCTCCTGCGGAGAAATCACCTGTATCCCCCGGTAATCCGTCAGTTTTGTATCATTATCCGCAGCTGCCACGATCTCAAAATCCAGCTCTTCTTTCCGGAACCGGTCCAGATAAGTATCCATTATTTTTTTACCATTCGCACCGGTCCCGAACAGGATTACTTTTTTCATAAACAACCTCCAGCGGCAGCCCGGTCCGCCTTTTGCGGCGTACACGCTGCCGGATTTTCGCAGGAGAGCCTGCCCTTATTCTTCCAGCTCCCCGGCAATTTCCAGCCAGGAGAGCGTTTCACTTAAGGAATCTTCAGTTTCCGTACACCAGCCCCCATGATACTGGTGAATCCCCCTGGTATCTTCGCACTGGAGTAAATTCACGGAAAGAAAATCATCCACCGGCGTATAATATCTGCGGGGCAGCACCAGCATCCCGTCCACCAGCTGCATGTCTCCGTTCATACGCACGCCTGCCCGCCCAAAAGCGTCTCTTAAAAAAGCCGGCTGCATATAGTTCCATACCAGCGGATTTCCATCCCGGTCCAGAAATTCCTGATTTTCATACAGCGCCAGCAAATCCGCCAGAAACGGATTGCCCGCCACGCTGCCAAAGCCGGAACCCAGGTCAATATAAAACTGCGTGCTAAAATTAAAAAATGCCTGAAACTGCAGCAACGGATCAAAATCTTTTATCAAAGCCACATCCATATCCAGATAAATGCCACCGTAATGGTAAATCACATCCAGTCTCGCATAGTCTGATACAAAGGCCCATTTGCGTTTCTCAAACGCCTGTTTCACAAACCGGTTCTTTTCACAGTCATAACTGTGACTGTCCCACTCGGTAATCTCATAATCCGGACAGACCCGCTTCCAGGAATCAATACATCTTTGATACTGGGGCGGTTTTTCCTCCCCGCTAAACCAGAAACAGTGAATATGCTTTCCGATCAGCTGCCTGCCGGCAGCGCCGCTTAACATCCGCTTTTTAATCCCGTCGTCGTCTTTTCCATCAGATACCGCCCACACAAGCGGCAGCAGAAAGCATTCCACTGTATCCGGCAGTTCTTCTTTACAAAGCGTCTCATACATTTCCCGCATATACCTGGCAGCGCATATCAGCACCAGCGCCCCCGGCACGGTTTTTAAAAATTCCGGAGCCTGTATCCGCCAGCTTTTATCCGGTTCCGTAATGATCTGTCCGGCTTTGTACGTGTCAATAAAACCGGCTACCCGGCCACGCAGGGCCGTATACAGCTCCCGCTTGCGCAATTGCCGGAAAGATTCACCGGTTCCGTAAATATATACGTCCTTATCCTGAATATAGGAAACAAAACGTTCCAGCGTCGTGTTTTTTACGATCATATGTTCACACCTTCCCGTCCGGATTCATGGCCTGTTTTAACCGGATCAGATATTTATAAATCCTTACATCCACTGCGCCGCATCTGTATTCATGTCTTAAAAAATAGGCTTCGTCGTGGGGATTTTCTTTAAAATACACATCTCCTTTTACCTGTTTGCCCTGTTTCCATTCCTCCAGGGATTTCGTAAAATAGTGGTTGATCCGGACTGGAAAATGATCTCCCTTCGCCGGATGATATCTCTCAAAACATACCCTGTTAAAACAGTTGACAGGGGGGAGCGCCTTTCCCCGGCAGCCGGTCCACATACTATGATGCATCAGCCCGTTCTTTTTATAATCCGGAATAAAATCATAGGCAGTATTATAAAAACACTTGCCGATGTCCGTATGCTTATTCCAGGAAACTGTAAAATCCTCTGTCACAAGTCCTAAAAGATCCCGCCGCATTCTCCCGCCGCTCCCGAAGATTTTCCAGTACATCAGAACGCTTCCCCGGTTTTTTTCAAACTTTTTTAAGAAGTCGTACAAATGGTCGTCGTCCACCGGAACTACAAATTCATCCAGATCCACAAATCCGATCCACCGGCTTTCCTTTCCCGCTTTGCGCACACAGTCCTTATAAGCCGCCATCTGCCCCTGCGGGTAAGGCCAGTCGGTCAGCGTCACGTCCCCGCTGGCAATGTAGGGCGCCAGCACTGTCTGATAGTCATCCTGTGAGAAATTGTTGTACAGATAAAAGTGGCTGACGCCGGCAATCCTGTGGTATTCAATCCACTCCTTCAGATAATCCGCCTCATTTTTGAAGATAGCGCATAAAGCCACATCATACCGTTTTTTTGTGACATTTACCGGATACCATACATTCATAAACAGCTCGTACAGACGGGCCCTGACAGAGGCTGCCATATACTCCTTAATCCCTGTTATAAACGCTCTGGCTGTCTGTTCATAAGGGCGGTCATACATAAAATATGCATTTTCTGTTTTGATACGTCTTTTCATGCGTCTTCCTCCCTGCACAAACAGGCGCCGTCCCGGGCCGGCGTTTTTTTCTCTATAATATCCATCACCTGTCTGTGACTGTAAAAAACCTGTATGGATTGTCTGTAACCAGAAAGATCATAAGAACACCGGGCGCCCTTTAATACAAACAGCTCGTACTGATCCGCAATAAATTCCAGGTTTTCCTGCTTCAGCCTTAAAAAAGACTCCTGCGAAATATTCCCGCTGCGGTACAGTTCCAGTAAAACAGCCACATACTCCACCGCAAAGGCATAAAACAGGTCGTAGTGTCCTTTAGGCGTATTTCCGGCCGGAATTTCTTGCAGCAATACCCGGTTATCAATGATATACCGGCTTTTTGCTGTTTCCCAGAACAAAATCGTAGTATGGGGAAATAATTCATTAAATACCGTGCCGGCGGGAATCTGGTCAAAATCTTCTTTCCAGAAACCCATGCCGGTAGACCAGGAAGACCAGTAGGACAGTTCCGTCACAAAGCTTTCAAAATTATCATAAACAAAACACTCTTTCTGTCTGCGGAGCATACCATTCGCAAAATAAATAACCGGCTTTTCTTCTTTCTTTTCTGTCTGATAATGTTCCACAAATTCCATCAGCTGTCCAAGCGTCCCCGGAAGCAGTTTTGTCCGGTGATTAATAAACCGGATAAAATCGCCTTCCGCCCGTCTGTACGCTTCTATTTCATTGAGAAATAAAGGACTGTCTGACTGCCGGTAGTCCAGATTTGTATGCTTCTTCGCATACCGTACCATCTCTTCGCAAAACTCTTTATCCCTGCCATTATCCGTCACAACGACCTGAAAATCTGTCTCACCGGCTTCCCCGCAGTAAATACTCTCCAGTACAGGAAATACCCATTCCTTTACACCGTTTGTCGGAATACATAAAGACAGCTTCACCGGTCCGCACCCTGACGTCCCCGGGACAGTAAAAATCCTTTTTCCACCGTATCCTCGTATGTCTGGCTGTCTTTACGGATTGGAATATTGCCAAACTGATAATCCCATTCCCAGATCCCGTATCCCCTGTCCGTGACAAACTGTTTAAATTCTGACAAAGAAAACAGGTGGGCCGGATAAACGGCACGATAAATAAAAGGCGGCACATTCTGCAGCATGACGGTATGCTTATCCTGTGGATGAAACGCCTGCTCGTCGATAATAATATACGGTATTTTCCTCTCCAGTACTTCGTTTAATATTTCATATGGACGTTCCAGATAGGAGAGGACACCGGAAAATAAAACCACATTGGCGCTGTCCGGACACTGGTCCAGCGAGAAAGCGAATTCCAGTTCTGTAATATGTTCCTTTCCATAGGAGACAAGCCGCTGCTGTTCCACCACAGTCCAGGATGCTTCCAGCTCTTCCCACAATGACCGGTAACGGAACCAGCAGCTTCCCAGCGCACCGCCAAAGTCAATGACATCCAGCCGTTTTTCTTTTGCGTATACATACAAAAATGCGGATATTAATTCATAATTTACCAGTGTTTTGTGATAACAGACCCCGTCCTGTTCATAGGCCGCTTCACCCTTGCGGACAGTTTCCGTGGCAGCCACTACTTTCTGGAAAATTTCTTCACTGGCATAAGAATCCCCCATCCGGTCCGCTTCCTTTCTGACCGGCTCCCACTGCTGTGCCCCGCCATAATAAAACAGTCTGCGGTTCCGGTCCGCTTCCAGCCCGCTGTTTTCTTTTTCCGGCATATGTTTCCTCCTGCTTTTACAATTGTTTATATAATATTTTATTCTGATTTAACAAACTTCCAATTTCTGTTATACCAGTTACTTAAGCGTGGATAACCTCCCGTCCGCTTTCGTTAATGACAATATGATTTTCATCCGGCTTACGGCTGTTTCTGTTATAAAACAGCCGTAAGCCTCTAAGTCCCGGATACGGTATCTCCGGAAAGCTTCTGGTAATAATTTTTATACATATATTCAGCAAATTCAAAATCAATGGAATTATCAATATCTGTAGCTTCTGTTTCATCTATGAGAAAGATCTCCGGCCGGCTTCCCACTACATTTTTATTGCGGATCATCGTTTCCCGCTCCAGAATACTGACCGCAAAATTTAAAGCGGCAATATCCGGCAGATCCTGGCTTCTTGGCTGATGCTTCAGGTCATAGTTAATAGGTTTGTGATCCTGGAACAGAAATTCTTTGATTAAATGGGCTGAGTTTAAGGAGTCATGGTCGTCTCTGTGATCGTAATACGTGCGGACAGCCTTTACGATAGTCTCATCACGGATCAGCGGATTTGTTACATTGATGTAGGCAATTACATCTGCGTCCATATTCTGCGCCATATTCTGATAGACGTCGCTCATGGATACTTCGCTGGACGCATAATAAGGGTCCCTCTTTACCGTTTCACAACCCAGACGCTGTGCGATTTTCAGCATCTCTTCATCATTGGAATTGACCACGATGCCGTCCAGCTCCCCGATCCTTTTTAACTGCCGCAGCTTGATTTCCAGCAGACTGCTGCCCGCAAAAGGCCTGATATTTTTGTTTTTCACCCGGACTGAACCGGAGCGGACCGCCACCAGTGCTTTTATATTCATTTTTTCCTCTTTTCTGCAGACTGCGCCTGCGTATCATTTGTTCAGACTACAGACAACGCCCAGTCTGTCATGGTTTTAAGCCCTTCTTCCAGCGATACCTGTGGTTCCCATCCCAGCGCATGATAAATCTTCTCATAGGAACAAAAGATGCCGAACTGGTCTCCCCTGGTACTTCCTTTGTATTCGTATTTCACTTCAAACGGAAGCAGATCCACAATCATCCGCACCAGCTGTCCGCAGGTGGTCTTGCGGTTTGTGGCCACTGTGTATTCATGATACATACCAGGTTCCTTTCCTTCCGCCGCCATTAAAAATGCCCGGACCACATCGCTGATATAGACAAAATCCCTGTAACGGTTCTCGTCTCCCATAATTGTAATAAAATGGTCTCTCACAGCCATGGACACAAAAATCCGCACCATCCCCTGCCTGCGGAAATCCAGACTCTGCCCCGGCCCGTACGTATTGTTCAGCCGCAGCGCCGTACATTTCATGCCGGCTTCCGCCGCATAAATCCGCATATAATGCTCGCTGGCGTGTTTTCCCACAGCATAAAATGACTTTGGCTTAATCTCATCCCCTTCCCTGACCGGACATGGATTTTCATCTCCATAGACCGACATGGAACTGGCATATACAAACGTATGACACCCGGACTTTTTGCAGTATTCTAACAGCAGCAGCGTAGATGTAACATTGGAATTTAAATCATAAACCGGATCATCCCAGCAGGTAACCCCGCCGGACTGACCGGCCAGATGAAACACCGTGTCAAACTTCCACTGGTCCAGCTGCGCTATGATCATTGGATCAAATGCGTTTCCTTCGATCAGTATGACTCCCTGCGGTATATTTTCCCTGATTCCCGTTGATAAATTGTCTACGGTCACAACGGTATGACCCTGCTTAACAAGCTCCATTGCCAGAGCGCTTCCGATAAATCCCGCCGCCCCCGTAACCAGATAAGTTCCCATATGCCTCCTCCTTTACTCTATACGCAGTTTTCCAGATATGCGGTTAACTGTTCCACACTTTCTGGTACAAAGAAAATATCAGGGTAAACCGAATAAAAATACTGGTCCATATACTGAAAATACTGTTCTGCCCGGCTGTCCGCACAGCACAGGATCTTACTTAAAATAACCGCCCTGTATCTGGCCCCGGAAAGCATCAGCGGCATAATCACCGCCTGGGAATAAAACGTAATCAGTACTTTGCGCTCTACCGGAATATGCATGGAAATAACTTCCCAGGGCACACAGGTATCTGCGTTTACCGCAAAACCAGCTTTCTGGTATTTCCCTGACTCGTTCCTTGGATGGGTTTTGACAAATATCTGATCCTTTCCCGTTACCAGACCGGCTGCCTCCAGTATCCGCAAATCCTCATCGTTTTCCCATTCCGCAAACCCGTCTTCAAAAAATATAAATCTGGCGTCATACCGGTCTGTTAACGTATCGTAAGAAAATATCCTGCCAAAATCCTGTTTCATCCGGATATCCGTATCCAGCCTGCAGGGAATTTTATGTACCGGCCTGCCGGCCTGCCAGGACATCTTATCCGGATAAAATACATAAATATCATGAACTGTATCCGCCAGGGAACGGTACCTGCTGGCGGCAAACAGATTTCCTTCATAGGAATAGGTGCCAAGACCGTCCTCATACATGGAATATGTAATATCCCTGTCCGCCCATTCCTGCAGCAGCGCACAGAAAAAGAAGTCAAAATTCGTCATGTATATATGGGAAAAATCTTCCTCCAGCCCCCGCAGCTGCTGTGCGGCCCGCTCCATGCAGGCCCGCTCCACGCTCTTATCCGTATATTCTGTCTCCTGATAGACTTTTGTTTTTATATACTGAATGTTTGAAAAACCGCAGTCTGTCTGCCGCATTCTGTGGCAGACAGTTTCTGCCTGATTTGTATGATCGGAAATCCACAATGTGGCTTCCCCGCCGGAATTTAAATATTTCCGGATACAGCATACAACCATTACATGGTATACCGTATTACAAATATACAGTTCCTTCATCCCGTGTTTCCTCCTGATACTGGTTGCATACATCCACGATACGGGCAGCTTCTTCCCTGCGCAGTCCTGCGTAAAGCGGCAGGCTTACCTCATGGTTTGCGGTATACGCCGCCTGCGGAAAGTTTCCGCCGTAAAAATCCTTTTCTTTGTAGCAGTCCGCCAGATATGGCGGAACCGGATAATGAATCTGAGTCATAATGCCGTGTTCTTTCAGATAATTCTGAAAATGCCGCTGGTTTTTAGCCAGTACCGGAAAAATATGAAAAACATGTTCTTCTTCTTTTTTTACCTGCGGCAGAACCAGCCGCTCATTGTATATCCGCTCCCTGTAATACCAGCTGATTTCCCTGCGCATCCTGTTTTCCGCATCCAGATATTTCAGCCCCGCACGAAGTACAGCCGCCTGTACTTCGTCCATGCGGGAATTGACGCCTTCTGTTTCGTTATAGTATTTGCGCCTGCTTCCGTAATTTCCAAGCATCCTGATCCGGTCCCTCAAAGACTCATGATTCGTCACAATGGCCCCCGCGTCCCCAAAGGCGCCCAGGGGTTTGGTCGGATAAAAGCTGAAACAGCCGATATCCCCGAATGTCCCTGTTTTCTTTCCGTCTATGGCGGCGCCGTGGGACTGGGCGCAGTCTTCAATTACATAGAGCCGGTGTTTTTTCGCAATTTCCATAATTTCCGGCATATTACAGGCCTGTCCGTACATATGCACCGGCAAAATGGCCCTGGTTTTGTCTGTGATTCTGCTTTCAATTGCGTCTGCGTCCATGACCAGACTGCTGTCCGAATCCACGAAGACCGGTGTGGCCTGATTTTCCGTAATGCCAATGACTGAGGCAATATATGCGCCAGCCGGTACGATAACCTCATCCCCCGCCCCGATCTGTAGCGCCCTTATAGCCAGAATCAGCGCATCGGTTCCGGAATTCAGCCCCACACAGTAACGGACCCCCAGATACCCGGCAAATTCCTCTTCAAAAGCAGACAGCTCATTTCCCATAATATACCAGCCGGAACGGACAGCCCGCAAAACCGCCTGTTCGTATTCCTGTTTATGTAAGTCAAATCTTCTGCCCAGTACCGTAAAATTTATCTGTTCCAATCTGCAATGCTGCCTCCCACTTTACAATTTCCTCCTGGAATAAGCTGTATTCCCGGATGTATTCTTCTTCTTTATAATGTTCGCTGGAAAGACAAAGCAGCACCGAATCATCACTGAAGTCATACATTTCTTTCCAGACCATATTGGGAAGATATATGCCGGTACGGGGTCTGTTCAGACAAAAGATTGCCTCGTTCCCTTTGCCGTCCCGCACGCAAACCTTACTGTTTCCCGCCACATTGATCAGTACAAACTGCGACTGCCTGTTGGCATGCTGCCCTCTTATAACCTCCCGGTCCGAGCCATATATATAAAATACCCGCTTAATTTCAAACGGAATATCTTTCATCCCTTCCACAACTACCAGATCTCCCCGTTCATCTCCCAGCTGGGGAAAATCCAGCATCTGTACTTTGTTAATATTATGCATATCCTCTCCCTTCCACTGTCTTACGCCTGACATCATCCAAATCCGCCATCAGACGTAAGGGATGATGCGCCTGCTTAAGACTCTGTGTCCTGGCCGGGCGTCAGCCATGTCCGCTCATCAGACGGTATATGGTTTCGCCTGCAGGTACTGTATCCGTACTGTCCGGACAGCCGCCGGCGTTATCCATGCCTTTTTCCCTGCGTTTTGCATGTTCCATAAAATACTCCGGAGAGGCAAATTTCTCTTTTCCTTCCTGATATATGCCTTCTGTCCCGGATAGTCCGAAAAAATACCCGCACAGCTCTTCCTCCCATTCGTCCACCATAAAATGACGGCTGTCCAGACTGCCTTTTTTGCTGTCAAATTCATACAGACACTGGTGATTGGGATTCATAAAACTGATATGATGGCCGTCCACATGGATTTTTCCCGCCGCCACCGAAGGCCATTTGTAATAACGGGAAGTATCTTCCATTTCATACCGCCATATCCTGGTACCATCCATGGAAATCTTTGTAACCGCATACTGGTCCCGCAGGGGAAATAAATAAATGTCATCTGCGGATACCAGGCTCTGGTTTGCC
The DNA here is from genome assembly GCA_947642745.1 of uncultured Eubacterium sp. GTDB lineage: Bacteria > Bacillota > Clostridia > Lachnospirales > Lachnospiraceae > Eubacterium_J. Next base: position 14,204 of record CANRTU010000063.1, read on the forward strand.
GGAATGCCGGTAAACGCCATTTTTTCAAAACCGGACTTGCGGATATGAAACAGATACATCTCACTGCTTTCGTCTGTAATCAGCAGCGTGTCCCCATCCACCTTTGTCACGGTGCGGAAACATTTCTCCCCATCCGCCAGATAAACGTAAAACCGCTCTGTATCCGGATCAAATGCCGCCAGCTGGTTTGTCCGGTTCACAAGATACACCAGACGCTGTATCTGACAGGAATCACAAAACTGCCCGGCCACATGCTGTAGTGGAATCAGTGTGGTACACAGATCTGTCATATCCAGCCGGATGATACAATCATAGCCAAATGGAAACAGATACAGACTGTCGTTCCACTGTATGCATTCCTGAAATTTTTCCAGCGCACACAGGGTTAACTGCGGCCCCACTGCATGTATCCGGCCGGTATCCATGTCATACAGATACAGCGACCGCTCAAATGCCGGAATTAAAACAATCCTGTTTCCTGTTTTTTTCAGATTGTGAAAGCCTGCGGAGGCAGTGGTAATCCCCGGAATTCGCACCATTTTTTCCAGCTGCCCGCTTTTTCTGTCAAAACAGCACAGTGCATTCACCCAGTGTGGCACAAACCATATCTGGTCATTCCATATTTCAAATCCGCCGCCGGTCCACAGACATACTCTCTGCCTGTCCATACGCTCCCCGCCACCTTCCTTTCCTTTTGTTACGGCTGCGGCAGTTTACGTCCACCGCCGTCCCGGAACGCATCCATATGTTCCGTTGCTTTCGTAATTACTATCATGTCTTTCCTTTTCCGGAAATGTGTCCGGGATGAAATGGCCGCAAATACCTTTCCGGTATGTTCCGCAAAAGCTGTTTTCACATACGATCCAGCCTTATATGGACACATTCCGCAGCAGCCAGGCATCCTGGATCATTACGGGCCGGCCGGCTTTGCGGCACAGCTCCACCACGCTGCTCCAGTCCCCATAATAGGCGTCACATAAAATAACCGCCCGGTCTATGTCTGGTGTATCGTCATAGATCCCCCACCCCTGCCGCCGGTACCCGCTGACCAGCCTGCTATAAGATTCCCACAGCTGCGGCCGCATGGAAGCCAGTGTGCTTTCAATCAGCGGATGGGGCCGCCAGAGCAGGGCCACATCCGCCCTGCGGGCCTGAAAAATCCGGAATACGTCCTCCATCTTGTCGATCATCTGCTGGTTATGGAGCAGCAGCGCACTCAGTCCTGTATTATAAAAAATCACTTTCTTTTTGCTGCCGCCGGGTCTGTACAGTATGCTGCGCCATTCCCCGGGGATTACCAGCTCTTCTTTTCTGGTATGCAGCACTTTGTCCATCTTCGGAGAACCAGTACCCAGTATTTTATTTTCCCAGTACTTTCTTCCCATTCCCCGTGTAACATGGTATTCCATCAGGACATTAATATAGATCTGCCGCATCTGCTGAGACTGGACAATTACCCGGTCCGCATGCACCAGTGCGGGCGTTGTACAAAAATCACTGATTTTGCCAATTGCGTCCCTGTCGTCCGGACTGGTTTCATTCAGCATAAAATAAGGAATATATACAAGTCTGTCTGTGTACTGTTTCAGGTTCTTCGCATAAAAAAATGGATGTACGCTGGTAACGTAGTTATATTCATCATAAGGATTATGTATAAATATCAGATCCGGCCGGCGGCTGTCAAAATCATAATCTGTATACCGGGTCACAGGTACATAATCCGGATACTGGTTTCCCTCATCATGCATCCTGCGGAAACTTCCGTCCGGATTCCGGTCATAGTAGGGAACCGGAATCACGTAAGCGTCACAGTTTTCATCCGCCTGCGCCGCTTTCCACACACTTTCCAGCGAATCCCACATGGACGCCTTATAAGGCAGAAATACCGCTTCCAGCCGTGTCTTCATCCGTTCCACGCTGTCCGCCACCTGTCCGCAGAGCCGGCGCATGTCCTGACAGACTGTTTCCGCCCGCACAGCTCCTTGTGGTGTCAGCGGCTCCGACAGCTGGCCATACAGTATAAAAACCAGCTCACAGTATTCTTCCAGCCATGATATAGCGGCACTGTCCGCCTCTTTGGACAGTTCGATCATACGTCCCAGCTCAATAGCCCCCTGCTGGCAGTCTTCCAGAATTGTTCCAAGAGACGCCCGTACCGGCTCCGGATTTTTGGAATACATGACTTTTACCATCAATTCCAGCGCCTGTTCCATTGTTTTTAGAAATTCTACTGCCTGAATTTTATATGCTTTTCTCATAATCCCCTGTTTTACCTGTCCTGTTTCATATCTTCTGTTTTACGCTTTTCCTGTCATCCCTGTTCCTGTCTGTGGCTGCGGATTTTATTCTTATCCTGCCAGGGGGCCTCGTTTAGTTCCCTGCGCTCATGTGTCCTGCGGTAAAACAGCGCTTTAGACATATGGCACAGTTCTGCCGCCTTTTCCCCGTTGATCTTTTTCTCCTGCCACATCCGGTATACCTGTTCGAAATTATCCGGCAGCGGAAGGCTCGGCCTGCCAAACTGGACGCCACGCTGTCTGGCTTTTGCGATTCCTTCTTTCTGCCTCTGTTTACGGGCAGCCCACTCTGCGGACGGAGCATATTCCAGCATAACCAGCACCAGATCCGCCACCAGTCTGTCAAACTGGGTCTTCCCCCTCCTGGTATCCAGCTGCGGCATATCCAGCACCACGATATCCGCTTTCTTTTCCATGGTAAGCACCCGCCATTGCTGCCCGATTTCCGCATAATCCATGCCCAGTGTATCCAGATTTTTAATATAGAGCAGATCATTTGCCTTAATTTTCTTTAACAGTCTGTGGTACTGGGGATAGCTGTCACTGCTGTCCGTCATCCTGTCCATGAAAATATTTTTCTCCGGCACCTGCATATCCTGCAGGGTAGCCAGCTGGTTTTCTATTTCCTGCCCGTAAGGGCAGATACGCACATAACCATATGTTTTTCCCATATGCCACCCCTGTATATTTCTGAATCCTGTTATGCTTTTCACTGTATTTTAAAAATGTATACTTTTTTTAAAATACAGATCTGGATAAAATTTCCGTCATTTTTTATAAAAAACAGTATAAATATTGCTTGTTTTTTTGCCGATATAGTGATAGAATATATCAGAATATAGAAAAGAAGATTGTTTAAAAAAAGTATACATTTTTTAACAGCTTATAAATATAGTAAAATTCTGGAAACCGGCGTACTTACCGGCTCCGTTCTAACGTGTCTGACTCCCGCCGGAAGGCGGTTTTCCACGGACGCCATCCTTGGACTTTGTGATCAGTCATATTCTGTTTTGTGTTTTTCAAATATGCTCCAGGTAAACTGAAACGTTAAATCAAAATAATTATGTCATATACCCCATGTCATATATGCATATAAAAAGAGGGATACTGTATAAACCGTATCCCTCTGCATTACCGCAATTCAATGACTATATTTGTTTATAATTTACACTTATTAGTATGCAATGAAGTGTGGAAATATTTCCATTACCGCCAGATTCCTGTCCATACATTTTTCTGACAACGATTGTATGTTTGCAGAAAGCGCCGGCTGTTTCCCAGCGCCTTCCCTATTCTTTTTGCAGCTGTCGTTTACTGTCTGCGCACATGCTGATGGGTAAACAAATGCTCCTGACAGTACTCATAATTTCCCTCGCATTTTGAACAGAAACGGAACTCCAGCGAAGGATCGTCCAGTTCGGTTCTGCCGCAGATGGCGCATTTATGCTTTGTAATCCCATTCTGTGGATTGCGGGGCTGGGATACCGCCTGCCGGTATACCTGTTTTCTGTGCATTTCTTTTGGCGAATATCTGTGCAGATCCCTGGTAGATAAAAAGAAAATGCCAAAATTCAACAGGGACATAACAAGCATAATCCTGCCAGGCCACCTGCTCTGGATAAAGTCAATGGCCATCAGCGCCCCGTACACATAAGCCAGCCATTTCATTTTAATCGGTATAATAAAATACAGCAGCACCTGCATATCCGGATAACAGGCCGCAAATGCCAGAAAAATTGACATACATATATAATAGGTGCTCACCTGCACGCCCACATAGACGCCCATATAATCCGCCCTGCCATAAATCGCAGACATTATCACCCAGGTAACTACCGCACCAATCGCAGTATACAGTATTCCTCCAAAAATATAGACATTATAGCGGAACGTCCCCCAGGTGCGTTCCAGATTCATGCCAAGCTGGTAATAAAACAACATCATAATAACATAAAAAATAACATGCTGTGTAGACGGCGGAATCAGTACCCAGGTAAAAAGCCGCCAGACCTGCCCGTGCAGTACCTGATAAGGATCCAGCGTCAGATATGTCAGTATGCCCGGAGAAAACATGCTGAATACATAGCCCGCTACATAACCAAATATCAGGTACATGGTCAGATTGGAAACCGCATATTTTGAAAATCTGCGTTCCAGTTTATTCATAAAATTCATTTGTCCCTCCATATCACACTGCTTTGGATGATAAACCCGGCCGGCCGCAAAATCTCTCTGTCAGTTACCGCAGCCGGTATGGCAGCACCGGTTCACACCCAGAATAGCTGAAACTTATTTTCTCTCCTGTCATGCATTATATAAATATAGGAATACTTTGTCAATCAGACCAGCGCTTCTTTCTTTAAAATTCATAAAATTTTCATATCTGTACATTTCTGTACATTCTGCTTTATGAATTCTGGTGCAGATAGTTTTCCAGCATTCTGCCATCCCCCCGCGACTGCTCCCAGGGCTTCTTTTTACAGTCTGCTTTTTGCTTTCCCATTCCGCCGCACTGACTGCCATGACACTCTTTCATTTCTCCGGTTCTTTCATTCATATGCTCTGGTAAGGATGACTCCCCATTTCCTGTTGTATGCTCCATTCCTGCTGACGGAGGTATTTCCTCCATATAATTTTCCGTTCCGGGTGTCCTGGCTGCTCCTTCCATGTAGCCTTCCGTTCCTGCCGGCGTATACATTTCTTCCATGTAATTTTCCGCTGCCGGTACCATTCCTTCCATATAACCTTCCGCTGACGAAGGCATTTCTTCCATATAGCTTTCCATTCCAGGCGCCGGAGTCATTCCTTCCATTCCGCTTTCCATTCCGGGTGACGAAGGCATTTCTTCCATATAACTGTATCCCATGGACCCTGGCGTTTCCTCCATATAGCCTTCCATATAATTTCGCATTCCCGCTGGCGGAGTCATTCCTTCCATTCCGCTTTCCATTCCGCTTTCCATTCTGGGTGACGAAGGCATTTCTTCCATGTAACCATGACCCATGTAACCATGACCCATGGAGCCCGGCATTCTTCCCATATTGTTTTCATAATTGTTTTCATATGCGGACGGAATCATGCTTTCCGGCCGGGTTTCATATCCGGACTGCTCTGCGCCAGATCTGCCATCCGGCATAGGAAAAGTATGATCCTGTTCCACAGGCGCAATTTCACCACTGGAATTATTTCCATACATGACCGGATTTCTTCCTCCGGCAGGGTTTTCGTCCATCATATTTTTTCTTCTGTTCACATAGTTTTCCGGCATGGCGGCATTCGCAGGATTTTCATGTATGAAAGGCTGGTCCCTGTTCATCCGGTTTCCATACATCCCGGACGCAGACTGTCTGTTACCGTTTTCTGATTCTGACATATAAGCACTGGTTCCATTCCCATCCTTACGGTTATCATCCATTACCGGCGGCATTCCGGTTCCGGACGGATTCCCCGGCATGACCGGCCCGTTTACGCCTCCCGGATAGGTTTCATCCATAGCCGGCGGCATTCCGGTTCCGGACGGATTTTCACGCATGACAGATGGCATACCGTTTTCCATGCGGTCTGTGCCAGTAAATGAATCTGTGTTATCCGTCCGTTCCATGACTGGCGGAACATTCCCTGATGAAGTATCTGGCGCAGTAAAGCCGGCCTCTGTTTCCCAGGCGCACATACTTCCATAACACCCGTTTACTGGCGGTCTGCCGCCTCTGGGATATCCATTTACCGGCGGTCTGCCGCCTCCCGGACATCCATTTACCGGCGGTCTGCCGCCTCCCGGATATCCATTTACCGGCGGTCTGCCGCCTCCCGGACATCCATTTACCGGCGGTCTGCCGCCTCCGGGACATCCGTTGAACGGAGGCCTTGGTCCCGGCATGGGCACACAGATTTCGTCCCCGATCTGCAGATTATAGACATCCACGTATGGATTCGCATACATGACCCAGGAGAGCGGTACCCCGTGCATTTTTGCTATTTTATACAATGTATCATCTTTTTTTACAATATGGAGTACGCCTCTGCAGCGCCTCCGCTCTCCGTTATTTCCAGGCAAATGATCCATGTTCTGATACCTCATCTATTTTTCTTATACCAATATATTCGATTCCTTTCAAAAGGTGCGGCAGTTATGAAAAACGATGGTATTCAGCTATATTTTTAATCACCAGATCCTTTCCATTTCCTGATACGTCCTGCTCCTTCAGCCAGTCCGTCAGCGTTTTATATAAATATGCCGGCACTACGCCGGTATGGGAAGCCAGCTTTTTTATTAACAGGCTGAAACTGCCGGAATCCATAAACGTAAGAAGCAGATCCGCCGCCACTGCCATTCCCCCGGGCAGAATGTCATCCAGCAGCCGGAACAGCGCATGTTTAAAATCCCCATGCACTTTCTGATACTGGAATGCGTATCCCAGAAGGTGCGCCATATGATCCAGATTCCGGCCTTTTCGCAAAACACCGGCCAGATCCGGATCTCCATGAAACGCCCCCTGCGCCAGATCTCCCAGCATGGCAAGGTTTTCCTGTTTCACTTCCGGCTCCAGGCTCCTTAAATAACGGTTAAAAAATTCATCCAGCTGGCGCATTCTCTGATCCCGTTCGCCGGGAACCAGCCGGTAGGAACCGTCCGGGCCAAAATCAAAAAAAGTAACCGGACAGTGGTTTTCAAAAAAACCGCCTTTCCCATAACCTTTGTAATATGAAGACCGTCCCACGTCATTGAGCAAAAAACTCACATAATCGCTTTCCACATTATAATTATGTATTTTTCCCTGGTTTTTCCGGATCTGGTCTGTATAATACTTTACAAATTCATCTGAAAACCCCTGCCCGTCAAAGGAAAGACAACGGTCCACAGAATCGTCCAGTATCGTAATATATTTTGCCTTGTTTCCGCCTTTGGAATGGCCGGTCACCGTAACCCGGCCGTACCGGGACAGCCGCAGTGAACGGTACCAGGCCAGCGCTTCTGACTGGCTGTCTGTAGATACCCCGTCTGCCGCTTTCGTCCTTCCGCCTCCGGTAAAATTATCTTTCCACTCGGATATGGCCGTGCCCCGGAAAGCTACCACCGCCTCCCCTGTATCCGGATGCAGAAATACCGCTGCCAGGCCTCCGTTCTGGTATGTTCCGTCTTTGGACTTTATACTGGCAGTATGTACCGCTGCGATTACCATATGTACCAGCTGCCTGTCGTTTCTTACGGCTGTAAGCAGATTTATCCAGTCCTCTCCGGTTATCATGGATCCGTAATCTTTTTCTCTGTCCAAAAGCCCGGTATGAATGCTTCCCGCATATCCCCCCACTGTGGCGGCATGGCTTGCGGCAATGCTTTTTAACGGCAGCTCATCCGGAGCGTACATCAGATTGTTTAACAACAGTATCTGTTCCATTGAAAGCTGGCTGATCATAAATCTCCTGTCTGTTTTATATCATGATTTCCCGCAAAATACCAGTCACCCGTATGTTTTCCCTTTGACAGGCTGACGATATTATTTCTTTCCAGTATATGCGCCCACAGTTGTTTCATGACTCCTTTACGTTCAGCTTTTTCTCTTGCAGGAATGTCTTTTCATCAATTAGCAAACAAATATTTTCTTACAGAAAAAGTATTCAAAGAAATATGCACCCCCACTTTGCGGTTTATATTACCCAAATTTAGTCAATGTAGCCCGCTATATCATGCCCTTTGAGTACACCTCCTAAATTTGGGTAAAATCCTCCATATCATGCCCTTTAGGGTACAAACTGTGAAGCATATCATACCCTTTGGGTACATATGCCGGAAAGCATTTTTCAAACACGCTCCAGATTTTGCAGGACATGGGAAGTCAGAACACCCTGATTGTTTTCCAACAGATTTATGGTACGATGAAGCATTGCGGGTAATTAAACTAATTGAAGTTCTGAACTATGAAAAAGTCAATTTAACCGGTTCAAGTGGCGGGGCATTGGTTGCCATCAATGTTACACTTGAACAACCTGATTTAGTAAACAAAATTATTGCTGATAGTTTTCAAGGAGAGATTGCACTTGATAGTTTTGCTTCAACAATAGAACAGGATCGTGCCATTTCTAAAACTATTCCTGAAGTACAAATCTTTTACGAGTACAATCAAGGCTTTGATTGGGAAACGGTTATTGATAATGATACCAGAGCAATTAAAGAACACTATAAAACTATAAAATTTTTTTCATCATTCTTTAGACACATTAAGATGTGATATTCTGATGATTGGCAGTAAAGAAAATATATTTATGCCGGGAGATTTTTATGAGAAAACCTGTACAAAACTGATTGAAAAAATTTGTCATGGGGAAACGTATATTTTCAACTCTGGAGAACATCCTGTAATAATTTCTAACGCAGAGACTTTCGCAAGACTTGCAACTAAATTTATATCAGAATAAACTTAATGATAACCTGCCGCAACAAAAAACCGTTGTTGTGGCAGCAATATTTATATGCGTTAATAAAAGAGCCTGACGGCGGTTTGGAAATAAGAATTCCAAGCCGCCGTTTTTTTGAAAATTCAGAATATGTCGGGTGTATTAAAGTCGCCCATCTTTAAGAACACGACGGTATCAGGGAGGTATCGCCATGTTCTTATTTATTTTGCGGGAAATATTAACCATATTCTGGATGAACTGATAAACGTTTCAACCCAGGCTTACTCCGCCAATACGCTCGTTGCGCAATAATCTTGTCCACAATATATGCATGA
>CANRTU010000064.1 GCA_947642745.1 uncultured Eubacterium sp.
TGCCCCCGCTTTCGTCCGCTTCATTCTAACGGCAAAACCGTCTGCACTACTTCGGTGGCTGTCGGTAGGTTTTGCGGTGGCTCTGCCCCCGCACCCCCGACCTCTCCCAAAGCACAGAACGGAGTGTTACGCAACAGGGTTTGAAAAGGCTTGATTTTTAAGGCGTTGCAGACGCGAAAATCTACAGGGTAAGTTTTATACTACCTGCCCGCGAAAACGGCTTCTAACCGTCCACAGGCACGTTTTGCGCCCGTTCTTCCTGCCCGTTTCCCGCCGCTCTGAAAAGTTTTGCGTCAATAACTCAAAAAAGCACTTGACAAAACGCTTCAACCCTTGCACTTTTTCCAGCATATGAGGGTGTCCATTCTTCTGCCCTTATATCGTCAAAATATAGGTATAATAAAGCATGTAGCAAATCCTGTACATCATATTCATCTTTTATTGGCAAAGTTTGTCTGTTATCATGACGGTTTCTCAACTGCTTTGCAATTTTATGAAACCGCATAAATATCCGTTCTAAGTATAACTTCTGTGTCAATTTCAGAATCTTTTTCTCCGTCAAAAAAATCTTTTTCCACATACTCTCTTACATCTTCTAAAGTTCGGACACATATTTCTGCCGTAGCATAATATGCACGGTTTGCTTTAATAAATACATCCTTGATTTCTGTCTGTTCTTTTAAAAAGGAGTTTAAGAAAACTATGACCTTTGTCTTCCAGCTATTAAATTGTATAGCATCTACACAAGTTCCAGTATATTTTGTCTCATGCCTTGTTGTTAAAATATTTCCACCTATGCTTATTAAATTTGTCAGTTCTTCCATGATTGTCTCTTTAGTTATGCCTGCCCTCCTATAGAAACCATAACTTTGCATTTTATTCAACTTACTAGCAAATATTTACGACATTTTTACGACACTTTGCCATCAGACTGTATCAAAATATGAGACAGTTTGAAAATATACATCTGATGAAAACCTTGAGTTTATGCGTGTTTGAAACAGTTTAATAGAATATGAAAAACTGCTGCCACATACTGATTTATGATATCGCCTTCCCTGCCACTGTGTGCATCCCCGGTCTGTCCGTCCATTCCAGACATATTTTCCATTTCCATCCGGCACCTGCCACCTCTTCCCTGCTGTCTGCGGCAGCAAAAGGCGCCAGCCGCCCACTGCCATGCCTTAATTATACTGAATCAGCCTGTGTTTTTCAATATAATTTCATCTTATTAAATCCCCATATCATATGTTCTGCTGCCTGCTCCGGTTAGCTTCCTCACGCTCAAAATCTTTCCTGTTATATCAGAAGCACAAATCAGGGCACACAAAAAATATATGGAAAATTTTGTTGAAGTTAAAGTCAGAATGACACCAGAAAAACATGAAGCAATAAAAGCCCATACAAAAAAACAAGAAAAAGTACAACTTCTTTTATCAATGGTGCCATAAATGAAACTATGGAAGATGAACCTATGGAAAGAGATAACGCTGCCCTGTCAGATGATACAAACGCATCTGATTTTAAATAGCAATATCTTTGGGAATTATGACATATCTTTTGACGCTCCATAACAATATTTTTCATTACATCATTACATACAAAAAGGATGGCAGAACCATTGATTTATCCCGGGCTTCCCCGACCCGTATTTTTACCGGCAGGATACATTTATAATTCCGCCTCCCGTTCCTCCGTCCATAACTGATTATGAAAAGAATATAAATTCAGGAAAAAGAATATAAATTCAAAAATATGAATTGTGTTTTCTTCACCAGTGTCGTATAATGTAGAATGTTTTCGGGAACCAATTCACATTTAGATTAGGAGGACTTATGGGAGAAATTGGAATGACCGGTAAAAAAACATTACGCAGGCTTGGAATTGATATCGGTTCCACAACTGTAAAAATTGCAATTATAGATGAAACTGACAGACTGCTGTTTTCTGACTATCAGAGGCATTACGCTAATATCCGGGAAACGCTCAGCAGCCTGCTGACAAAAGCACTGGAACGCCTGGGCGACTTTGTCCTCTCGCCGGTAATCACCGGTTCCGGCGGACTGACACTTGCCAGGCATTTAAATATCCCTTTCGTACAGGAAGTCATCTGTGTGGCTTCCGCCCTGGAGCTTTATGCGCCAAAGACCGATGTGGCTATCGAGCTGGGAGGGGAAGATGCCAAAATCATTTATTTTGAAGGCGGGAACGCGGAACAGCGGATGAACGGCATCTGCGCCGGAGGCACCGGCTCTTTCATTGACCAGATGGCCTCCCTGCTGCGCACAGACGCTCCGGGTTTAAATACATACGCCAGAAACTATCAGGAAATATACCCTATTGCGGCCCGCTGCGGCGTGTTCGCAAAGACAGATATCCAGCCTTTGATCAACGAAGGCGCTACCAGGGAAGACCTGGCTGCTTCCATATTCCAGGCAGTGGTAAATCAGACTATCAGCGGTCTCGCCTGTGGCAGGCCGATCCGTGGACATGTCGCCTTTTTAGGCGGCCCGCTGCACTTTTTATCCGAATTAAAGGCCGCATTTATCCGTACCCTGAACCTGGATGATGAACACGCCATTACTCCTGAAAATTCCCATTTATTCGCAGCCATCGGGGCCGCACTCAATGACTCTGGAAAAAACACTTCATCCCTGGATACGCTGCTGGAAAAACTTTCCACAGACGTCCATATGGAATTTGAAGTGGAACGAATGGAGCCTCTGTTCGCCTCCAAGGCAGAGTACCGGCAGTTTTTGAAACGCCATGGAGCCAGTCTGGTAAAACGGACGGACCTTTCTTCTTATAGCGGGGACTGCTACCTTGGCATCGACGCCGGTTCCACAACCACCAAAGTGGCCCTGGTCGCAGACGACGGCTCCCTGCTCTATTCCTTTTATGAAAATAATAACGGCAGCCCGCTGGATACCTGTATCCGCTCGCTGAAAGAAATTGATTCCCTGCTGCCGCCAGACGTAAAGATCGTCCATTCCTGCTCCACCGGATATGGAGAGGCGCTGATCAAATCCGCCCTGCTTCTGGACGAAGGAGAAGTGGAAACAGTATCCCACTACTATGCCGCAGCGTTTTTTGAACCAGAAACGGACTGTATCCTGGATATTGGCGGACAGGATATGAAATATATTAAAATTAAAAATAAAACCGTGGACAGCGTACAGTTAAACGAAGCCTGTTCTTCCGGCTGCGGCTCTTTTATCGAAACCTTTGCCAAATCACTAAACTATTCCGTAAAGGCGTTCGCAAAAGAAGCTCTCTATGCCGCACACCCGATCGACCTTGGCACCCGCTGTACTGTATTTATGAATTCCAAAGTCAAACAGGCCCAGAAGGAAGGCGCCAGCGTAGCGGATATTTCCGCGGGACTGGCCTACTCCGTTATCAAAAATGCCCTGTTTAAAGTCATCAAGCTCTCGGACGCCTCACAGCTGGGCAGAAAGATTGTCGTACAGGGCGGTACGTTTTACAATGACGCTGTATTAAGGAGTTTTGAAAAGATCGCCGGTGTACAGGCGGTGCGGCCGGATATCGCCGGCATTATGGGCGCTTTTGGCGCCGCACTGATTGCCAGGGAACGCCACACATCCGGACATCAGACCACCATGCTTTCCATGGAAGAAATCCATGCGTTAAGTTATGATACAAAACTTTCCCGGTGCAAAGGCTGTACCAACCACTGCCTGCTGACAGTCAATCATTTTTCCGGCAGCCGCAGTTACATTACCGGCAACCGGTGTGAAAAAGGAACCGGCAGTGAAAAAAGCGGGGAAGACATTCCAAACCTGTATGAGTTTAAAAACAAACTGGTTTTTGACTATGAACCGCTGCCGGAAGACGAGGCCATCCGGGGTACGGTGGGCATTCCAAGAGTTTTAAATATGTATGAAAATTTCCCGTTCTGGGCGGTTTTTTTCAAAAAACTGTTTTTCCGTGTGATTTTATCACCCCGCTCTTCCAGGGAAATTTATGAAATGGGCATTGAGAGCATTCCAAGCGAATCCGAATGCTATCCGGCCAAACTGACCCACGGGCATATCGACTGGCTGATCAGACAGAATCCGGACTTTATTTTCTATCCGTGCATTCCTTATGAGCGGGAAGAATTTCCGGAGGCCAACAACCATTTTAACTGCCCGATTGTCACCTCATACGCAGAAAATATTAAAAACAATGTGGACGAGATTTCCAATGGCCAGATTCCGTTTATCGACCTGTTTTTCTCCTTCAGCAATCTGGAGACGCTGCAGCAGAATTTAATCGACGCCTTCTGCGCCCGCTTTAAAATCGTGGAACTGGAAGTGGAAGCCGCCGCAAAAGCAGCCTGGGAAGAACTGGCAAAGACCAGGAACATTATGCGTTCCCAGGGTGAGGCGGTTCTGTCCTGGATGCGGAAAAACGGCAGGCGGGGTATTGTGCTTGCGGGACGTCCTTACCATGTGGATCCGGAAATTAACCACGGCATTCCGGAACTGATTAATTCCTACGGCATTGCGGTGCTGACAGAAGATTCCATTTCCCATTTAAAACCGCCGGAGCGCCCGTTAATCGTTATGGACCAGTGGATGTACCATTCCCGTCTCTACGCCGCCGCAAACTACGTGAAGACGGCGGAAAACCTGGACCTGATCCAGTTAAATTCCTTTGGCTGCGGTCTGGACGCCATTACTACAGACTGTGTCAGCGATATTTTAACCGGTTCCGGCAAAATTTACACCTGTCTGAAAATCGACGAGGTGAATAACCTGGGAGCCGCGCGCATCCGTATCCGTTCCCTGCTGGCAGCTATCCAGGCACGGGAACAGATCCGTGAATGCCGCCAGATTGTCCCGTCCAGCTATGAGCGCACCGTATTTACCGAGGAAATGCGCAAAACTTATACGATTCTGTGTCCACAGATGTCACCCCTGCATTTCGACCTGTTAGAGCCGGCCTTTATCGCCGCCGGTTATCATATGGTCGTCCTGGGCGATGACAACCGCAGCGCAGTCAGCGCGGGCCTTAAATATGTGAACAACGACGCCTGTTATCCGTCCCTGATCGTGGTGGGCCAGATTATGGAAGCTGTAACTTCCGGCAAATACGATATGAACAAAACCGCCATTATTATTTCCCAGACCGGAGGCGGCTGCCGGGCTTCCAATTATATCGGATTTATCCGGCGGGCGCTGCAGAAGGCGGGTTACGGACACGTCCCTGTGATTTCCATTAATTTAAGCGGATTTGAAAAAAATCCGGGATTTTCACTGACTCCGGCACTGCTGCAGCACGGGCTGTACGCACTGGAATTTGGTGATATTTTCATGCGCTGTCTCTACGCTACCAGACCTTATGAGGCGGTGAAAGGCTCTGCGGACAGACTCCACGCAAAATGGAAGGAGCGGGTCATTGAATTTATTTCCCAGAATAAAATTCTCTCCCACCGGAAATTCCGCAGACTCTGCCGGGAAATTATCAGGGATTTTGACAATCTGCCCCGCCGGAACGTAAAGAAACCAAAAGTGGGCATCGTAGGCGAAATTTTAGTAAAATTCCTGCCGGACGCCAACAACCACCTGGTGGAACTTCTGGAGGCGGAAGGTGCGCAGGCCGTGGTTCCGGATCTGACGGATTTTCTGCTCTATACGTTTTACAACCAGAATTTCCGGACCAAATATCTGGGCAACCCGAAAAAATCAGCCCGACTGGCCAATCTGGGCATCCGTTTCCTGGAATGGCTGCGGAGCGCCGCCAGGGATGAATTTGAAAAAAGCAGCCATTTCGACCCTCCGGCACGGATTGAGACACTGGCTGCCTGCGCAAAACCGATTGTATCCCAGGGTAACCAGACCGGGGAAGGCTGGTTTCTGACCGGAGAAATGCTGGAACTGATTCACAGCGGTACAAATAATATCGTCTGCACCCAGCCTTTTGGCTGTCTGCCAAACCATATCGTGGGAAAAGGCGTAATCAAAGAATTAAGAAAGCGGTACCCGCTTTCAAATATTGTAGCCATTGATTACGATCCCGGCGCCAGTGAAGTAAACCAGTTAAACCGGATTAAACTGATGCTCTCCACAGCACAGAAAAATCTGGCAAAGGAAAAAAATGGCTGAGATTTCTTAAAAAGTAAAAAAGAATATGGCAGAGCCGGATACTCCGCCTGCGGCGGGCTGACTCCGAAAACCTGATCCGCTCCGACGCAGTACCCCCGCTTCGCCGGGGCAGACCCTGCGATCCTTCGTATAAAGAAAAAACTCCCGGAACAGCAGTACGCATACTGCCGTTCCGGGAGTTTTTTTCTGTTTCTGTCAGTCCTCTTTGTTCCATTTTTCAATTTTACAGATATGTTCCTTCTGTTTTTTATCATAACTGATCCCCACCAGCAGAATATCCCCTGTGTATCCTTCTATCCAGGAAGCATAATTTCTTTCCCGGATCTGGTTTATGGCACCTGCCGCTGAGCGGTTCCATTTCAGTTCGATAACAAAGACGCTGTTTCATCATGAATGACGGATATTCCATCAGCCACTTCCTTTTCGTTCATCGCCCAGGCGCTTTCTAACAGACTCCCGGAGCGTGCGGGAGCCCGGATCAGCCCGCTCCATCCGGGATCATCCACTACATTTAGAAATTCCAGCATAATTTCCTGGTTTGGAATCAGAACCTCTTCACTCTTTTTATCATAAGTCAGGTATCCCAGATGAATCAGAAGCGTTAACACATCATCTTTTGACTTAAAGTTCATCATATCATTCTGAAATTTTCTTGTACTTATTTTACAGCGTCCGCCCCCAAGCATCCTGACAACAGCTTCTTTCAGCCCGTCAAAGTTCATGTCGATATAGACTTTCAACGCTTCATATGTCTCCGTACCGGTCCAGTAACTGTGAATATCCCTCCACATAAGCGCATCTGAAACAGACTTTGGATTATAAATACGCAGTGTATCCAGCAGATATCCGTCATACCATTTTCTGATACTGTCCATATCATACTTTTTACACTGCCGCTCCGCTTCTGCGGCGGTAAACCCAAAATACTCCCCCAGATTCTTTGGATCAATCATGGAATATTCATCAAAAATATTAATCGCTGAATGCTCCCCGTATTTTTTATGGGCAGTATCCCAGTCATATACGCCAGCTCCACATAATCCTGCCCTTTTAACAATCCACGCAAAAAATCCAGATAATCTTTCTGTATCTCCTTCTGCTCCTTTGCCACCCGGAAGACACAGTCCCATTCATCAATGATAAAAATAAATCCCTGTCCGGTCTGATCAAAAATCTCTCCCAGCACTTCCTTTAACCGCCTCTGCGGCAGAAATTCCCCGCACGCCGGAAACGCTTTTTTCAGTTCCGTAGTTACCCGCTCTTCCTGACGGCTGATAAATGTCTCCAGATCATGCCTGGATTACAGAAACTGCTTGATGTCCAGACGAATTACATGATGCCTGTTCAGATGGCTGCCAAAAGATTCTGATTCTGCCGCCTTTAATCCGCAAAACAACGCAAGCGAATCGCATCCCCTGCTATAATATGCCGATAACATATTCGCTGCCATGGTTTTTCCAAACCGGCGTGGCCTGCTGACACAGACAAACCTCCGTTTTATATAATTCGTTCATGATGGAAATCAGCCCGCTTTTATCCACATACATTCTGGAAAATCCGGACATTTCAAAGGCGGTATTTCCCGGATTCACATATATTCCCATCCTGCGGCTCCTTTCCTGCCGTTATGTATTCCGGCAGCCCTGTGGTAACAGTCGTGTACATCCGCCTTTTCCTGCGCAGCCGGAAGGCTTACTGGCAGAGCGCTTCTTTCAAGGCCCCTGCAACCATACAGATCTCTTCCGGCGTCAGATACGGATGCACCGGCAGACACAGTACCCGCCCACAAAGATCCTCCGTCACCGGACAATGTGCCTGTGCGCTTTTTGTCCCCTGAAACGCTCCCTGAAGATGCATCGGTTTTTCATAGTAGACCATGGTAGGAATGCCCTTTTCTTTCAATGCGTTCCTGACTGCCGTCCGGTCTGTGCCTTCCGGCAGCTGTACCGTATACTGTGCCCAGGAAGACAGCTGTCCGGGGCCTGTGGAAGGCAGCGTCAGGCCTTTTGTGCCCTCCAGCTGCTTCGTATAAAGGGCTGCCGCCCGGTTTACAGCCTCCAGCTCATAGGATTCAAATGCTGTGAGTTTTTCTGACAGCACGGCTGCCTGAATCGTATCCAGACGGCTGTTGCGCCCGATGCGCACATTGTCGTACTTATTCTCCGCATGTTTGCCGTGCACCGCCAGGGAACGCAACAAAGCGGCCAGTCCGTCGTCATCGGTAAACAGGGCGCCGCCGTCTCCGTAACAGCCCAGTGGCTTGGCAGGGAAAAAGGATGTGGTGGAAATATCCCCGAAGGAACAGGCCCGCCGCTGTCCGTTCATTGCCCCGAACCCCTGCGCCCCGTCTTCCAGCAGATACATGCCATATTTGTCACAGATGCGCCGCAGCGGTTCATACTCCGCCGCAAGTCCAAACAGATCCACCGCCACCACCACTTTCGGCGTAAGCTCTCCTTCTGCCGCCACCTGCTCCACCGCCTGTTCCAGGGCTTCCGGGTCCATATTGTAGCTATCCCGCTTTACATCCGTAAACACCGGCACCGCACCTGCCGCCGCCGGACATTCCCCACTGGAAAAAAAAGTAAAGTCCGGCACAAATACCGCATCCCCGGGTCCCACGCCCCAGGCCGAAAGCGCCAGGGAAAGAGCGTCCGTACCGTTTGCGCAGGTAATACAGTGCTTTGATCCGGTATAAGCGGCAAGCCGCTCCTCCAGCTGTCTGACCTGCGGGCCGCCGATATAATCCGCGGATGATATGGCCTGTAATACAGCCGCATCCATGGATGGTTTTAATGCTTCATACTGTCTTTTCAAATCACGAAACTGCATATTAATTTCCTCTTTTCATTTGTCGCTTCAGTTCTTCCGGCAGGGTAGCCATGCGTCTGCGGCGCCGGTTACTTTTTATGTTATATATCTGTCAGTTTTTCTATTTTACAGGTATGTTTTTTATTCTTTACATCATAGCAGATCCCCGCAGGCAGAACTTCCCCTCGATGCTCTTTTAATACCTGCGGATAGTGCCGGTTTCTGATCTGGCTGATTGCGCTGTCTGCGGTCTTATTCCATTTTAACTCAATCAGCAGAACGGGTCTGCCCGCTCTATGTAACCGGATGCTCTGTCCGGTATCTGTATCATACAGATATTTTATCACCCGGTTTACCGTAATACAAGGATAAATGTTTCCCGGACTATTTCCGGTTTCTATTCAGGGTCTCACAGCCAGACATGATAATCCCCGGGCTCTGTTTAAAATTTTGCATGACAGACCTGTTACACTCCGCCTTCTTCCGGTGTAAGGATCCAGAACTGTCCGTCCGGCATTTTTCTGACGCTTCCCGCCATCCGGTCCAGGGTTTCCCGGACTATTTCCGGTTTCTATTCAGGGTCTCACAGCCAGACATGATAATCCCCGGGCTCTGTTTAAAATTTTGCATGACAGACCTGTTACACTCCGCCTTCTTCCGGTGTAAGGATCCAGAACTGTCCGTCCGGCATTTTTCTGACGCTTCCCGCCATCCGGTCCAGGATTTCCCCTGTATCCACACTGCGTACCAGCACTTCTTCCCGGTACTCCGGGTCCTCGTGCCAGACAGAAAAGTACAGATGGTCACCGGATCTGCCCGCAAAGCTTTCCCTGTGTTCCATATAAAATGCCAGGCGGTCCGGCCATATCATTTCAAATTTCTGATCGCTTCCCTGCCTGATAAGCATCAGCGGCGGACCGGACAGACACAGATTGTAACAGTCCACCGCCGCAGAAAGGGGCAGCACTGCCACAGAAGTGGTCTGTCCGGTCAGGTGGTCGTAGCGCAGGATTTGAATTTTCCCTGCCGGAAAGTCCGCCAGCAGCAAAAAGATCTGTCCCCGGCAATACAGCGGACGCCCCAGAAACTGTCCGTCCGTTAAATGAACCGGCTGGACTGTTTTTCCATCCGGATAATGAACCAGCAGCAGACGGTTGTGCTTTATCACGGAATCCTGCTGATACAGTTCCATGGCTTCGTACATATCGCCGCCGGTATAGTCCATGCCCCAGTACCAGTCTCCTCTTTCTGATAACGGTTCGATACAGCAAATGCCCTGTGTGGTGATTTTTTTCATGATTGTCCTCCGGAAGGACTGATTTTATCCGCCAGAGCAGAGAAATTAAATATTTCCTTTTCTTTATTTGTCATATTTGTATGAAATACTTTCCCATTTTCGTCTGTCAGTGATAGCACACGTTCCATAAAACAAAGTCTTTCCTGTTGTGGACATGTGTTATATGGAGGCAGGTGATAAATATATTTTGTCATCTCCTGCATAATCCCGGAATAATATGTGGCATACCTTCCCCAGGTTTCCTGATATTTCTTTACATTGATCCACTGACATATCAGATAGGGAAGTATGAGCGAAGCCACCAGGTTAAAAATCTCCTTTGCCTCATGTCCCGCATTCCACCGGATTAAAAAAATATAAGAAAGTGGAAAGGATATCATTGCCAGCCCTTTCATCATAAAATTTTTGTATCTGTTTCTGTCGCATCCGTTTCGCAAAAACCTCATGTCAGCCTCCAGCCATTCCGCAAAACAGTCCATTCCGGACACACCGCACAGCTGGTCCGGCTGATGGGGTTGCGCATACCATTTTTCGTGCCATCTGTCTATCATGGCGCATTCCCGTTTCCGGACGTCATTTTTTGTAGTCCGTTCAAAAATTACCTTTCGTATTTCGTTAAAACCACTCATCCTCTCTCCTGATCCTTTCATCCACATCCAGACACCCAGACTGCCGCATATCCCCAAGCATCCGTTCCCTGCTGAATGACTGGGCATTCCCCATCTGCCGGACATGATCAATCCAGTCATAGACCATGTCCTTTTGATATACGTTTCTGCCTGTACGGTCCTTTTTGTGTTCCAGCGCATATGCCATCAGCGTGTATTCCTTGTACAGCGTTGTAGTAAATACACCCAGATCATCTGTATTGACTGATACATTGATCCGTGGACAATCGTCCGCTTCAGAACCGCCGCTGACCAGCCACTTATTGTTAAATGACACCACCGGATGGGAATCATATCCCCGCAGGCCGCCAATCATCAGATTCGAAGAAGGATTCGTCTCAATGGCGATTCCCTTTCTGGCAATCTCTTTCTGCATTGCTTTTTGCAGCAGTGCGATACCATGTACCATATAACGGGGTATTTTCTCCACCACGGGTTTATTCCCTTCCCTGCGGACCGCTTCGTTATAGTGATACGCATGGTACAAAACCGCAGCCTCTTCAATTTTGCGTCTTTCCGGATTTACAAGCTGGTTGATTCTGCGGTCATCCCACCTGGTATCCAGAAGCAGACGGGAATTATAAAACCCCTGCGCATATAAAACAGGATCATCCCCCCGCAGTTCCCAGGCATAATAATAATTGTGAATATTAAACTGCAGAATGCTTCCTGTGCCATATCCCCTGCTCTTTAACAAATCAATGTAATAATCAATGTTCAGATTGCGTTCATAGATACGGTTAAAATATTTCTGAAATTCACGTTCCAGATATTCCAGTAAATTCTCATTATTGGATATATGATAATGCAGCATCCTGTGATACAGCCAGACCATATTATCCAGATAGTCCTGCTGACGGATCGCAATGGTATCATTATTTCTGCCATACCATTCTTCCGGACTGACACCCAGCATCAGCGCATGTCCCAGACGGTCCCCGCTGCCCAGATTCAGAAAATACAGCGCTTCGTCTATGGCACGCAGACCATCCAGCACATCCTGGTTTTCTTCTCCCACATGATAACTGGCACGCAGCTGTGGCAGATTCCTGTTTCCTCCACAACGGTATACTGTGTGCAGTTTTAACCTGCGGAAAATGACAGCAAATACTTCCGGCCTGCACCCGTCCTCGCTGGAACAGGCGTCAATGCCTTTCAGACGGCGGCCGGCCCGGGGATTCCTGACACGCATGGAAATAACTGCCTCCGCCTGCTGCTCCAGCCTTCTGCGGAATACATCATGACGGCACCGGAACCGGCCGTCCCTGTATGTATCATCCTTTTTTTTTGCAAAATGGAATACATAATAATAATCTGGTTCATTTTCTCCATGATTCCGGATATTCCTGTCCCAGACTTCCCCGGATCCGCAAATCATACCAATCGTTTTATCATATCCGTAAATCATTTGTATATTATCCGTACCACTGTTCTGCGGCATTACCCTGATTTCCAGCTTTTGCAGATTCTGGCTGTGAAAAGCCTCATTGACAGCGATCTTTGCCAGCTCTCCCCTTGTAAAAGACGTTGTAAACCAGTTTTTACGTTTCTGGTAAGTCTGAAAATTGTGAAATCCGATTTTGTCATTATTCTGGAGCAGCTCGCTGCGAAACGATTCTTTGATCACCAGATAGATAAAAAAAAGATTATACAGATCATCCAGAAACGTCTCCTGTTTCTTTTCATAAAACCGCAGGCGTTCCATTTCATAAATGATCCGGCGCTCCCCCAGCAGAACAACCTGATGCCACTCCTCCGGTTTCCGGGGATCTATATTATCAAGCGCATAATCTTTATACTGACGGCGGCTGCATGCATGAAATCCGTCAATCACATGCTGGATATGCAGACGTATGTCTGCCATATTCCATTCAAAAGTATGTTTCAGTATATTGTCCAGTGCGCTTCTGGTCTGCCTCTTCCATTCCCTTTGGAATGTTTCCTGATGATTTCCGGTGAACAGCCATGCACAGCGTCTTAACAGAAGAGGCTCATAATTTCGTGAAACATAACGGGCGATCCTGCTCCTGTTTTCCCTTTCAAATACCGGACAATCAGTTTTTAGAATTCCCAGGGGAATATCCGGAAAACACTGCCAGAAAAACCAGTAAAAACCCTGACAGTACTTTTTGAGATATTCCAGCCTGTTGCCAGACAGCTCCTGTAGAAACTTTCCCGCCGGTCTGTTTTCCTCTTCCCGCAGAAACCAGGCGCCGGACACCGGCTCTGTATCCAGTATATGGTCCAGCAGCCATGCCACAGGAGCATAATACTCCCCTAATTCGATCATCTGTCCGCTCAGCTGCGCATACAGATATATCCGGATAGCCGCCGCTTTCAGGTGCAAAACCGAAAATTTTTCCTGACGCATATGATAATGGTAGCGCACTTTCGGGTTCCTGGGCTTTTCATTGATCTGATCCAGCAGCCGGACTGTATCCGTTATTGTAACCGAATTCATCAGCGACAGCCAGGACAGCAGAAAATAAGGGGCCGAACCATGCAGATGAAAATGATTTTCTGACATTCCACGGTCCAGTATTTCATTTAATGTCTGATTGTCATGATAGATGATGTCTGTATCCCGGAATTCCCCGCGCTCCACAGCCTCTCTGTAATCTTTCAGGGCAAATGCGCCTGCCGCAAACAGGTTACGTCCCATTTTACCGCTCAGATAATGCCAGGTTTCTAAATATTTATAACGGTACACCATTCTTCCATGGCTGACAGTAAGCATTTTTGAAATCAGACAATGCACCAGATCAAAGATGCCCACCACCTGCCCGTCCGGATCCTCCTGCCAGCCGTCACTTTCCGCCGGCCGTGCATCCGCACTCCATCCCTTTGCGCCCAGCTGGAATTCTGCCCACTCCTTCAGATAACCCAGTTTCCTTGAGAGATCCGTTTCAGTCATATCATTTTCTGAATGAAAATATATCTCCCGGAGCCGGCGCACAGGCACCGCATCATAACGCACCGTTCCGTCCAGAATATCCTGCGGGGTAATGTACTGCAGGGCCTTTACCAGAATCTTTGCGGTAAAATCAAGCATTCTTTCCCACCTCCTGTTCCGGTCTGTTTCCACCGCCAGTTATTGTTCATCCGGCGTCTTCTGCATACTAAACCGGTTATAAACCGCTTCGATAATATAGTACATATACTCCTCGATAACCATTTTCGAACTGAGATCATTTTGTAAAGTCCCATACAACCGGATAAACGGACATTGCTGAAATCTTTCCACAAAGCTTTCCGTACCTTTCAGACAGTAGAACTCATCCACTCTGTCCAGATGCTCCAGAAAACGGCGCAGCATGGCTGAAAACTTCATAAAAAACACCCGGTCATCAACTTTAATCGAATCATTCTGCTCCCTGCATTCCACATACAGATGTTTTACCAGGTTGTACATCAGATCCAGGTTATGTACCGGAAGGATCATGTTTCCATATGCCAGATCCCATTCCAGATAGGCGTTCCATAATTTTTCAAAATATTTTCCAGTTTTTTCGCAGACACGCCGTCTGAATGCCGCCATCTCTTCATCTTTTTCTTCCGGACCCGGCCAGAAAGCTTCTGTAAGCAGCTGTTCCATTTTCCTCAGATAATCCGGATATAGAATAACCATTTTCACAAAAGCCGTAAGTTCAAAATGGATCTCTTTTGTATATTCCATATTTATCTGGAAACCCTTTTTATTTTTACTACTGCTGAACGATACATCCAGCTTCTCCCACTGTAACAGATCCTGGTACATGGACATGAGAAATACAATTTCATCCAGCATCCGGGATGTATCATCCGAAGAACTGCACTCTGGAAAGTCTATGTAATCTGTCTCTTCATGAATATCCCATATAAAAAACTGCCCTTTGAATTCCGCTCCACGAATATCATGAAAACTGCCTGGTGAAGCTTCTATCTCATTTTTTCCAACATACAGTTTAACCACCGGATAAAAATACTGTGTCCAGAAACCAGACACCGTCTTCCCAATTATATTTCTAAAAATCTGAGTATCATCCTCAAGCTGTGAAAACATCCTTTCTTCCTGGTTCTCTTCTTTTTGGGAACTTCCTGACCTCTGATGCCACATTTTTTTGAGGATACAGAACTGATCGTTTTGTTTCCCGGTTCCCGCAGGTTCTGTACACGCCCCGGACGCTGGTTCCCAGCCATCCTGTTTCTTCACAGGCATGCGGTAACGATAACGGCTGATAAATGTTTCTTTCCCGATATCAGATTTTATAATCCTGCAGCGCCTGTAAATCTGCGTCATACACAGGGAAGACGAATGCAGCAGGCACGCCACAAATTCCTTTGATAATATGCCATCCTGCCTGGTCATATGATAAATACAGTGTAAAAGCTCCGCATAACTGTACTCCACCCCGCTGTTATCCCTGGCAGAGGAAATCTGCTGGTCAATGTTACTGATATGATCAACCGTCGCCGTTGCCCGTTCCTCCTGTAAATGTCTGATGGTCCATTTATAATCTCTGCCAAGAGGCTCTGTTTTTGGCGCCACAATCTGTACTACCCGCCTGCAGCGCCGGTCAATCTGGCGTTCCAGCAGCTCATGAAACAGATTTCTCTCCCATTCCAGATACAGGCGTTCGTTGATAAAACGAAAATATGCGTCGTCCATAATCCGATGAAACGCTTCTTCGTCATTTTCCTGACACAGATATAACTGATTGTTTTTTTCCAGCACATTATTGCCAATTAATATATGCAGTACACTGTTTAGCGCCCGCAGGGAATCCGCCTCCAGAAAGTGCCGCTTTTTTCCTTCACAGTCATAATATACACCTGTTTTTACCGCATACAGCATCAGCAGAAAATCCCTGGCACTAAATACATATCTTCCTTCCATACGGAATCTGTCCAGAAGATCCCCGGGATCAGGTTCCTCTCCAATATCAATACGCATATTCCGCTCCAGATAATCCCGTTTCTTCCAGGAAGGCATATACAGACGGTAAGCAGGCGCAAACACTTTATCCATAAATTCTCCTGTAAGTTTTTCGCCAGACTGGAGCACCCCTGCGTCGTCATTCTGCAACTGGTAATAATAGGAATTGCTGCCCATAAAAAAACCGCTGCACTGCCGCTGCAGGTTAATATGATTGTATGCCGCCAGCATAATGACACCCGGCACTGAAAAGTATTTGGATATTTCCCGCATGATTTCATACGAACGCATGTTTACCTGTCTGCTCCCGGTAATCTGCTCATTATAATGGGCCATATCCAGATCATCAATCGTTATGACCAGAAATGCTTCCTTTACAGGTTCATGATAGTATTCCAGAAAATATTGCAGACATTCACTGACCAGGTCTCCGAACTTAGTGCGGATTCTCTGGCTGCTGGCAGAGTTGTTCAGATATTCATAAGGGGAATACTCTTTTTCTTCTCCATGATTTGACAGCAGGGATTTATAATTTTTATACAGTTCTTCCAGCTTCTGTATGAGAGACCGCATCCGGTACGACCCCGCTTCTTTGCCTTCCCGTTCATTGTACTCCCTGACCTTTGCCAGTATATTGGCAAGTACCAGTGTAAATACACTTTCACACTCCTCCAGGGCAGCTGCGTCAATGCAGTCCAGCACAAAGAAGCGGACATCATCCATGTCCGCTTCTTTACTGAACGACAGACCCGCAGGATTATAATCCTTCTCTGGTCCCCGGTATTTTTTAAGCGCCTCCTGAAAAGAGAGCATGGAAGAAGATTTGCCAGTTCCCCTTCTGCCAATAAATGAAACAATATTGGATACTTCTTTATTTCTTCCTATCGCCTCCCCGCATCTGTGCAGACCCCTCTCCTGCCGGCTGTCTGATTTGATCCGTTCCACTGCTTCCGCCGCCCTGGCATACACATCTTCAAATATGGAACTGCCAAAAGATGCGGCGTCTTCCACAATAATCCCTTTTTTTAGTAAATCCTTCAGACGGACAGTGTGAAACCCTGTATTTTCCTGATTAGTTCCGCACTCCTGTGTATATCTGCTGTCCATACGCTGTTTCATTTAAATTCTCCAGACAATTGTATTTGCATCCAATATCCATTCTGCATGCCATAGCCTGACAGATATATTTCATCCACTCTTCATCGTACAGGTTTTTTATAAAATAACTGTCGTCCGCTTCCAGATACATATTCTTTGTAAATTCCAGCACATCCTGCGCTACTTTATAATAAGTATGATCCGCTATGCCTGTGCGTTTAGCGTCATCCAGCAGCATGTATGCTTTGTAAGCATATTCCAGATCCATCAGCGGCAACAGATGTCTGTTTTGATTATGTCGCTCCCACTGCTCTGTGAGCAGTTCCAGATACCGTACTTCCGTCTCCCTGTCCCTGATCCTCAGCGCATATATGGCCATTTTAAATACAGCTTTCATACTGGCCGGATTGCATTTGTAAGACCACTCATAAGACTTTAGCGCCTTGTATATCTGTCCGCTATTTTCCAGCCATTTTCCCAGCTGATAATACAGATAACTTTTGCAGACTTCCGTCGTACTTTCCTCAATGCATTTATAATAGAAAGACTTTGCACGGACACTGACCATGATATCCTGTTCCGCCACTTTTGCTTTCAGATATTCGGCCCTGTAAAACCCGGGATCATACTCATAAATCCTGTCAATATTTACAAGCATTTCCTTTACCGGATAATCATAAATCCATCTGCTAAAATCATACAGTTCATTCATCTTCCGCTGACAACTGAATTTTGCATACAATAAGTACTCTGTCATGTTTTGGACGCCAGTTTTTTCCTCCAGTTTTTCCAGGGCTTCCAGTACTTTTTCATATTTATGATATACGGCGTCAAAAAAAGATTTATCCAGCAATACGGTTGTATATTCATAAAGAATATCCGCCATATCATAATTCAGGTAAATTTCCACCAGCCCGCCGATTACCCTGCTCTCCCTGACTGCCGGCACGATCCTGTAAATCTGGCCCATCAGCATTTTCAGGCTGTTATTATGATCAGGTTCAAAGCTGATAAAACGGTTACCGAACAGATCCGCAATCTCTCTGTCACTGCGCTGCGCCGCACGGTTGATACTGACAACAATGTCAAAATTCCTGTTTTCAGTTTTTTTCAGAATTTCACTCCCTACTCCCATACTGTCTGGTATGTAGGAAAAATAAGAAAATCCTATCCATTTAAAAAACTGTTTTAAATAACATGTACGATAAGAATCTTCATCTGCATGGATGAAACATATATTCCGAAATCCTTCCATCTTTCCTGATTTAAGAACTGTTTTGCTCTATCATATGCAGCATTTGAATTGACGTATATGATAAAACAAAAAATTCATTCTTTTCCCTTTCCACTATCTATTGTCGTCAGTAGCAGAATCGTGCATCAGCTCAATCAGAAAGCTGAAACAGAATCAGAACGCCGGACGCATAGCTGCCTGTCCTGGCTACCCTTCAATTATACTACATGTCTCTTGTAATTTCAACAATTTTCAACAAATGTCGTTTGTTTTTTGTTAAAAACACCCTGTTATTCATCCCCCGGGTACTCACCACGGTTCATGAACGCAGTCTGCCAGAGTATGCTTGAAAAATGCTTTTCATAAGATGTACCCTGAAGGGCATAATATAAAAAATTTATTATAAATCCGGGAGGCGTACCCAAAAGGCATGATATAGCGGGCTACATTGACCAAATTCAGGATAAATTATCCGCAAAGTGAGGAATGCGGCAATTTCTCCTCCGCCCTCATGCGGTCCTGGCTGAAAAGCTTTTTCCTTTACAGGCGCAATTTTCTACAAAGTAAAAAACCGTACACAAAATTTCCTCATATATGTTATAAATGAGTTCATTCCATGTACGGCCATATTGATTTCCAGCTATCTGATTATGATAAAAACTCATATCATTCTCTCCCGTATCAGCTTCATGATTCCATAAATACTCGTCCACATTTCAGCTTATTACTCCATAGTCCTGTATTTACGTATCTTCTACATCTTTCTATATCTGTAACCAATACCTGGGGAATCATATGAATTTCCCTGTAACAACTTATACTAACTGTTTCTGTATGATGACGACAAGACTACTATAACAGATCTTAGTTATAAATGCAATAAATATCGAAAATTAACAAAATTATTTTATATAATTTTCCAATATTCTACATATTGCCATAAAATCCTCCTTCAGACCAGTCATTTTAATGAATCATCCAGATCCCCTCCGCCCTTATTTCCGTGCCGGAAAAAGACGTAATTTTATATCCCGCATAATACCGCTCTCCCTCTTCCAGATATACATCATAGCTTATCATCTCATCCGACAGGTTTGAATTTGCCCTGACACTGATCCTGTAACGGCCGCTTTTAAGATCATGCACATAAGTATCAGTAACAGTTCCAGGTGCGTCCGCCGTCGCAAAGGCATGGGGATATGTATCTGTGGCCGGATCATACAGCTGGAACAGCAGGTGGGAAAACTGATTGTCCCTGAGGGTTGTACGGAATTCATATCCCCCGTCCCGCTGCTGTACGCCTGCTGTTGCCTGTATCTGGTCTGTGAGCATGACGGAAGGCTCACGAATGGCAAGAGGCACATAATAGTCCGTCCCGTCCGCATTTCTTACAAACAGCCTGGCGTCCGGGTCCGGTGTGATCCTGCCGTGTTCCACACTGACTGCATACACGCCTGCCTCATCCGGCTTTAAATCATATACCTGTCCGTGTGTATACAGGTACGCATACCGGCACCCCTGTGGTATTGTGCCTGTAAAGACCGTGTCGATCTGACGGCCTTCATGGATAACCCCTGACATGGAAAGCGGGTACCTGTCCGTTTTGCGGCACAGCGCTTTTACGGCCTCTTCCATACTTCCGCCTGCCTTTTCCAGCTCCTCTCTGGTAATCAGCGCCGGGGAAAGGTCCATGTTTTTCATTCCTTCCAGGCTGAAATAAGTATCTGAAAACACATATTCCGCAGCCTCAAAAATCACGGTTTCCGGCTGGAAAATATTAAAATAATAATCCAGATCCAGCACATTCTGGTAATTATGCACCCCGATGTCCACACTCGTATTGCTGATAAGAAACTGGGGACGGCTGTTTAAATAACTGCCCTGGAAAATCAGGGTGCGGGGCAGATTTTCACTGTCTTTCGCTTCATTTATATAATAATGGACATGGGGGTACTGTGAATGCACCCGCAGCTCCTGCGCCACCTCTCCGGACAGATCTTTGTACCGGCTTTTCAGCGTAAACTGCGGCACCTCTTCCTGAATCGGAAATCTGGATACCGGCAGAGACTCCATAACCTGCGTCCCGATGGTAAAATCATCAAAAGACAGTTCCCTGACCGCTGGCAGATCTTCCTTCATTCTGGCAAACAGATGGTTCATACCATAAAAACATCCCAGGTCGTTCCAGTGCCCGGCGTCATACTGTCTGTTAAACACCTGGTGTTTTTCACTGATTTTTTGCAGATACATGGAATTATCCACATAGCTGACCCCCAGACGGTCAAACTCATTCATCAGACTGTTCACCCATTCATTTTCATAGAACACCCCTTCCGGCAGATACCGCCGGTAAACGGAATTTTTTTCCGGATCAAACAGGAAATAAAACTTCACATTCCTGGATTCGCAGTAATCCTGCAGCCTGCGTACCATACTGGCAAATTCCATGTGATAGTCATGAAACGGGATGTTCTGGTGCATTTTAAAAAATACATAACCGTCCTGCCCGTATGTATAGGACGGATGGACCATTTCGTGAAACAGCCTGTCGTTAAGCGTAGTATAAGCGTTAATCATCTCTTCCCTGCCGCCGGTCCGGTCACTGATATAGCTTTCCACGCCCCGGGCAAACCCTTCCGTCCCTATGGACGGAAAATCCGAAAGCATCCGGTTATCAATTCCGGATATGGCATCCTTCTGGTGATTCATGGTAAGGGCAGGTATGGAAATCATGACAAGAAACGCAGCCACATACAGTATTCCGGCTTTTCGATTCATTGGTTTACTCCTTTTCATATGATATGGAACACTCTCTAAAACTGAAAATAAATAAAAGGACTATAGCTGGAATTTACCACAAACAAAACCGCCGCCAGAAACAGCAGCAGCTTTACCGCCACATATCCATAGTCAGAAATCCCGCATCCTTGCGGATGGCGTTCCCGCAGACGCTGGTACCAGCCTCTGGTCCATCTGCCGCTGACAGAAAGCACAGATCCCGCCGCCGCAATCCAGAACGTCTTTGCCGAAAGATAATACTTCCAGGAAAAATTCACCGCTCCTTCCAGCGGCTTTCCAAATATACGCCGGTACATCCAGACCGCATCCGCCATATCAGACGCCATAAATAAAATCCACATCAGATAAACCAGGATCATCGTCACGCCCCATTTCAGTATTCCGGGAATGGCCTGATACCAGGCTTTACCGCTTATCAGCCGCTCCGCCACAATCAGAATGCCATACAGTGCGCCCCAGACCAGAAATGTCCAGCCGGCCCCATGCCAGATACCGGTCAGCAGAAAGACCACAAACAGGTTCCGGTATAAAAATACCCCCCCCCGACGGTTTCCGCCCATGGGAATGTACACATATTCCCGAAACCAGGTCCCCAGGGAAATATGCCACCGTCTCCAGAATTCTGACAAAGACAGGGACGTATACGGATATGCAAAATTTTCCCTGATATGAAATCCAAACATCCGGCACAGTCCTGTGGCAATATCTGAGTAACCAGAAAAATCATAATAAATCTGCAGCATATATAAAAATCCCCGCAGCAGACAGGTCCCCCGGTCGATATCCGGAACGGCGGAATTAATCTGCGCCACCACCGCCCCCAGGGAATCCGCAAACATCGCCTTTTTCACATACCCTGTGATCATCCTGCCGGTTCCGTCTGTGACGGCATCCAGTGTAATGTTTCTGTTCTGTATCTGAGGCTGGAAATCTTTCCACAAAACAACCGGTCCGGAAACAAGTTTTGGAAAGAGCATGATATACAGTGCGGTATCACAAAACGATCCGGTATCCGCATCGCCCCGGTAAATATCCGCCAGATAAGAAATAGCGCTGAAAATAAGAAATGAAACGCCTAAGGGAACAGCCGTGGGAGCAGATATCATACCAACAGCCGCCACGCCCGGAAAAACGGCCTTTACATTTTCCAGAAAAAATCCGGCATATTTATAATAAAATAAAATGCCGGTCAGAATGGCGAAAAAAAGCGCCGCCCACTTCTTTTTGGCGGCAGGACCGCCCTCCGTCAGGCGGATCACCGTGCCGGAAATATAAACCATCAGAATAAACGCCAGAAACGGCAGGAAAAACTGCGGGCAGGTCCAGGCAAAGAGAAACGCACTGACAGCCAGCAGGTACGTATCCGACGGTCGCATGTGTCTGATACGCACGATGAGCAGATGGAGGATGAGGGTAATGGGGAGAAAAATGAAGAGAAAGGTGTGGGATGTGAATTGCATGGGTATGGGTTCTCCTTGTGTCTATGCAAAATTATATCAGTTGATTTCCAATCACTATGATGGTGGCACCGTTTAATCTACCCCTTCCTTAATTATTATTTTTTCTGGCATATATTAAAACAGGATACATGGCATCCCGATCCTCATAAATCAGTTCGTAATTTTCATTCACATAATCATTAAACCTGTATCCTTCACAATCAATGCTGATATCCGCATGAATTTCTGACTGTATGTAAATAATTCTGTCCGGAACACTTCCTGTCATTTCAAAATAATGCATATACAGACTATCATCATTGAATCCGTGCACATACATTGACTGATCCCAGGTACTCGGTGTACAGGGATGTGCGTCTGTCATCAGATATACAAATGGCACTGATTCCATTGCCAGCACCTTGTTATCTTCATTCGTATATTCCCGGATTACTTCTTCCAGTTTTATAATTCCCTGTTTTCTTTCTTTAGTAGTATATACTCCT
>CANRTU010000065.1 GCA_947642745.1 uncultured Eubacterium sp.
GAATAAGCCTGTAAGCTGTTTTTCTTGCTTACAAACTTATTATACGAGGAGGAAATTAACATGAACGATTTAAAAGAATTAGCAAAACTGATGACAGAGCATCCCGTTATTCTTGTGGTCACACTGACGGCCATGGCCGCAGGCGCAGTTTCAGGAGCAACCGCATATTATCAGGGCTGGTTAGGATAAATGAGGTAAATCATGAATAAAGGAAAAACTATCCTGATTACAGCCGGTATAGAAATCATGCTGATTATCTGTATCATGACAGCCAGTCTCAATCCGACGCCTGTACGTTATTTTATCTTTTACAATCTTCTGTATGGACTGGTATTCAGCTTTTTAGTACCGCTATACTGTCTGTATAAAGAAAACGGAACGCCGGCTTCCGCAGGCATGAAAAAACCGGGCAGACGGCAATGGATTGTTTTATTTGTCTTTGTTGTATGTTCAACCAGCGGGCAACTTATACCGAAAATGGCAGCCGGTGAACAGATCCCCTGGCACCTATTGCCTGTGGGAATCGTCCCGCTAATTATGACTACATTTTTCGAGGAATTTTTATTCCGGGGATTTGTACAGGGCAGAATCGAACAGCAGTACGGATGGGCGCCTGCAATTTTATTATCCGGCGCAATGTTTTCCCTTTATCATACAGGCTGCCCCGGGTTCCGCAGTATGGAGGATCTGCTTCTGCTATTTGCGGTAGGACTTGGATTTGCG
Organism: uncultured Eubacterium sp.; assembly: GCA_947642745.1. Lineage (GTDB taxonomy): Bacteria > Bacillota > Clostridia > Lachnospirales > Lachnospiraceae > Eubacterium_J. Next base: position 724 of record CANRTU010000065.1, read on the forward strand.
GCTGCGTACAGGCTTTCTGATAATAATCTGTTTGTATCTTACTTCGTGAACCTGCCAAATGCTTTTATTTACGTATGTGCTGAAATATGAACAGTTTCCCATGATGAGTATCAGCTCTGTCATAGCGGCAGTTATCACATTACTATTCATCGGGCTGATCTTTTTATTATACTGGAATACAAATAAATAAAAAAGGATATCAGATTCCGCATAAAGGAGGTAAAAATCATGCGGCATGTATATATGCGTGGACTCATTGGTCTGATCTGGCTGGCGGCAGCCATAGTATGCGGCATATCAGGCAGTTTCCAGATGATGGGACTATACATAATTCTGGCAGGCGCTTTCCTGTATTCCGCTTATACGGCGTGGAAAAAAGAAAACAACGGCAGGGGAGGCAGGTAATATGGAAAAACCGTTCCTGACTGTAAAAAATTTAACCGCCTGGTACAATAGCAGTAAAATCATACTTTCAGATTTTTCTTTCGAGCTGGCGGATCATGAAGTAGCGGGACTCATCGGGCTGAACGGAGCCGGAAAAACCACATTTCTGAAAGTGCTCTCAGGTCTGCTCCCTACGTTTTGTTCAGACAGCATCTGCTTTTGCGGCGCTCCCGTGGATTTCAGGAAGCAGGATTTTAAACTATGCCGCTATACCGTGTTTGCCGAAGATAATTCTTTTTCATACTTTACTTTCCGGGAATACCTGGACTATGTATGCTCCGCTTATGGCCGGAAAGTACCGGACGTTTCAGAACTGATCCACGGATTTCACTTTGAAGACTATGCGGATATCCTGCTAAAAGAACTGTCCACCGGAAACCGGAAAAAAGCATTTCTGATCACCGCATTCGCACTGAAACCCGCATTGCTTCTCCTGGATGAACCGGTGAATGGTCTGGATTTCCAGAGTACAGAATACCTTTACCAGCAGATTCTGGAATATAAACAGCACGGATGCGTCCTGTTTTCTTCCCATATTCTGGAGAGTATCACGCTGACTTCTGACCGGGTATTCGTCCTCGAAAATGGAAAAATCCGGCAGACATTCGGACACGGGCAGATAAACGCCACAGAAATCCGGGAGGCTTTACATGATGAACATGACAGGTAAGGCATTTGCCAGAAAATTATTCGGTGCAGACTATAAGCGGCTGCCCCGGACTCTTTTCATAGATATTATCATATTTCAGGGACTGTACATTACTGGCTTTCAGGTGCAGACCGCACCTTCTGTCCGCAACCTGATGATAAGCGCCTTTACCGCCGGCGTAATGTGGCAGGCCCTTTCTTCCAAAGATAACGCAGACGAAATGCGGCACATGCTGATGCTGCCTTTCCGGCGTCTGGAATTTGTCTTTTCCTATGTAGCTGTGCTGGGAGCCTATACGGTTCTTACAAAGACAGGGCTGCTTTTTGCGGTCTTACTGGCTGTTTCCGCCTGTAAGCCGGTAGAGATCCCCGGAATGATTGTCTGTATGATCCACGCCGTTCTTATGGCGGCGGCAGTCTGGTCCCCGGGAAAATACTGGTATGTGAAAGACATCTGGGCTGCCGCCACAGCCATTGTGATTCTGCTTTCCGGAAGCAGTCCGTGGCTGATGCCACTGCTGGCGGTGAATGGCATACTGGCTGTCCTTCTCTTGTGGCAAACGGACGGATATGATTTTTATCAGTTGGAGGGAAACAAAAGCCATGTGGTAAAACATCAGAAAACAGCTTCCCTGTGGCGGTATTTTTTCAGGTATCTGGGCAGCCATAAAAATTATCTGCTTAATATGTCCGTGATGTGGTGCGCAGCCCTGGCACTGCCGTATTTTCTGGGAGAAACAGCCGGTATGTCCTTTATTCCGGCCGGCTTTGCGATTTTATCCTTAAATACGCCCATCTGTATCCTGCTTTCCTGCGACCATGATCTGGAGCAGGCAGTCCGTTTCCTGCCCGGACAGAAAAAAGCGTTCTGCATCCCCTATTGCCTGTTTATCTTTTTGTACAATATGGCCGCAAATATCATATTCCTCTGCAGCTGGCAGATACAAAACGGCGGCGTCACTGCCCTGCTAATTGCCGGGGCTGTGTTCTTCGCCCTGCAGAGCGCAGTTTTATCTGTGCTGCTGGAATGGTTTTATCCCATCCGGGACTGGAAGATTGAAAGCGACCTGTGGCACCATCCACGGAAATACATGGTTCCGGTTGTGATGCTGCTGCTTGCGGGAGCAGTCTCTGTCCGGCCGGTTTTACTGCCTGCGCTGCTGGTCCTGCTTGCTGTAGAAATTTTAGTTCTGATCTGACTAAACGGTGGTGAGATACCGGAGCGTGTCTTATTCTCATTTGATACATCTTATGAAAAGCCGGAAACATAAAAGCCAGAATCATTTTCCAGACACGCTCTGAACCGCCGCAAATTATTTTATATACCGGAGGAACATATCATGAAAATCCTGTTAGTTGATAGTTGAAGACGATATGGAAATCAGCGCCATGTTAAAAAACTTTTTAATGACAGAAAATTACGAAGTCGTTACCGCCTCCGACGGGGAAATCGCCTGCGAAACATTCTTTTCCGATGATTTCTGCCTCGTATTGCTGGATCTGATGATACCAAAAATGAACGGCATGGAGGTCATGGAAAAAATACGGAAATCCAGTACGGTTCCCATTATCATGATCTCCGCAAAGGATACGGATTCCGATAAAACCCTTGGCCCCGGTCTTGGGGCAGACGATTATATCACAAAACCTTTTTCTGTTTCGGAAGTACTGGCACGCATAAAAGCCCATATCAGAAGAATCACCTGGTATACTGCGGACGCTTCCACGCAACAGCCGGTTCTGACAAAAGGAGCCCTGAGAATGGATCTGAACGCTTACTCTGTAAAAAAGAATGGAAAAGAAATCGGGCTTACGGCAAAAGAGTTTGAAATACTGAAATTACTATTGCAAAATCCAAAAAAAGTATATACAAAAGAGCAGATCTATTCTCTCGTATGGAATGACGCTTATCTGGGAGATGAAAATGCCGTGAATGTGCATATCAGCAGACTGCGGACAAAAATAGAAGACAATCCCCGTACCCCCGCATACATCATCACAGTCTGGTGGATTGGCTATAAGGCAGGAGATTGATAATATGAGCAGCCAGACCATTCTCTTTTTCTTTTTCATTGTAACCACTACCCTGATTTTTATCATCTTATACCAGCGGTTTGTGTTCACAAAAGTAACCCAGACAAAATTAAAACAGATCAGCCGGAAATTAGAGGACATATCAGCATCTGACAGTGACGAAAAAATAATGGTATTTACAGACAACCCTGTCCTTATGGAACTTGCAGGCGGAATCAACCGTCTGCTGCTTGAACGCCAGAAGCTAAAAGCTGAATTTAAGAGAAGTGTAACCGCTTCCAAAAAAATGCTGGCCAACATATCCCATGATATAAAAACGCCCCTGACTGTAATTCTGGGGTATCTGGAGATCATGCGTCTTGCTGACGCAGACGATGAGACATTAATAAAAGTCGAAGCGAAAGCAAAACAGGTCATGGATCTGATCAGCCAGTTCTTCACGCTTGCGAAGCTTGAGGCAGGCGATACAAATATTACTCTTTCTAAAATCAACATAAGTGAAATATGCAGGGAAAGCGCCCTTGGTTTTTATGAGATTTTATCGGGGAAAAATTTTGAAGTAGAAATAGCAATACCAGAATCAGAAATTTTCGCACAGGGAGAAAAAGACGCATTACAGAGAATCCTGTTCAATCTGCTGTCAAACGCAGTCAGATATGGCAGCAAAGGAAAATATCCGGGGATATTTCTGTGCCAGGATAAAAACAGCGTATACATTGACATAACCGATAAAGGAAACGGAATCGAAAAACAATTTGCGGATCGTGTATTTGAACGGCTCTATACTATGGATGATTCCAGAAACCGTAAAATTCAGGGAAACGGACTGGGGCTGACAATTGCGAAAAATCTTGCCGTCCAGCCGGGCGGCGCTCTTTATCTGGAAAGTACACCGCATCTTAAAACAACATTTACCGTCCGGCTGAAAAAATAAAATACTGAATATGCCACGTCACACTGCTGAATCTTATCTTCCGGATGGTTAGCGCAAAATCACACGCAATTCGCACATTCATCTAAACGAAAGAAATTCGTAAGAACTGATCAAGAGTTTTGAAAATCAATACCGTTACAATAATATTCATAAAATACCTCTCAGGTATCCCGATATACGCAGAAAAACAGCGTTAAAATAAAGAAAGGGGCAGTGAATATGTCTTATATTTTACAAACAAACCATCTGACAAAACGGATAGATGGCAAAGAACTGGTAAAAGATGTGAATTATTCCGGCGTATGGGAAGCATAATTGAATTTCCTACATTTTATGAACATATGAGCGGAAAAGAAAATCTGCGGCTCCATTGTGAATATATGGGGTATTACAACAAAGAGAGCCTGGATGAAGCCCTGGATATGCTGGATCTTTCCCGGGCGGCAGATAAACCGGTGAAACAGTATTCACCGGGAATGAAACAGCGTCTTGGGATTGCCCGTTCCATTCTGTGTAAACCGGAGCTGGTAGTGCTGGACGAACCGGTAAACGGATTAGATCCGGCGGGATTGAAACAGATCGGGGATCTGATCCAGATGCTCTCATCCGGGTATGGCATCTCATTCCTCATATCCAGTCACCTGCTTTCAGAAATTGAAAGTATCGCAGATGTCATCGGCATTATCTGTCATGGAAAACTGATACGGGAAATTTCCATGCAGGAAATCTCTGAAATGAATACGGCCTATATAGAGCTTTCAGTAGATAACACACAAAAGGCGGCCTATATACTTTCGGACAAAATAAATCTTAATAATTTTAAAATCATGGATGATTCCAGAATCCGTATCTATGAAGTTTCAGTCACAACACAGAAAATTTTAAAAGAACTGCTTCTGAACGGGGTTGAAATCGCATCTATTACAAAACATTCAGAATCACTGGAAGAGTATTTTCTGAAACTGACAACGGAGGTGGAACAATCATGTTAAAGCTGATCAGACTTGAATGGAAGAAAAACAATATTGCAAAGTATATCCGTAACACAGTTATTTTAACGATGCTCCTATGCCTGTTTATATTTGCCCTTGCTTTCCTTGGAATTGCTGATGATCCGGACGGAACACTGGACGCAGCGCCCGGAATGGATACTATCTCATCTCCGATAGAACTTTTTACAAGTATGTCATTTCTTATTTTTACAAGCGTCATGCTGGCATCCTTTATTGTAAGCGCTTATAAAAATAAAACGATGAACCTGATGTTTACCAATCCGGTAAAACGGCAGAAAATTATCATAACCCAGATGATGGCAGTATGGATTTTTAACTTTGTTACACTGGTATTGTCAAAATTAATAATCTATCTGTGTATTTTTGCAGGATCAAAGTATATGCAGTCATCGTTTAAAATTGACTTTGACATGGGCAGCTTATCCTTTTATATCCAGCTGATAGTAAAATCCTTTGTCATCGTAAGCATGAGTTTTATCGCACTGTTTGTGGGCATGGCGATGAAATCCTCGAAAGCGGCTATTATTTCTTCATTTTTACTGATTTTTCTTACACAGGCCAATGTGGGCGATTTCACACTGGCGGATAACGCAGTATTTCCACTTGTATTAACGGCTATATCTTTTGGATTTGCTGTATTGTCAGTCTACAATGTGGAGACAAAAGATTTATTGTAATCATTCTAAACAGGACAGCCCATGGAAATGAAAGACTAAAAATTCATGTACCAGACGCCCGGTAACCGGACAAAAACAGCCACATCACAATCATGAAAACTTTCAGGGAAACAGTCAGAAAAATAAATTTTCAGACACATACTGAATAAATAGACCTGAAGCTCCTTATATGATATAATATCTGACAACAATACCCTCAGTGACAGAGGACACCATTATTTTTAAAAGGAGTGTGGCAAATGACAGATTATCAACAATTATCATGCATTTCAGATGTCCGGATAATCAGTCCGGAAAACGAAGGGAGGATACCGGTATGAAAAGAAAGCTTTCAAAACTTCCAGCGCTGTTTTTATTTCTATTCATTCTGATGGCAGCCCTGCACTTAAATAAAACCAGCGCTGCCGCCACAAACAAAACCGTAAAACATCTTACACTTAACCACACGTCCCGCACCATGTATACCGGAAACAGTCTGCAACTGAAAACAGACGAAATTCCGGCGTCCCGGTCTTCGGAACTGGTCTGGAAATCTTCCAGCAGGCAGATTGCATCCGTAAGTCCCGCAGGAAAAGTAAAGGCCAGGAAAGCCGGCACTGTCAGCATTACCGTAAGGCTGAAAAGCAGCAAAAACATCAAAGCAGTCTGCAAAATAAAAATATACGATAAGACAAAGGATCTGGAACTGATCAGTGACAGTGCCTATACACTGTCCATTGGAGATGTACTCCAGCTGCAGGCAAAGGTAACCGGCTCTAAAAACCACACAAAACCAGTGACCTGGAAATCCAGTGATTACAGCGTCGCATCCATATCAGCCAGCGGACTGGTCACAGCGCTGCGTAGCGGAACCGCAAAGATGACCGCTTCTTCCGGCGGCAGACACGTATCTGTAACCATTACGGTACAAAACCAGACTCCGCCGGATCCCGGGACGCCGTCCATACCTGTGGCGCCAACCACGCCGGTGACGCCAACCGTACCCACTGTTCCGCCGACTGTACCGGTAGTATCCTGTACTGTCACATTTATGACAAACGGAGGCAGCCTGGTACCTTCGCAGACAGTGAATCACGGCAGCGCCATTATTAAACCTGCCGATCCGGTAAGGGCAGGGTATACATTTGGCGGATGGTACAGGGACTATTCCTTAGTATCCGAATATGATTTTGCCTCTCCAGTGACCAGAAATTTTACACTGTTCGCAAAATGGCTTTATTTACAGCCGGAAACCTGTACCGTTGTATTTGATACAAACGGAGGCACGATTATTCCGCCCCAGACAGTGGAAAAAGGCCAGAAAATAACCCCTCCGTCTGTACCGCTCAAATACGGGTACACATTTGCCGGATGGTACATGAACCGTTCCCTTTCAATCCCATTCAGCTTTTCCGACGGCATCACCACAGATACTGTCTTATACGCAAAATGGGATGAAGCGCTGAAGTACGTAGTAACGTTTGATTCCAACGGCGGCAGCTATGTAGAACCCCAGAGAGTTGAATTTTTAAGAACCGCTCTGCGACCGAACGATCCGGTACGGGCGGGCTATGTATTTACCGGATGGTATATGAACGACGCACTGACCACCCCTTATGACTTCTCCCTGACCATTACACAGGATATTACACTCTACGCCAGATGGGTCAGCACTGACAATTATTATCCATACCCGGGAGGTTCGTCATCTAACCGGTATACTGTAACTTTTGAAACAAACGGCGGCAGCGCTGTTCCTTCCCAGACTGTTTCATCCAGACAGTTTGCGGCCAGGCCGGAAAGCCCGAAAAAAAGCGGTTATGTATTTGCCGGATGGTATACGAGCCAGAATTTTGATGAAATCTATATATTTGAATATGTTCCGGTTGTAAAAGATATTACCGTTTATGCCAGATGGATCGACGACAGTAACCCCGGCGGCAATCCATAACGGCCCGCACACAAAAATGGCGCCGGTCGCCGGCTTTACAGCTGTCCGGTCACCGGCCCCAGGGAGCTTTCCCAGACAAAAAACCGTACATTAACACCTCATGGGAAAATGGCGCCGGTCGCCGGCTTTACAGCTGTCCGGTCACCGGCCCCAGGGGCTTTCCAGTACAAAATATCTGAAACGGCTGTTTTATGAACCGCAGGCGGCACACACGCCACCCTGCGGGTTATAACAGCCGTTTCTTATGTTACAATACAATCATTCCTGCCGCTTCACCGCATCTTTTACAAAACAAAACGTAATCTTTGTAAACGCTCCTTCCACAGATTCAATTTCCATCCCGATATCCAGCCGGCGGCAAAGCTCTTTTACAATATAAAGTCCCATACCTGTGCCCGTTTTCTGTCGTTTTCCTTTCCTTCCGGTAAAACCCCGTTCTGTCACTCTTGGCACTTCATAATCTGCGATACCGCATCCATTATCTCTTACGTATATATTTCCGTTTTCCGCAACGATTTCAATCAGACAGCCGGGACAGTATTTTGCGCTGTTTAACAACAGCTGCTTTAAAATAAAACAAACTGTTTTACGGTCAGAATAAACAGTCAGTTCTCCCCTCACTTCAACGCTGACGCCTGCGGCGATTAAAATATCCATCTGGCTTTTCACTGCTTCATCAATAACATCCAGCGCTTCAAACTTTGTAATCTGTATATCTTTTTCCGCTGTCCGCAGCCTGGCATAATACAATATACTTTCCGTCAGATTATCCGCCCGTCTTAATTCCCGCCTGATTTTACGGATATCCCCTCCGTTTGCCAGAATCAGGTTACAGGCTGTCAGCGGGGTTTTCATTTCATGAATCCAGCTTTCCACATAATCCAGATATTCTTCTTTTTCCCGTTTTGCCGCTTCAGCGATCCCCACGGCGGATAATGAAACTGTTTTCATAATCTGGTAATACTGTCTTTCCAGCGCATTGGAAGGCGGCGGGAGCACTTCGCCCAGCAGATATTTATCCGGCAGCGTCAGCATCAGCTGTTCCAGTTTTACAAACCTGCTGCGTTCCACCAGAAACGAAACTGCCAGCCATCCTGCCGTAACGATTACAAAGCAGCTCTCCAGCATACCAGTCAGTACCAGACTGACGTCCGCCAGCGCCATGCAAAAACCCGCCAGCAGCGCCCCAGTCCCCAGAAAACACAAAGTAACGGCTTTCCCGGATAAAAATTCCCAAATTTTCATAAGCGGTACCCTACCCCACGCACCGTGCGGATATAACCGTCAGCTCCTATTTTCTTTAACTTATCCCGCAGGCGGTTAATATTCACATATAATGTATTCTCATCAATATAAAGACTGTTATTCCACAGATCTTCAATAAGTTCATCCCGTGTGCACAATTCTTTCTGCATCAGGCAGGCCAGAATCCGGGTTTCATTTCTCGTCAGTTCCTGTACCTGATCCTGATAACGTACCGTCAGATCCGCCAGGCACAGTGTCAGTTCCCGCACCTGCAGCACCGGACTGCTTTTACGCCGGAGCAGTCTCGCAATACGTGCCAGCAGTACAGAAGAATGGTAAGGCTTGCGGATATAATCATCTGCGCCCACTCCGAATCCAAGCAGTTCATCCTCCGGCGTATCCCTGGCTGTCAGAAAAATAACCGGCACATCCGAATGCTGCCGCAATCTGCGGCAGATTTCATAGCCGCTTTCTTCCGGCAGATTCACGTCCAGAAGCGCCAGATCACAGGGCGGCCCACTGACCACCTGATATCCGTTTGCCTGCAGCAGAACGCACAACTCCCTGCGGATACTTTCATCATCTTCCACCACTAAAATCTTTTCCATGACCTTTGCTCCTGTATCTGTCTGCCTGCGGCAGGACGCACAACTTCCTGTAGATACTTTCATCATCTTCCGCCACTGGAATCTTTTCCATGACCTTTGCTCCTGTATCTGTCTGTCATCAGACATCACCCGGGACCCGGACATTCTCAGATCTGGTTCATCTGATACAGCCCGGCATATATTCCCTGCTTTTCCATTAGTTCTTCGTGAGTACCCTGTTCTTCAATTCCATTTTCAGTCAGCACAAGTATTTTCTGTGCGTTACGTATTGTGGTCAGCCGGTGGGCAATCACAAACGTGGTGCGGCTGGCAGCCAGTTTCTCCAGCGATTCCTGTACAACTTTTTCGCTTTCGTTATCCAGTGCGGAAGTAGCCTCATCAAAGATAAGCACCGGCGGATTTTTCAGAAATACCCTTGCGATAGAAAGTCTCTGCTTCTGTCCGCCTGACAGCTTCATGCCCCGCTGTCCGATATCCGTGTCATATCCCATGGGCAGCTGCATAATAAATTCATGGGCATTGGCGTTTCTGGCAGCCTCCACCACTTCTTCCATACTGGCGCCCGGTCTGCCATACGCAATATTATCGTATACCGTACCGGCAAATAAATAAACATCCTGCTGTACCACCCCGATATTGGTGCGCAGGCTTTTTAAACGCAGCTTACGGATATCTTTTCCATCCAGGGTAATGCGTCCCCCAGAGGCTTCATAAAACCTGGGAATCAGACTGCACAGCGTACTTTTCCCGATTCCTGAAGGCCCCGCCAGCGCCACATACTGTCCGGCAGGCACTTTCAGGTCAATATGCTGCAGTACCGTTCCATTTTCCTCTGAATACCGGAACGATACATCCTCAAAACAGATATTGCCCTCCACATGATCCAGATCCTCCGCATCCGGAGCGTCTTCGATATCCGGCATAATATCCAGCATCTGCGCAAACCGTTCATAACCAGAATATCCATTCTGAAACTGCTCCGTAAAATCAATCAGTGTTTTTACCGGTTCTGTAAATACACTGATATACAATAAAAATGTGACAAAGTCCGTAATACTGACCATTCCTTTTGTCACAAGCAGTCCTCCCGCCACAATTACCAGCACATGAATCATTGTAGTAAATGCCGTAAGTCCGGAATGATACTGGCCCATATAAAAATAACTGTTCTTTTTGGCAGCTAAAAATCCGTCATTGCCGGTTTTAAATTTACTGTTTTCCACGTCCTCATTGGCAAACGATTTCACAACCCGGATTCCGGACAGATTATCCTCTATCTGACTGTTAATCTCTGCGATTCTGACACGGTTTTGCCGGAATGCCTGCTTCATGCGCCGGTTACACAGAAACGCAAAGACAAGCATGACCGGCACCAGCACGAAAGCCGCGATTACCAGATATCCATTAATGGACATTAATATGACAAAAGCTCCTATGATCTTTATCAGGGAAATAGCCACATTTTCCGGTCCATGGTGCAGCAGTTCCGTAATATCAAACAAATCGCTGGTCACCCTGGACATCAGCTGGCCTACTTTCTGCTCATCATAAAAAGAAAACGACATTTTCTGATAATGATCAAAAATCTCAGCCCGCATGTCATACTCAATTCTGGCTCCCATCACATGCCCATAATTAGATATATAATAATTGCTGTACCACTGCACAATCACCAGTACAAACATCATCAGCCCCAGTTTCAGAATCATCTCCCTGGCGGCTTCTCCGTCCATATAGATAACCGTGGACGTCACATAACGCACCACCAGGGGTATGACAAGAGCCACTGCAGCTGATACAAACGCAAAAAACATATCTGTAAAAAATACGCCCCTGTATGGCCGGTAGTATGCCATCAGACGCCTTAATACACTTTTTTTCATTTCTGTTTTCAATCAGACCAGTCCTCCTTTTTTTCTGCTTCCGGGCATGTCTGAAAACCTTTTTCAGGTAAATCATGCCCATCAGGCTACATCTCATGGAAAGCATTTTTAAATAAATCCCAGCATAACATGACTGACAGAATTTGTAAAGGTACGTCCTGTTTTCCCCAGGACAAAACCGCATTTAAACTGATAGCTGACATTTACTGATTGACATGCCTGTCTTAATGTCTTAAACTAGAGCGTGTCTGAAACGCATACCATGTACAAAGAAAGGGGACCTTAATATGAAACAAACATACCTGAACAAAACCGGCATCATCCTGATGGCTTTTATACTGTCCGTCTCTCCAGCCGTAATGAACACTTCCGCAGCTGCCACAACTCCGGGAGACTCTGCGCCTGTCACATCCAGTGAAACCGGAACTTCCCTGAAACTTTCAAAGAAAACTTATGAAAAGAAATTTCAGACAAAAAAAGGTCTGGTTTATAAGACCATTTCTTATGAATATCCGGTAGCTGAAGGAGACAGTGATACGGCAGACGCATTTAACCAGTTTTATGACACCCTGCGCACCAGCTGGATCAAATCTGCCAGAAAAAACCTGGAAGAAGCAAAAAAGACGGTAAAAGACCTTAAAGGCTCCGGTGACGACCGCTACTACGCTGATAAAGTCACCTGTAAAATTACCAGGAATGATAAGGATTATATCAGTATTCTTCAGTCCGGCTATGATTTTTCCCTTGGAGCACACGGTATGCCATACCGCATATCCCATACCTTTGACGCAGCCACCGGTACGGAATTAACGGCCGCTGACCTGCTGGATATGAATAAAAAAGAGCTTAACAAGACAATCCGCAAAAAATATTTAAAGGAATTTGACCAGACGAAAGGCACAGACAAATTTTTATTTTATGAAGACCGCAAAGAAGTGAAAAAAGCTCTGGAAAAAATTGAATTTAATCAAAGTTTTTATCTGAAAAACAACAAACTGCATTTTTATACTGAGCCATATTCTGCGGGACCATACGCAGCGGGGTATATCGAAATAACTGTCACACTGCCTTAAATTACACAGACTGCCCCGGATGTTTTGTCAGGTAACGCTGACATCTGATGCACACAGCCCTGCCTGCCACATATAATAATAGAAAAAAGAGGGCGTTTATTATGGAAATCTATGTTGTAAAAGCCTCAGATACCGTAGATACCATCGCCGCAGAGCAGGGCGTGCCGGCAGATACCATTATTTACAATAACCAGCTGGAATATCCCTATCCGCTTGCCATCGGGCAGGCGCTGTTACTCTCAGAAGGAGACAGTCCACAGATCAGAATGGCCGTTGAAACTGGCGGTTATGCATATCCTTATATAAATCCCGATACTCTCAGTCAGACTCTCCCATATCTGACTAAATTATATGTCTTTTCCTATGGATTTACTCCCCAGGGAGATCTGGTCTACCCAAAAACGGATGATACTTTTATGATTAATATGGCTCTTGCGGGCCAGACTGCTCCTGTGCTAACTGTTACGCCCTTTGGTACAGATGGAAAATTTAATAATTATCTGATCAGCCAGGTAGTCAATGACATGGCCGTACAGGAACATTTTATTGAACAGCTGGTATCCGTCGTACAGGAAAAAAACTTCCGGGGCGTGGACATTGATTTTGAGTACATTCTGGCACAGGACCGGGAACCATTCGCCCAGTTTGTAAATAACGTGCGGGAAGCCATCAATGCCATCGGCTATCCGGTATCTGTGGCGCTTGCGCCCAAAACTTCTGACAACCAGCGGGGCACTCTGTACGAAGGCAAAGACTACCGGCTTCTGGGCGAAGCGGCTGACAGCGTACTGCTAATGACCTATGAATGGGGCTATACTTACGGACCTCCCATGGCGGTGGCTCCAATCCGGAATGTCAGACAGGTAGTAGAATATGCCCTGACACGTATTCCGCCGGAAAAAATCAGCCTTGGAATACCAAATTATGGCTATGACTGGACACTGCCATTCCAACAGGGCGTATCCCGTGCACGTACCATCAGCAACATTCAGGCCGTACAGATTGCCATCGAAAACGATGTGGCCATCGAATATGATGAAACCGCCCAGTCCCCGTTTTTCCATTATTTCAGGGACGGCCTGGAACATGAAGTCTGGTTTGAGGACGTCCGCAGTATGCAGGCCAAATTTGACCTTGTGAAAGAATACGATCTGCGTGGCATGGGTTACTGGCAGATCATGCGTCTGTTCCGTGCCAACTGGCTGCTACTGGCAGACCAGTTCTGGATCCGACACAACCTGTAGACAAAAATGCCGGATAACTTATGTTCATCCGGCATTATCGCAATATTATACCCATTTTTTCTTTTTAAAATATATCAGCATACCAGTACAGATCATCAGGCTGATTCCGGCAAATAGCGGATAGGCATATGTCCAGCCCATCTCAGGCATATTGCGAAAATTCATTCCATACCAGCCCACCATCAGCGTCAGCGGCTGGAAAATGGCAGTGATAACCGTAAACAGACGCATCAGGTTATTCTGTTCTATATCAATCTGGGACTGATATGCCTCCCGCATCTGGGTCACATAATCCCTGAGGTTTAATACACTGGAGAGATATCTGGTCGTACGGCCGGATAAAATATTAATATGCCGGATTCCTTCTTCCGAAAGCAAATGATTTGTATTCAGCGACAGACTGTCCAGGACAGCGTCCAGCTGTTCATAATAACGCTTCAGCCGCAGCAGCTCTTTACGATAAGAGATAATTTTGTGAATATAATTATCATGAAAACGTACCATGGCTGCCATTTCAGCGTCAGCAATTTCACATTCAATATCTTCCAGATTATCCATATCGTTTTTTAACAGATTCTGAAAAAAACACCAGAGCGCACGTTCATTTGTTTCTTCCTTTGTGACCAGGGCACATACCCTCTCATACCCCCGCTTTCCCTCACAAAAGATAAATAAATCCTCATGATCAATATAAATCATAATTTCATTAGCAGGCAGTCCCGGCTGGTGAATATCATACATTGGAAATACAAAAAGACTAAAGTTTTTATGACTTTCAAATGTATCTGTATGCCCGTCCCGGATATAACAGACTACTTTCGGATCTATGGCATCCGAATATTTCTCCGCCTCGTCTTTACATAAAATTTTCTGCATCCGTGTACAGACCTCCTTTAGAAATTCCCCGGCTGTTTCCGGCAATATCCATATTTCTGCCTGTCTTTCCTGTAAGTTTACGTACACAGGACAGAATCATTGTGCCTGGAGCGTGTCTGAAAAATCATTCTATGATCTTCACTCGCCAATTTATGGATTATTCATCCAGATTTAATCAGCATATCCCGATTGTCTGATACTGACACACAAAACAGGGAAAACCATGTGTATTCTGCCGGAAACAGCCTTTCCCCGGCGTCCGGAGAATACACCGTCATCTATCAGCTGATCCCGTGTCGTAAAATAGCAGGAGTCCACATACTATCTCTCTTTGCTCCCATCGTTTAACGGCGATATGCCCATAAATTTTTGATCTGTCCGGCAAGCTCATCGTAAGTCCAGGTACGGCCGCTTCGTGAAATACAGTTTGGATCATTCAGTATAAATCCCTGTTCATCATAATCATAAATCAGAATAAAATGCCCCTCGGTTGTAAAATCACCAGCCCCCATGGAACAGATAACCGGTTCTCCGGCATCCAGGGCATTTTTGATCACAGACTCATCCAAAGGAAGTTCCCTGGCCGTCAGTCCAAGGGCAGCAGCTCCATGCGTCATCAAAGACCAGGAAGTACCGCTGCCGCTGACATAATATCCCTGCGATTCGCTAAACTGTGCCACCTGGTCCGGCGTCATGGAAGCATCATTTAGTAATGTAACAAGCACCATGGACAGGCAGGACGGCCCGCAGCCTGACAGCCCGATAATACTCTCTCCATAGGAGTTATATCCCCAGCGTTTATCCCATTGCAAAAGCAGCGGAAACCGGCTGCCGGCTTCTTCCGGCGACAGACTTTGCGCATTACCCGGGACAGCATCCGGGTAACCCGTAATAAAATCTTCCATTTCCGGATTATTTAAATAGGCAGCAATTAATTTTTCCGGATAGAGGTCTTTATTTTCATATATCTTTGCGGCCGCCGGATGCAGGGCGGCATACTGCTCCAGGTCATAATACAGTCCTGACCCCTTGCGTACCACCGGCCGTTCAGTACTTACCGCAGCGGTGCGCAGATTTTCTGTTTCTGACAAAAAGGTCCGCAAAAAGTTTCCGGCCGTACGCAGGACACTCACAAGAACTGCTGCCATGCAGACAAAAATAAAGATTCTTCTAAACACAGCCAGTCTTTTTTTCCGGATTTTTTTACGTTTACGGTATACTTTTCTGTACTGGGTCATGTGAGTACCTCCTGTTTTATAAAATAATTTATAAGTAAACATATCCTGTTTATCTGGTTTAATTTCCAGGCTTATCCAAAGAAACTTTCCACGGTATCCATTAGAAAGCGCAAATATCGCAGAACATGCTCTGGATACTATTCAGTATAAGGGCTGGTGGCATACATTTCTTATCATCGTGTATGAAATTTTCTAACAAAAATGCATTGTTTTTCTTACAGATTTCTAACAATATGAGAAAATAAAATATTGTGGCAAAAATCTGTAAAGCATGTTAGAATACTTAGAATGCAAAGAACTTTACAAAATCATCTGTATTGATCCGGGATGGGAGGGTAACCATAATGAAACATACAGAAAAAACAACATTATTCGAAAGTACTCCTGTACCAAAAGCTGTTATGACCCTGTCTGTTCCCATGATTTTAAGTTCCCTGGTAATGGTATTATATAATCTGGCGGATACTTATTTTGTAGGAATTTTAAATGACCCTGTACAAAATGCGGCGGTGACGCTGGCTGCGCCTGTACTGCTGGGATTTAACGCAGTCAATAACCTGTTCGGCGTAGGCGGTTCAAGTATGATGAGCCGTGCCCTTGGCAGGAAAGATTATGACACGGTCTGCCGCAGCAGTGCGGTCAGTTTTTACAGCGCACTGCTTTGCGGGCTGATATTTTCACTTATTTATACTCTGTTACGGCATCCGCTGCTGGTACTGCTGGGCGCAAATACCGCCACTGTAGCCGCAACAGGCGCTTATCTGAAATGGACGGTCAGTTTTGGCGCCGCTCCCGCGATTCTGAATGTAGTGCTGGCTTATCTGGTGCGTTCAGAAGGAGCCTCCCTTCATGCGAGTATCGGAACCATGAGCGGCTGTCTGCTAAATATAATACTGGATCCGTTTTTTATTCTTCCCCAAGGCATGAATATGGGAGCGGCCGGCGCAGGACTGGCCACATTTTTGTCTAATTGTGCGGCATGTCTGTATTTTTTTGTTTTACTATTTGCCAGACATGGCCGTACCTTTGTATGCGTCCGTCCGTCAATGGCCAGGTACCGCAGGGAAATTATCGGCGGAATCTGTGCGGTCGGTATTCCGGCGTCGATTCAGAATCTGCTGAATGTCATCGGTATGACTGTGCTTAATAATTTTACATCATCTTATGGATCGGACGCAGTTGCCGCAATGGGAATCGCCCAGAAAATTAATATGGTTCCGCTTCAGATTTCACTGGGATTTTCCCAGGGAATTATGCCGTTAGTCAGCTATAATTATGCCAGCGGCAATCGTAACCGCATGAAAGAAGCCATCCTGTTTTCCGCAAAATCAGCCGTAGGCAGTATGGCGGCAGCTTCTGTCTGTTACTATCTGTGCGCTGTACCATTGATCCGCATGTTTATGAAAAACCGGGAAATCGTGATTTATGGCAGCCGCCTGCTGCGTGGACTCTGCCTGAATCTGCCATTTTTGTGTACAGATTTTCTGGCAGTTGGAGTATTTCAGGCCTGCGGCCTTGGAAAACGTTCTCTTGTATTTGCCATCATGCGGAAAATTATTCTGGAAATCCCGGCTCTTATTTTGTTAAACTGGCTGTTTCCATTATACGGACTATCTTATGCCCAGCTGGCAGCCGAAGTCATTCTGGCAGTCGCTGCGGTGATTTCCCTGCGGCAGATTTTTAACGGCCTGGAATACACGGATTAAAACAAAACAGAATCTGAACACGTTTGATTCATAAATCCGGTTGTGACGCACCAATCCGGTTCCTGCCAGAGAATCATCATATGATACAATGCTGGCAGATCTTACACAGAAAAACAATTACAGCTTTTCTTATTATTTCTATTTCTGGAATTAATATACAAAAAAAATTATTACAGATAATTAATATATCCTGCTTCGCCAGTTACTACGCCTGCGGCGGGCTGCCCCCCGGCAGCTTTTTCCCTTCCGTCGCATGGCGATCCTCCCGGAGGGGTTTTATCTTATAGGACGCTCTTTCCTATAAGATAAAAAAGCATCCGGCTTTTACCGGATGCTCTCTTTCGTTTATACACAATACACTTTTCAGTTAACGCCGGACCCGGAAAATTCATCTTTTCCCGCTTCGTCCGGTTGCCTGCGGCACTTAAATCCCGCCGGCTTATTTGTATTTCTCTTTTTGCTCCGATAAGAAAGACGGATCATCAAAGTAGTCAATGCGCATGGCGTGTTTTACTTCATTTAATGTGGCTGCCGCCGTCTTTCTGGCCGTTTCGCTGCCAGCACGTAAAATATCATAAACGTCTCCAATATTCCGTTCAAAAGCTGCCCTGCGGGAACGGACCGGCTCCAGCTCTTCCTGCATCACCTGATATAAAAACTTCTTAACCTTTACATCACCCAGACCGCCTCTTGTATAATGTTCTTTTAATTCATCCAGGTTTGCGTATTCTGGCAGATATGAGGCAAAATGTTCTTCCCTGCTGAAAGCGTCCAGATAAATAAACACCGTATTGCCTTCCAGCCTGCCCGGGTCCTGTACCCGTATATGGCCCGGATCTGTAAACATGGACATGACTTTCTGTTTCACCACTTCGTCAGGATCTGATAAATAAATACAGTTTCCCAATGATTTACTCATTTTGGCTTTACCATCCGTACCGGGAAGTCTGAGACAGGCTTTATTATCCGGCAGAAGAATTTCCGGTTCTGTCAGCACACTGCCGTAAACGGAATTAAATTTATGCACAATTTCCCTGGTCTGTTCCAGCATGGGAGCCTGGTCTTCACCTACCGGAACAGTCGTAGCGTGAAACGCAGTAATATCTGCGGCCTGACTGACCGGATAAGTCAGAAATCCCACCGGAATACTTGTGGCAAAATTACGTAACTGGATTTCTGATTTTACAGTAGGATTACGTTCCAGCCTGGACAAAGTTACCAGATTCATGTAATAAAAAGATAATTCTGTCAGTTCCGCTATATGGGACTGGATAAAAATAACTGATTTTGCGGGATCAATTCCAATGGACAGATAGTCCAGCGCAACTTCCATAATACTGTCACGGATTCTTTCCGGACGATCCGCATTATCAGTCAGCGCCTGCGCATCAGCAATCATAATAAAAATTTCATCAAATTTCCCGGAATTCTGCAGATTAACCCGCTGTTTCAGGGAACCGGCATAATGTCCGATATGCAGTTTTCCGGTTGGACGGTCGCCTGTTAATATAATCTTCTTTTTATCTGACATTGTTTATCTCCATTTCTATTTTCATTCAATATCTGATAGAGATATGTTACTATGTCCGGCTGGTTTTGTCAAAATGAAATACAGGAAGTTTAGAACGTGTCTGAAAATCATTCCCATCATTTTTCAGTTCTGACACTCCGTACAAAATTTATATTTAATTCATAATTTACAGGTTTAAAATTTCTGCCCGGTTTACTATAATATTGGAAGAAGCCATTTTAAATATTTATGCAGCATTCAGACCTGACAAAAAGAAGAGCAAAAGGAGAACAAATGGAAAAAATAGCAAGCTTTACCATTGACCATGAAAAATTACAGCCGGGTGTTTATGTCTCCCGCAAAGACCATGCCGGCGACAGCGTCATTACCACCTTTGATCTGCGTATGACATCCCCAAACGAAGAGCCTGTGATGAACACTGCTGAAATACACACCATCGAGCATCTGGCAGCTACCTATCTGCGCAATGACCCGCAGTATGGAGACAAAACCATCTATTTCGGGCCTATGGGATGCCGTACCGGATTTTATCTGTTACTGGCAGGAGACTACGAATCAAAAGACATCGTACCGCTGGTCACTGCCATGTTTGAGTTTATCCGTGATTTTAAAGACGCCGTACCGGGAGCCAGCCCGAAAGACTGCGGCAATTACCTGGACATGAATCTGAACATGGCTAATTACCTCGCCAGAAAATACCTGGATCAGGTATTGTACCAGATCGACGACTCACGTTTACTGTATCCACAATAAACGCCGGCAATACTTATATAAAGAAAGGAACAGCCCATGAAAATCGGAATTATCGGAGCCATGGAATCAGAGGTCTCCACATTAAAAGAAACCATGAAAGCAGATCAGGTTATTACAAAAGCCGGCATGAATTTTTACGAAGGTATGCTGGAAGGCACGCCTGTAGTTGTCGTGCGCAGTGGCATAGGCAAGGTCAACGCCGCTGTCTGTGTACAGATTCTGGCGGACCTGTTCGAAGTAACCCATGTATTAAATACCGGCATTGCGGGTTCCCTGAACGCAAAACTTGACATTGGCGATATCCTTGTGTCTGAAAAAGCCATTCAGCATGATGTGGACGCCACTGTCTTTGGATACGCTCCGGGACAGATTCCAGGATTTGATAGCCGGGAATTCCGTGCTGACAAAGAAATGGCTGACACAGTTATTACCGCATGCCACCATGCCAATCCGGACGTTAACATCGTAAAAGGCTGCGTGGTCAGCGGCGACCAGTTTATTTCCAGCGCAGAGACAAAAGACCGGCTGATCAGCGAGTATCAGGGAGACTGCGCCGAAATGGAAGGCGCTTCCATCGCCCAGGCAGCTACGTTAAATGGTATCCCATTTGTAGTCATCCGTGCAATATCTGATAAAGCCGATGGTTCCGCAGAAATGGATTACCCTGCCTTTGAGCGCCAGGCAGCGGAACACTGTGCCAGAATCGTGCTGGCATTTGTAAAAATATTTGAAGATTCTTTTTAACCAGCGCTCTTTAATACATGCATTACCAGAAAATATCCAAAAGTGCTGAAAAGACTAAAGAAAGCGGCAGAAATATCCGATATAAACAGCAATCAGGAAGTTTCGTGTTACTATTCACGGTCCTGCAAAAATATTCACGGAATAGTGGCTGTGAATGCCTGACATGCAAACGGAATTGCATAATCATGGCATAAAATTGGAATGCCGTGAAATATTACCATGAAATGGAAACCGGACGGTTTCACATCATACAAACAGGGAGGGAGAACTATGAATTTATCAGGAGTAAATGCCAGAACCACATCTTATTCGGATATCGAAGCAACAACAACTCCAAACACCAAGCCAGATACCAGCGCATCCGAAACTGACAAAAAGGATCCTGCCACATCAGATGGCGCCGTATATGACAAAACACCTGCAGACAGCGATCAGAAAGCAACTTATAAAATTAACAAAATGAGTGCTGAACAGCGGGCGGAACTGGTAAAAAAATTAAAATCTGAACAGACAAACCGTGAGAACCAGCTTCTGGATATTGTAAATAAAATGATATCCAAACAGGCAAATACGTTCACAAAAGCTGATGATAATTTCTGGAAAATATTTACACAGAAGAGCATCAATATTGATCCGGATACAAATTTCGAATCAATAAAAGCCAAAGCGAAAGAAGATATTTCAGAAGACGGCTATTATGGCGTAAAACAGACTTCCCAGAGACTCTTTGATTTTGCAAGCGCCCTTGCAGGAGACGATGTTGACAAAATGAAAGACATGCAGAAAGCCATGGAAAAAGGCTTTAAACAGGCTGAGAAGCTGTGGGGCGGCGATAAGAAACTGCCTAAAATCTCTTACGAAACCAAGGATGCTGTTAATAAAATGTTTGACGATTATTACAAATCCAAAGAGAAAATTACCGAAGATACCGTTGCTAAAGAAACCGCATAGGAAACCAGGCTGCCGCAGACAGTTTTGTCTGCGGCAGTTTATTTTAATACTTACTTATTTATGTCCATACATAAATTCTGTAAGTTTGTCAAACATATGTTACACCGACCGCAGATAATCTCTTAA